>NZ_LBJP01000086.1:0-244437 GCF_028128715.1 Bradyrhizobium sp. CCBAU 51745 | reverse complement strand
CTACGTGGCGCGCTGTCCGCTCGCCGACCAGCATTGCCGCGAGGTTCCGCCCTTGCTACGCAGGGTGGGCGAGGGACATCTCGCCGCCTGCCACAAGGCGGAGGCCGTGATGGCATTGCCGCAGGCCGCCCGGGAAGGTTAGTGTCGGCTGCGGAATTGGCGTAGTCTCAGAAGGACAGAAGAAGGCCGGGGAGTTGGGCATGTTGAAGAAGCTTACGATCGTCGCTTTTGCCGCCGCATTGGCCGCGGCGCCGCTGCCGGTGCTGGCGCAGAGCAAGAAGGACAGCGTCGTCATGGGCATGACGCTGGAGCCGCCGGGGCTCGACCCGACCAACGCGGCCGCCGCCGCGATCGCGGAGGTCACGCTCTACAACATCTATGAGACCCTGACCAAGATCAACGAGGACGGCTCGGTCTCGCCGCTGCTCGCCGAGAGCTGGACCGCATCGCCTGACCTGAAGACCTACACGTTCAAGCTGCGCAAGGGCGTCAAATTCCAGAACGGCGAAGCCTTCGATTCCGCCGCGGTGAAATTCTCCTACGAGCGCAACGCGGCCGCGAACAGCACCAACAAGGACAAGAGCCTGTTCCAGGCGTTCGAGAAGGTCGATGCGCCCGATGCCGACACGATCGTGCTTACGCTGAAATATCCCGAGCCGAACCTGCCGTTCCTGCTGGGCCAGGCAAGCGGCTCCATCGTCGAGCCGAAGAGCGCGCCGACCAACGTGACGCAGCCGGTCGGCACCGGGCCGTATCAGCTGGGCGGCTGGGTCAAGGGCTCCTCGCTCACGCTGAACAAATGGCCCGACTATCGCAACGCCTCCGCGATCAAGCTGTCCAAGGTGACGATCCGCTTCATCGGCGATCCCGCGGCGCAGATCGCGGCGCTGCTGTCCGGCGACGTCGATGCGTTTCCGCGCGTCACCACCCGCGGCGTCGCGCAGTTCAAGAACGACCCGCGCTTCACCGTGCTGGTCGGCGGCTCCAAGGCCAAGACCATTGTCGCCATCAATGAGAAGAAGAAGCCGCTCGACGACGTCAGGGTGCGCCGGGCCATCCTCGCCGCCATCGACCGCAAGGCATTGATCGACGGCGCCGTCGAAGGTTTCGGTACGCCGATCGGCAGCTTCTACACGCCGGGTTCGCTCGGCTACGTCGACACGACGGGCATCAACCCCTACGACCCCGAGAAGGCCAAGAAGCTGCTGACGGAGGCCGGCGTCACCACGCCGCTCGAGATCAGCCTGAAGCTGCCGCCGCCGCCTTACGCGCGGCAGGGCGGCGAGATCCTGGCGGCCCAGCTCGCCAGGGTCGGCATCACCGCCAAGATCGAGAACGTCGAATGGGCGCAGTGGCTGTCGCAGGTGTTCGCACCCAACGGTCCGCACAATTACGACCTCACCATCGTCAGTCATGTCGAGCCGTTCGACCTCGTCAAGCTCACCGAGCCGGACTACTATCTCGGCTACAACAACGAGGCCTTCAACGCGCTCTACAAGCAGATCGTCTCGACGCCTGACGAAGCCGGCCGCGCCAAGCTGCTCGGCGATGCCCAGAAGATGCTGGCGACCGACGCCGTGGCCGGCTTCCTGTTCCAGCCGCAATGGCCGACGGTCATCAACAAGAAGCTGAAAGGCGTCTGGAAGGAAGTTCCGCAGTTCGAGAACGACTTCTCGGCCTGGTCCTGGGAGTAGGGACCGCGTCATCAGTCGAAACTGTCGCGTCTGTAATGGCCTCTTCCCCACCGGGAAGAGGCCATTCGTTTGGCCTCCCCGAAACATAATCTGAAAACAACCCCATGCACCGTAGCGATGGGCTGGAAGGGCCTGACAAAATTTCTGACTTGACGAAATCGCTTGCTCCGTCGGGCAAAACACCGGCATAATGCCATAATCGGAAATTCAGAACTGCGTGATCGACCAAACAAATGTTGGTCGCGATCACCTCGCCACTAACATTTGTTGGCCGGAGCGCAACTCGTCGTTGATTGCCGATTCTTCCCGCACTTTGCGATTGCTGAAATTTCGAAAATCGATAGCGGAACAATGTGCCCGGTACGATCTGCTTAACGAATTGCCGCTATTTTAATCACGATACTGATCGCGCGTTGCTTCAAGTTTTTTGCGGCGTCGCAAATGACACTTTTGCTGGGGGGACATTCGCATGCCGATGCAGGGCATCTATCGCTCGCGGCTGCTCGTTGCGACGATCGCATCCGCCGCACTCGCCGTTCTCGGTTCCGCGAGCATCGGTTTTGGCGCCGCCGTGGTCGGCGAAAGCCGGAAGGTCGAGATCACGCAAAAGGGGCCCGGTGGTGTCGATGCGCTCAAGGCGCTGTATCGCCGGCCCGCGACGATCCCGTTTCCCAAGGACAATCCGTTCACGCCCGAGAAGGCGGCTCTCGGCAAGAAGCTCTATTTCGACACGCGTCTCTCGGTGACGTCAGCGCAGTCCTGCGCGAGCTGCCATAGCCCGGGTTTCGGCTGGGGTGACGGGCTTGCGGTCGGTGTCGGTCACGGCATGGCCAAGCTCGGCCGTCGTTCGCCGACGGTTGTCAACGCGGCCTGGAGCGCGATCTACATGTGGGATGGCCGTCTGCCGACGCTTGAAGACCAGGCGCTCGGCCCGATCCAGTCGCCCGGCGAGATGAACATGAAGCTCGACCAGCTCATGACGCGGCTCGCAACCATTCCCGAATACAAGCCGATGTTCGAGGCAGCCTTTCCGGGCGAGGGCATGAAGCCGAAGACGCTGGCGCAGGCAATCGCGACCTATGAGCGTACGGTCGTTTCGGAACGGGCTCCGTTCGACGCCTGGATCGACGGCAACGAGAAGGCGATCTCCGAGGAGGCCAAGCGCGGCTTCGTCGTGTTCAACGGCAAGGCGCAATGCGCGGCCTGCCACGAGGGCTGGAACTTCACCAACGAGGGCTTTCAGGACATCGGGTTGCCGAGCAAGGATATCGGTCGCGGTGAATACCTGCCTGGCGTCATCAAGATGCAGCACGCGTTCAAGACGCCGGGCCTGCGCGAGATCACCCGTCGCGGCCCCTATATGCATGACGGCTCGCTCCCCACGCTGGAAGCTGTCATCGACCATTACGACCATGCCGGCGTCGACCGGCCCAGCCGATCCGATCTCATGCGCCCGCTCGACCTGTCCGCGCAGGACAAGGCCGACCTCGTCGCATTCCTCAAGACTTTGACCAGCGAGCTCGGCCCGACCGCCGTGCCGGTTCTCCCACGCTAACCCACGAAGGTTCCTCACATGCGCACAATCGCTCTCTTCACCTGCGTCATCGTTGCCGGCTTTTCGGTCGGCGCCTATGCCGCGACCGAAATCGTCCATCAGCAAGGCCGCGCCTTCTCCGCCGAGAGCATCACGATCAAGAAGGGTGCGGCCGTCACCTTCCTGAACGACGACACGGTGCCGCACAACATCATGTCGGCCAGCAAGGGCAACGAGTTCAATCTGGGATCGCAGGCACCGGGCACCTCGACGGACGTGTCGTTCAAGGAGCCGGGTGATGTGCAGGTGATCTGCGCCATTCATCCGCGCATGAAGATGATGGTCAAGGTCACGGATTAGGATTTCATCTTGAAGCGTTTTCTTCTCGCAAACCGCGACCCACTTCGCGCGAAAACGCTCTAATCGAAGCGCCGGAGATTTGACGATGTCCATACGTTACAAGATTTTCGGTGGTTTCAGTGTCGTGCTTCTGTTGGCCTGCGGCATCGCCTTCTACGGCATTCGCGCCATCGGCAACTCCGGGGACCTGGTGGTTCGTCTCTATGACGGCCCATTGATGGGGATCAATCACGCGCGCTCCGCTCACGCGGCGCTGCACGAGGCACGACTGCTGCTCCAGCGCGCCCTTGTCGCCGGCAGCTCCAGCGAAATCGTCGCAAAGTTCGAGTCGCTGATCCGCGACAGTGCCGAGGACCTGAAAGTGGTGCGTGAGCGCGCCGCAACGCCGAGCGTTGCCGCCGCGCGCGAGAAGGCCGAAAAAGAGCTCAAGGACTGGTCGACCGCTGCGCTCAAGATCCTGAAGCCGTCGCCCGGTGGCGCGACGGAGATCCCGACCAGCTTCCTGCTCGCCCAGCAAGGCGACCGGCTGATGGCGTCGATCGACGATCTCGTCGAGCTCGTTGCGGCGTACGGCTATGAATATCGCATGGCGGCAGAGAAGGATGTGGAGGCGGCCCGCACCACGATGCTGACGGTCGCAGTCGGAACTGTCGCGATCGGGCTGCTGATCGCGCTTGCATTCTCGTACTCGATGAGCCGGCCGATCTCCGCTGCGGTGCGGGTTGCCGAACGCGTCGCCGCCGGTAATTTCACCGACGACATCGCGGTGCGTCGCAGCGATGAGCTCGGTCGCCTGCTGAAGTCGCTCGCGCTCATGCAGGCGAGCCTGAAGACCCGCGCCGATGACGATCACGCGCTGATCGCGGCCAAGGACCAGAGCAGTGCAGAGCAGGCCGTTCATCGCCAGCGCCTGGAAGCCGAGATCGATGCCTTCCGGTCCGCCTTCAGCGAGGTGATGAGCAACACCGCGCGCATGACCGGCGAGCTGACGGACACGGCACAGGGCCTCGCCTCCGCCGCACGCAATGCGGGCTCGCAATCGAACGAGGCGGCTTCGACGGCGAAGGAGACGTCGGCGAACGTCCAGACCGTGGCAGCAGCCGCAAGCCAGCTCGGCCAGTCCGTCCAGGCGATCACGTCGCAACTGGCCGATGCGACCGCCATCGTGCAGCGCGCATCCGGCATGGCGGAGGCGGCCAACCAGACCATCGGCAGGCTCGCCAGTGCCGCCCAGCAGATCGACGAGGTGGTCGGCTTCATCAGGACCATTGCCGGCCAGACCAACCTGCTCGCGCTCAATGCCACGATCGAAGCGGCGCGCGCCGGCGAAGCGGGCAGGGGTTTTGCAGTGGTTGCTTCGGAAGTGAAGGCGCTGGCGACGCAAACGGCCAAGGCGACCGAGGAGATTTCGAGCCAGATCACCGAGGTGCAATCGGCGACGCGCGAGGCGGTCGACAATGTCGGCGCCATCGCGACGATCATCGGCGATATCGACGGCTTCACCGGGCGGATCGCGGCCGCGGTCAGCCAGCAAAATGCGGCGGCCGGCGAGATCTCCCGGAATATCGGACAGGCCGCCTCCGGCACCGCGCAGGTCGCGCGCAGCATCGCCGGGACGGCGGAGGCGACCGACAACGCCAATCGCACCGCCGACATCGTCCTTGCCACGGCGCACGACCTCTCCAGCCAGGCCACGCAGCTGCGCTCGTCGGTGGATCGGTTCCTGTCGAACGTGGCGGCTTAGGCCGCCGGGGGCGACCGGCGCTCCAGATTACCCGCGCTTGTCGACGGGCAGCACCGGACAGCGGGCGTGCAGGCTCGGATGTCAGTTCGGCTGAAGTGACACGGGACCTCCCCGCAGGAATGCCACCTTGTGACTCATAGCGGGCCACACGGCCATCGTGATGAAATTAGGTTTGGCCGCGCGAGGACATCGAGGAACGATTGAAAAATCGCAGACAGCTTCCGCCGCAAGATGAACTGAGGCCAAACTGGCGAGGAACCAAATAGTCCGCACCCAAGTTGATGCGTTTCGAATAACGCTCGATAACGTGAGACCGACGCAAAAGGCCTCAGTTCGGCGCCAGCCCCGGAGCTGAGGCCGTTTTATCGCTTGTGTATATTTTTGCACCAAGCCCCGGAACGGAGCGGCTGCGCGAGCGTCTTCGATGCGCTTACTCTCGTGCGAGACGAGCTGAAAGAGTCGAGGACAATAGCCGCCGCGCCGCCTCCGTGGCTAGGCAGCTTAATATTCCATGGCTTTCGCCAATAACTGCCGGATCCGTTCAAGCTGATCCAGCGCGGCAGCGTGCCGCGTACTCCGCATCTCCGCGCGCTAGCAACCATTTCGAATCTCGCTCGTTGTCGCCGGCACAATCACTTGCAGGAGACAAAAAGATGTCACGTATAACTTTGCTGGCCGCAACCTTATTGCTGCTCGCGTCGGCGCCCGCGGGTGCTCAGTCGCAGCCGGCGCAGAGCGGGCCGGGCAACAACGCCGTCAACAGCTCCGATAAGAACAATTCGAATGCGCCGGTCGCGGGCCGCAACAGCTTCACCGAGGGCCAGGCGAAATCGCGGATCGAGGACGCGGGATATTCCAACGTCTCCTCCCTGCAGAAGGACGACCAAGGCGTCTGGCGCGGCAAGGCCGACAAGGGCGGCACCAAGACCGACGTCAGCGTCGACTTCCAGGGCAACGTCAATTCCACGAAATAAGGAGCAGATAGCATGACGACCACCATCTCTCGCCTCTACGATAATTATTCCGATGCCGAGCGGGCCGTCACCAGGCTCGAGAGCGCCGGCGTGCCACACTCCGACATCAGCATCGTCGCCAACAATTCCGACAATTGGTTCGGTGCCCAGCGCGGCAAGGTTGACCGTGACCGCGACGGCGTCGACGATCGCGCCGAAGGGGCCGGCACGGGTGCCGGTATCGGCGCCGGCATCGGCGGCGCGGCAGGCCTTCTCGCTGGCTTGGGCCTATTGGCCATTCCGGGTCTGGGGCCGGTCGTTGCTGCTGGATGGCTCGCCTCTACCGCTGCCGGTGCGGCCGCTGGCGCGGCCACGGGCGGTATCGTCGGCGCACTCACCCAAGCCGGCGTCTCGAAGGAAGACGCTTCGCGCTATGCGGAAGGCGTTCGCCGCGGTGGCACGCTCGTCACAGCGAAGGTGCCCGACAACGACCGCGTACGTCTCGACGCCCTTCTCCATGAGAGGTCCGTCAACCTTCAGGAGCGCAGTTCCGCTTGGCAGAAAGCCGGCTGGAGCGATTTCGATGCCGCAAGCCCGCCGTTGTCTCCGGAGGACATCGGCCGGGAGCGCGAACTCTACGGCGCGGGTGCACGGCGATAGGCCCCGCGGAATCGACAAGACAAAGGGCCTCGCGCTGCGAGGCCCTTTTTTGTGGAGCAATGGCGTAAAACCAATCAAGGGCCGAGACGACAAGCGCCGCGGTCTTGACTACGGAAGTCCAGATGTCGCCGTAAAGGGATTGAAACCACGTTCCGCCAGGGCCGCCCACGAAGCTGCGCCAAGATGAGGCAATCGAAAATAGAGTCGTGGCTTGGCCGGATCGGTATCCAGCATGAACCCGGTCGGCAGCGCGCGGACATCAGTGGCATAGAATCCGCCATCCGGCGACCTCCGGGATTCGATGACAGCGACCAACGATTTCGCCTCCGCGGTTCTGCCGAGCAATTTCAGCAAGAGAGCCATTTGGCTGGTCCCTTCGGTCCACACACCGTCTCGGTCCTCACCGTAGGAAAAGCCCTTGTCGACACTCATTCGCCGTTCGGCGGTCGTAATGGCCGATGCAAATTTCCTGGCCGCTCCTGATAGCGCCGTTAACGGCCAGACCTGAGCATCAAGGGCCAACACCGGATTGCGCGTGACGCCGTCTTCGGCGGTGCCTGCGGCGAAACAGGCGCATGCCGGATCCCACATCGTTTCGACAAAGTGCTCGGCAGCTGTTGCCATATCGCGCCAGCGCAAATCGCCGGTGCGGGTTGCAAGAAGGCCAAACGCGGCGGCGAGGTCAGTATTGTGTTCGGTCGATTTCCATGTCCGCAACTCGGGCGTCGGCTCGTGCCCGAACGTACCGCCCGTGAAACCGCCAGTGCCTCGCGCGTCGGCCCATTGCGCGACCCAGGTGCCGAGCCGTGCCGCACCATCGCGGAACCGAGAGCCGGTGTTCACATCGTCGATCGACAGCAACGCCAACATGGCCCATGCCATGTTACCGACATCGCTGCCGACCTGATATCGATCTTCCAACCACTTGTTCTGCGTGTTGTCCCACCATCCCGGAAGTTTGGCGGGGCCACTGGCCACCATACCCGCGGCGTATGCGTTGCGGAGCCGCCCATCATGCCAGGTGCGGTCGTTATCGATGGCCCAAAGAATCGCCGCGCCAATTCGAGACGCCTTGTCTCGCTCGCCGCAACCGACCAAGGCGATGGCGGCTACCGCATTGTCGTAGAGGTAGGCGGCACCATGGAGAGGCCCCGTTTCAACGGTCGGATAGCTTGGCAGGAACAACGGCCCTGATGGCGAGGCCCTATCGATCAGACCGGAGAGATATCCGCACGCTGACGCTTCCGGTGTTGCTTGAGCCCGGAGTGGAGTGGCAACCGCAATGGTCGTGAAAGTCGTGACGATCCCTACCAAGCTTGCTATTCGGCCCACTTGCTGTTCTCCGGGCGGACAATAGTCCTATCTATACCCCTCGGACGATGACTTGAAGTGCCCCGAGCCGACGCAACAGGGAGCCGCATTAACCTCGTTCGCGCCAAGCCGCTAAACTCTTACTAACTCGTGTTGCCTAGCTTATCCATCCCGGGAAGAGGAGCACGCGCGGAATGGACTTGGATGCCATGTTCGACGATTGCGCGGCCGCGCTGGAGCTGGGTCTCCGCGAAGCGCGCACCGGCAATCCGAAGATGATCGACGTCTTCGACGCCATCCTGACCCAGCTCGATGCGCGCGACGATGCCGACGCCCGCGAAATGAAAGCCGCCGCGCATTTCGCGGCGGCAACATGCCACGCCGCGTGCGGCCAAACCGGGGCGATGGGAAAGCGCGCCGCCGAGGCCATGGCGGCCCTCAAGAGCCTCGGCGAACCGAGCGGGACGCTAGCGAGCGTCGACGTGATCGCAGACGTGCTCATGGACCGTAACGAACATCGCCGAGCCCTGCCTTATTGCCAGCAAGCCGTCACTCTGACCCGTCGTGATCCCGTGGCGGTGCGGGGTCGACTTTGGCGCGCCGGTCGCTGCCTCGTGCGTCTCGGCTTCTCGGCCGAAGCGGCGGGCGTGCTGCGGGAGGCGATTGACCTGATCCGCGGCTCGGGCCCGGACCTGCTGCTCGCTCACGCTTTGCTCGATCTTGGCAACGCCACAATCAGGTCCCACCCAGACGACGCATCGCAGGCGTTCCGCGAGGCCGCGGACATCTTCGCCGCGAAAGATCACAGCAACCAGGCCGCGACCGCATGGCTCAACCTCGGCGTGCTGGCGAGCCGGGCGAACCGGCTCGAAGAGGCGCTCGCTTGGTATGAAAAAGTGCGCGAGGCGCGCGAGTGCGACCCGCAAACGACGACGACGCAGCGGGGCAACCTGCACAACAACATCGCCAATGTCTATCGTCGCCAACGCGATTTCGTGCGCGCCCGGACTGAGGCCGACCGCGCGGTCGACATCCTGACCCCGGTCGGCGGCGAGTTTCTCGCACACGCCCTTGGTACACAGGGTGAAATCCGCCGCGATTCGGGCGAGAAGGAAGCCGCGCTGGAGTGGTTCGGCCGCGCCCGCGCCGTCATGGAGGCGCTTCCAAACGTCAACAGAGAGAAGCTTGCCGAAAAGCTGAGCAACGAGGCCGACGCGCTCGAGGCCTTGGACCGCGCTGCCGAGGCCGGCGCGCTGCGCGCACGCGCCGCCGCCTTGCTCCAGACCAAGGCGCCGCCGACGCCGCGCGCGGCTCCGAAGCCCGCCAAGCAATCCGTCAAGCGCAAGACCAGCGGCACCGTGCTCGTCACGCTGGACGGCATCGGCCTTCCCGCCGAGGTCTACGCGCAATGCGATCTGCACACCCTTGAGAGCAGGCTCGAACGCCGGCTCGACGAGACCGATGCGGGCGAGCTCGACGGTCACGAGCACGGTCCGGAAAATGTGCAGCTTTTCCTTTATGGCCCGAACGCCCGCGCACTCTTTGAGGCGATCCGCCCGGTTCTGACGGACTATCCGCTCTGCCGGGGCGCTGAAATCGAATTGCGCCAGGGCCGCAAGGTTGAGCGCTTTCCTTTAAGCGCAGCCCTGTGAGAGCGCCTGAGATGGCGTCGAGGGCTTGCGTCGGTGTGCTGCTTTGATAATGTTCGGCCCATGATGATCAGCACTCTCAACATCGCTTCGGTTTTCTTCCTGCTGAGCCGCTAACGGCTCGTCCGCGCCTTTGCGGACAGGAATTGGAGATCGTCCTCGCGCGCATCGTCCTCGCGCGTCATGTGCTTGCGAGCGGCGACTTCCTGATCGAATCGACCACACCTCGCAGTCCCGCACGACGGGACGTAGGTGCTGGCACGTAGAGAGAGCTCTGTCATGTCCCCCTTAAACGACGACCAACTGCGTCAATTCGCAGAACGCGGCTTCGTGGTTATTCCTGACGTCGTTCCAGCGATGCTGCTCGAAGCGGCAATGCAACGGATCGACCGTTTGGTCGAGCAAAATCCGCCTCCGGCTGACCGTCGCGGATTCCACTTCTATTGGGAGCAGAATCCGGCCGACACCGATCCCCTGGTCGCTCTGCTGCAAGAGAGCAGGGCCCCGGAAATCGTGCAAAGCCTGATCGCGCCACTGGCCCTGGCCAAGCTGGAGCAACTTCAGGTCTCGCTCAACATTCCGGTCTGGAAGCATCGACCCGGCGGGCCGCATATCGACGGGATCAGGATCACAGAGCCGAGCGGACGCCCCGGAACGTTCACCCTGCTGGCTGGCATCTTCCTGACCGATCAAACCGCGTCAGATATGGGCAATCTCTGGGTCTGGCCCGGCTCGCACAACGTTGCTGCGTCCTATCTCCGCGAGCACGGGCCCGACGCGTTGCTCGATATCGAGCACCCGACCTACCCAATGGAGGCGCCCGAACAGGTGCTGGGACGGGCCGGCGATCTCTTTCTTGGAAACTATTTGCTCGGCCACAATATGGGTGGAAACACTTCAGCAGTGATCCGGCGGGTCGTCTATTTCCGTCTCCAGGCGGAAGGCCATCGGGCGAGATGGCGAGACTGTGTACGGGATCCGCTGCTGGAATTCGAGCCTGCACGAACGGCTCTGAACCGCCCTCGGTGATGCGCGGTCCTGGAGAGGCGAAGCGGCGCAGCGTCCGAAGGCGATGCGCCGCTTGTTTGGTTACGCCGCCTTCGCCTCGACGCTGCCGATCCAGTTGCGGGCGAGGGTCACGTCGGCTTGCGACAGTTGATGGCCCGCCGGCAAAACCTTGTGGTCGACACGCGCACCTGCGTCCGACAACAGCGCCGCAAGCCTGACCGAATTGCTCGAGGGCACGATCGGGTCAGCCTGACCCGATAGCAGCAGCACCGGCTTGCCACCGAGCTCGGCTTTGGGCGGATCCGACAGCGGCACCATCGCGCGCAGCAGCACTGCGCCTGCCAGCACGTCCGGCTTCAGCAGCAACAGCGCTGCGGCGATGTTGGCGCCGTTGGAGAAGCCGACCGCGACGGGCGCGGCGATCTCGTAGCGCTTGCGAGCGTCCGCGACGAAATCGCCGAGCTCGAGCGCGCGACGACGCACATCGTCCTCGTCGAACACGCCTTCGGCAAGGCGGCGGAAGAAGCGCGGCATGCCGTGCTCGAGCACGCGGCCGCGCGGCGAGAGCAGGGCCGAGCCTGGCGAGATCATCTGGCCGAGCCCGAGCAGGTCGTTCTCGTCGCCGCCGGTGCCGTGCAGCAGCAGCAGGGGTGGGAGGTGCGCGCTGGTCGCGGGCTCGAAGCGATGGATGAACTCGGTCATGATGCGGTCGCTTCCAGGCTCGGCAGCACGCCCTCGATCTGCTTGCGATGCCGTTCGAGGAAGCTCGGCAGCTTCAGGTCGCGTCCGAGGCTCGCCACCGGCTCGTCCACGGCGAAGCCGGGGATGTCGGTTGCGATCTCGAACAGCACACCGCCGGGCTCGCGGAAATAGATCGAGCGGAAGTAGTTGCGATCGCGCTGCTCGGTCGGATGCAGGCCGTGATTGCTCACGAGCTTTTGCGCCATCCTGCCCTGCTCGGCGTCATCTGCCGCGCGAAAGGCGATGTGGTGCACCGAGCCGCCGCCCTGATGGCCGCGCAGAAAGCCCTTGGCCTCATAGATGTCGACGACGCTGCCTTGCGCATCGCCAGGCGCCTTGAAGCGGATCACGGAGCCTTCGCGTCCCGTCTCCTTGAAGCCGAACACGTCGGTGAGCACCGCAGCCGTCTTGGCCGCGCTGTCGAGCAGCAGGGTCACGCCGTGGAAGCCGCGGATCGCGTGCTCTGAAGGCACCTCGCCATTGCTCCAACCGGGCTCGTTCTCGGCGCCGGGGACGCCGACCAGGGCGAGCGCCATGCCGTCAGGATCGATGAACGGCAGCACGGATTCGCCAAAACGCTTTTCCAGCGCCTCATAGGCGATGCCCTTCTCGGTGAAGCGCTGCGTCCAGTAACCGAGCGAGCGCTGCGGCACGCGGAAGGCGGTCTGATGGGTCTCGCCGACGCCGCGGCGGCCCTGCGACACGCCGGCCCAGGGGAAGAAGGTCAGGATGGTGCCGGGGCGGCCGGTCTCGTCGCCATAGTAGAAATGGTAGGTGCCGGGATCGTCGAAATTGACCGTCTTCTTGACGAAGCGCAGGCCGAGATCCCTGGTATAGAAGCCGAAATTGCGGATGGGGTCGCCGGCAATCGCGGTGACATGGTGCAGTCCAGACATTGTCGTCCTCCTCTCTAGGGGGAGCACTCTTGCTCTGGGTGGAAATATCGCTCCGCTTTGGATTGGAGACAATCCATGCAAATATGACGGCTATGTCTACGATTTGGAAACAATGGCGGGCCCTTGGATAAGGTCGCCAGCCTCCGCGCCTTCGTGAAGGTGGTCGAAAGCGGCAGCTTTGCCGAGGCGGGCCGGCAGCTGCGGCTGTCGCGCTCGGCGATCAGCAAATACATCGCCGACCTCGAGGAGAGCCTCGGCGTCCAACTCCTGAACCGGACCACGCGGCACGCCAGCCCGACCGAGAACGGCCAGCGCTATTTCGAGCGCGCCGTCGTCATCCTCTCGGAGATCGAAGCGGCCGACCAGGCGGTGACGCAGGCCCAGTCGGCGCCGCGGGGCCTCTTGCGCGTCAACGCGCCGATGTCGTTCGGCACGATGCGGCTCGGGCCTGTGCTCGCGGATTTCATGCAAGCGTTCCCGGAGCTTCAGCTCCAGATCGTGCTCAGCGACGATCTGCTCGATCCCGTCCAGGACGGCTTCGATGTGACGCTGCGGATCGCCGACCTGGAATCGTCGAGCCTGATCGCGCGAAAGATCATGCCGGTGCCGCGCATGATCTGCGCCTCGCCTGACTATCTCGCGCGTCACGGCACGCCAAAACATCCGCAGGACCTGCGCGCGCATGCCTCGCTCACCTACGGCTTCCTGCTCACCGGCAATCAGTGGAAGCTGTCAGGTGCCGATGGCGATCACTGGATCCAGCCGGACTGGTCGCTCTGCGTCAACAACGCCGAGGTGCTGCGTGACGCTGCGATCAAGGGCAGGGGCCTCGCGCTGCTGCCCGAGTTCATCGCCGCGGAGGCGCTGCGGAAGGGCGAATTGCGGACCGTGCTCGACGACTATTCCGCGCCGCCGCTCGCGCTCTATGCGGTCTATCCGCCGACGCGGCATCTGTCGGTGAAGGTGCGGCTGTTCATTGATTTTCTGGTGGAGCGGTTTGGGGCGTGAGCATATTGTCCAGCGCGCCGATCGACGCGTCGCGAAGCGCGGCGAGCTCGCGCGCCGCATCCCGGCACGCCTCTGGTGACATCGAGGGCGCTGCCTCTTCGATCTCGCGGCAGCGCTCGAACAGGCTGATCAGGCCGAGCGCGCTTGCGGCGCTGCCGAGCTGGTGCGCAGATCGCGCGAGCTGCCTGGCATCGCCGGCCGCGGCCGCCGCGACAATGTCGGCGATCAGCGTTTCGCTGGTCTCTCTCAGCAGATGTTGCAGCTTCGTGACCTGGCCGATGCCGAGCAGCGCCTTCTGGTCGTCGAGAAAATGCCGGTCGATCAACGCGCCTGATGCGAGCGGCGCCTCGGTCGCGCCGCGCGCGGGCTCGTCCTCGATCGCCTCGCGGAGCGCGCCAATCAGGATCGGCTTGCTGACGACCTTGCTGATCCCGGCGCTTGCGAGCCGCTGGCGGGTGCTGGGCGAGGCGTCGGCGGTCACGACGATGATCCGCGGCATCGGCCGCAAGGGCAGCTGACGGATGCGCGTGGCCGTCTCCACGCCGTCCATGTCGGGCATGTGCAGGTCCATCAGGACGACGTCGAACGGCTGGCTTCCGGCGAGCGCGACAGCGGCCGCACCATTGCTTGCGATCGCGGCGCGGTGGCCGAGCCTGGTCAGGATAGCTTCGCCGACCTCGCAATTGATGGGGTCGTCGTCGACCAGCAGCACGCGGAGCGGTCGCGATTGCGGCGGCAGCGTGCCTTGTGCAATGCCGCCGGCGGCCTTGCCGAGCGGGACGACAAGCGTAAACACGCTGCCGTTGCCCGGCGTGCTCTCCACCGTCAGGTCGCCGCGCATCAGCCGCGCCAGTCGGCGCGCGATCGCAAGCCCGAGGCCGGTGCCGCCGAACCGCCGTGCGATGCTGTCGTCGGCCTGCACGAAGTCCTCGAAAATCCGTTCGTGCATCTCGGGCGCAATGCCGATACCGGTGTCGCGAACGACGGCGCGCAGCAATGCATGGTCGTCACGCCGCTCGATCGCCGCATGCACGGATATTCCGCCACTCGGGGTGAACTTGATGGCGTTGCCGATCAGATTGAGCAGGATTCGGTTGAGACGGACGGGATCGCCGTGGACTGACGTGCTGATTGATGGATCGCAGGCGAGGTCGAAGGAGAGACCCTTGCCAAACGCCTGCGGACGCATCAGATCGGCCGCCGTCTCGATCAGCTGGTCGAGACGGAAGTCGCGCGTCTCCAGGGCCTCAGTGCTGGCCTCGAGGCGGGCATATTCCAGAATGGCGTCCACCAGCGCGATCAGTGTTTCGCCCGACGCGGCCGCGGTGGCGAGGTGGCGGCGCTGGACCTCGCTGAGCCGGCCGTCGTCGAGCAGCTGCAGCACGCCCATGACCCCATTGAGCGGCGTGCGCAGCTCATGGCTGACAACGGCGAGGAAGCGCGATTTGGTTTCGTTGGCTGCAACCGCGACGCTGCGCGCCCGCTCGGCCGCGTCGTGCTCGGCCAGCGCGTGATCGCGCGCCTTCTCGAGCTCGGAGGTGCGTTCGATCACCTTGCGCTCGAGCGTGGCGTAGGATTCGCGCAAATGCGCGGCCATGCGGTTGAACTGGTCGCCCAGCGCCTCGAGCTCGTCGCCGGTCTTGATGGCGAGCCGCTGTCCGAGATCGCCGCTGCCGATCCGCCGTGCCCCCTGGGTCAGCATCTGGATCGGCACGGCCATGCGCCGGCTGAGCCAGAGCGACACCAGGGTGGCGGAGGCGAGCAGGACGATCAGCAGGAACGTCGAGCGTCCGATCGAGGCGTAGATCGGCGCATAGGCTTCGCTGAGCGGGAGCTCGACGAACACGAGCCAGCCGAGCGAGGGGACCGTCGCATAGGTCGAGAGCACGCGCTGACCGGCAAAATCCTCCTTGATCAGCCCGCCCGAGGGTGGCCCGACTCCGTCGAGCCCGGCGCGCACGTCAGGATGGCCGGAGAGATCGCTGCGGCGAAGCGCCGGCCACAGATCGGGATGCGCAATCAGCACACCCAGCCGATCGACGACATAGGCCTTGCCGGTGTTGCCCACCCTGATCCCGGCGACGAGGTCCCAGATGAAGCGCAGATTGACCTCGGCGATGACGACGTTGGGTGAGCTGCCGCTGCCGCGCGTGGCGAGCTTCATGAAGGGCTCGGTGTCGCCGAAGAAATAGACCGGCCCGTAATAGGCCCGGCCTTCATTGGCGCCGCGGAAGGCGGCAGAGGAGGACTGGTCGATGTTGCTGCCGATCCGGTCCGCGACGCGGCGCGACACGCGTACCTGTTCGCGGCCGTTCGAATCGAGCTCGGTCAATTCCGCAATCGCGGGCGAGAGGCGCAGCAGCCTGATGGCATTCAGGCGCACGTCTTCATTGGTCGAAAGCTCCGGGGGCAGGTGCGACAGCCATCTGACCTGGGTCTCGATCTGGCTGATGAACTGGCCGATCTGGATCGCCGCGCTCGCAGCCTGCTCGCGCTGGGTTGCCGCGAGCAGCTGCTTCTGCTCGTGATAGGAGAACCAGACGTCGAAGCTGGTGTTGATGGCGAGCGCGGCAAAGGCAAGCGCGACGATCGAGTAGAGATATTTGCGGAACAGCCGTCCGGGAGGCGTCCGCAAAGGTCCCTGGTCGACCTGTTCATTCACTCGCGAATCTCGTCGGCGCGCGCCAGCAGCGTGTAGGGAATCTTCAATCCGAGCGCGCTGGCGACGGTGCGGTTGATCAGCAGCTCGTATTTGCGCGGCGATTGCACCGGCAGGTCGCCGGCCTTGGTGCCGCGGAGGATGAGATCGACATAATCGGCCGAGCGCACCTCCAGCGTCGGCCCGTAGCTCATCAGCCCGCCCGAATCCATGAAGTAGTGGAACGGATAGATCATCGGCACGCGATGTCTCGCGGCCGTCTCGACCACCGCTTTCCGGTTGACCACGAGAAAGCTGTCGACAAGCGAGATCACGGCCGCCTTCGGAGGATCAGCGAAGCGGCCGATCGCGCCGTCGATCTCGGCGACTGCGCTGATGGGTGCAAGCTCCACCGCGACGCTCGATGTCGCGGCTTCCCGCTCGAGCGAATCAAGGTAATAGCGGCCGGCGCGAGGGGTGCTGGCCGGGTTGAACAGGACGCCGATGCGCCGGATGTCAGGCACGGCTTCCTTGATCAGCTGAAGCCATTTGCCGCCCATATCGGGGGTGCTGCTGGTGAAGCCGGTGACATTGCCGCCGGGATGGGCAAGGCTTTCGACGAAGCCGTTGCCGACGGGATCGTTGGAGGTCGCGAAAACGATCGGGACCGTCTTGGTGGCCGCCATGACGGCCGCGGTCTCGACAGTCGAGCCGGTCAGGATGACATCCGGCTTGAGATCGATGAGCTCCGCGATCGCGGTCTGCAACTTGTCGGGCCCGCCGAATGTCGAGCGAACCTCGAGACGATAATTGACCCCTTCGACCCAGCCGCGTTGTCGCAAGCCCGCGATCAGCGCACCGAGGCGAGAGTTCGAACTCTCGCTCATGTTGCGTCGGGTCAGCTCGTCATCGAGCGCCAGAGCGGTGATCGAGGCGACGATTCGCATGCGATCCGACGTTGCGTCGAGGGCAAGCAAGCCTGCGACGGTTGCTCCCGCAAGCCGAATGAAATCGCGGCGGACGACCGCCGGCACGACGCGGGCAGGAGCAGGCCGCTCGCTCATGAAATGTTTCGCAAGAGTTGTCCCCGGGGAAGGTGCATAACGCGAAAGGACGGCAACCACAATTGATGAAAAATACGCTTGTGAATGTTCGTTCGCAGCGGTCTCGGTGGATGGAGCGGGCTGCTACCGCCGCAGCGTGAACTCGCTCGCGTCCCGCCGGTGCTCCCACTTCGCCTGCTCGAGCTCGGGCTGGTCGCATTCCGCCTCGGGATAGCCGATGCAGAGATAGGCGATGAACTTCCAGGAAGCGGGCACGTCGAGCAGGCCGTGGATACGCTGCGGGCTGAGGATGGAGACCCAGCCGAGCCCGATACCTTCGGCGCGGGCGGCGAGCCACATCGCGGTGATGGCCGCGACCACCGAATATTCTGTCGTCTCCGGCATGGTGGCGCGGCCGAGGCCGTGGCCGGTGTCGCTGGCCTTGTCGGCGAACACGGCGAGGTGGCCAGGGGCCTGTTCGAGGCCCGAGAGCTTGAGCGTGGCGTAGCGCGCGGCGCGCTCGCCGGAATAGCAGTTGAGTGCATCGGCGTTACACGCCTTGAAATCGTCGATCACGGCGCGGCGCCGCTGGGGATCATCGACGATGACGAAGCGCCAGGGCTGGCTCAGGCCGACCGAGGGCGACAGGCAAGCCGTCTCGATCAGCCGCTCCATCGCGCCGTCGGGCAGTGCCTGGTTACGAAAGCGGCGCACGTCGCGGCGCCACACGAACAGCTCGCGCAATTGAAGGCGGAAGGTGTCGTCGAACTCGACCATGATTTCATCCTCCCCCGTGGAGGAAGGCGGCCGCGACCAGCAGGATCAGGATTTCGCCGACCTGCTCGAATGCGCCCAGGATGTCGCCGGTCTGCCCGCCGACCTGGCGGATGGCAAGCCGCGCCAGCATCAGCCCGGCGAGGGAGAGCAGCACCAGGCCGACCAGCGCCTTGCCCGGCCCCAACGCCAGAGCGAGCGCGAGCGTTCCTATGGCGAAGGACGTGGCCACGCTGCGGCCCGGCGGCGCTCCTGCGTTCGCGGAAAGACCGTCGGGACGGGCCGGGGCAACCAGCGACATGAAGGCCGGCAAGCCCGCGCGGGCCGCGGCATGAGCTGCGCACAGCGCGAGCATCACGGCCCAGGGATTGGCGATCGCCGCAAGCGCGCTCCAGCGCAGGCCGAACGACAGGATCAGGGCGCAGACACCATAGCTGCCGATCCGGCTGTCGCGCATGATCTCGAGCTTGCGCTCGCGCGTCCGCCCGCCGCCGAGGCCGTCGGCGGTGTCGGCAAGCCCGTCCTCGTGCAGTGCGCCGGTGATGAGCGTGGTCGTCGCGAGCGCGAGCAGGGCGGCGATATCAGGCGTCAATCCGACGCGAATGGCGACCTTGTAGACGAGCGCGCCGGCAAGGCCGACCAGCAGCCCGGCCACTGGGAGGGCCCATGTCGCGCGCGCGACGGCGCCTTCGCCTGATGGCTTCGACGAGGCCACGGGAAGGATCGTGACGAAGGACGCGGCGATCCTGAGATCGGCGGCGACGTCTTTCAGAATGTCGGCGCGCGGCGTCATTTCAGCTTCATCGGCAGGCCGGCGACCACGAACTCGACCTTATCGGCGACATCAGCAATGGTCTGGTTCATGATGCCGGCTGCATCGCGATAGCTGCGCGCCAATGCGTTGTCGGGCACGATGCCGAGTCCGACCTCGTTGGTGACAAAGATGACGGGGCTCTCGAGGCGGGGCAGGGCGGCGGCAAGCTCGCTCACTTCGCGTTGCCAGTCGCGCTCCGCATGCATGAGATTGGAGAGCCACAGCGTCAGGCAGTCCACCAGCCTCGCACCGCCGCCATCACTTGCGATGAGCGCACGCACGAGATCGAGCGGCACCTCGCGCTCGATCCAGCCGGGTCCGCGTCGCGCGCGATGCCCAGCGATGCGCGCCTCCATCTCGGCATCGAGCGCCTCGGCCGTAGCGATGTAGATCGGCGGCTGCTCCGGAAAGCTGCGCGCAAGCGCTTCCGCGCGGGCGCTCTTGCCCGATCGCGCTCCGCCTGTGATCAAGATGACGGCCATAAAGCTCTCCTGTGAGCCTGACTAATCACCAATCGCGGCCAAAGACAAAGCCGAAAATCAGCCCGGCAGGGGCTTGCGCTCGCCCCTCGCTTTGCGCAACAGGGGCGGGACAGGAGGCGGGTTTGGGTTTTGCAGGCGCGATGGTGGTGGCGATGGCGATGGATGCCCTCCTGGGCTGGCCGTCATGGCTGTTCGCGCGGATCGGCCACCCCGTGACCTGGCTGGGCCTGCTGATCGATGCCATCGATGCCGGCTGGAATCGCGAGTCCGATGCCCTGGCGCTCCGCCGCGCCGCCGGCATTGCCGGCGCGCTTCTGGTGATCGCGCTCGCGGTGGCGCTCGCTTGGGTGCTTCAGTCCTTGCTTCCCTCAGGCTGGATCGGATTCGTGCTGGCCGGCGTCCTGGCCTGGCCGCTGGTGGCGCTGCGCTCGCTGCATGATCACGTCGCCGCGGTCGCCAAGCCTCTGCTGACCCGCGACATCGCCGCCGCGCGCGAGGCGGTCTCGCGCATCGTCGGCCGCGATCCGGCCGCGCTTGATGAAGCCGGCATCGCACGCGCGGCGATCGAGAGCCTCGCCGAGAATGCCTCCGACGGCATCGTCGCGCCGGTGTTCTGGGGGACGCTGTTCGGCTTGCCGGGAATCCTCGGCTACAAGGCCATCAACACGCTGGACTCCATGATCGGCCATCGCAGCGATCGTCACGAAGCCTTTGGCTGGGCCGCTGCTCGCATCGACGATGTCGCCAATTTCATTCCAGCGCGCCTGACCGGCTTGCTGTTCGTGTTGCTCGCACCGCGGCGCTCGGAGGCGCTGTCGTGCATGACGCGCGATGCGCGCCGGCATCGTTCGCCCAATGCCGGCTGGCCGGAAGCTGCGATGGCCGGCGCGCTCGGCGTGCGGCTCAGTGGCCCGCGCATCTATCACGGCTGTGTCACGAAAGAGCCCTGGCTTAACGAAGGTGCGCGCGATCCGCTTGCAGCGGACATTCATGAGGGGCTGGCGATCTACCGCCGCGCCATGCTGCTGCTCGCAGGCGTGCTTGCGATCCTGGCGTACGCGTGAAACAACGGGCCATGCGCGAGCACGGTGGAAATCTCGATCTGGCCCAGCAGCGTTTTGGCGGGCGCGCGGAGGACTGGATCGATCTGTCGACCGGCATCAACCGGCTGCCTTATCCCATCGGCGAGATATCAGCGCATCACTGGCAAGCCTTGCCCTCGCGCTCCGAGATCGAGGCGCTGCATCAGGCCGCCCAACACGCCTATGGCGCGTCGGCGCCTGTCGTTGCGATGGGCGGCGCACAGGCCGCCATTCAACTGCTGCCACGGCTCGCGCCGCGTGGCCTGGCCCGCATCCTCGCGCCGACCTACAACGAATATGCGCCCGTTCTCTCGGTCGCGGGGTGGCAGGTCGAGGAGGTGAGGGAGCTCGACGCGCTGGCGGGCGCGGATCTTGCCATCGTCGTCAATCCCAACAATCCCGATGGCCGCCGTCATGCGCCGAAGGATCTGCTTGCGCTGTCGCCGCGCGTCGGTCACGTCGTCATCGACGAGAGCTTTGCCGATGCCGTTCCCGAGTTCTCGCTCGCCTCGGAAGCCGGCCGGCCGGGCTTGCTGATCCTGCGCTCGTTCGGCAAGTTCTACGGTCTGGCCGGCCTGCGGCTCGGCTTCGCGATCGGCCATGCAGCCGACATTGACAAGCTCGCGGCGGCATCGGGGCCATGGCCGGTCTCGGGCGCCGCGATCGCGATCGGCTGCCGCGCTTTGCGCGATGAGGCCTGGGCCAAGGCGACGTCAGCGCGGCTTTTGCGGGACTGTGCGCGCCTCGACGCGATGGCGCATGCGCAGGGCTGGCGGCTCGTCGGTGGCGCATCACTGTTCCGTCTCTACGAGACGCCGGATGCGCTTGCCGCGCAGGAGAGGCTCGCGCGCGGTCAGATCTGGTCGCGGGTCTTCACGCAGAACCCCTCGTGGTTGCGTCTCGGCCTTCCGGGCGCTGAGGCCGAATGGACGCGCCTCGCCGAGATGCTAGCGCGCTAGCGTGAGCAGGCCTTCGACATCGAGATGTTTCTCGATGTGATCGGCGAGGGCCTCGAGCGCGCTCTCGACCCTGGCGTGATACGGCTCGTCGCCCGCGGGAATGTCGAGCTTTGCCAGATACGCCTTGCGGAAATCATCCGACGTGAACAGGCCGTGCAGGTAGCTGCCTTGCACACGGCCATCGCGCGACATCGCGCCCTCCGGCTCGCCGTTGAGTTTGGCGAACGGCCGCCCGCGATCTGGCCCGTCGGTGCGCCCAATGTGGATTTCGTAAGCCTCGATCGGCTGATCCGTTGCCGTATGCACGGCCGCAACACGCGTCAGCGTCTTTTGCGGGCTCATCACCGTCTCGACATCCAGCAGTCCCAGGCCCGGCGTATCGCCCGCACGGCCTTCGATACCTTCGGGGTCCGCGACGCTGCGTCCCAGCATCTGATAGCCACCGCAGAGGCCGAGCACATGGCCGCCGCGCCGGTGATGTGCGAGCAAATCGATGTCCCAGCCCTGCGCGCGCAAAAAGGCGAGATCGCCGCGGGTGGATTTCGAGCCCGGGATAATGACGAGGCGCACATCGCCCGGGATCGCTTCGCCCGGGCGCACCATCACGAGATCAACAGCCGGCTCGAGCTTGAGCGGATCGAGATCGTCGAAATTGGCGATGCGCGATAGCGCGAGACAGGCGATCTTGGTCTGGCCGGGCTTGCGCGCATCGCTCAGGCCCAGCGCATCCTCGGCCGGCAGCTCGCCGGCGCGCGAAAACCAGGGCAGCACGCCAAGGCCGCGCCATGCGGTCTTTTGCGCGATCAGCCCGTAGCCGTCGTCGAACAGCGTGGGATCGCCGCGGAACTTGTTGATGACAAACCCCTGGATCATCGCGGCATCATCAGGGTCGATCACCGTCTTGATGCCGACGAGTTGTGCGATGACGCCGCCGCGGTCGATGTCGCCGACCAGAACCACCGGCACGTCGGCCTTGCGGGCAAAGCCCATATTGGCAATGTCGGCCTTGCGCAAATTCACTTCGGCCGGGCTGCCGGCACCTTCAACCAGCACCAGATCGGAACGCGCCTTCAGCCGCTCAAAGCTTTCCAGCACGGCGCCCATCAGCGCGGGCTTCATCGCCGCATATTCGCGCGCGCGTGCGGTGGCGATGCGCTTTCCTTGCACGATCACCTGCGAACCGACATCGGTCTCGGGCTTGAGCAGCACCGGGTTCATGTCGGTATGCGGCTCGACGCCCGCTGCGAGCGCCTGCAGCGCCTGGGCGCGGCCGATCTCGCCGCCGTCGACGGTGACGGCGGCATTGTTCGACATGTTCTGCGGCTTGAAGGGGAGCACGCGCAATCCCCGGCGCGTGAAGGCGCGTGCGAGGCCGGCGACGATGAGCGATTTGCCCACGTCCGAGCCCGCCCCCTGGATCATCAGCGCGCGTGCCATCGACTTCAGAACTCGACGCCGGGCTGCGCCTTGATGCCGGAGCGGAACGGATGCTTCACCAGCGTCATCTCGGTGACGAGATCGGCGATCTCGATCAGCTCGTCCTTGGCATTGCGTCCCGTGAGCACGACATGCGTCATCGGCGGCTTCGACGTCTTGAGGAAATCGACGACCTCTGCGATGTCGAGATAGTCGTAGCGCAGCGCGATGTTGATCTCGTCGAGCACGACCATGCGCAGGCTCTCATTGAGGATCAGCTCCTTCGCCTTCTCCCAGCCGGCGCGCGCCGCCGCGATGTCGCGGGCGCGGTCCTGCGTCTCCCAGGTGAAGCCTTCGCCCATGGCGTGGAACTGGCAGAGCTCGCCGAAATGGCCGGTGAGCAGGCGCCGCTCGCCGGTATCCCAGGCGCCCTTGATGAACTGCACCACCGCGCAGGGCAGGCCATGGGCGACACAGCGCACGATCATGCCGAAGGCGGAGGACGACTTGCCCTTGCCGGCGCCGGTGTGGACGATGATGAGGCCCTTTTCGCCGCTCTTGGTCGCCATGATCTTGTCGCGGGCGACCTTGATCTTCGCCATCTTGGCGGCGTGCTTGGCGTCGGTTTCATCTGCCGTTTCGGTCTCCGGCTCGCTCGTCATCGGATCGGTCCTTCGGCTTGACAAGAGGCGGCCGGGGGCAAATGGTGCTCCGGCGTTGGTTCCTGTCCTATGACAGGCGAAGAGGGAATGCGATAGGGTCCGAATCGGCAAGATTTGGGTCCAAAATGCAGCCGCCCCCGCGACCGTGACCGGAGAGATGCCCAAAGCCACTGATCCCCTGAAGGGATCGGGAAGGCGGGGATCGAAGGGGAAACCCTGCTCCGCAAGCCGGGAGACCTGCCAGCGCGGACGATTTGTGGACCGGCGGACGGGGTGTTCCGCGACGGGGAAGCGGGCCTTCGCAAGGATGGTCCGTGGGCCTCTTCGCCTCCCGCTGATACTTCTGGAAGAGGCGATGACTGTCACACTGCATGTCTGCATCACCTGCCGCGCCGGCCAGACGCTGGGCGAGGGCGAGGTCACGCCCGGCAAGCGCCTGCATGGTGCGATCCTCGAGGCCGGCGTGCCCGAGGGTGTGACCGTGGTTCCCGTCGAATGCCTGTCGGCATGCAGCCAGGGCTGCTCGGTCGCACTCAGCGCGCCCGGCCGCTGGTCCTATGTCTATGGCCGCCTGACGGATGCCAACGCGCAGGACGTCGTCGCCGGCGCCGCCGCCTATGCCGCCGCGCCCGATGGTCTCGTGCCCTGGCGCAGCCGGCCCGAAATCTTCCGCAAGCAGTCGCTTGCCCGCATTCCCCCTATCGCCGTGTTGCCGGAGGCCGCCGAATGAACTCGCTTGCAAAAGTCCCCGTGACCGTGGTCACGGGTTTTCTCGGCTCCGGCAAGACCACGCTGATCCAGCATTTGCTCAGCAATGCGGGCGGCAAGAAGCTCGCCGTGCTCGTCAACGAGTTCGGCAGCGAGGGCGTGGATGGCGAGATCCTGAAATCCTGTGCCGACGCGAACTGCCCGGAAGAGAACATCGTCGAGCTCGCCAATGGCTGCATCTGCTGCACCGTCGCCGACGATTTCATTCCGACCATGGAGCAGCTGCTGGCGCGCCCCGTGCGGCCCGATCACATCCTGATCGAGACCTCGGGGCTGGCGCTGCCAAAACCGCTGCTCAAGGCATTCGATTGGCCGGAGATCCGCTCGCGCATCACGGTTGACGGCGTGATTGCGCTCGCCGATGCCGAGGCCGTCGCGGCCGGCCGCTTCGCGCCGGATCCGGATGCGGTCGAGGCGCAGCGCGCTGCGGACGAAAATCTCGATCACGAGACGCCGCTGTCCGAAGTGTTCGAGGACCAGATCGCCTGCGCCGATATCGTGCTGCTGACCAAGGCCGATCTTGCGGGCGCTGCCGGCATCGAAGCCGCAAAGGCCGCGATCGCCGCGGAGATGTCGCGTCGCGTGCCGATGCTGCCGATCACCGACGGCGCCATCGATGCGCGCGTCATCCTCGGCCTCGGCGCTGCCGCCGAGAACGATCTTGCCGCGCGCCCCTCGCATCATGATGGCGAGGAGGAGCACGAGCACGATGATTTCGCCTCCGTCGTGATCGATCTTCCTGAGGTCGCCGACGTCGATGCGCTGGTCGCCTCCGTGCAGAGGCTGGCGCGCGAGCAGAACGTGCTGCGGGCCAAGGGTTACATCGCGGTTGCGGGCAAGCCGATGCGGCTGCTGCTGCAGGCGGTCGGCGAACGCGTGCGCCACCAGTTCGACAAGCCCTGGGGCGCGGGCCACAGGCAGTCAAAGCTCGTCGTGATCGGCGAGCACGGCGATATTGACGAAGCCGCGATCAGGGCGGGATTGGGAGTCTGATGCACGTCGTCTTCCGCGAGAGCCGTGGTCTCGAGGAGACCGCGACGCCAAGGGACATCGGCCAGGACCCGGCCGATCTCGTGGTGCTCTCGTTCTCGGATTCGGACCTGGCAGCGTTTGCGGCGGGCTGGCGGCGTGGCCGCGACGGCCTGCCGTCGCTGCGGCTGGCGAACCTTGCGGAGCTCCGTCATCCGCTCTCGGTCGACACCTATATCGAGCGCACGCTGTCGCAGGCGCGCGGCATTCTGGTGCGGCTGATCGGTGGTGAGTCCTATTGGTCGTACGGGCTTGCGGCGCTCCAGCAACTGGCAAAGGATCGGGGCATCGTGCTCGCGGTGCTGCCGGCCGATGGCCGTGATGACACCAGGCTGGATGCGTATTCGACCTTGCCGGTCTCGACGCTGCGGCGGCTGAAGGTGCTCTGCGACACCGGCGGTCCCGTCGCGGCGCAAGCCGCGATCGCGCAACTCGCGCTGGCCTCGGGTCTCTATGCCGGGCCTGTTACCGGCGAGATGAACGTGCCCGAGATGGGCTTTTACGATCCCGTGCGCGGCGTCATTGCGCCGCCGCCGGGCGAGGGGAAGCCCTTCGCGCTCGTGACATTCTATCGCTCCTATCTCACCGCTGCGGACACCGGGCCTGTCGATGCGCTGATCGCAGCACTGCGCGAGAAGGGTTTTCATGCCTATGGGGCTTTCGTCACGTCGCTGAAGGCGGCGGGCGTCGCGGATTGGCTGCGCGCGCATCTCGCGCAAAATCCGCCGGCGGCCATCGTCAATGCGACCGCGTTCTCGGCGATGGGCGACGACGGCACCACGCCGTTCGATGCCGCGCAATGTCCGGTCTTCCAGGTCGCGCTCTCCTCGGCGCGGCGCGAGGACTGGGCGGAATCGCTGCGCGGGCTGTCGCCCGGCGACCTCGCCATGCATGTGGTGTTGCCCGAGGTCGACGGCCGCCTGTTCGCCGGCGTGGTGAGCTTCAAGTCAGCCGCAACGCGCGATCCCGATCTGCAAATCTCTCATCTGGCCCACAGACCGGATCAGGAGCGTGTGGATGCCGTGATAGCCCGCGTCGCGGCGTGGCGGAAGCTTGCCAAGACGCCGGTCGCCGAGAAGCGGTTGGCCATCGTGCTGTCGAACTATCCCGGCCGTCCGCACCAGATCGCGCATGCGGTCGGTCTCGATGCACTCGCTTCGGTGCAAGCGCTGGTGACCGATCTCGCCGAGGCCGGCTTCGATGTTGCGTCGGTGCATGCACTCGGCGAGATGTTGCTGAAGCAGAAATTGACGTGGAGCGTCGCCGATTACCGCGCCGCGCTCGCGCGCCTGCCGCAAATCCTGCAGGACGATCTCGCGCAGGCCTGGGGCGCGCCGGAAAACGATCCGAGTTGCCGCGACGGCGCGTTCCACTTCGCTGCGATCCCATGCGGCCGATCGATCATCGCGGTCCAGCCCGAGCGTGGCAACGCGATCACGCGCGATGCCGACTACCACGATCTCGCCCGCACGCCGCGCCATGGCTATGTCGCGTTCTATCTCTGGCTCCGCGCGCAAGGGATCGATGCCGTCGTGCATATGGGCGCGCATGGCACGCTGGAATGGCTGCCGGGAAAGTCGGTGGCGCTGTCGTCCGCGTGCTGGCCGGAAGCGCTGACTGGTGATCTCCCCGTCATCTATCCCTTCATCGTCAACGATCCCGGCGAGGCCGCGCAGGCCAAGCGGCGCATTGGCGCCGTCACCATCGGCCATCTGCCGCCGCCGCTCGAGCAATCCGCTGTGCCGGAAGGGCTGCGCCGACTCGAACGCCTGCTTGACGAATATTCGACCGCCGATGGTCTCGACCCCGCGCGGCGCCAACGCCTGATCGCCGCGATCCGCGACGAGGCGCGTGCGGCCGGCCTCGAAGACGATCTCGGGATCGATGCCTCGGCCGCGCCGGCGGAAGCCATTCCGCGCATCGATCGTTTCGTCTGCGACCTCAAGGAAAGCCAGTTCGGCGACGGCCTGCATATGTTCGGCCGTGGCGCCTGTGGCGAGGCCGAGCGGGACGCGCTCCGCGCCGCGCTTTCAGGCCAGCGCGTGGCGCCGGGTCCGTCCGGCTCGCCCTATCGCGGGCGTCAGGACGTGCTGCCGACCGGGCGCAATCTGTTCGCTGTCGATCCCCGCGCGGTGCCGACGCCGTCGGCGCATGCACAGGGGATCAAGCTCGCCGAAGAGCTGCTGCGTCGTCATTTGCAGGATCACGGCGACTGGCCGAAGGGCCTCGTCGTCGATCTCTGGGGCTCGGCGACGATGCGCACCGCGGGCGAGGAGTTTGCGATGGCGCTGCATCTCGCTGGGCTGGCGCCGCGCTGGGATCACGCCTCCGGCCGCGTCACCGGCTACGACATCATCGCGCCGGCCGAACTCGGCCGTCCCCGCATCGACGTGACGCTGCGTGTGTCCGGCCTGTTCCGCGATGTCTTCGCCGGCCTTGCGCAATTGTTCGAAGCGGCCACTGTAGCGCTCGCCAGCCGCGACGAGGAGGGCGAGGAGAATCCGTATCGTGAGCGTGCGTCGCGTGTGTTCGCGCCGCGGCCCGGACAATACGGCGTCGGCCTCTCGGCCATCCCCGATGCGTTCACATCGGAGACGCGCGATGCCGCCGGCGAGGCTTGGCTGTCCGCTTCGTCCTGGGCGTTCTCTGCCGATGGTGCAATCAAGCCCGATCGCGCCGGCATCGAGCAGCGGCTCGCCTCGGCCGATGCGTTCGTTCACGCCCAGGATCTGCCCGAGACCGACCTCCTGCTCGCCGCCGACTATGCGGCGCATGAAGCCGGCATCGCCGCGGCGGCGGCGCATCTCGGCGCATCAGGGCCATCGCTCTATCACCTCGACACGACGCGGCCCGACGAGCCGCATGCGCGCACGCTGACCGAAGAAATCTCCCGCGTCGTCCGCGCCCGCGCCGCCAATCCGGCCTGGATCGCCGGCATGATGCGCCACGGGTTTCGCGGCGCAGCCGAGATATCGGCGACGCTGGAGCACATGGCCGCGTTCGCGCATCTGGCCGGCGCGGTGCCGCCGCATCTGTTCGATCTCTATTACGACGCGACGCTGGGCGACGCCGATGTCCGCGCCTTCCTGGCGCGCGAAAATCCGGCGGCGCTTGCCGCGATGGAAACGTGCTTCACGCGCCTGCACGAGGCCTCGCTCTGGCGGACGCGCCGCAACTCGATCGCGGCGGCGCTGAAGGAGGCGTCATGAGTGCGGCGTCAGTGAAGGGCTGGTGTCCCGGCGCGCTGCGGCCGATGCAATCGGGCGACGGGCTCGTGGTCCGCGTGCGCCCGTTCGGCGGCCGGCTCGATGCGGCACAGACGGCCGGGCTCGCGCATCTCGCCGAGCGCCACGGCAATGGCCTGATCGACGTCACCAGCCGCGCCAATCTCCAGATCAGGGGCGTCAGCGAGGGCAACCATCGGTCGCTGCTCGACGGTCTTGCGCAACTGACGCTGCTCGACCCCGATGCCGACACCGAATCCCGGCGCAACATCCTGGTCACGCCGTTCTGGCGCGACGGCGACGAGACCCAGGCGCTCGCCGCCGAGCTCGAAGAGGCGCTGGCAGATTCGATGCTCGAACTGCCGACGAAATTCGGCTTCGCCATCGACGACGGCAACTCGCGCGTGCTCGCCGGCGATTCCGCCGACGTGCGGATCGAGCGTGAGGTTTCAGGTGATCTCCTCGTGCGCGCGGACGGCGCCCGGCTCGGCCGCAGCGTCGCGCGTGGTGAGGTTGTGGGCACCGCGATTGCTGTTGCGCGCTGGTTCGTCGCGTCAGGCGTCAGGGATGGGCGCGGGCGCATGGCAGCGCATCTTGCGGCCGGCGCAAAATTGCCTGAGGCGCTCCGCGGCGAGGCCGAGCCTGCGCCGATCATGGCCGCAGCGCGTCCCGGCCTCTATCCGCAAGGCGCCATGGTCGGCATCGCCTTCGGGCAGATGTCGCATGCGACGCTCGATCAGCTCGCTGCTTGCGGGCATGCGTTGCGGATGACGCCGTGGCGGATGGTCCTGAGCGAAGGCAAGCGGACCATGCCGACCGCGTCCGGCCTGATCACCGAAGCCCATGATCCGGCGTTGCGCGTCATCGCGTGCAGCGGTGCGCCGCGCTGCCGCGAGGCCCATGCCGATACGCGGGGGCTGGCGGCGGCGCTGGCGCCAAACATCGGCGGGGCCGCGCAGCTTCACGTCTCTGGCTGCACCAAGGGCTGCGCCCATTCCGGCGCGGCCGCGATCACGCTGGTCGCGACGGCAAAGGGATTCGATCTCGTGCGCGGCGGCTCGACCCGCGACGAGCCCGTCCTGCGCGGGCTCGATCGTGACGATATCGTTCGTGATCCCTCCATCCTGATGGGAGGGCACTGATGCCGCACACCTACGAGACCGACGGCGCGGCGATCTACCGGCAATCCTTTGCGACCATCCGGGCCGAGGCCGATCTGGCGCGCTTCACGGCTGACGAGGAGCAGGTCGTGGTGCGGATGATCCATGCCGCCGGCATGGTGGGACTCGAGGCGCATATCCGCTTCACGCCCGGCATGGCGACGGCTGCGCGGACGGCCCTGCAGAAGGGCGCGCCGATCCTGTGCGATGCGCGCATGGTGTCCGAGGGCATTACCCGTGCGCGATTGCCTGCGGCAAATGCCGTGATCTGTACGCTGGGCGACGAGACCGTTGCGGCATTGGCCAAGTCGATGAACAACACGCGCTCGGCTGCGGCGCTGGAGCTGTGGCGGCCGCATCTGAACGGCGCCATTGTCGCGATCGGCAATGCGCCGACGGCGCTGTTCCATCTGCTCAACATGCTCGAGGATCCCGACTGTCCGCGTCCCGCGGCGATCATCGGCTGCCCGGTCGGCTTCGTCGGTGCCGCCGAGTCAAAGGCCGCGCTGATGGCTGATCCGCCGGTGCCGGCGCTCACTGTTGAAGGCCGCCTCGGCGGCTCCGCGATCACGGTCGCCGCCGTGAATGCGCTGGCGAGCCGGAGCGAATAGCCATGGGACGCATCATCTGCTGCGGTCTCGGCCCCGGCGATCCTGATCTGATGAGCGTGCGCGCCGACCGCATGGTGCGGGCGGCCAAGCACGTCGCCTATTTCCGCAAGAAGGGGCGGCCCGGCCAGGCGCGGCGCATCGTCGAGGGCATGCTCGCTGCCGACGTCACCGAATATCCCATGGAATATCCTGTCACCACCGAGATCGCCTTCGACAGCCCGGACTACGTGCAGCAGCTCTCCGGCTTCTACGACGAATGGGCCGAACGCCTGGCGCGGCTTTCCCGTGCCGTCGACGTCGTCGTGCTCTGCGAGGGCGATCCCTACTTCTACGGCTCGTTCATGCATTTGCACACGCGCCTGCAGGGCCGCGTCGAGATCGAGGTGATCGCCGGCATTCCCGGCATGGTCGGCTGCTGGAACGGCGTCGGCCAGCCGATCGCCCTCGGCGACGACGTGACGACGGTGCTGATGGGCACGCTTCCTGAGGCCGAGCTTGAACGCCGTATGCGCGATTCCGATGCACTTGTGATCATGAAGACCGGCCGCAATCTTGCAAAGGTGCGGCGCGCGCTCGCGGCCGCCGGGCGGCTGGATGATGCCTGGCTGGTCGAGCGCGGCACCATGCCGGGGGAGCGCGTCGCGCGACTCGTTGAGATCGACGCCACCGAGTGTCCTTACTTCGCGATCGTGCTGGTGCACGGCAAGGGCCGGCTTCCGGACGCCGCCGAATGACGGGCACGCTGACCATCGCGGGCCTCGGCCCGGGCAGTGAAGCGCTGGTGACGCCGGAGGTCTCCGCCGCGCTTGCCGCCGCGACCGATATTTTGGGATACGCGCCCTATGTCGCGCGCGTCACCCCGCGTCCTGGCCTCACCGTGCATCCATCCGACAATCGTGAAGAGCTCCGGCGTGCGAGCGAGGCGCTGCGGCTGGCCGCCGAAGGCGGCAAGGTCGTTATCGTTTCCTCCGGCGACCCTGGCGTCTTCGCCATGGCCTCGGCCGTGTTCGAGGCGCTCGAAATGGCGCCGCAATATCGGGACCTGCCGATCCGCGTGCTGCCTGGCATCACCGCGATGCTGGCAGCGAGCGCACGCGCCGGTGCGCCGCTTGGTCACGACTTCTGTGCGATCAATCTCTCCGACAATCTCAAGCCATGGGCGATGATCGAGAAACGGCTGCGGCTCGCAGCGGAGGCGGATTTTTCAATTGCGATGTATAATCCGCGCTCCGCGAGCCGGCCGGACGGGTTTGGCCGCGCGCTCGCGGTGCTGAAGGAAGCGGGCTGTGGCGGGCGTCTTGTGATCTTCGCGCGCGCGATCAGCGCGCCTGACGAGACGATCGTGACCGTCCCGCTGAATGATGCGACGCCCGAGATGGCCGACATGCGCACGCTGGTGATCGTCGGCAACTCGCAGACGCGCCGCGTTGGTCGCTGGGTCTATGCGCCGAGGCAAGTCCGATGACCAAGCCACTGCATCACTTCCGCGACGCTCTCGACCCGCTTGCGCTCGGGCAAGTTTGGCCGCGAGATCATGATCACGGGCAGGCCGAGCAGGCGGGCCGCGTCGATCTTGGCACGGGCGCCGTCGCCGCCGGAATTGCGGGCGACGATCCAGGCGATGCCGCGCATGCGCATCATCTCCAATTCGCCGTCAATCGTGAAGGGTCCGCGCGAGACGATCACATCGGCGGCGAAGGGCAGGGGCACTTCGGGCGGATCGACGAACCGCAGCGTGTAGGCATGCTGCGGCTTCGCCGCGAACGGCGCGATGTGCTGGCGGCCGATGGCCAGGAACACGTTGGCCCGTGCTTCGGGCAGCGCAGCGACTGCTGCGTTGACGTCAACCACTTCAATCCAGTTATCATCAGGCGCTTTCGCCCAGGGGGCACGCTCCAGCGCGATCAGCGGCGTGCCGGCCGCCGCGCACGCGGCGATGGCATGGCGGCTCATCTCGGCCGCGAAGGGATGGGTCGCGTCGATCACATGCGTGATGCGTTCGCGGCTGATGTAATCAGCAAGACCGCTCACGCCGCCAAAGCCGCCGATGCGGGTCGGCAGCGGTTGATCGGCAGGGGTTCTGGTGCGCCCGCCATAGGAATACACCGCATCGATCCCTGCGCGCGCGATCTCGGCGGCGAGCAGGCTCGCGTCGGCAATTCCGCCCAGAATAAGGGCGCGCATCATGGTTGATTCCCCGGCTAATCCTTGGCTGACCATCATCGGTATCGGCGAAGATGGCCTTGCCGGGCTGTCGGAGGCAAGCCGAAAGGCGCTGGCCAAGGCCGAAACCGTGTTCGGCGGCGAGCGCCATCTTGCGCTTGCCGCTGCTGGCAGCCGCGGCCGCGCGTGGCCGGTACCGTTCGACGCTGACGTCGTGCTGAGCTGCCGTGGCCGGCCGACGGCAGTGCTGGCATCCGGCGATCCCTTCTGGTACGGCGCTGGCGCTGGCCTCGCCGAGAAGCTGAATGCCAATGAGTGGATCGCGCATCCCGCGCCATCGACCTTCTCGCTCGCCGCGGCGCGGTTGGGCTGGCGGCTCGAATCCACCGTTTGCCTCGGCCTTCATGCCGCGCCGTTCGAACGGCTTGTACCCCATCTGGCGGATGGCGCGCGGATCATCTGTCTGGTGCGAGACGGCAAGGCCGCCGTTGATCTGGCGAGATGGCTGACGGAGCGCGGGTGGGGTGTCTCGCTATTCTGGACTCTCTCCGCGCTTGGCGGCCCCCATGAAAAGGTCGGCAAGCATCACGCGGAGACCTATACGCGCGTTTCCGCCGGAAGCCTCGTTGCTGTGGCGCTGGAGGCAAGAGGGCCGGACGGTCTCTCTCGCAGTTCGGGGCTACCGGATGTTCTCTTTGCTCACGACGGTCAGATCACCAAGCGGCCGATCCGCGCCTTGGCGCTCTCGGCACTCGGTCCATGCCCTGGCAGAAAGTTGTGGGACATCGGTGCAGGTTCGGGGTCGATCTCGGTAGAGTGGGCATTGGGCGGCGGGTCAGCGGTCGCCGTCGAAACGCGCGAGGATCGTGCCGCCAACATCCGCAGCAATGCGGAAGCGTTCGGGGTGGAACATAAGATCACGGTTGTTGCGGGCACCGCGCCCGACGCGCTCGCTGCGCTGGACGGGCCGGATGCTGTGTTCGTCGGGGGCGGCTTCGACACCGCTCTGTTCGAAGCTGTCTGGTTGCGGATTACGCCCGGCACGCGGTTCGTCGCCCATGCCGTGACTCTGGAGACGGAAGCGCTGCTCGGCGAGTTGCATCAACAGCATGGCGGCGAGCTGATGCGGGTCGAGATCGCGCGTGCCGCTCCGCTCGGCCGTTACCGCGCGTGGGAGGCGACGCGGCCGGTGGTGCAGTGGAGTGCGGTCCGATGAAGGTCGCCGGGCTTGGATTCAAGCAGGATGTGACGCTGGCCTCTTTGCGCGAGGCGCTGCTGGCAGCCGGCGGTTCCGCAGGGCTGGCTGCGGTCGCGACCGTCAGCGACAAGGCGGATGCGGAGCCGCTGAAGCAGCTCGCGCGCGAGTGTGGCGTTCCGATCAAGGCGGTGCCCGCCGAGACCCTGGCCGGCATCGCAACGCCGACGCAGTCGCAGCGGATCACCGAAAGGTTCGGCACGGGCTCGCTCGCCGAAGCCGCGGCCCTCGCGGCCGCCGGCCCTCACGCGCGGCTGATCGCAACGCGCGCGGTCTCGCAGGATCGCACGGCGACCGCTGCAATCGCCGAAGGAGACGGCCCATGACGGTGCATTTCATCGGCGCCGGGCCGGGCGCGCCCGATCTGCTCACCCTGCGCGGGCGTGATTTGATCGCGGCCTGTCCGGTTTGCCTCTATGCGGGTTCGCTGGTGCCGGAAGGCGTGCTGGCGCATTGCCCTCCAGGCGCGCGGATCGTCAATACGGCGCCGCTGTCGCTCGACGAGATCATCGCCGAGATTGCCGCGGCCCATGCCGCAGGCAAGGATGTCGCGCGGCTGCATTCCGGCGATCTCTCGATCTGGTCGGCGATGGGCGAGCAGCTGCGCCGCCTGCGCGCGCTCGGCATTCCCTTTACTGTCACGCCGGGCGTTCCGTCCTTCTCCGCAGCCGCTGCCGCGTTGGAAGCCGAGCTGACATTGCCCGGTCTCTCCCAGTCGGTTGTGCTGACGCGCACAGCGGGTCGCGCCAGCGCGATGCCCGATGGGGAGAAGCTCGCGGCCTTCGCCGCGACAGGCGCGGTGCTCGCCATTCATCTTTCGATCCATCAGCTCGACATGGTCGTCGCCGAGCTCACCCCGCATTACGGCACAGACTGCCCGGTCGCGATCGTCTGGCGTGCGAGCTGGCCGGACCAGCGCGTCGTCCGCGCCACGCTGGCGACGCTCGATGCTGCGCTCGGCGCCGAGATGGAGCGCACCGCGCTGATCCTGGTCGGCAAGACGCTTGGCGCGGCGGATTTCGACGAGAGCCGGCTTTATGCCGCCGACTACGACCGCCGCTATCGGCCCGTTGGCGCCGAGCCGCGCTTTCCGGAGGCGTCGTGATGGCAGCTGCCCTCGTCATCTCCGCACCAGCCTCCGGCATCGGCAAGACCACCCTCACGCTGGCGCTCGCGCGTGCCTGGCGTAATCGTGGCCTGAACGTGCAATGCTTCAAGAGCGGCCCTGACTATATTGATCCCGCCTTCCATGCCGCCGCTACGGGCCGCGCTTCGGTCAACGTCGATAGCTGGGCGATGGACAGCGCGACGATCTCACACCTGATCAGCCGCGGCGCGGACGCCGATGTCGTGCTCGCCGAGGGCTCGATGGGCCTGTTCGACGGGGTCGCTGCGCGCGGTGTCTCCGGCACCGGTGCGACCGCCGACATCGCGGAGAAGCTGGGCTGGCCGGTGGTTCTGGTGATCGACCCGTCCGGACAGGCGCAGACAGCGGCGGCGATCGCGGCTGGCCTGCGCGATTATCGCGCCGGCGTGCGCCTTGCGGGCGTCGTGCTCAATCGCATCGCCAGCCCGCGCCATGAAGACCTCGTGCGACGTGCGATGAACGAGGCCGGGATTGCCGTGTTCGGCGCATTGCCGCGCCATGCCGAGATCAGCCTGCCGAAGCGGCATCTCGGCCTGGTGCAGGCCGAGGAGCAGGCGGAGATCGGAAAACTGATCGAGGAGGCCGCGCGCTTTGTCTCGGAGCATGTCGATCTCGATGCGGTGCTGCAATCGGCCGCAAGCTGGTCGCCGCAGCCGGTCGTGAACGGCTTGAACGTGACGCCGCCCGGCCAACGCATCGCGCTCGCCCGCGATGCCGCGTTCTCCTTCGTCTATCCGCATATGCTGGAAGCCTGGCGCGCGGCCGGCGCGGAGATATCGACCTTCTCGCCGCTCGCAGATGAAGCGCCCGACGCGAGCGCCGATGTGTGCTGGCTCCCCGGCGGCTATCCCGAGCTTCACGCCGGCAAGATCGCCGCGAACACGCGCTTCGGCAGCGGTCTGCGCGCCTTCGCCGAGACGCGGCCGGTGCATGGCGAATGCGGAGGGTATATGGTGCTGGGAGCTGCTTTGACTGATGCCGATGGTATCAGGCATGAGATGACAGGTCTGCTCGGCCTCGAGACGAGTTTCGCCAAGCGCCGCATGCATCTTGGCTATCGTCTTGCAGCGCTTGCGGCGCCGATGCCGGGGCACAAGGTTGGGGCGCGGCTGCGCGGCCATGAGTTTCACTATTCGACCATTCTCGCCCAGCCCGACACGCCGCTGGCGGTCGTGCACGATGCGACCGGTGCGGTCATCGCCGAGACCGGCTCGCGGCGCCGCCACGTCACCGGCACCTTCTTTCACCTGATCGCGGAGGACCGGTGAGCGGCTTTGTCTCCTTCGTCTCCGCCGGTCCCGGCGATCCTGAATTGCTCACGCTCAAGGGCGCCGCGCGGCTGCGCGAGGCTGATGTCGTGCTCTATGACGATCTCGCCTCCGGGGCGATCCTCGATCTGGCGCGGCCCGGGGCCAACCTCGTCGCGGTGGGGAAGCGGGCAGGGCGGCCATCGACAAAGCAGCATCATGTCAACCGCCTGCTGGTCGACTATGCGGCGACGGGCGTCCGCGTCGTGCGGCTGAAGTCGGGCGATGCCGGCATCTTTGGCCGGCTCGAGGAGGAGATCGAGATGCTGCGCGAGGCCGGCATCGGCTATGAGATCGTTCCCGGCGTCACCTCGGCCTGCGTCGCCGCCGCACATGCCGGCATTCCGCTGACGCGTCGCCACACCTCGCGCCGGGTCCAATTCGTGACCGGTGCCGATGTCACCGGCGAGCTGCCGCCCAATTTGAACTGGGTGGCTCTTGCCGATCCCGATGCGACGACGGTGGTCTATATGGGCCGGCGAACCTTTCCGGCGCTGGTCGCGAAATTGATCGAGCATGGCCTCTCGCCGAGCACGCCGGCGCTGTTCGCGGAATCGCTCGGCCGCGCTGACGAGCGTCTGGTCCGCACCACTGTTGTCGAGCTGGCCGATCAGCTGGCGCGCGGCGGCGCGGCCTCCACGGCCGCCGTCATCCTGTTCGGCGCGCTGGCGGAGGGCGGATCGTGATGATGACCCTCTCCCTGATCGGCATCGGCTGCGGCGATCCCGGGCAGCTTACGCGCGCGGCAATTGGCGCGATCAACACCGCAGACCTGATCCTGGTCCCGCGCAAGGGCGCCGCAAAATCCGACCTCGCCGAACTCAGGCGGACGATTTGCGCCGAAGTTCTCACCAACGACACCACGCGCATCGCCGAATTCGATCTTCCCGTGCGCGACGCCCGCGAAGCCGATTACCGCAAGGGCGTCGACGATTGGCACGACGCGGTCGCGGCGACCTGGTCGCAGACGATCGCCGATCATCTGGGCGCAGACGGCAAGGTCGCGCTGCTGATCTGGGGCGATCCCTCGCTCTACGATTCCTCGCTCCGCATCGCGCGCCGGCTCGATCCCTTGCCTGAGATCGAAGTGGTGCCGGGCATCACCTCGATCCAGGCGCTGTGCGCGGCGCATGCGCTGCCGCTCAACGATATCGGCGAGCCGTTCCTGGTGACGACCGGGCGCCGCTTGCGCGAAGGCGGCTGGCCTGAAGGCGTCGACACGGTCGTCGTGATGCTCGACGGCGGCACGGCGTTCCAGTCGCTGGATCCTGAAGGCCTTCAGATCTGGTGGGGCGCCTATCTCGGCATGGCCGACCAGATCATCCTGTCCGGCGCCCTGACTGAGGTCGGCCCGCGTATCGTCGCCGCGCGGCAGGACGCGCGCGAGCGGCACGGCTGGATCATGGACAGCTACATTCTCAAGCGCAGGCCATAAGCGAGGCAGCATGCTCCCTGAATGGGTTACCCAGAAATGCCCCGAAATCTCCGCCGACCACCGCGAAGCGGCGATCGCGCGGCAGGCACAACTGACAAAGCCGACCGGTGCGCTCGGCCGGCTGGAGCAGCTCGCGATCGAGCTTGCCGGCCTGCAGGCGACCGAACGCCCGCGCGCCGCGCGCGTGCCGATCATCATCTTCGCCGGCGATCACGGCGTCGTCGCGCAGGGCGTGTCGGCCTATCCGCAGGCTGTGACGATCGCGATGATGGCGAATTTTGCGTCCGGAGGTGCCGCGATCTCGGTGCTGGCGCGCGAGCTCGGTTCGACGCTCGAAGTTGTCGATGCCGGCACGCTGGCCGAGGAGGCGATGCCTGATATCATCACGGACAAGCCGCGCCACGGCACGCGCGATTTCAGCGTTGAGCCTGCGCTCACGCCGGCTGAGCTGGCCTTTGCGTTCGAGGCCGGCGAGCGCGCGGTAGCGCGGGCGAAGGCCCATCAGCCTGACCTGCTGATCTTCGGCGAAATGGGCATCGGTAACACCACGGCTTCTGCGGCGATTGCTGCGAGCCTGCTCGGCATCAGCGCCGAGGAGATCGCGGGCAGTGGTACCGGCGTCGATGCGGCCGGCCGTGCGCACAAGGTGGGCGTGATCGAGGCGGCAATCGCGCGCCACGGTGTGGCGAGCGCTTCGCCCGAAAACATCCTGTGCGCCGTCGGCGGCCTCGAGATCGCGGCGATATCAGGCGCGATCATCGCGGCCGCGCAGGCGCGCATTCCCGTGCTGATCGACGGTTTCATCGTTTCGGTCGCGGCACTGGCGGCGGTGCGGCTCAATCCGTCGTGCCAGCCATTCCTGCTGCCGTCGCATCAATCGGCGGAGCAGGGGCATCGGCTGGTGTTGCGTGCGCTGAACGTGCAGCCCTTGATCAGCCTCGATCTCAGGCTCGGCGAAGGTTCTGGCGCCGCGATCGCGCTGCCGCTGGTGCGATCGGCCTGCGCGCTCCACAATGACATGGCGACCTTCGCGCAGGCCAACGTGCCTGACAGGCCTAGCTGACCCGCTGGTTGACCGACCAGACCCGCCAGCCGGTCGCGAGCCGGTCGATCCGGGTCAGCGACAGCGGATCGATCACGAAGCGCAAGGCGGCATCCGGCGTCAGGTCGAGCGCGATGCACAGCGCGGCGCGGATCGTGCCGGAATGCACAATCAGCGCCGCCGGACCCGCGCCGACCCGCGCGAGACCCAGACGGACGCGGGCGACCTGATCTTCAAAGCTTTCACCGCCCGGTGGTCTCTGGTGTGCAGGGGCGTTCCAGAACTGCGCATAGGCCTCGCCACCGCTGCTGGCGAGCTCGTCATGCCGCCGGCCGGTCCAGTCGCCGAAATCCTGCTCGCCAAACTCGCGCACCAGTTCTGGTTCGAGCCCCAGGGCGCGCGCCGTCTCGATCGTGCGCCGCGCAGGGCTCGCATAGCTCGCAGCGTCGCGCGGCAAGCGCGACCGCAGCACCTCCAGTTGCGCGCGATCGGTCAGGTCCGCCGCCGCATCGGCCGCGTGGATCGTCCCTTTGACGCCGTCGACGGGCGCATGTCGGATCAGCCAGAGGAAGGTCGCGCCTTCCATGTCAATCTCCGGGGGAAGTTGGTGGCTGTGGCAATATCGCCGCGTCTTGCACATTGACTCCGTCTTGGTCGTAATCCTAGATGCTGGCGACGGTTTCCCCGAGAGGGGATGAAAAGGGAATGCGGTGCGGGGACGTTGTCCCCAATGCCGTAGCTGCCCCCGCAACTGTAAGCGGTGAATCCTTCGTCTTTAAAGCCACTGGGTCCTCGGTCCCGGGAAGGCGACGAAGCGGTCACGACCCGCGAGCCAGGAGACCTGCCGTCAGCCGTGGTCACACGCGAAGATGTCGGTCGGGGAGTACAGACATCAGGCTTCATCGGAAGGCTTAGTGCCTGATGATGGACCTTGGTTTGCGGTGACGTGCCACTGACGTCACTCCGAGGTCCAGGACCGTGTTTGCCAGCCGTATTGTACGACCACGCCGCATTTTGCTGGCGTCCGCCGCTCTGACATCTTTTGCGTTTGTCGATATGCCCGCCGCTTTGGCGCAGCAGGCCCGCGAGACGCTGCCGGCTGTGGAGGTGTCGCCCCCGCAATCCCGCAAGCAGGCCAAGCCGGCCGCCCGGGACGCGGCAGGCACCCGCCGCGCGACAGCGCGCAAGCCGGCCGCGGCGGAGGTCGCGCCAAGACCGGTCGTGACGAACAATGCGGCGCCGACGCCGCTCAACAGCAATGCGGTTGCCGAAAGCGCCTCGCGCCTCGGCCTGACGGTGCGACAGACACCCGCAACGGTCGAAGTCATCTCCGCCGAGACCATGCGCGAGCAGGGCTACCGCACCGTCTCCGATGTCGCGCAAGGCGCGGTTGGCGTCACCGCCGGCGACAATCCCGCCGAGCCTTCAGCCTTCTCGATGCGCGGCTTCACCAACAGCCAGATCAACACGCTCTACAACGGCATCAAGATCGGCCCGCAGAACATGACCTCGCGGATCATGGACACCGCCAATCTCGAAGCCGTGGAAATCCTCAAAGGCCCGGCCTCGCTGATCTCGGGCGAGGGCGCCGCCGGCGGCGCGATCAATTTCGTTACCAAGCAGCCGCACACTGGGCCGATCCGGAACGAAGCGGACTTCTCCTGGGACTCGTTGAACTCGTTCCGCGCGCATTACGGCTCGGGCGGCAGCACCAATGTGCAGGGGCTGGACTACCGCTTCGATATCAGCCGCTCCACGCTTAACGGCTTTGCCGACGATACCAGCACCAGGACGTTCGATGTGTCTGGCCAGCTCAACTACCGCATCTCGGACAGCCTCAAGGTTTGGGGCGCGATCGAATATCGCGAGGATCGCGGACGGGCCTATTGGGGCACGCCGCTGGTGCCCGTGGCCTTCAGCGGCTCGCACGCGACGGCAGGCATCGTCTCGGGCACTTATATCTCGAACTTCAACGGGACCAATCTCGGCCCTGTTACCATCGACGATCGCACCTTCAACACCAACTACAACGTTCTCGACAACCGCAACGTGGCTCAGGAGGTGTGGCTCCGCGGCGGCTTCGAGCTGGGGCTCGCGCCCGACCTCACCTTGAAGAGTCAGGCCTATGCCTACGGCGCGGAGCGCTCCTGGCTCAACAACGAGGTTGAGGCGTTCAACACAACGACGAATACGGTCGATCGCAGCCGCTTCTATGTCGCGCACAGCCAGCGTCTGGTCGGCAATATCACCGACCTGACGTGGGATGCTGATATCGCGGGCCTCGAAAATCGTCTCGTCACGACCTTTTCGTCGAGCTATCTCGATTTCGTCCGGCCGGGCGCGGCGAATTTCCCCGGCGATTCCGTTGATCTCGTCGATCCCGACCGTGGCTTCTATGGCCTGCTCACGACCAGGCCGCAGACCGCGCGGATCGACAACGAGGCGCTGTCGTTCGAGGACCGGCTGAAGCTGACGCGGACATTCGCTCTGATCGGCGGCCTGCGCGTCGAACATATCGGGCTCGACCGCAACTCGACCGACGTCAACGGGCTGGAGAACGCGGGATTCCCGTTCACGAAATCCTGGGCGCCCGTCACGGGGCGCGTCGGCTACACCTGGGAGGCCATTCCCGGCCTGACCTTCTTCAGCCAGTACGCCACCGGCGCAGATGTCTCGGCCAACAACATCTTCCTGCTCGGGCCGACCCAGCCGCTCGATCTGACCACCGCACGCACCTACGAGACCGGCGTCAAGCACGTGCTCTGGGACAACAGGGCGGAGTGGTCGTTCTCGGCCTACGATATCGAGCGCAAGAACGTCTATGCCGCGGCCGGCGGCCAGACGCTCAACATTGCGGGGCGGCAGGAATCCAAGGGCGTCGAGCTTGCCGGATCGATCCGCCCCATCGCGCCTTTGCGTCTCTGGGGCAACATCGCCTATGTCGATGCGCGTTATGCCGACTATGATTTCACCGGCGGCTCGTTCTCGGGCAATAGGCCACCGAACGTGCCGCGCATCGTCGCCAATGCCGGCGCGTCCTGGCGCTTCTTCACGCCCTGGCCCGTCGAGGTCGGCATCACCGGCCGCCATGTCGGCGATCGCACCAACAGCGACGCCAACGCGGTGACCATGAATGCCTATATCGTCGGCGACGTTTACGCCTTCGTCGACATTCCCAAGACGGTTTTCAATGCCGTCGACCAGGCCCGACTGACCTTTCGCGTGCGCAACTTTACCGACAAGCGCTACGCGATTTGGGGCGACCCGTTCTATCCCGACCAGATCCTGCTTGGTGCGCCCCGGACCTACGAGATCGCCGCCGCGTTCAAATGGTAGGGGGGATCGCATGACCGGCGTGATCATCCTTCTGCACCGCTGGCTCGGCATCGCGTTCTGCCTGATGTTCGCGATGTGGTTCGCAAGCGGCATCGTGATGCACTTCGTTCCGTTTCCCGCGTTGACGGAGGCGGAACGCTTCACCGGTCTGGCGCCGGTGGAGGGGGCATCGATCATTCCGGTTGCCGACGCGGTCGCCGCAAGCGGGATCACGGACGCCACGCGCATTCGCCTGATCCAGCGCAGCGACGGGCCGGTCTATGTCGTGTCGGGACCGTCACGGGTTCGGGCGGTCCATGCGTCAGACGGAGCCGACGCCTCGGTGGAATTTCCCGATGTCGCGCTCGCCATTGCACAGGACCATGCCCGCCGACGCGGGTTCGATGCCGCACACGCTGCGATCATTGCGCGCGCCGATTACGATCAATGGAGTGTGCCGAACGGGTTTGATCGCCACCGGCCGCTGTTTCGCATCGCTCTCGGCGATGGAGCCGGGACGGAAATCTACGTGTCGTCGCGCACCGGCGAGGTGGTGCTGGACACGACCCGCTGGGAGCGTGGATGGAATTGGGTCGGCAGCGTCGTGCACTGGATCTATCCAACGGTTCTCAGGAGCAACTGGGTGCTGTGGGACCAGGTCGTCTCGACGCTGTCTCTGGTGGCCCTGATCGCGGCGGTGCTTGGGGCGCTGCTCGGTGTCATCAGGATCAAGATCCGGGGGCGGGTCTCGTCACCCTATCGCGGCTGGCACGCTCTGCACCACGTCATCGGTCTCGTCTCGACCGTCTTCGTGCTGACCTGGATTTTCAGCGGCTGGCTCTCCATGGATCACGGCCGGCTGTTTTCGCGCGGGCAATTGACCGTGGCTGAGGCGGGCATAACGAATGCTGTCCCGGACTGGCGCACGGCTCCATCGCTCGATCAGCTGGCGCTGTCGATTTCTGCCCGCGATGTCGAATGGTTTGCTTTCAACGTGAGTGTCTTTCGGCGCGACCGGACTGATCTTGGCCGCCAGATCTTGACCAAAGCGGGCGAGGCAGCCCGCGATCGGCAGAAGACGTTCCTGGATGAGCAGGAGGTCCTCCGCTTGACGACGCGCCTTGCGCGAGGCTGCGGCGCGGTGTCGGTTGTTGCGGATGACGACGCCTATCCGGCCCGGTCCAGCGTTCCCGGCGCTCCCGTCTATCGCTCACGCTGCGGCGATCTCTGGTTTGACGTTGACGGCGCTGACGGCAGCATTCTGCAAAGGCTCGACGCCTCGCGGCGGGCCTATCGCTGGGCCTACAGCGCGCTGCATACGCTGGACGTCCCCGTCCTCATGGCGCATTCGCGCCTGCGCGATGGCCTGATCGTCGGGCTTTGCGCGCTCGGCCTGGCGTTCTCCGTCACCGGAATCGTGATCGGCTGGCGGCGCTTGCGGGCAACCTTTGCAAGCAAAGGCGCATGACGCGCTAAATTCTTCTGGTCACGGCGCGCGCCGACAGCGTGACGATGCACATCAGCGCGGCGAGCATCCAGAATGCCGCCGGCAATCCGATGACATGGGCGACAAAGCCGATGCCGGCAGGGCCAACCAGCACACCGGCATAGCCGGCGGTGGTGATAGACGCCACCGCAAGCCCGGTGGGCATGGCGGTCTGCCTGGCCGCACCACGGAACAGCACCGGCACGAGGTTCGAAGCGCCAAGGCCGATCAGCAGGAAACCGGCGATGGCAAGGGCCGCGCTCGGCGCGAGCAGCAGCACCGCAAGGCCCGCGACCGCAAGCAGGCTTCCCCCGATCAATGTCGCGCGATCGCCGATCCGCGCAACGACAGCGTCGCCGCCGAGCCGGCCCACGGTCATCGCTATCGAGAACACGATGTAGCCGATCCCACCGCGAGCCTCGCTGACGAGGCCCGCGCCGATGACGAGCAGGGCACCCCAGTCCAGCATCGCGCCTTCGATCAGGAAGGTGACCGCGGCCAGCAGCGCCAGCAACAGCACGATGCCGTGCGGCAGCACGAACAGCGGTCCCTCCTGCGCCTGTGTCCTGCGCAGCAGGCGCGGCCAAGTCATCGCCATCGCGATCAGCATCAGTACGGAACAGATCAATGCGCTTCCGAGCGGTCCAAGATGCAGCGACAGCAGCGCCGTCATCACGGCCGAGCCGGCAAACCCGCCGATGCTGAAGAGCGCATGAAAGCCCGACATCAGCGGCTGTCCTGCCGCGCGTTCGACCTCGACGGCGTGGATGTTCATGGCGACATCGATGGAGCCCAGCGCAGCTCCGAATGCGAGCAGCGACAGCGCCAACGCTACAGGCGTGCCGGCGACGACCAGCAGCGGCAACATCAGGGCAAGGCCGATCCCGCCGGCGATGATGATCGGCTTGGTGCCGTAACGCGCGCTCAAAATGCCGGTCGCGAGCATCGCCACAACCGAGCCGATGCCGAGGCTGAGCAGCAGCAGGCCGAGGACGGCGTCGTCGACCGCGAGCCGCGCCTTCGCGAACGGAACCAGCGGCGCCCAGCACGCAAGGCCGAATCCGGCGACCAGGAACGAGAGGCGCGTGGCGAGCCGCGTCGCCGGCCGGTCGGCTGAGGCCATCGGTGAAACTCCGGGGGAAACGCACGCGATCGCGTGCGAGGGCTACGCTTAGATCATCAACGAGAAGCGAATACCAGAGTTCCGCGGGTGCCGTGAGTTGACGTTTTGTATCATGATCATGTCGTTCGAAAGATTGCAGCCCGATGGTGCGGTTCTTGAGCGAACGCGGAAGATCAATCCAACAAGATTCCGCCGTCATTCCGGGGCGCGCGAAGCGCGAACTATGGTGCGCAATTGCGCAACTGAGAATCCATCGTGCCGCGCGTTGTGAGGGTGAATGGATTCCGGGCTCGCGCCAAACGGCGTGCCCCGGAATGACGGCGGAGAGAGCGGCTTGCGGCGCCCCCCGTTTCGTCGCGCCATACATTCGAAATATTCCGCTTTGCCGAAATTCGGATTTGTCTCGTCTGCCGCCATCGTCACGAGCCGCGGATCGGCTGCGGTGGATGCTGCGCTGAGCTGAGCTGACGCGCGTGCATAGCTCATAGGCATCCGACGATCCGGTATTGCCGCGCGAACGCCTGTAAATTAGCCAGACAGCTCAATTCCTTCGATTGCAGCGCGGCGAAAGTCGCTAATTCATCGCGGAAAATCCGTGGTGCGCTGCACGTTATCCCTATGCTCATCTGCTCATTCCGCGGGCAGTGCGGTCCACCGAGATGGAGGTGAGCGCGCATCCTCTGGACGTGGAGCATCATCTCCGCGCCCGAGGGTTTACCGTGGCGCGGCTGCAAGGTGCCGAACGGGGAGAATGGACGGCATGAAAGCTGCTTGGCTGGCAAAACGCCGCTCGGCCACGTTATGCTGCGCGCGCAGACCCGCCCTTGAAGCTGCGATCGCCAGCCTCGCCAAAAAAAGTCGTCAAGAAGTCAGGACATCGCTGATGCGTATCGTCACAGTTGCAGCCGCCCAGATGGGCCCGATTCAGAGGGCCGACAGCCGCGAGGCCGTGGTCAAGCGCATGATCGCGCTGATGGACGAAGCCAAGAGAAGAGGAGCCGATCTCATCGTCTATCCCGAGCTGGCACTGACGACGTTCTTCCCGCGCTGGTATGTGGAGGACCGAGCCGAGTTCGACAGCTGGTTCGAGCGCGAGATGCCGAATGCGGCGACCATGCCGCTGTTCGAGCGCGCGGCGCAGCACAGAATCGCGATGAATTTCGGCTATGCCGAGCTGACCCCCGACGGTCACCACTTCAACACCGCGATCCTCACCGACAAATCCGGCAGGATCGTCGGCAAATATCGCAAGGTCCATCTGCCCGGCCATGTCGAATACGAATCCCACCGCTCGCATCAGCACCTGGAGAAGCGCTATTTCGAGCCGGGCGATCTCGGCTTCAACGTCTGGCGCGAGCTCGGTGGCATCATCGGCATGGCCATCTGCAACGATCGCCGTTGGCCCGAGACCTATCGCGTCATGGGCTTGCAGGGCGTCGATATGGTGCTGATCGGCTACAACACGCCGTCGGTGAATGCGGAGAAGAGCGAAGAGGGCGTCGAGAAGCGCCTGTTCCACAACCGCCTCTCCGTGCAGGCCGGCGCCTATCAGAATGCGACCTGGGTGGTTGCGGTCGCCAAGGCCGGCGTCGAGGATGGGCATGCGCTGTTCGGCGGCAGCCTGATCGTCGATCCCAATGGCGAGATCGTTGCCGAAGCAAAGACCGACGATGACGAGGTTCTGGTCCACGCCTGCGACCTCGACGCCACCACCTTCGGCAAGACCACGATCTTCGACTTCGCCAGGCATCGCCGCATCGAGCATTACGGCCTGATCACCAGCCGCACCGGTGCGGTGCCGCCGCCTGAGACGTGATGCGGACGGCCTTCTCGCAAGCTGGCGATCAACCATGGAGTGCCTCATGACCGAACCCACCTACGACCTCATCATCCGCGGCGGGCGCGTCGCCACAACAACAGACGTGTTCGAGGCCGACGTTGCCATCTCCGGCGAGACCATTGCGGCCATCGGTCGTGGTCTGCCTCCGGCCAAGCGCGAGATCGATGCGCGCGGCAAGCTGGTGCTGCCGGGTGGCGTCGACAGCCACGCCCATATCGAGCAGCTCTCCGCGGCCGGCATCATGAATGCCGATACGTTCGAGAGCGCGACCGTATCGGCGGCCTTTGGCGGCACCACCACGGTGATTCCGTTTGCAGCGCAGCATGTCGGCATGAAGCTGCCGCAGGTGGTGGAGGATTATCACGCACTCGCCAGGAAGGGCGCCGTGATCGACTACGCCTTTCACATGATCATTGCGGATGCGACCAGGGAGACGGTCGAAGAGCACATTCCCGCACTGGTGAAGCAGGGCCATGCCTCGATCAAGATCTTCATGACCTATGACCGGCTCAAGGTCGACGACGAGCCGCTGCTCGACATCCTCCTCGCCGCGCGCCAGTCCGGCGCAATGCTGTGTGCGCACGCGGAGAACCACGGCATCATCGCCTGGATGGTGAAGCGGCTGCTCGCGCGCGGCTACACCATGCCGAAATACCACGCCGTCAGCCACGCCCGCGTGTCTGAGGCGGAAGCCTTCACCCGGCTGATCGGCATGGCGGCGCTGATCGACCAGCCGATCATGATCTTCCATGTCTCGACCGCCGAAGGCGCCAAGGTGATCCGCGACTCGCGGGGGCAGGGGCTGAAGGTGTTTGCCGAGACTTGCCCGCAATATCTGTTCCTCACCGCTAGCGATCTCGACAAGCCCGGCGCGGAAGGCGCGAAGTGGATGTGCAGTCCGCCGCCGCGCACACGTTCCGACCAGGAAGCGCTGTGGCAGGCATTGTCGCTCGGCGATCTCCAGACCATCTCGTCGGATCACGCGCCCTATCGCTTTGATGAGACCGGCAAGCTGCGCGCCGGCCCCAATCCGAACTTCAAGCAGGTCGCCAACGGCCTTCCGGGATTGGAGCTGCGGTTGCCGCTGCTGTTCGACGCCATGGTCTCGAAGGGCCGGCTGGGCCTCGAAAAGTTCGTCGAGCTGACCGCGACGGCGCCCTCAAAGATCTACAATCTGCATCCGCGCAAAGGCTCGATCGCCGTCGGCGCCGATGCCGATATCGCGATCTGGGATCCCAACCGCGAGACCGTGATCGCCGACGAGATGATGCACGATCTCGCCGGCTATACGCCGTTCGCCGGCCGCAAGCTCAGGGGCTGGCCGGTATCCGTGCTGTCGCGCGGCCGGCTGATCGTCGACGGCGGCAAATGTCTCGCCAGCGCCGGCAGTGGCCAATTCCTGGCGCGCAGCGGCGGCGAGGCGGCGAAGCCGACCGGTCGGCTCGTGGCGGACATGGACCCGGAGCGGAATTTCGGAGCAAAACTGCTGTGATCGCGCACCCGGCGCGATGACGATCGCCGTCCGCGCTGCTGCGCGGCGACGGCCGCAAGTCGCCAATAGCCCGCAGGCGAAGGAACGGTTGCTGGCATACCATTTGCAAGCCGATGGGCTCTGTTTCACCTGCCTTTGGCCAATGATTGGCTGGCACCACGGCTTTACTGGAGGACTTTATGGATCGCAGGACGGTATTGAAGGGACTGGCCGGCGCGAGCGGTCTGGCATTCACCGGTGGCCTCTCGGCCCCGGCGATCGCGCAAGGCGCGGCAGCCCGTACCCTGCGTTTCGTGCCGCAGGCCAATCTCGCCAATTTCGACCCGATCTGGGGCACTCAATATGTCGTGCGCAATGCGGCCGCGATGGTCTGGGACACGCTCTACGGCATCGATTCCTCGTTCCAGCCACAACGCCAGATGGTCGAATCCGAGGAAGTGACCGACGACGGCATGACCTGGACGTTCAAGCTGCGTTCGGGCCTGAAATTCCATGACGGCGAGCCGGTGCGGAGCAAGGACGTCGTCGCGAGCCTCACTCGCTGGGCTGCGCGCGATCCCATGGGCCTGATGCTCAAGGCGATCCAGCAGGAACTCACCGCTGTCGACGACCGCACCTTCAAATGGGTCCTGAAGCAGCCCTTTCCGAAGCTGCTCTACGCGCTCGCCAAGAACAATGCGCCCTGCGCCTTCATCATGCCGGAGCGCATCGCGCAGACCGATCCGTTCAAGCAGATTTCGGATTATATCGGCTCCGGCCCGATGAAGTTCGTCGCGGGCGAATGGGTGCCGGGCGCGAAAGCGGTGTTCGAAAAATTCGCCGACTATGCACCCCGGCAGGAGAAGTCGTCCTGGCTCGCGGGTGGCAAGCAGATCCTGCTCGATCGCATCGAGTGGGTGATCATGCCGGATCCGGCGACCGCGGCGGCGGCGTTGCAGAATGGCGAGATCGACTGGTGGGAGAACCCGATCGCCGATCTCGTTCCGGTGCTGAAGAAGAACAAGAACATCAATGTCGATATCGGCGATCCGCTCGGCAATATCGGCTCGTTCCGCATGAACTTCCTCTATCCGCCCTTCAACGACGTACGCGCGCGGCGCGCCGTGCTGATGGCGATGAGCCAGGAAGACTACATGCGCGCGCTCGTTGGCGACGACGATTCGCTGTGGAAGCCGCTGCCCGGCTTCTTCACGCCCGATACGCCTCTTTACACCGAGGTGGGTGGCGAGGTCCTGAAGGGCAAGCGGGATCTTGATGCCGCCAAGAAGCTGCTCGCCGAGAGCGGCTATTCCGGCCAGCCGGTGACGTGTCTCGTCGCGCAGGACCAGCCGATCACCAAGGCGATGGGCGATGTGACCGCGGACCTCCTCAAGAAGCTCGGCATGAATGTCGACTTCGTGGCGACGGATTGGGGCACGGTCGGCTCGCGCCGCGCACAGAAGACGCCGCCGGGCCAGGGCGGCTGGAACATGTTCCACACCTGGCATGCCGGCGCGGACTGCATCAATCCCGCGCCTTACACCGCCATTCGTGCCAATGGCGACAAGGCCTGGTTCGGCTGGCCGACCAGCGCCGGCACGGAAAAGGAGGTCACGTCCTGGTTCGAAGCCAAGAACCTCGACGAAGAGAAGGCCGCGATCGGCCGTCTCAACAAGGCGGCGATGGATGACGTCGTCTACGCGCCGACCGGCTTCTTCCTGACCTACACCGCGTGGCGCAAGAACGTCTCCGGTGTCACCAAGGGACCGCTGCCGTTCTTCTGGGGTGTGTCGAAGACCGCATGATCCTGCACTGAGGCCAGATGCTTTCCTACATCCTCCGGCGCATCGTCGCCACCTTGCCGGTGATGGCGATTGTCGCACTGTTCGTGTTCAGCCTGCTTTACATCGCGCCGGGTGATCCGGCCGTGGTGATCGCGGGCGACCAGGCGAGCCCGGAGGATGTGGAGCGCATCCGCCAGAGCCTCGGTCTCGACCGGCCGTTCCTGATCCAGTTCGGAAGCTGGGTCTGGCGTCTCATGCACGGCGATCTCGGCACCTCGATCTTCACCAACCTACCGGTGTCGACCATGATCGGGCAGCGTCTCGGACCGACGCTATCGCTGATGGTGATCACGCTGCTGCTCACGATCGTCGTCGCGGTGCCGCTCGGTGTCGTTGCGGCGTGGAAGGCCGGCAGTTTCATCGATCGGGCCATCATGGGCTTTGCCGTGTTCGGCTTCTCGCTGCCGGTCTTCGTGGTCGGCTACATGCTGGCCTACATCTTCGCACTCGAGCTCGAATGGCTTCCGGTGCAGGGCTATACGCCGCTCAACCAGGGCTTCTGGCCGTGGCTGCAGAATTTGATCCTGCCGGCGATTGCGCTCGGCTGCGTCTATATCGCGCTGGTGGCGCGCATCACCCGTGCCGCCATGCTCGAAGTGCTGCAGCAGGACTATGTCCGCACCGCCAAGGCCAAGGGCCTCGGGCAGGGCGGCATCCTGTTCATTCATGCGCTGAAGAACGCGGCGGTGCCGATCGTCACCGTGATCGGCATCGGCATCGCGCTCCTGATCGGCGGCGCGGTCGTGACCGAAAGCGTGTTCGCGATTCCCGGCCTCGGCCGTCTCACCATCGATGCGATCCTGCGGCGCGACTATCCCGTCATTCAGGGCATCGTGCTGTTGTTCAGCTTTGTCTACGTCCTCGTCAACCTGATGATCGACGTCACCTATACGCTCGTTGACCCGAGGATCCGCTATTGACCGATACCACCGTCAACCCGCAGTCGCTTCCGGCCGGCCTCGTCCTCGCGCCGCAACTGCCTGACATCCTCCGGCCGGTCACGATCCGCCGCGGCTTCATCGGGTTCTTGCGCGGCCATCCGACCGTTGCGATCGGCGGCGTGTTGCTGCTGGCGCTGGTGCTGATCGCGGTTTTTGCGCCGTATCTCTGGACGGTCGACCCGACTGCGCTCGCGCCTGCCAAGCGCACGAGGGCACCGTCGGCAGCGTTCTGGTTCGGCACCGACGTGCTCGGCCGCGATATCTACTCACGCGTGCTGTTCGGCGCACGGGTCTCGCTCACGGTCGGGCTGTCGGTCGCGATCTTTGCCTCCGCGGCCGGCCTTGCCATCGGCATGGTCTCGGGCTTCGTCCGCTGGGCCGATGGCATCTTGATGCGCTTCATGGACGGCTTGATGTCGATCCCACCGATCCTGCTCGCGATCGCGCTGATGGCGCTGACGCGCGGCAGCGTCGGCAACGTCATCCTGGCCATCACCATCGCCGAGATCCCGCGCGTCTCGCGCCTGGTCCGCAGCGTGGTGCTGTCGCTGCGCGAGCAGCCTTATGTGGATGCGGCGGTCGCGTGCGGCACACGCGCGCCGATGATCATCCTGCGCCACATCCTGCCCAACACGGTTGCGCCGATGCTGGTGCAGGCGACCTATATCTGCGCCAGCGCCATGATCACCGAGGCGATCCTGTCCTTCATCGGCGCCGGCACGCCACCCACGATTCCGTCCTGGGGCAACATCATGGCCGAGGGCCGCGCGCTGTGGCAGGTCAAGCCCTACATCGTGTTCTTCCCGGCGGCCTTCCTGTCCGTCACCGTGCTCGCCGTGAACCTGCTCGGCGACGGCCTTCGCGATGCGCTCGATCCGCGCATGGCCAAGCGTCTCTGACCGGGGCTGATCGCGATGGCGTTGCTTGAAGTCGAAAATCTCCAGACCCACTTCCGCACTCCCAGCGGCATCAACCGCGCGGTGGACGGGGTGTCCTTCCATGTCAATGAGGGCGAGACGCTCGCCATCGTCGGCGAGTCCGGCTGCGGCAAGTCGGTCACCTCGATGTCGCTGATGCGGCTGATCCCGGAGCCGCCGGGCAGGATCGCCGGCGCGATCCGCTTCGCCGGCAAGGATCTGCTGCAAATGTCCGACCGCGAGATGCGGGCCATCAGGGGCAACGACATCTCGATGATCTTCCAGGAGCCGATGACCAGCCTCAACCCGGTCCTCACCGTTGGCCGCCAGATCCGCGAGACCCTGATGATTCATCAGGGCCTGGACAAGCAGGCCGCCGAGGCGCACGCGGTCGAGATGCTGACGCTGGTCGGCATTCCCGAGCCGAAGCGGCGCGTGCGGGAATATCCGCACCAGCTCTCCGGCGGCATGCGCCAGCGCGTGATGATCGCGATTGCGCTCGCCTGCAATCCGAAGCTCCTGATCGCGGACGAGCCGACCACGGCGCTCGACGTCACCATCCAGGCGCAGATCCTGAAGCTGATGCTCGATCTGAAGCGCCGCGTCGGCGCCGCGATCATCCTGATCACCCACGATCTCGGCGTCGTCGCCGAGATCGCCGAGCGCGTCATGGTGATGTATGCCGGCCGCAAGGTCGAGGAAGCGCCGGTGGCCGAGCTGTTCCGTTCCCCGCGCCATCCCTATACGCAAGGATTGCTCGGCGCAGTGCCGAAACTCGGCTCCTCGCTATCAGGCACCACGACGCGGCTCGCTGAAATTCCGGGGCAAGTGCCCGATCTGCGCAAACCGATCACCGGCTGCGTCTTCGCCGGCCGCTGCGCGCTCGCGACCGATCTGTGCCGGCAATATGCGCCGGGGCTCGAGGAGAAGGGGCCGCGCCATATCGCGGCCTGCCACTACGCAGCCAAGGGAGCCGTCGCGGCATGAGTGTCCCGCTGCTCCAGGTCAACGACCTCAAGAAGCATTTTCCTGTCAACAAGGGCCTGTTTGGGCGCAAGTCCGAATTCGTTTATGCCGTCGACGGCGTCTCGTTCGAGATCGCGCGCGGCGAGACACTGTCGCTGGTCGGCGAATCCGGCTGCGGCAAGTCGACGGTCGGCCGCGCGATCCTGCGGTTGTTCGATGTGACGTCGGGCCAGGTGATCCTCGACGGCCAGCGCATCGATGATGCGCTGCCGAGCACGATGCGCCAGATGCGCCGGCGCGTGCAGGTCGTGTTCCAGGATCCGTTCTCGAGCCTCAACCCGCGCATGCGGGTGCGCGACATTCTGGCCGAGCCGATCCGCAATTTCGGCCTCGCCAAATCGGCAACCGATCTCGAAACGCGCGTGACCGCGCTGATGGACACGGTGCGCCTGCCGCGCGAGGCGCTGAACCGCCGGCCACACGAGTTCTCCGGCGGTCAGCGTCAGCGCATCGGCATCGCCAGGGCGCTGGCGGCCGAGCCCGAGCTGATCGTCTGTGACGAGGCGGTCTCGGCGCTCGACGTCTCGGTCAAGGCGCAGATCGTCAACCTGCTGCAGGATCTGCAGCGCGAGTTTGGCCTGGCGCTGCTCTTCATCAGCCATGATCTCGCCATCGTCGAGCATATGACCCATCGCGTCGCGGTGATGTATCTCGGCAAGATCGTCGAGGTGGCGCCGCGCCGGCAGATCTTTGCAGCGCCGCGACATCCCTATACCAAGGCGCTGCTCTCGGCGGTCCCGCTGCCGGACCCGGGGGCCAAGCGCAGTCCCATCATCCTCGGTGGCGACGTGCCGAGCCCGATCAACCCTCCGAAAGGCTGCCGCTTCCATACCCGCTGCCCGTACGTCTTCGATCGCTGCCGGACCGAAGAGCCGCAGCTTCGTTCGGCGGAAGGCGAGCAATGGGTCGCCTGTCATCTGGATGCGCTGCCGACGGGATAGGGCGCATTCGTGATGCCGAAAACCGCGGCGCCATGAAAAAAGGGGCCGTCCTGTGAGGGTGCAGGGCGGCCCCAAGAGGCTCGTAGGCCCGGGAGGAGGAGGGCGCGAGCCGGCGCAAGTGGCAGCGCACCTACGCCAAGCGGGTTGTCGAGAGCGTTGTCATGCAGCCGTGCTCACGATGTGGGCCTGATCCCATGATGGACGCCGTCGTGGCAGCGTTTCAACGTCAGGCCGGTGGCTCTTGCTGGCCGCACGCCAGCGCGCCGGGGTCTCGCCGCTGATGCGCTTGAAGACGGTCGAAAAGTGCGCCTGAGTGCTGAAGCCGACTGCAAGCGCGATCTCGGCCAACGGTCTCTCGCTCGTCGTCAACAGCGACTTCGCCTGCTCGATGCGATGATTGAGCAGATATTCGCGCGGACGATATCCGGTCGCTGCGCGGAACTGCGCGGCGAAATGCATCCTGGAGAGGCCTGCGACGCCGGCCAGCTCGGACAGGCTGATGCCGCGTTCGAAATGAGCAGCGATGTGTTGTTCGACGCGTCGCAGCCGCCATTTCGGCAGAGCATTGACCTTGGCGCGCGGCAATTCGGGGCGGACCTCGTGATCCCCGGGCTCCGCCGCAAGGTCGATCCGGGTGTAAACCGTCTGCAATTCCGTCAGCATCGCCTGTTCTCTCAAAGCTCGTTCGCTGTGACCACGGGATTCCGAACCCTTGGCATGGTGACAGGATATGCGCGCTCCGGCCTGGAAGCCCGTTAGGAACTGTTAGATTCTGTAGATGCGGACAATCTGCAGTCATCGATCGCAGAAAAGTTCCCTTGAACCAGGTCTCAGCGACTTGGCCCGCTACTCGAAGACGGCGTCGAAGATCTCGACGTCGATCAGCACCGGCTTGGCGATAGCGCTGCCGTCGGGCTGTTGCATCAGCGTGCGCCGCAGGGTTGGAACGACGATGCCGTCGAAGTTGTCGTGAGCCCACGAATAGTGCGCGACACGTGCGCCGAGGAGATCGTGATCGGTTCGCCGCTGCAAGGCATTTTCATCGAAGTAGAACACCTGTTCGGACGCAAGATTGATCAGGCTCGGCGGCAATTGCGCGCGAAGGCGCCGCCACGTCTCATTGTTCTCCCGCCACGGCGGCAGCTCCTCGATCGCAACGTCAGGACGGGCGAGAAGGAACGGGGTGGTGAGATAGTTCCATATCTGGACGCCGCAGAAGAAAACCAGATGCAGCTCGTCCGCCAGTGCATGCGTGCCATTGCTGGGGACGGCGAGACTGGGGTTGCTCAACGTCCGCAGCATCTGACCGTCGAGGGTTTCGATCGTGATCGCATCAGGCGCGAACGCGCCTGACTGTTCGCCGCCGGTGATCCCCGTGAAGCGCACCGATTGTGTGCGCATCGATCCTTCCGCGGTGACATCCTTGAATTCGCGGGCATGCCCGGCGTCCGCGAACAGCGTTCCGCCGACGGACAAATGCAGGGTGAACCGGCTCAAGCTGTTCCAGCGGGCCAGTCCCCCGCAGGCGTCGATCGCATCGTCGAGAAGTGCCATGTCTCACTGCATCCACCATGAATTGGGATCACCATGGCGGAGTGGGCGCGGCCTGGCGTGTTAGAAGTTGTTAGGAGTTGCAAGAGCCAGATCTTGCGGTATCCTGTTGAAGACGCTCCTAATTCCGGGCGCAACAAGCGGCGCAAGCAGAGCCTGCGCGCCGACCTTCCGGCCATCCCGCCGCCAGACGAGAGCAAGGCTCATCGCGCCCCGAAGCTTCCAGCCGCGCGCGCATTCAGAATGGGTGCACCCGTCGTATCACGCAAGGATCACGTGCCGTCCGATCATAACAAAATCTTGCAACGTCTAACGAGCATGAGGTGCGAGTCTGTATCAGTATAGCCTGCGATCAGGCCTGTTCCCAACGGGGGAAGACTATGATGCCCGATATCAACTCTCGGCCGAATGACGGCGGCGTTCGAACACATTTCGCCGGCAATCTGGACGACGTCTCGCGCGACTGGGAACTCGTGCTGCGTGAATCACACCACCGCATGAAGAACACGCTGACGCTGCTGGGTGCGTCAGTCCGTCGTGATTTCACGCGGGCCGGAGGGCGAGACATCTCGGTCGCGGTGGACCGGCTGGAGCGGCGGATCGTCGCCTTCGGCAGGCTCTATCAGCTTCTGTCCGACAATGACGATCTCACGCAGATCTCCGTTGAGGCCTTCTTCGAAAACCTGTGCGGTGCGCTTTCCCAGGCGGTGCTGGAACCGGCGGCCGTCCGCTGCGAGGCAGCGATCGAGAGCGGCGCGCTGCCGGCATGGCAGTGCCATCGGCTCGCTCTGATGCTGACGGAGCTGGTCACGAATGCCGCGAAGCATGTCTTTTCGAACAAGAACGGAGCCCTTATCCGCATCGAGGTGGCAAATCGTGAGGGCTGCTGGTTCTGCACGGTGACCGACAATGGCGTCGGCGCGACCGGACCGCTTCAGGGCGCCGGCAGCCGGATCCTGGAAGGTCTGGCACGCAGCATTGGTGCCCGGATGCATGGCGAAGCCGCCCATGCCGGTACACGCGTATCCATCGCGATGCCGCTTGGGGCGGCCTGAACGGCGGCTTCACGCTCGAACCTGCACTTCAACTCAGGGAGTTCGACATGACCATCACCGAGACGGCGCACGACGTCGAAACAAAAGCGTCGAGATCGCAGCGAGCCGATCTCAAGCTCGAAGTCATTGTCATTCCGGTATCGGATGTGGACCGCGCCAAAATATTTTATGCGAGCCTCGGCTGGAGACTGGATGCCGATTTCGCCTCTGCCGATGGCTGGCGCGTCATTCAGTTCACGCCGCCGGGCTCGGCCTGCTCGGTGATTTTCGGCAAGAACGTCACATCAGCGGTCCCTGGCTCGGCCCAAGGCCTGTATCTTGTCGTCTCCGACCTCAAGGCCGCAACTCAGGATCTGCTCGCGCGTGGCGTTGGGGTCAGTGAACCCTTCCATGGCGGCGGCGATGTTCACGCCGGGACGGACGAGCCTTATCTATTTGGCTGCATCAGGCTCAACGGCGCTGATCCGAAACGCGGCAGCTACAGCTCGTTTGCTTCATTCAGAGATCCAGACGGCAACGGCTGGCTGCTTCAGGAGGTCACGACCCGGTTGCCGGGTCGCATCGAAGCGGAGGACACCGCGTTCGCCTCGTCAAGCGAGCTTGCAGGCGCGCTGCGGCGCGCCGCCGCGGCGCATGGCGAGCACGAGAAGCGAACCGGCGGACACGACGAGAACTGGCCGGACTGGTACGCCGATTACATCGTACGCGAGCAGGCCGGCCAGCCGCTGCCGACCTGATGCGCGGCCCACGCCAGAACCCGGTGGGCTTCCACGTCCGACAGGTTGGCAGTTGATGGAACCGCTGCGGCGCTCGACCGGTTGTAGGCGACACGGGGGCGGCGCGCCAATGGCTCTTTCATCGGTGGGGAGCGCCGCTGGACGACCCCAAATCAAGCAAGGAGAAACGAGAGATGATCCGCAAGGCAAAAGCTGTATGGCAGGGCACTGGTCGCGACGGCACCGGCCATCTCTCTAGCGAATCCGGCGTGCTCGCCGAGACGCCCTATTCGTTCAAGACTCGCTTCGAGAACGAGAAGGGCACCAATCCCGAGGAATTGATCGCGGCCGCGCATGCCGGCTGCTTCACGATGGCGCTGGCGTTCGGTCTTCAACTCGCGGGCTTTACCCCGACCGAGCTCTCCACTGAGGCCGCCGTCACCCTCGAGCCCGAAGGGAAGGGATTCAAGATCAGTAGGTCGGCGCTGACGTTGCGCGCTAAGGTCCCTAATCTCGACGATGCCGGCTTTGCCCGCATTGCCGGCGAGGCCGAGAAGAACTGCCCGGTATCCAAGGTCCTCAACGCCGACATCAGCCTCGACGCCAAGCTGGTCTAGTCGGCCCGCTTCGAATAGATTGGCCATCCGGTTCCTCGCTGAAGGGCTGGAACCGGATGGACATCCCTGGCACGACGGGAGCTGACACATGACGACAGAGCGCGCGGTTTTGGCTGGAGGCTGCTTCTGGGGCATGCAGGATCTCATCCGCAAGCAGCCAGGTGTGATCGCAACGCGCGTCGGCTACACCGGCGGACGGGTGAAGAACGCCACCTATCGCAATCACGACGGTCACGCCGAAGCGATCGAGATCATCTTCGACCCCGCGAAGACCAGCTTCCGGACCATGCTGGAGTTCTTCTTCCAGATTCACGATCCGACAACGCTCAATCGCCAGGGCAATGATCTGGGGACGAGCTACCGCTCTGCGATCTTCTACACGTCGGATGAGCAGAAGCGCGTTGCCGAAGACACCATTGCCGATGTCGAAGCATCGGGCTTGTGGCCCGGCAAGGTCGTGACGGAAGTCGCTCCCGTTGGTGAATTCTGGGAGGCCGAGCCCGAGCATCAGGACTATCTCGAACGCTACCCTGACGGCTACACCTGTCACTTCATCCGGCCCGACTGGAAGCTGCCCCGACGCGCCGCCGTTGCCGGAGGCTAGCAATGGCGAAGGGCTACAGTGTCGAGCTCGCCATCGCGGCTCACGAGAGCTGCGCCTATCGCGAAGCACTTCAGGCGGTCGGCGATGCCTGCGCGCGGGATATCCGCATCGTCGACGGGTTGGGGTGAGCCCCGCCGGTCACACGCAAGAAAGCGAGTCGTGACCGGACGCTTAGCGTAAAGACCACACATTGGATCGGTGAGCCGGATGACACGATTCCGACTGATGCACCCGTGCGTCGGTGCGCTGATGGCGCTTGGCTCGCTGCGGCCTCGCTCGGCCCGTCGAACCTGCGACCTCAGGCGCTTGCCGTGCACTGCTCCCCTTTCGGTCGGCGCCCGCAGATCACGTTCACGGCCTTCCGGGCAAGCTCGCGCAACTCGGCCCGGCGGGCACCGGCGCGTGCGCGAATGGCGATGGTCTGCATCGTCGCGGCGGCAAGGATCGCAAGTGCGGCAGGATCGGCGTCCGGGGGCAGTTCGCCGTTCCCCTGCGCGCGGCGGAAGCGGGCTTCGAAATCAGCATCGATCGCGCGCAGTCCCGCCGCAACGCTGTTGCGAATGGCCGCATCTTCCGCGACTTCGGTCACCGCGGTTCCGACCACGAAGCAGCCGCGCGCGGTGCCCCTGCCGGAAAAATAAATCGATAGCGCCGCGTCGTAGGCCAGCATCAGGGCTTCGTCCAAGGGATGGTCCCCCGCAAGGGCCTCACGCGTCGCCGAAAGGCTCATCTCCCAATAGCGTGCCAGCGCTTCGAGATAGATCGCGTGCTTGTTGCCGAACACCGCATAGAGGCTCGGCGGACTCATGCCGGTCGCGGCGGCAACCTGGTCAAGCGACGTGCCGGAATAGCCGGTCCGCCAGAACGTTTCCGTGGCCCGCTTCAGGGCCGTCTTCGCATCATAGGCGGGTGGTCGTCCGCGGCGCACCGGGCCAGTGCCGCTCTTCTTCCGTGCCATATCAGCATGATCCTGGTTGCGACGGTCTACACGTATATTTGTATGCATCGTTATAAAAATCAATGGCCGGCCGTCTTGATTGCGACATTTGAGTACAGATATTTGTAACGATCGTTAGCTAAATAAGGCAAGGTAAGGACGATGGGTTCGATGTTTGCGCCAATCGCCGGCTGGCTGGGCGATAGCAAGAGCCTTCGCAGCGGTGCGGCCGGTGCGCCGTTGTTCGAGGCGGATATTGCCAGGCGGTTGCGCCGGCCCCTGATGCTCGGGGCGCCGCTAGCGGCCGCCCTGATCGGCGCCTACATGTATGTCGCGCAACTACAATACGTCTCGACCGACGACGCGTTCGTGCGCGCCGCGAAAGTGACGATCAATGCGCGGGTTTCCGGCCAGGCGGTGGAGATCGCGGTGCGCGACAACGAGCGTGTTCGGCGCGGCCAGGTCCTGTTTCGCATCGATCCCGAGCCCTATCAGATTGCCGTCGATCAGGCCGAGGCCCGGCTCGGGAGTGCGCGTCTCCAGATTGATGCCCTTAAGGCAACCTACCGTCAGCAGCAGGCTGAACTGCAATCGGCGAAGGATTCCGCCGATTTTAGCGAGCGCGAGTTTGACCGCAAGAAGATGCTGGTCGTTTCCGACTTCACGCCGCGCGCGGTCTATGAGCGGGCTGAGACCGACTTGAAGGTTGCGCGCAATCGGACGGCATCGATCGATCAGCAAATCGCCAACACAGTTGTCGCGCTTAGCGGCGACCCCGACATCGATGTCGACCGTCATCCGACGGTTCGCGCGGCCAGGGCGCAGCTAGACCGGGCTCGCCTCGATCTTTCCTATGCCACGGTGAGGGCACCCGACGATGGTATCGTGACAAAGGTCGATGACCTGCAGGTCGGAGGCTTCGTCAGTGCAGGTGCGCCCACGTTCTCGCTGATGTCGAGTCGGGACGTCTGGATCGAGGCGAATTTTCGCGAGACCGGCCTGACTCACATGCGTCCCGGCCAGCAGGCGACGATCGACGTCGATGCCTATCCTGACCACAAATTCAAAGGGCATATCGTCAGCATGAGCCCCGGCACCGGATCGGAGTTTTCGGTCCTGCCGGCCGAGAATGCGACCGGAAACTGGGTGAAGGTCGTGCAGCGGCTGCCGGTGCGCCTCGAACTCGACGATTCTGATCCGAGCCGGCCGCTGTTCTCCGGCATCAGCGTGACGGCGCGGGTCGATACGGGCCATCGCCGCAACTGGCTGCATCTGCTCCAACCCGCGACTGCGACCGAGGTCGAATGAGTACGCCCCACCGATCCACCGCGGCGGCAGACGGTCGTCATGTGATGTTTGCCGGGGCGCTCCTTGCGACCTACATGCAAGCGGTCAACATTTCCGTGCCAAACGCCGCGCTGCCGCACATCCAGGCAACGCTGTCGATGGCGAATGACGAGGTCGGCTGGGTATTCTCGTCCTACATCGCGGCTAGCGCCGTCACAATGTCCGTCACGCAATGGCTGGCGACGCGTTATGGTCGCAAGGCGGTCTATCAGACGGCCCTCGCTATATTCGCGCTTGGTCTCATGCTCGACACACTGGCAACGACGTCCAATCAGTTTGTGCTGGCCAGGATTGTCCAGGGCGCGGCGAGTGGGCCGCTCGCGCCGTTGTCGCTCACGATCCTGCTTGAGGTGACACCGACGGCCCGGCATGCGCGCGTGAGCCTGGCGTGGACCGTCTGCTCGCTGCTCGGCATCAGCACCGGCCCGGCCATTGGCGGCTGGCTCAGTGAATATTACGGCTGGCCGTCAATCTTCCATGTCAGCCTGCCGATGACGGCCTTCGTCTTCCTGACGATGGCTACGCTCTTGACCGAGAAGCGGGCTGAACGAAGCAAGACCTTTGACTTCTTCGGCCTGATCACCTTCTCGCTCGGCATGATCGGGCTCCAGATGCTGCTGGATCGTGGCGAGCGCCTCGAATGGTTCGCCTCGATGGAGATCCGGGTCGAAGCGGGCGTTTCGCTCCTCGGCTTTTATCTCTTCATCGTCCACGTCATGACGACCAGGGAGCACTTCCTCCGTACGGCGCTATTCACGGACCGCAATCTCGTACTCTCGACGGTGATTTCCTTCGCCCTCGGTTTCGTGCTGCTGCCGACACTGGCCTTGACGTCCCCGATGCTGGAAGAGTTGCTCAACTACCCCGTCGACACCACCGGTTACATGAGCATTCCGCGCGGCGTGGCCCTGGTGGGGGCCCTGGTGCTGACGAGCCTTGCTCCGATCCAGTTAGACTACCGGCCGTTCCTCATGGGTGGAATGGCGCTGGTGGTGTATGCCAATTGGTTGATGCTCGGCTATTCGCCCGAGATGGATTGGCGACCTGTCGTCGAGGCCGGTTTCCTCCAGGGCGCGGGTCTCGGCATGCTGCTGCCGGCGCTCGCCAGGGCCGCATTCGGCACACTTGATCCGAGGCTGCGTTCGGAAGGCAGCGCGCTGATCAATCTGTCGCGCCTCTATGGCAGCACGATCGGCATCGCGGTGGTTCAGCTGTTCTTCTATGCCAACACCCAGGCCGTGCACGTCGCGCTTGCCAAGCATCTCACGCCCTTCCGTATCGCTGCGAACACGGTGGGCCCGATCGGCAAGCCGGGTCTTGCGGCGCTGAACGGCATGGTCACGCATCAGGCGGCTACGGTGGCCGTGATCGATCAGTTCGAGATCCTGATGTTCGCCATGCTGGTCGTGATCCCGCTCGTGTTCTTTCTCCGTAAGCCGCGGCCTGCCGGCTGATGCCGGCGAGCCGCGACATGACATTGGCCCGCAACCTCGATCATCTCGTCCGCAGCGTCGGCGAGCGATCGTCAAAGGAGCATCAATATGACCACCTCCGATTCGCTTCGCTACACGAGGATTCCCACTCATGAGTCCGGAACGATTCCCGCAGTGGGATTTGGCACGCTCATTCCCGATCCAGTCGTGACCAGACGGGCCACCGATGACGCGCTGGAAGCCGGTTTCCGGCACCTCGATTGCGCCGAGCGCTATCGCAATGAAGCGGCCGTCGGCGATGCGATGCAGGGCGCGTTCACGGCGGGTAAGCTTCGACGCCAGGACCTGTTCGTGACGACGAAGCTGTGGAATACCAATCATCGGCCGGAGCGGGTCAAGCCCGCCCTCGACGCGAGCCGCAAGCGCCTGCAACTCGACGATATCGACTGCTACATCATCCATACGCCCTTTGCCTTCCAGCCCGGCGACGATCAGGATCCGCGGGACGCGGGCGGCCACGTCATCTATGATAAAGGCGTGACGCTGGCTGAGACCTGGCACGCGATGGAGCGCCTCGTCGATCAAGGACACTGCAAGTCGATCGGCCTTTCGGACATTACCCTGGAAAAACTGCGCGAGATCGTGGCCGTCGCGCGGATCAGGCCTGCCATGGTGCAGGTCGAGGCGCATCCGTATCTTCCCGAATGGGAGCTGCTCGACTTCTGCCGCGAGCACGGCATTGTGTTGCAAGCGTTTGCGGCGCTTGGACACGCCATGAAGCCGAACGTCTTGGCCGACCCGGTGATCACCGCCGTCGCGGAGCGCCTGCATAAGACGCCGGCTCAGATCGCACTGGCATGGGCCGTACAACGCGGCTCCGCTTTTCTGACCACCTCGACAAACCCTCGGCGCATTCGGGAAAATATCGATATCTCCGCTTTGCCTGATGAGGCCATGCGGGAAATACGGGAACAGATCAAGACGAACGTCAGATTCAACTCGGTGATTGAGACCGGTGTCCCTGGCTTTATTCCGAGAGCTGGATGAATCGAACGACGGGAACCGCGCGCCACGACCATGATGCGGCGTCGCGAGACACGTTGGATTCAGACCCGCAAATGCGCGATCAGGTCGCGCGCCATCTGCATGTCGGCGATCGCTGATCCTTCGGCCATGGCGTTGCATGCCTTCTCGAGCACCGCGCGCGCCTCGGCGCGCTGGTCTCGTCCGATCCTGAGTTGCGCAATGCTGATCGCGCAACGCAGCTGCCAGAAGTGCGCGCCTTGCTGTGCTGTCAGCTCCATGGCTTCGTGAAAGCAGGCATCTGCGGCATCCGATTGCGGTGACTCCTTCCGCATCAGCTCACCCTTGATGCGGAGCAGCTCCGGCAGATACCAGCGCTCCTGCCTGTCGTTGCAGCGCGCCAGCGCGCTCTCGATCGTGTCGAAGCCATGGTGAACCTGATTGGCTTGTCCGAAGCACGCGGCGAGCTCGCCAAGCAGGGGAAGGAAGCGCGGCAGGAAGCGCGCATCGCCGGCGCGATTGAGCTCGTCTCGCAACAGCGGCAAGCCTGCGTCGACGTCTGTGCGCTTTGCAGCGACCAGCGCGTTGAACGCACGGGCCCACAGCCCCCAGAGCCGGATGGCGTGGCGATCGGCGTGCTCGAGCAGCTCGGTGCCGTAGCGCTCGGCGGCCTCGTAGTCGCCGGCGAGGAAGGCAATCGGGCAGGCGGCTTGTCCGAGCACGCTACAGAATGTCAGGGCGTGGCCGTTGGCCCGCCCTTCGTGGATATTCTGTTCGGCCAACGCCAGAGCCTGATCGGCATGACCCTGGAGCCACAGGATGCGGGCGCGGAAGTATTGCGTCGAAATCCGCAGATCGAGCGGGAAGATCTTCGGCTTCTCGGCCAGCACATGCAGGGACGAATTCACCCGGTCGATACGAAGGCGGGCCTCGCGTTGGTCTCCGAGATAATGCAGCACGACGGCCGTCAACCGGTCCGCCAGCATGAGATCCGTGTTGTCGGGTGAATGCGCCGCGGCTTCGGCGAAACGGTCGGCAAGCGCGCGTGCCCTGCCGAACGCTCCATTGTTGAACTGGTCGATTGAGAGGCCCCAGAGGGCCCGCAACCGGAAATCCTTGTCGTCGAGCTTCTCGGCAAGTTCAAGCGTGGCCTCGAGGATCGGGCGGGCCTCGCGTGCGCGTCCTTCGCCGTACATCAACGACCAGCCGAGCGCTGCCAGCAGCTGCATGCGCACGCGCTCGTCGTCATGGTCTCCCAGCGCGGCAAGCGCCGTCCTGGCGCGCTCGCGACACTCGGCGAACAACGAAAGCCTGATCCAGAGCGTGACCGCCACCGCCGTCAGCGCGATGCCGAGCCGGGCATCGCCTTCAGGCGAAAAAGCCCAATCCAGCGCAGCGCGCAGATTGTCCAACTCGGCGCCGTAGGTGTCGAGCCAGTCCGCCAGTGGAGCGGACGTTTCGGCCTCGGCGCGCTCGAAAAGGTCGCGAAAATATTTGGCGTGCCGCTGTGCAATCCGCCTCGCTTCACCGGCCTCGTTCAGCTTGCCAAGCGCGTAGGAGCGGGTGGTATCCAGCAGGCGATAGCGCAGTGTTCGCGCAGCTGACGGTGCGATCAGCGATTTCGTGACGAGATTGTCGATCGCCTCCATGGTCGCGGCGGCACTGAGCCCGTCGCCCGAGGCGACGGCGGCAGCCGCCTCCGGCGTGAACGGCCCGGCGAACACGGACAATCTCCGCAAGATCGCGCTCTCGGATGCGGGAAGCAGGTCGTAGCTCCAGTCGAGCGCGGCGCCGAGCGTCTGATGTCGCGGGATGGCCGTGCGCCGTCCGCGCCATTGCAGCGAAAAGCGGCTGTCGAGCAGGGATGCCGTGCCGGCGATGCCATAGGCGTTGACGCGCCCCGCAGCGAGCTCGATCGCGAGCGCGATGCCGTCGAGGCGGCGGCAGATGTCGGCCACCAGCGGCGCGTCTTCTGCGCTCAGCTGAAACGGTCCGGAGCTCTGCGCGATACGTTCGACGAAGAGCTGGGCGGCTGGATAGGCAAGGACGTCGGTTACGGTGAGGTCGTCGCTCCGAGGCGGACAATCCAGTGGAAACAGCCGAAAGATCCTTTCGCCCTCGCTGCGGAAGGATTCCCTGCTGGTCGCCAACACATGCAATCGAGGCACCTCGCGAACGAGGCGCTCGACCAGCGGTGCAAGCGTCTCCAGCACGTGCTCGCAACTGTCGAAGATCAGCAGCGTCGGTTTCGTCTGCAGGTGCGTCAACAGGGCCGGGACCGGATCCTCCGCATTGACGGATAGCCCGAGCGCTGATGCGATGGTGATTGCTGCGAGTTCAGGCTTCCGCACCGGTCCGAAGTCGACGAAGAACACATGCCCGTCGAAATGGGCGAGCCGGCGATGGCCGACGGTCACGGCCACCGCGGTCTTGCCGATGCCGCCTGGGCCGACCACCGTCACGAAACGATGCATCGCGAGCCCGGCCGAAATCTTCTCGATGACCTCGTCTCGCCCGATCACCCGCGCGAGCGGAGCGGGAAGGGAGCGGGGCGGAGGGATAGCCGTCGCGGGAGCAGAAGGCGCGGGAGCAATCTGGGTGAGAGACGCGACGAAGCAATAACCGCGCCCGGGGACGTTGACGACGTAGCGGGCCGACTTGCCGGTGTCGCCGAGTGTCTTGCGCAGGGCCGCGATGTGGAAACGGAGACTGCCATCGTCGACATTCACGTCGGCCCAGACACGCTTGACGAGCTCCCGCTTGTCGACCACTTCGCCGGGCCGCTCGGCCAGGAAGATCAGGATGTCGAGCGCGCGGCCGCCGACATGAAGATGCGCGCCGTCCTTCTCCAGGAGACGGGACTTCGGAAACAGTCGAAATGGCCCAAAAGAAATGGCCGAGTCTTGGTTGTTGTCTGACACGCGCCATCGTCCCCGCAGCGGGGAGTCAAAGTTGTCTGTCCTTGTCCTATCAGAACGAAGCGTACAGTAAACCCGACGAAAGCAGCGGGAGCGCTTCAGGTCTACGCGCCGTAGCTTCAGCCAGCCCAGCGCATTTGAAAATATTGTAGTTAGATGAAGGCGTTAGACTGGTGGATGAGGCTTGCTCTTCCACCGAGCTGTCTGGCTTGCGCAGGGACCTTAGTCGAAAACGGATGGACACTCTCGTTCTGCGCGCATTCCGTGATGGCACGCTGATCGCATGTGCCATTGACGATGGCTGTCTCCTGCGTTTGGAGCTTTGGGAGCCGGTCCCGCCGCTGATCAAAGCTTACGACGTTCGGAAATAGGACATGCCTTCCCTTTCGCGACGAGATTTCGTCAACGCGGCCACGTTTGCCGTTGCGCTCCCCGGACTCTCGCGCAGCGGGAAAGCCGCTGACTATCCATCGCGGCCCATTCGCCTTGTGATTCCCTATGCGGCCGGCGGCTCAGGTGATCAGATCGGTCGCCCCTGGGTCGAGAAGATGTCCTATCAACTCGGTCCGACATTTGTGGAAAATGTTGGCGGTGCAGGCGGCGCGATCGGGACAACCGCGGTGGCGCGCGAGAAGCCCGATGGCTATTCGCTGCTTCTGGGAAACGGCAGCACGCAGGTCATCATTCCGCTGACGACGCCAAATCCTTCCTATTCGGTCGCGGATTTCCGGGCGATCTATCGCCTGATCAGCAGCGCACTGGTTTTCGCCGTCCATCCGTCGCTGCCTGCTATGGATCTGCAAGGCCTGATCGCCTATGCCAGGAGCAAACCGGGCAGGCTGTCCTATGGGACCCCGGGCATCGGCACCGGCAATCACCTCGTGGGGGAGCTGTTCAAGCAGCAGGCAGGCAGCCTGGATATCGTCCACGTTCCCTATCGGGGAGTCTCGCAGGCTACCAACGATCTCGTCAGCGGCCAGATATCGCTCGTCATTGCCGTGATGTCGGACCAATTGCAGCAACTGAGACGGGCCGGCAAAATAAGGCTGCTTGCGGTTACCACCGACAGGCGCTTGAGCGGCGCGCCCGACATCCCGACCGCGATTGAATCCGGCATGCCTGATCTCAGCTACGAGGGATGGTTCGGCCTTTTCGCTCCGACAAAAACCGACGATGCGATCATCGACCGCATCGCGCAGGCAACGCGGGCGGCGATGGCCGATCCAGCATTGCAGGCGAATTATCGCGCGCAGGGCATGGAGCCCGACAGCGATTCAAGTCCGGAGAAATTCCAGCGGGTTGTCGATGCCACCTCGGCAAGCCTTGCGCCGGTGATCAAATCAATCGGGCTACAAGTGCTGTAGGCGCGCCGAATTTTCGTGTGCTGGAGGCGGAGTGCAATCTCCGCGGGCCCGATGCCGGAAGCCTGAGAAACTGCGCTTGCAATGTTTAGTAATTGGTGGTTCACTAAACAAATCGAGCCTGCCGGGCCTATAGAATCCGGGTGGCGCGAGGAAACACCAGTTTAGTTACTCAGCTCGTCATGGACTGTGTTGCTCTGCTCGAAGCATTCGAGCGGGTAGGAAAGCCGCGCCATGTCGATGGCCGGTCCACCAGGAGGGAACGTGTAATGAAACGGACGACGAAGACGCTTGTAGTGGCATGCGGGGCAGTCGCCGCCGCATTTGGCGTCGGAGCGGGCACCACGCCCGCGCAGGCGCAAGGCAAGACCATCACGCTGTGCTGGGCCGCATGGGACCCGGCCAACGCATTGGTCGAATTGTCGAAGGACTTCACCGCCAAATCGGGTATCGGTATGAAGTTCGAATTCGTGCCGTGGACCAATTATGCCGATCGCTTCCTGAACGAACTCAATTCGCACGGCTCGCTGTGCGACCTCATCATCGGCGATTCCCAATGGATCGGGGGTGCCGCGGAGAACGGCCAGTACGTCAAGCTCAACGATTTCTTCAAGAAGGAAGGAATCAGCATGGACGACTACATGCCGGCGACGGTGGTCGGCTATTCCGAATGGCCGAAGAACACGCCGAACTATTGGGCGCTGCCGGCGATGGGCGATGCGGTGGGCTGGACCTATCGCAAGGACTGGTTCGCACGGCCGGACGTGCAGAAGGACTTCAAGGCCAAGTACGGCCGCGAAATCGGTGTGCCGAAGACGCTCGATGAGCTCAAGGACATTGCGCAATTCTTCCAGGGCCGCGAGATCGACGGCAAGAAGGTCTATGGCGCCTCGATCTATACCGAGCGTGGCTCGGAAGGAATCACCATGGGCGTCTCGAACTACCTCTACGATTACGGCTTCAAATACGACGATCCGAAGAAGCCCTATGCGATGGACGGGTTCGTGAACTCGGCCAACGCGGTGAAGGGACTCGAAGCCTACAAGGAGCTCTACAAGTGCTGCACGCCGCCCGGCGCCTCCAACTCCTACATGTCGGAAGGGCTTGATGCCTTCAAGTCCGGCCAGGTCGCACTGCAGATGAACTTCTTCGCGTTCTTCCCGGGCCTCTACAAGGACCCGAATGTCGGCGGCGACAAGATCGGCTTCTTCGTCAATCCGGCCGGTCCCGCCGCGCAGGCGACGCAGCTCGGCGGACAGGGCATCTCGGTGGTCTCCTACTCGAAGAACCAGCCCGAGGCGCTGCAATACATCAAGTGGTTCTCCGGCGGCGACGTCCAGAAGAAGTGGTGGGCGCTCGGCGGCTATTCCTGCGCCAAGTCGGTGCTGAACGATCCGAGCTTCCCGAGCAGTGCGCCGTTCGCCAAGGAGTTCCTGCAATCGATGGGCATGGTGGTCGACTTCTGGGCCGAGCCGTCCTACGCCCAGCTGCTGCAAGCCGAGCAGAAGCGCGTGCATGATTACGTGGTGGCCGACAAGGGCACCGCACAGGAAGCGCTCGACGGTCTGGTCAAGGACTGGAAGGCGATCTTCAAGGAAGAAGGCAAGAAGTTCTGAGGTTGATTCCCGGAGCGCGTGCGCTCGCGCTCCGGGCTTTCCTTCGATGACCGGAACTGTCGCATCGTCGACATCCCGGGTGCCAGGATCGGTCGCTGCAATGAATGAATTGAGTGCCTCTTCGCGGATCACCTATCGGGCCGTCATGGTCCGGCCCAGTGTGGCGCATCGTATCCGCGGCCTGTCGGACAGGACGCTCGCGTGGCTCTTCATCACGCCGACGATCGTGTTGCTACTGGCGATCAACATCTTTCCGCTGCTCTGGACCATCTATCTGTCGTTCACGAACTATCGCGCCAACAGAGCCAATGTGCCGACGATCTGGCTGGGCGCCGACTGGTACCAGTCGATCCTGACCGATCCCGACATCTGGGCGGCGATGCAGGTGACGGCGCATTTCGTGATCTGGACTGTCGTGATCGAGACCGTTCTCGGATTTGGCCTGGCCTATCTCATCGACAAGAAGTTCAGGGGCCACGGGATTTGGACCACGATCATCCTGCTGCCGATGATGCTGTCGCCGGCCGTCGTCGGCAATTTCTGGACGTTCCTGTACCAGCCCCAGATCGGACTGTTCAACTACGTCGTCGCCTTCTTCACCGGACGCGCGGCCTCGTCCTTCCAGATGCTGGGCGACGTCACGCTGAGCCCCTGGGCCATCGTCATCGTCGATGCCTGGATGTGGACGCCCTATGTGATGCTGATCTGCCTCGCAGGCCTGCGTTCGATCCCCGATTACATCTACGAAGCGGCGGAGGTCGATCGCGCGTCGAAATGGCGGCAGTTCTGGTCGATCACGCTGCCGATGGCACTGCCGTTCATCATGCTGGCGGTGCTGTTTCGCGGTATCGAGAATTTCAAGATGTTCGACATGGTCAATCTGCTGACCGGCGGGGGGCCGGGATCGACCACCGAAGTTGCCTCGATCACGCTCAAGCGGGCCGCGTTCGAGAGCTGGCGCACCGGCTATTCCTCGGCCTTCGCGATCATCCTGTTCGTGACGGTCTTCGGTCTCGCCAATATCTACGTCAAGGCGCTGAACAAGGTGAAAAGCCGATGACCTCAGCCACCACAGCCCATTCGGTCGTCGAGCCCTCGGCCACGACGCGGCGCTTTGCCGGTTCGCTGGTCGTGCTCTACGCCGTCATCACCATGATCCCGCTGGTCTGGATCATGCTCACCGCGTTCAAGTCGCCTGACGATGCGATCTCCTATCCGCCCAAGGTGCTGTTCAAGCCGTCGCTCGAAGGCTTCTGCAACCTGTTCACGACGCGCTCGCGCCAGACGCCCGAGTTCATCCGTTCGCTGGGACCGCCGCAGGGGATGTGCGACGACATCGCGCGCAGCCGCAACATGGTGGTTGCCGGTCCCTCGAACTATGTGCCGCGCTTCGTCAACTCGCTGATCATCGCGTTCGGTTCGACCGTGCTCGCTGTCGCGCTCGGCACTTTGTCGGCCTACGGCTTCTCGCGGTTCCGCGTGCCGCTGAAGGATGATCTGCTGTTCTTCATCCTGTCGACCAGGATGATGCCGCCGATCGCGGTCGCGATCCCGATCTATCTGACGTACCGCACCATCGGATTGTCAGACACCAGGCTCGGGATGATCCTGCTCTACACCTCGGTCAATGTCTCGCTCGCCGTCTGGCTGCTCAAGGGCTTCATCGACGAAATCCCGCGCGAGTACGAAGAAGCGGCGATGATCGACGGCTACACCCGCTTCCAGGCCTTCGTGAAGGTGGTGCTGCCGCAGGCCACCACGGGAATTGCGGCAACCGCGATCTTCTGCCTGATCTTCGCCTGGAACGAATACGCCTTCGCCGTGCTTCTCACCTCGGGCAACGCGCAGACGGCGCCGCCGTTCATTCCGATCATCATCGGCGAGGGCGGGCAGGACTGGCCCGCGGTCGCCGCCGGCACCACGCTGTTCCTGGTGCCGATTGTGGTGTTCACGGTGCTTCTGCGCAAGCATCTGCTGCGCGGCATCACCTTTGGAGCCGTCCGCAAATGAGTGTCGATGTTACCCCATCCATCGCCCCTCGCGGGCTTGCAGACCGCATTCTGCGCCGCGGCCCGCTTGAAGCCGTGGCGACCGCGATCATCGCTGCCGGTGTGGTGATGCTGATGCAGCCATTCTCACTGACTCTGTATTCCTGGTCGTTCGCAACAACCCTGTTCGGCACGGTGATGTTCACCATCGTGTCGAAGGTCCGGGAGTAGCGCGATGGCACAGATCAAGGTCGAGGCGCTCGACAAATCCTTTGGTGACTTCCATGCTGTCAAGTCCGCAAGCTTCACCGTGGAGGACGGCCAGTTCCTTTGCCTGCTCGGACCATCCGGCTGTGGCAAGACCACAACGCTCCGCATGATCGCCGGCCTGGAGCTGCCGACGGCAGGCACGATCAGGCTCGACGGCAAGGACGTGACGATGAACCGCGCCTCGGCGCGCGACATCGCCTTCGTGTTCCAGCTGTTTGCGCTCTATCCGCACATGAATGTCCGGCGCAACATCGGCTTTCCCCTGAAATGCGAGGGCATCGGTGCGGCCGAGCGCGACCGCCGGGTCGTCGAGGCCGCGCGCATCCTGCGGATCTCCCATCTCCTCGACCGTTCCGTCTCCGGCCTTGCCGGCGGCGACCGGCAGCGCGTCGCGCTCGGGCGGGCGATCGTGCGCAAGCCAAAATGCTTCCTGATGGACGAGCCGCTCGGCGCGCTCGATACCGAGATGCGCGAGGCCATGATTCATGAGCTGCGTGCCCTGCATGACCGGCTCGGCGCGACCACCGTCTATGTCACCCATGACCAGCTCGAGGCCATGGCGATGGCCGACAGGATCGCGGTGATGAACAACGGCGTTGTCGAGCAGGTCGCAAGCCCGCGGGACATCTATGACCGGCCGGCTTCGCTGTTCGTTGCGGATTTTATCGGCTCGCCGCCGATGAACTTCCTGCCGTTCCGTGGCGGGCTGCAGAGCGGCGCCGAGGCAATCCGGCTCGGCGAGCGAGATGTGGCCATTCCGGCTGCACGCGAGGCGATGGCGGAGAGCGAGCTCGTGCTCGGCGTGCGACCCGAGCATGTGCGCTTCACCGATCGCGGCATGGTGCGCGGCGAGGTCTATGGCACAGAATATCTGGGCACGACGCAGATCGTGACGGTGACGACGAGCTATGGCGCGCTCAAGGCCCGCTCGCCCAGCAGCAGATCGTTTCGGACGGGCGAGACCGTTGGGCTCGACTTCCGGCCCGACACGCTGTCGATCTTCGACAAGGCGTCGGGCCGGGCCATTCGCACTGCGCTGCATGAGGGAGTTGCGCATGGCTGAGGTCGAGATCGTCTCCGTTTCCAAGGCCTTCGGCAAGACGCAGGCCTTGAGGGATCTGTCGCTGACCGTCGGCGACGGCGAGTTCGTCGCGCTGCTCGGGCCGACCGGCGCCGGCAAGACCACGGCATTGCGATTGATCGCCGGATTGGAGCAGCCGGATAGCGGCTCGATCCGGATCGACGGGCGTGACGTCACCGGCAATGCGCCGGCGGACCGCGATGTGGCCTTCGTCTTCCAGCAATATTCGCTGTATCCGCACCTCACCGTGTTCGAGAACATGGCCTTCGCGTTGCGCGCGCCGACCCGCCGCGTGGGCGAAGCCGATATTCGCATGAAGGTGCAGGAGGTCGCGCGTCTGCTTCACATCGAGAACAAGCTGGACAACAAGGCGACGCAGCTCTCGGGCGGGCAGATGCAGCGCGTTGCGATCGGCCGGGCGCTGGTGCGTTCGCCCTCGATCTATCTGATGGACGAGCCGCTGTCCTCGCTGGATGCCAAGCTGCGCGGCGAGTTGCGTCTCGAGCTCAAGCGCATCCAGGTCGATCTCGGCGCGACGATTCTTTATGTCACCCACGACCAAACCGAAGCGATGACCATGGCCTCGCGCATCGGCGTGATCGAGGGCGGACGGCTGTTGCAGATCGGCTCGCCGCGCGAGATCTACGAGAACCCGATCAACGCGCATGTCGCAGCAAGGCTGGGCCAGCCGACGATCAATCTGCTTCCGGCAGCTCTGTTCGGCCGTGGGCCTGCCGGTGCCACGACGGTCGGCGCGCGGACCGAGCATCTGGCAATCGCCCGCGGCGGCGGCGAGGTCTCGGCAATTGTCAAGCGGGTCGAGCATCTCGGCGACCAGAGCCATCTCCATCTCGACCTCGCCGGCCGGCCAGTTGTGACCCTGGCGGATCCCGAGGCGGGCTTTGGCGCCGGAGATGTCGTGTCACTCTGTCTCAACAAACCGCTGTTTTTCGATGCGAATGGCTGGAGGGTGGCGGCATGAGCCTTGATCGGGTAGCCAGGGAAAGATTGGTGCGAGCGCTGGCGGGTTCAGTGATCGAGCACGCGGAGGAATTGACGAGCCTCGACCAGGCGATTGGCGATGGGGATCACGGGCTGAACATGAAGCGCGGTTTCGAGGCGGTGCTCGCGGCACTGCCGGGCCTTGCCGACAAGTCGCTTCCCGAAATGCTGAAGGCGATAGGAATGACGTTGGTGATGAAGGTCGGCGGCGCGTCGGGGCCGCTGGTCGGAACTTTCTTCATGGAACTGGGTAAGGCGCTTCCGGAGCAACCGAGCCGCTCTGATCTGGTCGCCGCGACGGAGAAGGCGATCGAAGCCGTCAAGGCGCGCGGCCGTTCGGAGGCGGGGCAGAAAACGCTGCTGGATGTCCTGGTGCCGGTTCACGCCGTCCTGGCGGGAGGCGGCGATGCCAAGGCGATCGCGGCTGAGGCTGCGCAGGCCGCCGATCGCACCACGCCGATGCAGGCGATTCGCGGCCGCGCATCGTTCCTTGGTGAACGTTCCATCGGTCACATGGATCCCGGCTCGCGCTCGGCGTCCCTTCTGATCGGCGCAGCCGTTGAGACACTGGAGTTCGAGGTCAATCCATGAGCAATGTCGGAATTGTCATCGTGTCGCATTCACCGAAGATCGCGGAAGGCGCGGCCGATATGGTGCGCCAGATGGTCGGTGACGCAGTGCCGCTGGCCTGGACCGGCGGCGATGTCGATGGCGGACTTGGTACGAACGTTTCCGGAATCCTCGAGGCGATCGAGTCGGCCTGGTCGCCGGCAGGCGTGGCGATCCTGGTCGACCTCGGGGGTGCCGAGACCAATTCCGAGATGGCAGTGGAGATGCTCCCCGAAGATCGTCGCGCGCGCGTTCTGGTTTGCAATGCCCCAGTGGTCGAGGGGGCGGTGATCGCCGCGACCGAATCGTCGGGCGGCTCATCGCTTGCCGCCGTCAAGCGCAGTGCGGAGGAATTCTATGCATGATGTTAACGCCAACCGGGCGGCCCAGACGTTTGCGCCGCTGACCGCCTCGGCGGTCCTCGTCAATCCGGTCGGCCTGCACGCGCGGCCATCGGTGAAGCTGACGCAACTGGCAAAGGGCTTTACCGCAAAGATCGAGATTGCGCTTGCGGCCGAGGGACCGTGGACGGACGCCAAGAGCCCGGTGAAGGTGATGCGTGTGAAAGCGCCGCAGGGCGCAACGCTGCATTTCCGCGTCAACGGTCCCGATGGCGAGGCGGCGCTCGCGGCCATGCTGGCGCTGGTGCATGATGGGTTCGGCGAGGCATAAGTCGTGGGCGAGATTCACCTGACCGGCCATCCCGCTTCGCCAGGCCTAGCCATCGGCCCGGTCGCGGTGCTGACGAGCGAAGTGGCGAGCAGGGCTGAGAAGGGCGATCCGGCACAGGAGGCCGCAGCGCTGAAGGCGGCGATCGAGGGCGCTGCAAGCGAGCTCGCCGATTTGATTGCGACGGTTCACGGCGAGGCCGCGGAGATCCTGGAGTTCCAGGTCGCGATGCTCGGCGACGATGCGCTTGCGGAGGGCGCTTACGAAGCCATTGCGGGCGGTACGGCCGCCGATGAAGCCTGGCGGGTGGCACTCGACGTCGAGATCGCCGGCTACCGCGCGGCGGATGAGGAATATTTTCGGGCGCGTGCTGCCGATCTTGTCGACATTCGCGATCGCGTCCTCGCGGGCCTGAACGGTGCAAACACGATCGCCAACATCTCCGGCGATTCGGTCGTTACGGGTAATGATATTTCGCCATCGACATTCCTCGCCGTTGACTGGACCCGCGGCGGCGCGATTGCGCTCGCCAGCGGATCGCCATCGTCGCATGTCGCGATGCTCGCGCGATCGCGTGGCGCCCCAATGGTCGTCGGGTTGGGGCCGTTGCCATGGAACGGACAGCCGCCGTCACTGGCGCTGGTCGACGGTGACGCCGGCACCGTGATCTTCAATCCCATGCCCGAAACGCGCCGCCTGTTCGAGCAACGCATGGCGGCTGCGAATGCCGCGCAGATTGCCGCCGATGCTGGTCGCCTCAAGCCCGCGGTGACAGCCGATGGCCGCCGTATCGCCGTTCTCCTCAATGTCGCTGCGCCGGAAGATCTCGCAGGCCTCGATCCCGCCATCTGCGACGGCATCGGACTCGTACGGACGGAGTTTCTGTTCGAGGGATCGAGAGGACTTCCGGGCGAGGATGCGCAATATCAGGTCTACCGCCGCATTCTCGAATGGGCCGAAGGGCGACCGGTGACGATCCGCACCCTCGATGCCGGCGGCGACAAGCCGATCCCCGGCGTGACTGTTGATGGCGAGCGCAATCCGTTCCTGGGCCTGCGCGGCATCAGGCTATCGCTGGCGCGGCCGGAGGTGTTTCGCGTGCAGTTGCGGGCGCTGTGCCGTGCAGCCGTGCATGGGACGCTGAAGGTGATGCTGCCGATGGTGGCGATTCCCACGGAGCTCGATCGTGCGAACGCCATGCTGGACGAGGAATTCGCTGCACTGAAGGCAGCAGGCACAGACTGCGCCAAGCCGCCTCTCGGCATCATGGTCGAGGTTCCCTCGGCCGCGCTCTGCGCGGAAGATTTCGGCGCGGCGTTCTATTCCATCGGCTCAAATGACCTGACCCAATACACAATGGCCGCGGCGCGCGACATCGGCGCCGTCGCCGACCTCAACGATGCCGGCCATCCGGCGGTGCTGGCGCTGATCGCACGGACGGTCGAGGCCGGGCTCAAGCGCGGCGTCGAGGTCTCGCTCTGCGGCGATGCCGCCGCCGATACGCGCTTGACTAGGGCGTTGCTGGCGACGGGCCTGACAACCCTCTCGGTCTCTCCGATCGCCGTGGCCCGGCTCAAAGCCGCCATCGCCGGGGTGAGCGCATGAGCGAGGATGCAGGCGAGGACATAAGCCGGCCGGGCGACAGCAACGTCGCGGATTACAAGCTCATCCTGCGGCGGGCGCTCGACAACCGGCCATCCGGAACGCGGTTGAAGCTCGCGGCGGCGCTCGGCAAGAACCGCTCCTTCGTCAGCCAGATCACCAATCCGGCCTATCTGGTGCCGATTCCGGCCAAGCATGTCGCGATCATCTTCGAGGTCTGCCATCTCTCCGGTACCGAGCGCGCGGCTTTTCTGGAAGCCTATGGGCGCGCGCATCCGGGGCGGCTGCGTGGCGCTCATCGCGAGACGCGCACGCGCGATGTGACCGTGACGGTGCCCGATCTCGGCGACGACAAGAAAAATCGTGCGCTGGAGCAGCTCATCGTCGACTTTGCCGCCCAGCTCGCCCGCTATGCCGAGAGCATCGGCTGACCCATTCGAAACGCAAAAGATAACCGGGAGGACGCCATGAAAAAGTTGATCAACAGCGCCGACACGGTGCTCGAAGAGAGTCTCGATGGGCTCGCGGCTGCGCATGCCGATATCCTGCAGCTCGGTCCTGACAGGAAGTTCGTGCGCCGCCGCAATCTGAAGCCGGGCAAGGTCGCGCTGATCTCGGGCGGCGGCTCCGGCCATGAACCGCTTCATGCCGGCTTTGTCGGCCATGGCATGCTCGATGCCGCCTGTCCGGGCCAGGTCTTCACTTCGCCGACGCCGGATCAGATGATCGAGGCGGCCGAGGCCGTCGATACCGGGGCGGGCGTGCTCTTCATCGTCAAGAATTACGAAGGCGATGTGATGAATTTCACCATGGCCGCCGAAATGGCCGGGCGCGAGGTCGCGAGCGTCGTGACCAATGACGACGTCGCGGTCGAGAAATCGACCTACACCACCGGTCGTCGCGGCGTTGCAGGCACGCTGATCGTGGAAAAGATGGTCGGCGCCGCGGCCGAAAAGGGCATGCCGCTCGCCGCGCTCAAGACGCTCGGCGATGAGGTCAACAGGCGTACCCGCTCGATGGGCGTGGCGCTGTCGCCGTGCACCGTTCCTGCGGCAGGACGGCCGAACTTCACACTGGCTGACAACGAAATGGAGATGGGGGTCGGCATCCATGGCGAACCGGGGCGGCGCAGGGTGCCGCTGGCCTCTGCCGATGCGATTGCAGCCGACATAATTGGCGCGATCCTGGATGATCTCGCGCTGAGCAAGGGCAGCGAAGTCCTGCTTCTGGTCAACGGTTTCGGCGCAACGCCGCTGATCGAGCTCTATCTGATGGCCAACAGTGCCAAGCGCCTCCTGGATGGCGCCGGCATCACGGCGACGCGTTTCCTGACCGGCTCCTACGTGACGTCCCTCGACATGGCCGGCGCCTCGATCACGGTCTCGGTGCTCGATGGCCAGTCAAAGGAGTTGTGGGACGCGCCGGTGCATACCGCGGCACTGCGCTGGGGGATGTGACGGCCAGAAATCAGGCCCGATCACCAACGGCATGGCTCAAGTCGCTCGATTGCGGAGTGGGGCGAAGATCGATCCGCGGGACGCCTGCTTATAGCGACTGGAGAAGTCGATTGGGGGTGATATAGATGGGCAGCCGGACCTTCAGAGTCCGGGCGATTCCGAGAGAGGGAACGATACAATATGCTCAAGGGCATCAACCCGCTGCTCAATGCCGACGTGCTCTATGCCTTGCGTGCCATGGGGCACGGGGATCGTCTGGTCGTGTGCGATACCAATTTCCCGGCCGACTCGATCGCGCGCCAGACCGCATTCGGCGAGCTGCTTCGCATCGACAATGTCAGCACCGCAAAGGCGGTCGAAGCCATTCTCTCGGTGCTGCCGCTCGATACGTTCGTGGACGACGCGGCCATGCGGATGGAGATCGTCGGCCAGCCGCAGGAGGTGCCGCCGGTGCAGCGCGAAGTGCAGGCCGTGATCGACCGCGCCGAGGGACGTTCCTGGCCGCTGGTCGGGGTCGAGCGTCACGCCTTCTATGAGAAGGCCAAAACGGCCTATTGCGTCATCGCCACCGGCGAGCGGCGCTTCTACGGCTGCTTCATCTTCTCGAAGGGCGTGATCGCGCCGGACGGAGAGTGATGGCCATGAGTCATGGCACCGGACGATTCAGCTGACAGTGCGGCTCAGAACCGCTTCGCCATCTCGGCGAGGCGGCGATGCGCAGACTCGCGGGCGGCGCGGATCGGTTCGGCCGGACCTGCGGTTGGGCCGATCGGCACGAAGCGCACGTCGCTGACACCGATGAAGCGGAGCGCTTCGCGCAAATAGGGTGTCGCCATGTCGATGCGACCGCGGTTCATGCCGGTCGCGAAATCGCTGCCTGAGGCGAGGATGACAATGGTCGGCCGGTCCTTCAGCAGCGGAAGGTAACCTTGCACGGGATCGAAGTGGAACGTCAGGCCGGGCTGGATGATGATGTCGAACCACTGCTTCAGCTTGTAGGGGATGCTGAAGTTCCACATCGGCGTCGAGATCAGCACGCGATCGGCCAGCGCGAAGCGCAGGGCCATCCGCTCGGCTTCGGCAAAGCTGTTGCGCTGAGCATCGTTGAAGGCCTGCGCGTTCATGCGCGCATATTTGGCCTCGACGATGGGACCTGCAAATTCCGGCATCCGCTCGCGCCAGAGGTCGGCGACGTCGATGTCCCAATCGGGGCGGGCCTGGCGAAAGCCGTCAAGGAACACGCCTGCACCGGCACTGGACTCGGAGTCGGGGCGCGGCGAGCAGGAGAGATGCAGAAGCTTCGCCACCGCTCATCCCAGCGCTCTGATGACGGCATCCGCGCGCGTGACCACGGCGACGTTCTGCATGGCAAAATTGATCGACGCCGAGTGCCAGTCGGCATTCATGGTCGAGCAGCAGTCCTCCGGCACGATCATGAAGTAGCCCTTGTCGGCGCCGGTACGGGCGGTGTGCTCGACCGACATGTTGGTCCAGGCCCCGGTGTTGATGATCATGTCGCGGCCGGTGGCTTTCAGGATCGTCTCCAGCTTGGTGCCTTCCCAGGCGCTCATGCGCATCTTCTCGACCACGAAATCGCCGGGCCGCGGCTCGAGGCCTGACACCGGCGCCGCGCCCCAGCTGCCGCGCACCATCGCCTTGCTGTCGACCAGGCCTTCGAACAGCGGCGCGTTCAGCGTCACGCCGGGCGCGCCTGCTTCGACCACGAACCAGACATGGATAATCGCGACGCCGCGCGCCCGCGCGGTCTCCGCCAGGCGCCGGACATTCTCGACAACGTGCTGTTGCTTGGCATGGCCCGGCGCACCGGAGTCGGCGAAGGCGCCGCCATCCATGATCACGTCGTTCTGCAGATCCTGGATGATCATGGCGCAGCGGTTCGGATCGAGCCGCAACTCGCCATCGGCGAGGATCGGCGCTGTGGCCGCGGGGCCCGTGCTTGGACCACCGCTGCTGCGCCGTCCGCTCATATAGGGCTCGTGGCGCGGTCCGGTCCTGGTCGGGATGGCGTAGACCGAATGCGTCGCGGTCAGGTACAGCGTGCGGAAATCCGGCCCACCCCACGAGAGGTTGGCGACCAGCTCCGGCACACGGACTTTTCCGAGCAACTCGCCGCGCGATGAATAGACCCAGACGCCGCCGGGCGCGGTGACCCAGACATTGCCGTGCTGATCGCATTTCATGCCATCGGGCACGCCCGCCTCCAGTTCGGAGCGGATGCCGCTGGCGAACACGCGCGCATTCGCCAGCGTGCCGTCGGCGTTGACGTCGAACACACGGATCAGCGCCTGAACGGTGTCGTTGACATAGAGCAGTCTTTCATCGGGCGAGAAGCACAAGCCGTTCGGCTGGTCGAACAAGGTTCTGTCGACCACCAGCTTCGGCTCGCCGCCGGGCACCACGCGATAGACGCCCTGGAAGCCGAGCTGGCGCGGCCGCTCGACCCCATAGACGGGCATGCGGCCATACCAGGGGTCGGAGAAATAGATTGCGCCTGAGGAGTGGACGCAGACATCGTTCGGGCTGTTGAGCTCCTGCCCGCCAAAGTGCGAGGCCAGCACCTCGCGCCGCCCGTCCGGCCGTTCGCGGATCAGCGAGGAGGTCGCATGCTCGCAGACGATCAAATTGAGTTCGGCATCATAGATCATGCCGTTGCACTTGTTCGATGGACGCTTGACCTCGACGACGCCGCGCCGCGCATCCCAGCGCCGGCGCACGTCGCCCGGCATGTCCGAGAACAACAGGTAATGATCGACCGGATGCCAGATCGGTCCTTCCGTGAACTCAAAGCCCGTGCCGACTTGCGCAACGGGCGCGTAGGGATCGATCAGCGTCTCGAATTCGGAGCGCAGGGTGACATGTGTCATCGGTCGGCCCTCACATCATGCTAGGCAGGGAACCAGTTGCGCGCGGGCAGGGACTGCACGATCGGTCCGGGGACCTGGTCGTGCAGCCGGCCCACGACATTGCCGCCTTCGATCTTGGCGGGGCGGTCGTGCACCGGCAGCAGGTAGCGCGAATTGCTGAGCAGCTTCTTGATCGCGGCCTTCTCCGCACGTTTGCTGGTGCCGTGGTTGCCGGTGGTGCGCGGCTCCCAGTCGTGGATCTCGTGGAAGGGCGTGACGATCTGGTCGTTGAAATCGTAGATCACGTCGCCGCAGATGGTGGCAATGCCGTCGGCGGTCTCGACGATGATGTTCATCGAGCCCTCGGTATGGGCATTGGCGGCGTCGCAATAGACGCCGGGCATCAGCTCGATCGGGCCGGTGATCTCCAAGTCGAGGAAGCGCAGCGCGCTCTTGGTGTGCAGACGGTCGATCAAATGCTTGATGTCGGGCGCCGGATATTGCGGGTGCATCAGGCCGGAGACGGAATATTCCAGCTCCTTGCGGTTGAGCACGACGGTCGTGTTCATCGGGAACAGATCGTCCTTGCCGGCATGATCGATGTGCAGATGGGTGTGACAGACGAAACGGACGTCGCCCATGCGCACGCCGTGGCGGGCGAGCTGGTTCTCGATCATGTGTTCGTGGTATTGCAGCCCTCGCATGCCCAGCGTCTCCATGATCTGGTTGGAGCGATAGCCGGTGTCGACCACGACAGGATATTTGCCGCCGAGGATCAAAAAGCCCAGCGTGAGGACGCGGCGGGTGCGGCCGCAATCGCGACCGAGCACCAGGAAGCTCGATTCCAGCTCGATATCGCCGTAGTCCAGGATCTTGATCTCCAGCGCCATTCGTTGCCCTCCTTGTGTTCTTTCTTGTCGTTCAAAGTCGATAGACGCGTGTCGCCGTACCTCGGAAGATTGCATCCCGTTGTTCGGCGCTCAGCGGCGCGGCCGCCGCACGAAAGGCCTCAACGAGCTCGCGATAGCTGGTCCACAATTTCTCGATGGGGAAATTCGAGCCGAACAGGCAGCGCTCGGCGCCGAAGATCGTGACGGTGTCGGCGACGACAGCGGCGATATGCGCGGGGTCGTTGCGATGGATGAAGGTGCCGAGGCCCGAGAGCTTCGAGACGACATTCGGACATGTGGCGAGCCGGGCCATGCCGGCGCGCCAGGCTGCGCGGCCCGCTGGCGAAAGGTCTTCGAGCATGCCGGCATGTTGGAGGATGAAGGTCACCTTGGGGCAGGAGTCGGCGAGATGCGCGGCATCCGGCATCTGCGGCGTGAACACCTGCAGATCGAAGCTCCAGCCATAGTCGGCGAGACGCGCGACGTTGCGGCGGACCATGGGATCGACGCAGAGATCGGGCTTGGCTGCGAAGCGATAGAGCGGGTTCTCATGCCAGTGCAGCTGCATGCGCACGCCGCGCACGAGGGAATAGCGCTTGAGGCGGTCAAGCTGCGGACGGACGTCGTCCACGGCGAAATTGGCATAGGCGACGATGCCGTGCGGCCAGCCGTGTTCATCGGCGGTCCGCTGCACCCAGGCCGCCTCGTCCTCGAAACGGTCATTGGCCCAATTGGTCTGGACATAGACCGAGCGGGTCACGCCGCTGCCATTGACGTCGTCGAGATATTCCTCGATCGGATAGTCGCGCCGGATAGCCTCGTAAGGTCCGAAGATGCGCGGCTGCATCGGGCCGACCAGCCAGGGCAGGTCGGCCTGCCGCCAGATATGATGATGGCCGTCGACAAGCTCGCTCACGCCACTCTCCTTCGTCCCAAGGCCAGGACATGCGCGACGATCGAGGCGCTCGATCCACCGTCGACCAGATCATCGACAAAGCGCTCGATGGCAACGAGCGCCTCGGTCTGCGGCCGAAAGCCGGGTCCGGTCGCCAGTGGCGTCAGCCAGCTCACGCGCCAGGCCCGTCGCGACAGCTTTGCCACCGCATCACGCAACGCATCGGGCTCGCCGCGCTCCAGCCCGTCCGAGACCACGACCACGGCCGCCCCGCGCGCATAGCTGCCGAAGCGGGGCACCGCCAGGAAGGCCTGCAGCGCATCGCCAATGCGGGTGCCGCCATCCCAGTCGCTGACGAGATGCGCAGCCGCGCTCAGCGCCTGCTCGCGGCGCTTCAGCCGCAGCGCGCGGGTGACGCGGGTCAGCCGGGTGCCGAAGGTGAAGACCTCGACATTGGGCGCGGCCTGCACCAGCGCATGCGCCAGCTTCATGTTCTCTTCGGTGCGGCTCTTCATCGAACCGGAGACGTCGATCAGCAGCAGGAATTTTCGCGGCCGCTGGCGCCGCTTCATATGCCCGAGCCGCAGGATCTCGCCGTCGCTGCGGACGGAGTCGCGCAACGTACGGCGAAGATCGGCAAACGGCCCGCGGCGCGTGCGCATGCGGCGGTGGCCACGCCGCCGGGGCAGGCGCCTTGGCGCTTCGCGGGACAGCCGGCGGAGCGCATCCGTGGTGGAGAGCTGCGCGAAACGGCGCTCGACCAATGCCTCGGTGCGAGTTGCGGTCAGGCCGGATTCGTTGGCGTCGTCGGAGCGCAGCGGCTCCTCGTCGCCGCGGCCTTCCTCCTGGAGGCGGACGGTCTCATCGTCCTCGCCGTCATCGGCATGCTCGATCGCCTCACTGCCGCGGAAGTGGAGGTCGAACAGACGGTCGAACGTCGTGCGGCGTTCGGGCGGCGGGGCGAGGGTGGCGAGTGCTGCCTGCCTGATATCGCCGAGGTCGCGCGGGCCGAGCAGCTCGATCGCGGTGAGGAACGCGGTGGTTTGTTCCGGCGCGACGGCAAAGGCGTTGACACGCAGCAATGCGACGAAGGAGACGAAGATGCGGGCGGCGCGCGGCAGTTGGGGCTCGGTGCTCATGCGGTCGCCTCCGCGAGCATGGCGTCGAGCCGGGGCGAGATGAAGTGCAGATCCTCCTCGTCCTTCAGCGCGACGCCGATCGATCGCTTGAACGCATCGGGCCAGCGCGCACCGCCCTTGTGCAGCAGCGTTGCGGCCTCGGCCCAATCCACGGCCTCGGCGATGCCAGGCGCCTTGCTCAGCGGCTCGCGCCGGAGCTTGCCGACCGCTGCGACAACGGCCCGCGCGGTCGCTTCGGCGACGCTGGAGGCGCGCAGCATCACGATGCGGGCCTCGCGCTCTTCGGTGGGGTAGTCGATCCAGTGATAGACGCAGCGGCGGCGCAAGGCTTCGTGCAGGTCGCGCGTCCGGTTCGATGTCAGGACGACGACGGGGCGTTCGGCAGCACGCACGGTGCCGCGCTCGGGGATCGAGATCTGGAAGTCGGAGAGGAATTCCAGCAGGAAAGCCTCGAACTCCTGGTCGGCGCGGTCGACTTCGTCGATCAGCAGCACAGTCGAGTCCGGGGCTCGCAGGGCAGCCAACATCGGCCGCTCGATCAGGAACGTCTCGCCATAGATGTCGATGCTCTCGTCGCCGGCCTGGCGGATCGCGAGCATCTGGCGCGGATAGTTCCACTCGTAGAGTGCAGCGGATGCGTCGATGCCCTCGTAGCATTGCAGGCGGATCAGGCGGCGGCCGAGCACGGCGGCGATGGCCTTTGCGGCCTCCGTTTTGCCGACACCCGGCGCGCCCTCGAGCAGCAACGGCTTGCCGAGCGCAAGGCCCAGATAGGCCGCGGTCGCAAGGCCCTCGTCGGCGAGGTAATAGGCAGCGCGCAACGCTTTCTCCAGCGCCTCCGGGCTGTCGATGCCGACGATGTTGCTGCGGACCGGCATGAGCCAAAACCTCTAGCGCCGCGCCTGCGGCCGCGCGCCGCCCTGGGCCTTGATCGCGCGCAGCACCTTTTCCGGCGTGATCGGCAGGTCGTCGATGCGCACGCCGACCGCGTTGAAGATTGCGTTGGCGACGGCCGGCAGCACCGGGTTCGCGCACATCTCGCCGGGCCCCTTGGCGCCGTACGGACCGTCCGGGGCGGGGCGCTCCAGCACGGCGATATCGTGCGGGCAGATGTCGCCGGGCCCGGGCATCAGATATTCGACGAAGTCGCGCGGGCCATGCACCGGCTCGGGATAATACGGCTCGGGCGTCTCATACAGCGCGTGGCTGACGCCCATCCAGGCGCCACCGACGAGCTGCTGCTCGACCAGCCGCGGATTGAGCGCGCGGCCGAGCTCATAGGCCGAGTCCATCCTGATCATCGCGACCTCGCCGGTCTCGTCGTCGACCTCCACCTCGGCCACGAGACAGGCGTGGGCATAGCAGGTCGCGGGCGACATCTCGCCGGTCTCCGGATTCACTTCGGAGAGAGGCACGAGAAAAATGCCGCGGCCGGAAATGGTCTTGCCCTGCTTGAACTGGGCCGCGATTGCGACGTCCTTGGTCGAGATCGAACGGTGCGGCGCGCCCTTGACGTGGATGTTGCCGCGCCCGTCGGTCTCGAGATCGGCGGCGTTGACCTCCAGCTCCTCGGCGGCGGCTTCCATCATCACGCCACGCGCCTCCCGCGCAGCTGCCATCACCGCATTGCCGACGCGATGCGTTCCGCGCGAGGCGAAGGAGCCCATGCAATGCGGGCCGGTGTCCGAGTCGGCCGTGTCGACATAGACGTCCTCGACCGGCACGCCCAGCGTCTCCGCACCGCCGCGTCACCGATTTCATGCCCTGTCCGAGGTCGATCGAGGACAGCGCGACCGTGAACTTGCCGCTCGGATTGGAATGCACCAGCGCCTGGCTGGGATCGCCGCCGAGATTCATGCCGATGGGATAGTTGATCGAAGCCATGCCGCGTCCGCGATGCCGGGTCATCTAGCGCCTCCTGGTGCCGAAGACGGAGGAGAAACGGGTCGCGCCATGCGAGGGCGCGGCGGGCCGCGGTGAAGGCGGCGGCGGAGCCGGCGGAGGCGGCTCGCGCGGCGGTTCGCGGGTGACGGTCGGTGGCAGCCGGTCGTAGCTGGTGCGCTGCTGGGCCGGAGCCGCTGGCCGTGCGCGCGAGTCTGCCGGTGTCGGCGGGATCATGGCGCGGCTGCCGCCGCCGTCCTTGCGCGAGGATGCCCGCCTGAACTCCTCGCGCAGCGGCCATTTGGCTTTTTCAGCCGCGACCTGCACGCATTCGATCAGCGCCGTGTTCTTGGCCTCGCGCCGGTGCGCCTTCATGTCGCCGTCGCGATAGGCGTTGAGGATCCGGAATTCCATGGGATCCATGTTGACGAGGTGCGCCAGCTTGTCCATCTGGCACTCGATGGCGTAGTCCATTGCGGTGACGCCGAAGCCGCGCATGGCAGTCGCTGGCGTGCGGTTGGTGAAGACGCAATAGACGTCGCCATAGACGTTCGGGATGGTATAGGGGCCCGGCAGATGCGCGGCGCATTTCACCGCGGCGTAGCTGGAGAGACGCGTATAGGCGCCGCTGTCGAAATAGGCGCGGATCTTGCGCGCGACGATGCGGCCGTCGCGCATCACGCCGTCCTTGATGTAGATGCGCTCGGCCCCCCGCGGCGGGCCGTATTGCATCTCCTCCTCGCGTCCGAACACGTAGCGGACGGGCTTTCCGGTCAGCATGGCGCCGAGGATGGCAAGCGGCTCGGTCAGCGTGTCGACCTTGCCGCCAAAGCCACCGCCGACGGTGCCGCCGATGAAATGGAAGGTGTTGGACGGCACGTTCAGAATCTTGGCGCAGGTATCGACCGAAAAGAACAGCGCCTGGGTCGAGGTATAGACGACATAGCGGCCGTTGGTGTCGGGCGCGGCGATCGCGCCGTTGGTCTCGGTCGGCGCGTGCTCGATCGGCGACATCTGGTAGCGTTGTTCCAGCACATGATCGGCGGTCGCCAGCGCCGCATCGGCATCGCCGAAGCGCAGCCGCTGGTGATCGTAGGTCTCGTGATAGGTGAAGGTGTTTTTGGGATAGGTTTCGTTGACGACAGGTGCGCCGGGCTTCAGCGCATCCTCGACATCGAACACCGCCGGCAACGGCTCGTAGTCGATCCTGACTTTCGCGATCGCCTCAAAGGCCTCGCGCTCGCTGTCGGCGACGATGGCGACGATCGGCTCGCCCTTGTAGCGGACCTTGTCGACCGCCAGCGACGGCTCGTCGTCCTTGCCGAAATTGATCAGGCTGAGCAGCGTGTTCAGATTCACCGGCACATCGGCGCCCCTGATGATCCGGCGCACGCCGGACGAGCGCTCAGCCTCCGTCGTGTCGATGCGGCGAATGCGGGCATGCGCCTGCGTCGACCGCACGACCTTCAGATGCAACATGCCCTGAAGCTTGTGGTCGTTGAAATAGCTCGACGTGCCCGTGACATGGCCGAGCATGTCCTGCCGCTGCGTGCCCTTGCCGATTTCCTTTAAATTATCGTCGCGCTCGTCGGCGAAGATGTCCTTGCGCAGTTCCAGCATGGTCGCGTTCCCTTACGCGCTGACCCGGCCGCCGGCGGCGGCGAGGATGGCATTGATGATCGGCTCATAGCCGGTGCAGCGGCAGATGTTGCCGGAGATGGCCTCGATGACCTCGTCGCGGCTCGGTGAGGGATTGCGGTCGAGCAGGGCCTTGGCGGCCATCAGCATGCCCGGCGTGCAATAGCCGCACTGCGCGGCGAAATTGTCGGCAAAGGCGCGCTGCAGCGGATGCAGGTTCGGACCCTGCTTCATGCCGCCGAGCGTTTCGACGGCGCGGCCAGCGACCGTTTCCGCCAGCGTCAGGCAGGAGAGGTGGAGTTCGCCGTCGATCAGCACGCTGCAAGTGCCGCAGCCGCCCTGGCCGCAGCCGAATTTCGGCGTCATGTCGCCGATCAGCTCGCGCAGTGCCACCAGCAGATTGGTGCCGCCGTCGACGAAGATGGCGACGTCGCGGCCGTTGTGACGAAATTGAAGCGGGATCTTGGACATGGGGCTCTATTCCTGTCCCGACAGCAGGCGGCGCAGATGGACGCCGACGATCTCGCGGCGATACCAGGCGCTGCCGAGCGCATTGTCGGATGGTGATGTTCCCTCGGTGACGGCCGATGCGGCAGCGGCGATGGTCGCTGCATCCAGCGAACGTCCCTCCAGCGCACGCTCGGCGGCGCGGGCGCGGATCTGGGTCGGCGCCATCGAGCCGAGTGCGATCCGGGCGCCTGCGATACGGCCGCCCGAGATCGGCAGATGCGCGGCCAGCGTGATGACCGAGCCACCCTTCGGCTTGATGCGCGCAATCTTGCGATAGCGGAACGCCTCGGTGCTTCCTGGCCGGGTGCAGGAGATCGAGAGGACCAATGCCCCCGCCTGTCGGTCGCGCACCTGCAAAAATTCCTCGATCGGAATGTCGCGCGAGCCAAAGCCGCCCGCGACGGCCACGGTCGCATCGAGCGCCAGCAGCGCGACGGCGAAATCGCCATAGGGGTTCGGCGCAAAAAGATTGCCGCCGACCGTTCCCATGTTGCGCACCGCTGGGCCGCCGATCGAGCGGGCCGGGGCGTGCAGGAAGCCGAGGTCGCGCTCGGCGAGGACGCGCGTGAAGGTGACGCCGGCACCTAGCGTGATGCGCGGGCCGGACGCGTCGATCCGGGTCAGTGCCTGATCCTGGGCGCGGACCACCGTCGAGATCGAGACGTCGCCCTCGTTCAGCGCTCGCATCACCAGCGTGCCGCCGCCGAGATAGCGGGCGCTGCGGTCCGACGACAGCGCCCCGGCCGCCTCGCTGGCGCTGGCAAAAGTCTTCACTGTCACGGCCATCTAGGCGGCCTCCTTCAGGTGCCGGCGGATTGCATCGAACCCGGCCTGGTAAATGTCTTCGGCGACCATGTGGGTGATGCGGTCGCGGTCTTCCGGCCTGGTGGTGAAGCGCGACTCCCAGTGCCAGAAGGTGCGGTCGCCGTCAGTGACAGGCAGCAGGCGGACATGGGCGACGTAATTGAACATCGGGATCGGCGTATCGAGCAGGCAGTAGCTGAAGCTTTGTTCGAGGTCGGACAGCGCCAGCAATTGCTCGCGCAGTTCGGCGCCGTCCTTCAGCTTGAACCGTCTGATGCAGCCGATCTTGTCGGACGAATGCGCGCGTTCGATCGAAGACGTCGCGACCGCCGGATGCCAGCGATCGTGCCCGTTGAAATCGCGCAGCAGTGCCCACGCTGCATCGGTGGGCGCGTCCAGGATGGTGCTTTTGACGATATGCGGCACTGATATCAGCCTCCGAACACACGCTTCAGCGCATCGAACCCGCCCTGGAACACACGGCCGCCGATATCGCCGACAAGCTCGGTCTCGCGCTCCGGGGCGCAGTCGAACTCGGCGGTCCATTCCACAAACGTCTGGTCGCCATCGGTGACGGGCGTCAGCCGCAAGGTCGCGACATAGTTCTCGACGCCCATCGGGGATTCCAGGATCGAATAGGTGCAGAACATGTCGTAGTCGGAGAGGCCGAGCAGCTTCTCGCGGATGCGGTCGCCGTTGCGCAGGCGAAAGTCGCGCACGCAGCCGATCTTGTCGGCGGGCTCGCCGCCCTCGATGCGACTTTCGGCGATCGCGGGATGCCAGTTCGGCAGGCCGTTGAAATCGCGCACGCGCGCCCAGACGCGGTCGTTGCGCGCATTGACGACGGTGGAGACGTAGACGCGGGGCATGGGTGAGACCTCAGCTCTTCTTCCGCGGACCGCGCTCGGCGGGCGGCTCGCCACCGCCCTCGGCCGCGGGCGTGGGGCTGGCCTGCTTGTCGCCACCGCCCTTGCGCGCGGAATCCTTGATGCCCTGCATGTCGCGGGCCTCGCGGATCAGGCCCGGCATCTTGGCGAGGCTGCCGCCCTCGACGCCGATGTCGGACAGGATGGTGTCGATCAGCGGCGCCTGCACGCGGTAGCGCAGTGCCGAGTCGATCACCTCGTCGGTGGCGCTGCGGCCGCCATTGCCGCCGTGGCCGTTGCCGTTGAGGCCGTCGACCTGGAGGATGCGGATGCCCTCGATCTTCTCCATCGGCTTGACGCTCTCGCGCACGATGCCCTCGATCTTGTCGAGCAGCTTGCGGCGGAACAGCGAGTAGCGCGCCTGGTCCGTCAGCACGTTCTCGGCTTCGTTGAGCATCCGCTGGGCCTCAGCCTCTACGGCGGCGCGGACACGTTCGGCATCCGCGGCAATGCGGGTTTCCTCGGCCTGCTTCTCGGCGAGCAGCACCTCGACCGTCTTGCGGCGTTTTGCAATTTCGCTCTCGCGGGCCGTGACCACGCGCTCGGCGGCTTCGGTAGCCCGCATGCGGGCCTCTTCGGCCGCGGCGCGGGCGGCGGATTCTTCGAGCGATTTCTGATGAATGGCGATCGCCTTTTCCATCAAGACGGTCTCGACCTCCTTCTCGCGGTTGACCTCAAGCTTGCGCAGCTCGCGCTCGCGGCCGATGCGGGCCTCGTCGAGGCCGCGATCAGAGGCGATGCGGGCGCGCTCTACTTCCTCGCGGGATGAGATCTCGGCCTCCTGCAGCGACTGGACACGGGCGACCTCGAGCTGCTCGATGGCGCGGCGGCGCTCGAGGCGGGCGGCTTCCAACGCCTGCTCGCGCGAGACGTCTGTGGTCTCGACCTCCTTGCGGGCGACGATCTCGGCCTGGCGGACCTGGCGATCCGCGTCGATCCGCTCCGACTTCTTGGCGGAGAGGGCGATCACACGGTCTTCGTCCGCGATCTCGATCGCCTTCTTCTGCTCGATGTTGAGCACCTCGCGCTTCTTGGACGAGTTGATCCGCTCCGCCTCCAGCGCGAGATCGACGGTGATGCGCTGGCGTTCAATGGCATCGCGCCGCTTCAGCTCGGCGGCCTCCAGAATGCCTGTCCGCTCGATCTCGAGCGAGCGCGTGTCGCGCTCGGCCTGGATGCGTTCGGCCGCCACCGCCTTCTCCTGGGCGATGCGCGCCGCCTCGATCGCCTCGCGGGAGGCGATATCGGCTTCCTCGACGGCGCGGTTGCGCGCGATTTCCAGCGAGCGGACGCGCTCTTCCTGGGCGATCCGCGAGGCCTCGGTGGCCTCGCGTGCCGCGATGCCGGCGACTTCGAGGGTCTGGTTGCGCTCGATTTCGAGCTGTCGCGTGGTCTGCTCGGCGGCGATCCGTTCCGCGGCGAGCGTCCGTTCGCGGGCGATGCGGGCGGCTTCCAGCGCACGCTGCGCCTCGATCTCGGCCTCCTGGATGGTGCGGACCTGCTGGATCTCCAGCGCGCGGGTGCGTTCGTCGGAGGAGATGCGTTCGATATTGACGATCAGCGTCTGCGCGATGCGCGCCTTCTCAGTGGCCTCGCGGGCGGCAATCTCGGCCTCGTCGACGACGCGGGTGCGCTCGATCTCGCGGCGCCTTGTCTCCTCCTCATTGGCGATGCGGGCGTCGGTGACGACGCGGTCCTGCTGGATCCGTGCCTTTTCGATCGCCTCGCGGGCCGCGATCTCGGCCTCCTCGACCGTGCGCATCCGCTCGATCTCGCGCTGGCGGACCTCGCGTTCGCTGGCAATCCGCGTCGTGTCGATCGAGCGCTGGTTGGCGATGCGGGTCTTCTCGATCTCCTCGCGCGCCAGTAGCTCCTTCTCCTCGATGGTGCGGGTGCGCTCGATCTCCTTCTGCCGAGTCTCGCGCTCGGAGGCGATGCGGGCCTCCGCAATCGCCTGCTCGTTGGCAATGCGCGAGCGCTCGATGGCTTCGCGCGCCGAGATCTGGGCCTGCTCGGCCTCGGTCTCGCGCAGTGCGCGTTCGCGGGCGACTTCGGTGCGCTGGAGCGCCCGGCGCATCTCGATGTCGCGCTCCTGCTCGAGCCGCGCGGTCTCGCTCTCGCGTTCGATTTCCAGCGCCTGGCGCTCGGCCTCCAGATTGCGGGCGCGGATCTTGATCATCGAGTCCTGCTCGATGTCGTTGCGCAGCTTGCGCCTGGCCTCGATGTCCTCCATCAGGCGGGTCAGACCTTCGGCGTCGAAGCGGTTCGACGGGTTGAAGAATTCGAGGTCGGTCTGGTCGAGATCGGTGATGGCGACGGACTCGATCTCGAGGCCGTTGAGGGCCAGGGCCTCGGCCGCGTTGGTCTTGACCCGCGCGACATAGTCGCCGCGGCGCTCGTGCATCTCCTCCATGGTCATTTCCGAGGCAACCGAGCGGATGGCCGAGATGAACTTGCCGGCCAGCAATGTATGGAGCTGCCCCGGCTCCATGGTGCGGCGGCCGAGCGTGGCGGCCGCAATCGAGACGGCCTCGCGGGTCGGCTGCACCCGCACATAGAAATCTGCCTCGATGTCGACGCGCATGCGATCACGGGTGATCACGGCGTCCTGGCGCGAGCGCACGATGCCCATCGGCAGCACGTTCATGTTGACGGGTGTGTAGTCGTGAATGAACGGCAGCACGAAGGCACCGCCGTTGATCACCACGCGCTCGCCGAGGAAACCGGTGCGGACGAACGACACCTCCTTGGAAGAGCGGTGGTAGAGCCAGTTGACGATGTAGACGCCGACCACGATCACGATGATCGCGACGATCAGCCAGAGGATGAGCTCGCCGACCAGGATCCCTGACATGTTTCCCTCCCTCGATCTTGTAAGGCGTTACGGCGCGCCGATCGCCTTGAATTTGCGGACCTGTTCCGTCAATGCCCGCTCCACCGGCAGCCGCTCCATCGAGGAGGCGCCGTAGAAGCCGTGGCAGTAGCGGGTGTTCTTCATGATGAAATCGGCATCCGCGGGATCCGCGATCGGGCCGCCATGGGCGAGCACCAGAATGTCCGGGTTGACGCTGAGCGCCGCCGATGCCCAGGTGTCGATGCGTGCCGGGCAGTCGTTCAGCTTGGGCGCGGTCTGCGCGCCGATCGTGCCGCCGGTCGTGAGGCCCATGTGGCAGACGATGATATCGGCGCCGGCGATCGCCATCGCGGCGGCTTCCTTCTCGCTGAAGACGTAGGGCGTCGTCAGCAAATCCTTCTCGCGCGCCTTCGCAATCATGTCGATCTCCAGCGCGTAGGACATGCCGGTCTCTTCGAGGTTGGCGCGGAAGATGCCGTCGATCAGGCCGACGGTTGGAAAGTTCTGCACGCCGGCAAAGCCGAGTGCCTTGAGCTGGTCGAGGAACACATCCATGTCGCGGAATGGATCGGTGCCGTTCACGCCCGCGAGCACCGGCGTCTTGCTGACGACCGGCAACACTTCGCCGGCCATTTCGACCACGATCGCGTTGGCATCGCCATAGGGCATCAGCCCCGCAAGCGAGCCGCGGCCGGCCATGCGATAGCGGCCGGAATTGTAGATCACGATGAGATCGACGCCGCCGGCTTCCTCGCATTTGGCCGACAGGCCGGTGCCGGCGCCGCCGCCGACGATCGGCTCGCCGCGCTTCGCCATGTCGCGAAACCGCTTCAGGAGTGCTGCGCGTTCAAACCGGGCCATCGGTCACCTCGCTGCTCTCCGGCGCGCCCCGGCGCGTCCGAACAGGGTTCGGAATGCGCTCACGATGGTCGAGGCGAACTCGGGATCGTTGATGTTCTGCTTGACGCGGATGAGTTGCCGGTTGCCGGTCGCACGCACCGTGCGTTCCAGCGCGCGGAACAAGGCAGCATCGGCCTCGGGGTCCCAGAACGGCTGGCCACGCGCATCCAGCGCGGAGACGCCACCCTCGGGCAGGAAGAAGCGCACCGGCCCGTCCATCTGGTTCAGCCGTTCGCCGATCCAGCGGCCCATGCGCTCGTTCTCGTCCGCTGTCGTGCGCATCAACGTCACCTGTGGATTGTGGACGTGGAATTTGCGGCCGCGATAGCGCTCGGGGATGGTGTCGGGTGCGCCGAAATTGACCATGTCGAGCGCGCCGACTGAGCCGACATAGGGCAGGCGGGTGCGGATGATGGCGCCGAAACGATCTTCCGTCGCCGGAAACACGCCGCCCATCAAGAGGTCGCAGATCTCGGTGGTGGTGAGATCGATCACGCCGGCGAGCTGGCCGGAATCGACCAGCTTCTCCATCGAGCGACCGCCGACGCCGGTGGCGTGGAAGACGAGGCATTCGAAATCGCCAGCGAGATCGGCCGCGATCTTCTGCACCGCTGGTGTCGTGACGCCGAACATGGTGATGCCGATCGACGGCAAGCCGGCACTCGCGGCGCGCTCCTTGGCTTCGCGCTGGTCGAGGCGGGCCTTGACCATGCCAACGATGGCATTGGCGCCGTTCGAAAGCACCGCGCGCGAGATCGAATTGAGTCCCTGCACGTCGGTGACCGAATACATCATGGTGATGTCGGCGGGACCCACGTAAGGCGCGACATCGCCCGAAGCGACCGAGGAGATGATCAGCTTCGGCACGCCGACGGGGAGGGTACGCATGGCGGGGGCGACCAGCGATGCGGCGCCCGAACCGCCGGCCGAGATCACGCCGGCGATATTGCCCTGGCGCTTGATCCACTTGGCGAACGCGTCCGCCATCGCGGTGACAGCAGCGCCGCGGTCCGGGCCGAACACCGCCGAGCCGCCGCGGCCATGGTTCAGCGCGATCTCCTGCGCGGAGACGTCGCAGGTCGCGTGCTTGCCGGTGGTGGAGACGTCGACGAGCCGCGTGCGCAGCCCGCTCTCGCCGATGACGTCGCGGATGAAGCGTAGCTCGGTGCCCTTGGTGTCGAGCGTGCCGACGACCAGAACGACCGGCGGACCGGAGGTCTGCGCCGTTATCGGCTCACGCTTGCGCCTCGCGGTCTCATCAAGACGCGCGACTTGCGTCGACAGCGTGCGCGCGGCGGCTTCGATGCGAGCGATCGGGACCGGCTGTGACCAGCGCGTCGGCGGCGTCGGATTGGACATGTAGATGCGGATCGGGCTGCTGGTGCGTGCGGGCTGAGCGACCGGCTTTGCTTCGTCGCCCGCAGAAGGCACGTCGATGTCGGGCTCCAGCTCGGCATGCAGTCCGACACCGAGCAGGCGCTGCTGCAACGCGCGGTCGGCGGACAGCCGCGCCGAGTCGATGATGCGGTTGATGCGGCCGTTGACCATGATCGCGACGTTGCGCGAGATCGCGGTGGCGACGCCGATGTTCTGCTCGATCACGAGCACGGACATGTCGCCGTCCTCGCCGAGCTGCAGCAGCATCTCCTCGACCTGGGCGACGATGACGGGCGCAAGCCCTTCGGTCGGCTCGTCCATGATCAGCAATTGCGGATTGGTCAGCAGCGCGCGCGAGATCGCCAGCATCTGCTGCTCGCCGCCCGAGAGCTGGCCGCCGCCGTGATCCCGGCGTTCGGCAAGCCGCGGAAAGGTGTCGTAGATGCGCTCGACCGTCCAGGCGCCGGAGCGGATGCCGCCAGCGAGCCGCAGATGCTCGTCGACGCTGAGCGAGCGCCACAGCCGGCGGCCCTGCGGCACGTAGCCGACGCCGAGGCGCGCGATATTCGCCGGCGGCCGCCGCGTGATATCCTCGCCGCGAACCCGGATCGAGCCGCCGCTGACCGGCACAAGCCCCATGATCGCCTTGCACAGCGTGGTCTTGCCCATGCCGTTGCGGCCGACCACGGAGAACACGCCGGCGTCGAGCGTGAGGTCGACACCCTGCAGCGCGTGCGAATGACCGTAATAGACGTCGAGGCCACGGACCTCGAGTGCGGCGGCACTGCGGCGGGCCTCACTCATGGCCGCCTCCGAGATAAAGCTCCTGCACCTCGGGATCGGACTGGATCTCCTCCGGCACGCCTTCCTTGAAGATGCGGCCATTGTGCATCATCGTCACGCTCTCGACGACGCGCAGCGCAACGTCCATGTCGTGCTCGATGATGATGTAGCCGATATGCGCGGGCAGCGAGGTCAGGATCTCCACCAGCTCGGCCCGCTCGGTCGGCGACAGGCCGGCGGCGGGCTCGTCGAACAGCACGAAGCGGGGGGCGCCTGCGAGCGCCAGCGCGATCTCGAGCTGGCGCTGCTGGCCGTGCGCGAGCTCGGCGACGCGCTGATCCTTGACCGCGCTCAAATGCACCGCCTGCACCAGATTGTCGGCCGCATGCATCAGCGCATCGTTCTGGGCGGGCCGCAGGAACGAGAAGCGTCCGCGCGAGACGCCGCGACAGGCGAGGTAGACATTGTCCTGCACGGTGAGGCCGGGGAATAGCGCGGAGATCTGGTAGGTGCGCCTGAGCCCACGGCGGATGCGCTCATAGGGCGGGAAGTGCGTGACGTCCTCGCCGAAGAAGCGGATCGTGCCTGAGGTCGGCGGGAAGTCGCCGGTGATGCAGTTGAACAGCGTGGTCTTGCCGGCGCCGTTGGAGCCGAGCACGGCGCGCCGCTCGCCGGGGCGCACGGTGATGGTGACGTCGGTCAGCGCCGCCAGTGCGCCGAACAGTCGCGTCACGCCGCGCAGCTCCAGCGCTGCACCGGCTCCGACCGCGGAGAGGCGCCGGGCGACGCTATCCATGGCCGCGCCCTCCGTTCGGGCGATCCGACTGCGGACGCTGGCTCCTCCGCCAGCGCTGCCACAGGCCGATCACGCCATCCGACGACCAGAACACGATGGCAAGGAAGCCGAGCCCGATCAGCAGCCGGAAGCGGTTGCCGTCGAGCCCGATCTTGACCAGGAAGTCGAGCGCAAAGGTGCGTAGCAGCACGAACACCAGGGCGCCGATATAAGGACCGATCGGGCGGGTGATGCCGCCGACAATGGCGATGATCAGGATATCGATGCAGGCGCCGACGCTGACCGAGCCCGGCGAGATCTGGCGATAGTTCCAGACCTGGAGCACGCCGGCGAGGCCCGCAATGAACGAAGCGACCGCATAGGCGGCGACGCGGTGCGCATTGACGTTGAAGCCGAGCGCGGCCATGCGGCGCGGATTGTCGCGCACGCCCTGGAGCGCCAGGCCGAACGGCGCGCGGGAGATGTAGTCGACCGCGAAATAGCAGAGCGCGGCGATCGCGAGCACGACATAGTAGAACGGAATGTCCGACCGCCAGTTGACGCCCCAGAAATGCGGCGTCGCGACGTTGTTGATGCCGGTATGACCGTTGAAGATCGCCCAGTTCTGGTTGGTGAAGTAGTAGAACGCCGCGCCGATCGCCAGCGTGATCATGATGGTATAGATGCCCTCGGTCCGCACCGCGAGCGCACCGCCGAGCGTGCCGAAGATGGTCGCGAGCGTCAGCGCCATCGGCACCGCCAGCCACCACGGCCAGCCCAGGCTGATATTGGCGTTGTCGCTAGTGCCGAACACCGCGACCATGTAGGCGGCAAAGCCCGCGATGGTGAGCTGCATCAGGCTGACCATGCCGCCATAGCCGGCGAGGAACATCAGGCTGAGCGCGATGGTGCCGAGCATCAGCGTGGTCGCAAAGATCTCGATCAGGAAGAAGCCGTTGGCGATCAGCGGCATGATTAGCAGGATCACCGCCACGATCCAGGCTGCGGGATTGTTGAGATCGGGCCAGCCGCGTGCGGCCTGCCGCTGCGCTGATGAGGCGGGGCTGAGGATCTGAATGCGCGTATCGTGGGTGACGGACATGTCAGCGCCTCGCCAGCAGGCCCTGCGGCCGAAGCGCCAGCACCAGCACCATGATCAGGAAGGTCACGACGATGGCGTAGGTCGGGATGTAGACCGAGCCGAGCTGCTCGGCGAGGCCGATGATCAGCGCGCCGAGCGCGGCGCCGGGGATCGAGCCCATCCCGCCGACGATCACAACGACGAGGGAAGCGAGCAGGAAGCGGATGTCCTCGCCGGGCGAGAGCGATTGGAAGGTGCCGCCGACGACGCCCGCGATTCCGGCAAGCCCCGCGCCGAGCGCGAAGACGAGCACAAAGACGATCTGGATGCGCACGCCGGTCGCTGCAAGGATGTCGCGATCGTCGACGCCGGCGCGGATGATCATGCCGATCCGGGTGCGGTTGAGCGCGAGCCACATCGCGATGCCGATGATGACGGAGGCCAGGAAGATCACGAGCCGCACCAGCGGATAGCGCAAGTAAACCGGCTCGCCGGAGGATTTCAGTGCGGTGATCAGCGGCAGCTCGACCGGACCGATCAGCCAGTTCGGGGTCTGGATCTGGTAGAAGTCGCCGCCGCAGGCCCACAGCATCAGGTCGGCGAACACGATCGAGAGGCCGATCGTCACCATGGTCTGGCGCAGATCCTGGCCCTCCATGCGGCGGAACACGAGCACCTGGAGCAGGATGCCAACCAGCGCCGTCAGGATGAAGGCGACGATGAAGGCGAGGATCCACGACCCGGTCGAGGCGCTGATGGCGTAGCCGACATAGCCGCCGAACAGATAGAGCGAGCCGTGCGCAAGGTTGACGTTGCGCATCAGGCCGAAGATCAGCGTGAAGCCGCTGGCGACAAGGAAATAGAGACCGCCGAGCGTAATGCCGTTGAAGACCGCGTTGAGGAACACGCGCTTGCGGCCGATCGCATCTTCAAGCCCCGGGGGCCATACCGCAAAGATCAGCCACAGCACGACTGCGACCGCGACGATGACGATCAGCGCCCAGGCCGGATGACGCTCGACAAAGCGGGTCATGGCGTCACCTCGCTCCGCTTGCGACGGGCGCCACACCACTTCGGATGCAGGTCGGACAGCCCTGTGCAGGCTGCGTACCGCGCCATGGATTTGCGTCCTCCCGGGACATGCGATCCTCTTGCCGGGATCGCGTTCCGTCCATCCTAGTGGGGCGGAGAGAGAGGCATTTGATCGTGAGTATCTTTTCGCGCGTTCGTCAGCCGCGCAAAACCTTGGCCGCGCGGCGATAATCGGTCGGTGCCATCCCGACATTGGCGGCGAAGAAGCGGGTGAAGCCGCTCTGCGAGGAGAAGCCGAGATCGAAGCCGATATCGGCGATCGGGACCTCGCTTTCCACCAGCGCCTCCAGCGCCTGCTCCATCATCAGCGTGTTGAGATAAAGGTGCGGCGTGACGCCGGTCTGGGTGCGGAACAGCCGGTAGAAATGCGGCCGCGACAGGCCGGATTCGCGTGCGATGGTGTCGAGCTCGATCTCCGCGCCGGGGCTCTCCGACATCATCTTGATGCACTTGCGAACGCGAAAATCGGTGATGGAACCGTTCGCGCGCAGATCGGGCGCGGTCTCGGCCTGGTGCCAGCTTTCGTCGTAGCAGATATCGATCAGCCGTCGCAGCTCGCCATCGAGGCTGTTCAGCGAGGGGGCGCCGCACACAAGGGCTGCGGCGTGCCTGATCTGCTTGTCCAGCGCAGGCGATCGCGCGAACTGGGTGCGGCCGAAGCGCAGGCGGTCGGCGCCGGGCGCATCCGGCGCGAACCATTCCGGATTGACATAGAGCACGAAGAAGACGGCGCCGCCGTCGAGGTCGGTGGGAAGAAAATTATGCGGTTCCCATGGATTGACCGCGACGACTGAGCCTTCGGTGAGGTCGTAGCGTCCGTCGTTGACATCGATGCATGCAGAACGCCCGCCCACATGGAAGATCAAATGACCTTCGCGATGCGCGTGGATATTGAAGGGGCGGTTCAACTGATAGACCGTCGCCCGACCAAAACGGCCGTGGAAGACGGCGAGCGCCCGGCTCATGCCTTCCCTCCCAAAAGCTTTTGTCTTTTTTTGTAGGGTTCAACAACCGGGGAGAGAATGCAAGAGCGCGTGTCGCGCCTCTGCAAATCTCTCCCCGGTCAGTCATCACGTCGCTGATGCGACTACGTCAGTACTTCTTACATTCCGGTACTGTACGACTGGGCAAACCGATCTTGGCGAACACGGCAGGGTCATAGCCCAGCGTCTGGTTTACGTTCGGGATCACCTTCACGACCTTCGAGAACAGCGCACCCTTGCCGTCATCGACCACTTCGGTGACGAAGTTGGTGCCGATCGCCTGGCGGTTGGAGTCGAGCTTGATCTTGCCGTTGGGCGCATCGAGCTCGATCTTGGCGAGCGCAGCCTTGTACTTCGACTGGTTGTCGCTGAGATCGCCATTGACCTGACGCAATGCCAGGATCAGCGCCATGGTCGAGCCGTAATAGTTGGTGGCGAGCAGCGACGGGCTCGGGAAGCGCTTGTTCGGCGGGAAGGCGTCCTGATAGTCCTTCACGAACTTCTGCCAACCCGGATCCTCCCACGTGTCGGCCTGGCCGCTGGCGGCCAGCGTGCCGATCAGCGCGTTCTTGGCATTGCCCTTGGACGACAGGATGGTCTGGTCGATCATGATCGAGCCGCCCATCAGATGCGCCTTGCCGCCGGCCTGCTGGTACTGGTTGAGGAAGTTGACGGCGTCGCCGCCGCCGAGGCCGAGATAGATGGCGTCGACGTCGTCAGGCAGCGCCGCGATGACCGACGCAAAATCCTTGGTGCCGAGCGGCACCCATTGCCGGTTGGTGACCTGTCCGCCCGCGCCGCAGAATTCGAGCACGAGGCCGAACACCTGGGTGTAGATGAAGGAGTAGTCCTCGCCGACCGTTGCGATCTTGCGATAACCCTTGGTGTCATAGGCGTATTTGCCGAGGCCGACCTGCCATTGCGCGCCGTCCATGTTGTAGCGGAAGAAATTCGGGGCCGGATCGACATAGGTCGTTTCCTGCGCGCCGGAGGCTGCGTTGATGAAGGTCAGCTCCGGATGGGTCTTCGCGAAGTTCTTGACCGCGATGCCCTCGTCGCCGGAGAGCGGCGACAGCAGGATCTGCACCTTGTCCTGCTCGATCAGCTTGCGCACGGCGCGCACAGCCGAGTCAGGTGTCGCGTCGGTCGAAGCGATGACGAATTCGAGTTCCTTGTCGCCGACCTTCTTGCCGAGCACGTTCAGTGCTGTCTGGAAGCCGCGGATGCCGTCCTCGCCGAGCACGGTGTAGGTGCCTTCGAGGGTCGCGGTGACGCCGACCTTGATCTTCTCCTGCGCGAAGGCGGTGCCCGACATCAGCAGGCCGCTCAACGCAATCAGTCCTAGACTGCCTTTCAACATTGCTCTCCTCCCTGGTCGTTCTTGTCGCTGTTTTTCACCGCACCTCACGCTTCCGCCGCGCGGTGCGACGTTCTTGCAAGGCCATCGGGTCTTCGACGATTTCTTGGGATGAAGGCTAACCGAACTCGGATACGGCGCACCGGTCGGCGCCACGCGCGGCTTAACGGGCAGTCTCATTTTGAATGGTGCGTCGCAAATCGTTCCGCGGTGCAATAGGCGCGTCCACGCGCCGTGGTTGTCGCCGAAACCCGGCGTCGGGACGGGCGCGGGGTCGCGAAGTTCCGAGCTTGACAGCGCCTGGCGAAAAGAACAGAAGTCGAACATGAACGCGAAGGAATCACGGGGAACTTCGACCGGAGCGGGATCGCGCTGCGCTGCGCCGAGGGCCGCGCGCGGATGACGCTGCCTGTCCTGCCGGTCTACTACTATCACGACCACTTCACGGAGATGCTGAGCTTCGTTTGCGAGACCTACGGTCCGGTGCTGGCCGAGAGGCATCACGCCTTTGTCGCTCGCTTCTCACAGCTGTCGAAGGACGCCCAGTGCCTGTTCATCCGGATGGTCAACCGCAACGGCACGGTCTTCAATCCCTCCACCTTCAAATACGCCGAGATCGCCGACCCCGTCGGTGCGCTGGGGGAGCTTGGCGTTGCCGGTTATGTTCGAGGCCTGACCGAACAGGACTACGCTGCGTTCCTGGCGTGCCTTGCAAAGCCTGATCTGTTCGACGGGGCAAAGGCGGCCGGCATGAACGACGTCAGGGCCTCGTGGCCCAAGGCCAAGCTGTCGGAGTATTGCCTCGCCAATCTGTCGTTCGGCACGGCATTCCGGCACTGCGGTGGAGAGGCCTTCATCGCGCTCGCTGACACCGAACCGCTCGAGTTCCTGCTCTATCTCTATTTCGGCAAGACAGAGAACAACCTGAAGAATTTCGCGCTGCGCGATCTCGGCATCCTGCGCACCAACGGCCAGGCGGATTTCAGCGCGCGGTTTGCCGATGCGGACGAGGCGAGGGCCTGCTTCCACTATGCGCGCCTGCTGCGCCAGCTCGAGGCCAAATCCGAGCAGGTGTATCACAGGTCCGTTGCCGACATTCTCGGTGGTCCTGCCTGCCCGACGGATTACGCCCTCGATCTGCGCAGCCGCGCGGCCCACAAAGCGGGTCTGCACTTCGAGAAGAAGGGTGAGGCCGCGCTCGCGGTGCAGCTCTATCGTGCCGGCGCTTCGGCCGAATGCAATGAGCGCCTCGCCCGGCTGCTTTATGCGGAGGGCGACAAGGACGCCGCGGAGGACCTGCTACGTCGCATGATCGATGATCCCGCCAGCGATGACGAATGCGTCTTTGCGAGCGACTTCTATGCCCGGAAGTTCGATGGGCGCCGGACGGGACTCTGCACCGAGCTGTTGCGGGCAGGACGAACGCTCCGGGTCGACGACACCTGGCGCGGCAGCCCGGAGGCCGGGATCGCAGGCGTTCTGCGCCGGCAGGGCCTTGAGGTCTTCCACGCCGAAAACACACTCTGGCACTGCCTGTTCGGCTTGCTGTTCTGGGATGAGCTGTTCGAATCCGGACAGCTGCACAGCGGCTTCGATTGGATGCCGCACTGCCTGAAGGACAGAACCTTTGCCCGGATGTTCGCGTCTCAGATCGAGGCGAAGCTGGCGGCCGTGGCCGCGAGCTCCGCGCTGCCCCAGATCCTGCGGATCGTTGCTGCGAAATGGGGCAAGCCGAACGGCGTGTTCACCTGGGACCATGTCGATATGGACGCGCTCCGCGCGTTGCTTGCGGGGGCCAGTGCTGACGGCCTCGCCGCGATCCTTCGCCTGATGTGCGAGGACTATCGCGCGATGCGCGATGGCTTCCCCGATCTCATGCTTGTGGCTGATGGCGCCGTCTCGTTCATGGAAGTGAAGGCCGAGGGCGACGTCATCAGGCGCAACCAGCTGACGCGGCTTCGCCAGCTCGGCAACGCTGGAATCCCTTCGGAGATCGGCCGCGCCGATTTCCGTTTCGATCCGGGCCAGGACTATGTCGTCGTGGACATCGAGACCACCGGCGGCTGGACCGGCGGGGATCGCATCACTGAAATCGGCGCCGTCAAGATCCGCAATCACGAGGTCGTGGCGGAGTGGCATTCGCTGATCAACCCGCAGCGGTCGATCCCGGCCAAGATCGTCGCGTTGACCGGCATAAGCAATGAGATGGTGCGGGGTGCGCCATTGTTCGCGGAAGTCGCCGATAGCTTCATGCAGTTCATGCGTGACGGCGTCTTCGTCGCTCACAATGTCAATTTCGACTACGGCTTCATCGCCGCGGAATACGAGCGCCTCGAACGCCGTTTCCGCTTTCCAAAGCTCTGCACCTGCGCGAGCATGCGCCGGCACTACCCAGGCCACAAATCCTACGGGCTCGGCAAGCTCACAAGGGCCTACAATATCGAGCTGAAGGACCACCACCGCGCGCTGTGCGATGCCCGCGCGGCCGCGCATCTGCTCAATTTGATCAATGCGAAGCGCGACGAGGTCGGGAGCAGGGCAGAAGAGATCGCGGCCTGAGCATTCGAATCCCCGGCGTCCGGATCAAATTTCGAACGTCAGTTGCGGGGCCGCATCGTCGCCGACCTGGAGCGATGACAGCGAGACTCCCAGGAGCCTGACGCGCTTGGGCAGGGGCATCTCCGCCTCGAGCAGGCCGCAGGCGAGGCGCTCCAGCTCGTCCCGGCCTGCGACCGGCGCAGCCACGGACCTGCTGCGCGTGATGATCTCGAAGTCGGCGAACTTGATCTTCAAGGTCACGGTCCGGCCCCGGCTGCCTGATGCCTCGCAATGGCGCCAGACCTTGTCGACGAGCGGGCGCAGCTCGACGACGAGTGCGTCGAATTCGGCGAGGTCGGTCGAGAACGTGGTCTCCGCGCCGATCGACTTGCGGATCCGGTTGGCCCGCACCGGCCGTTCGTCGACGCCGCGCGAGATCCAGTAATAATAGGCGCCTGACTTGCCGAAATTCGCATTCATGAATTCAAGCGTCTGGTTGCGGATGTCGAGGCCGGTGAACAGGCCGAGCGCGTTCATCTTTGCGCTCGTTGCCGGTCCGATCCCGTGGAACTTGCCGACCGGCAGCGTCTCCACGAAAGCGGGCCCCATTTCGGGCGAGATCACGAACTGCCCATTGGGCTTGCGATGGTCGGAGGCGAGCTTTGCCAGGAACTTGTTGTAGGAGATGCCCGCCGAGGCGTTGAGGCCGGTCTCGGCCTTGATCCTCTCGCGGATCCGCAGCGCCACGTCACGGGCAAGCGGGATGCCTTGCAGGTTTTCCGTCACGTCGAGATAGGCCTCGTCGAGCGACAGCGGCTCGATGATGTCGGTGTGCTCGGCAAAGATCTCGCGGATCTGCCGGCTGATCGCCTTGTAGACCTCAAAGCGGGGCTTTACGAAAATCAGGTCGGGACATTGCCGCTTCGCGGTGACCGACGGCATCGCGGAACGAACGCCGAATTTGCGCGCTTCATAGCTCGCGGCAGCGACCACGCCGCGCTCGGCCGAACCACCGACCGCGACGGGCTTGCCGCGCAGCTCGGGATTGTCGCGCTGTTCCACGGATGCGTAGAAGGCATCCATGTCGATATGGATGATCTTGCGAACGCGTGTCGGGTCGTCGTCCGCGGCGTCGGAATAGCTCATGCCGGGATGATACAATCGGGCCGCGGGAATCGCGAGCGAGTATGCGGATTCGAGCCCGTCACCGCACGAGAGCGATATTTTGCTGGACGAATGACAGCTTGATCGCCGCGCCTTCAGCCGGGATCTCATCGGTTTGGCGGCTCACGACGAAAAGCTCGCCGATCGGCGTCGAGACGATCATCTCGACGTGATCGCCGAGGTAAGAGGATTTCCTGACGGTTCCTGCAAGGCCATCGCCGAGCATGATGCCGTGGGGCCGGATGGCCGCTTTGGCCGGCCCGGGCGTGAGGCCGCGCGCGGCAAGCGTCAGGCGGAGAGGTCCCAGCATGACCTGCGCTTGCCCGTCATGCACGGCTTCGATCGACACCTCCACGAGATTGGCATCGCCGATGAAATCGGCGACGAAGCTGTTCGCCGGGGCTTCATAAAGCTCGCGCGGCGAGCCCTGCTGCGCGATCTTCGCATTCGACATCACGATGATGCGGTCGGAGACGGCGAGCGCCTCCTCCTGGTCATGCGTGACATAGGCGACGGTGAGCTTGAGCGACTGCTGGAGCTCGCGGATCTCCTGCCGCACCCGGCGCCTGAGCTTGGCATCGAGGTTGGAGAGCGGCTCGTCGAACAGCAGCACCTGCGGCTCCAGCACGAGGGCGCGCGCCACGGCGACGCGCTGCTGCTGACCGCCGGACAGCTCGGCCGGATAGCGCTTCTCGAAGCCCTTGAGCCCGACCAAAGCGAGCTTCTCCAGCGCCATCGCCTCGGCCCGCGCCTTTCCCAGCCCCTTCACCGTCGGTCCATACGCCGCGTTCTCCAGCACGTTCATATGCGGAAACAGCGCGTAGGACTGGAACACCATGCTGACGTCGCGGTCCGCGGCCGAGAGCCGTGTCACATCCTTGCCGCCAATCAGGATCTGCCCGTCGCTCGCGATTTCGAGGCCGGCGATCATGCGCAAGGTCGTGGTCTTGCCGCAGCCGGAGGGGCCGAGCAGCGTCACGAGCTCGCCCGCGTGGATCCTGAAGCTGACATCGTCCACGGCCGTCACATTGCCGTAGCGCATGCTGACATGTCTGAACTCGACGGAGGCGGGGCCTGATTTGGGCATGGCAAGTCCTATCTGCAAGTCCTATCTGGCCGGCTCGGCGGCCGAGGTCGCGAGCGTAACGGGCCTGCGGCCAAGCTTGCGCTCGCCGACGCCGAACTGGATGAGCGCGATGCCCGCCGCCATGACGACGATCAGCACCGAGGAGTAGGCGATGGCGAGGCCGAACTCGCCGGCCTCGACTCGCCCGACAATGTAGGCTGTGGCGAGATTGTATTCGGCCGACACCAGAAAGATCACGGCGCTGACCGAGGTGATGCTGCGCACGAAGCTGTAGATCAGCGCCGCGACGAGCGCGGGCTTGAGCAACGGCAGCACCACACGGCGCAATGTCGTGAAGCTGCGCGCCCGCAAGGTGGTCGAGGCCTCGTCGAGGCTCTTGTCGATCTGGGCCAGTCCCGCAATGCCCGAGCGTATGCCGACGGGCATGTTGCGGAACACGAAGGCGAGCACGAGAATGAGGCCGGTCCCGGTGATCTCGATCGGAGGCACGTTGAAGGCGAGGATATAGGCGACCCCGAGCACGGTGCCGGGAATGGCGAAGCTCAGCATGGTCGTGAATTCGAGCAGCTGCCGGCCGACGAAGCGTTGCCGCGTGAGCAGATAGGCGGTGAGCAGGCCGATCAGCGCCGTCAGTGGTGCCGAGATCGCAGCCACTTTCAACGTCGTGAACAAAGAGGGCCAGGCTGCGCCCTCGAAGAACAGGCCGTGGCTGAAATCGACGGCGAAGCCGGTGCGGTAATGCTCCAGCGTCGGCGTATGATCTCGGCCCATCGTCTTGACGAAGCCGCCGATCAGGATGACCGCGTAGATCACCGCTGTCAGCACGACCCAGGGTACGATCACCGCGGCGGAGAGCACGGTGACGGAGGTCGGAAGCTTCGCCGGAATGCCGGCATCGCCTTTGCCGGAGACGGTGGTGTAGCTCTTGCCGCCGAGCCAGCTCTGCTGCAGCCAGAATGCACCGAGCGTGAAGACGAGCAGCACGATCGCGAGCACGGCCGCCAGACCCTGGTTGTGTGCGGCGCCGACCACGGCAAAGAAGATCTTGGTCGAAAGCACCTCGAAATTGCCGCCGAGCACGAGCGGGTTGCCGAAATCGGCCAGGCTCTCGACGAAGCCGAGCAGAAAGGCGTTGGCGAGCCCCGGTCGCAGCAGCGGCCAGGTCACGGAGCGGAACGTCTGCCAATGCCTGGCGCCCAGCGTCTGGGACGCCTCTTCGAGGCTGGGAGCGATGCCCTGAACCACGCCCATCAGCACGAGAAAGGCGATCGGCGCGAAGGCCAGCACCTGCGCCAGCAGCACGCCCGGCAGGCCGTAGATCCAGCGCGAGCGCGGGATGCCGAACCATTCGGACATCAGGCCGGTGACGACGCCGGAACGGCCGAACAACAGGATGAGCGCCAGACCGATGACGAAGGGCGGTGTGATGATCGGCAGCACCGTCATCGCGCGCATCAGCCGCTTGCCGGGCATCGCCGTGCGCAACACCAGCAGCGCGCAGGCGAGGCCCAGCAGCGTGGTGATGAGGCCGGTCAGCACGCCGAGGATCAATGTGTTCCAGGCGACGCCGCAGGCGATGCCGCCGCCGACGCAGCCGAGGCCCCAGATCGTCGAGGAGAAGAGGCGGCCTGCGAATTCGCCCAGCGCCCAGCTGCCGTTGGCGTCGACCAGCGCACTGCGCAGGATCGTCGCCACCGGCAGGAAGATGAAGAGGCCGATCAGCAGCACCACGACACCGATGGAGGACGTGGTGAAGAGATCGCCCCGACAGAACCCGCGATAGGCGAGGCCGTGGCAGAGCAGCAAGAGGAGCGAGAACAGCGTCAGCAGCGCGCCGAAACCCATGCCCGGCTGCGCGGCGCCTGCGCCGCCCAGCAGCGCGGCGAGCCAGGGAATGCCTTGCCCGGGCAGCGTCACCGCAAAGCCTTGTGCGAAGAACGCTCCCAGGCCGAGCAGCCCGGCGACGATCAACGCGGTCCCACTAAGGGTGGTCTCGGCACGGACGGCGAGGAGCGTCGCCGCAAGCAGCGCGATGCCGATCGGCCACAGCCATGGGGCTGCGCCTGATGTCGCAAGCACCAGCGCGGTGCCGGCCCGCCCGAACGGATAGCCTGCAAGGTCCCAACCTTCCGGCAGGTACCATGGCACGAGCATATAGCCCAACCAGCCGAGCAGAAGAGCAAGCCGTGTCGAAGGGCGCATCCGAGATCTCCGCAGCCGACGGCTATTTCGGCAGCGCCTTGACCTCCTTGTCCCACTTCGTCAGCAGCCGCGAGCGCTCCGCGGACGAGCCGTATTTGACGAAGTCGTAGTTGATCAGCTTCATCTCGCTCATCTTCGGCGCTTGCGGCGGCACCGGAGCGTTCTTGTTGGACGGCACCTGATACGACTTCGCGGGGGCCGCGAGGGCCTGTGCGGCGGGGCTCAGCGCCCAATCGTAGAACTTCTTGGCGTTCTCCAGATTGCGTGCGCCCTTGACGATCGACATCGAGCCGATCTCGTAGCCGGTGCCTTCGCACGGGGCGACCGCCTTGATCGGGTCGCCCTGGACCGCATAGGTGAGGGCATCATGGATGAAGACGATGCCGACGGCGGTCTCGCCGAGGCTCGCAGCCTTGGCCGGCGCGGCGCCTGATTTGGTGTACTGGCTGACATTCTTGTGCAGGGCCTTGAGATAATCGAAGCCCTTGTCCTCGCCCATCAGCTGCACGACCGTGGCAAGCAGGGTATAGGCGGTGCCGGACGAGTTCGGGTCCGCCACCTGCACGTCATCCCTGAGCTTGGGGTTGAGCAGGTCGGCCCAGCATTTCGGCTCCGGGATGCCCTTGGCCTTGATCTGCTCGGTGTTGTAGCCGAAGCCGAGCGCGCCGGCGTAGATGCCGATCGCGCGCTGCTTCGCCGCTTTCCACTGGTTCAGCGCCCAGTCGTGCAGATCCCGGTTGGCGGGGGATTCGTATTCGAGCGTCAGTCCCTCATCGGCGGCCTGAAGATGCGGGTCGCCGGTGCCGCCCCACCAGATGTCGGCGCGGGGGTTCGAGGCCTCGGCCCTGAGCTGCGCATAGGTTTCGCCGGCGGATTTCCGCGTCATCGAAACCTTGATGCCGGTCTCCTTCTCGAAGGTGGTGGACATCGCGCGGCACCATTCCTCCTGCACGCCGCAATACATGACGAGCGACCCCTCGGCCGACGCCGAGGCTGCGCCCGCGACCAGGATACCGGCGCTGAACAGCGCCCTGGCAATCAGGGATTTCCAAACCATGGTCCACCTCCCCAGAACGAGAACTTGATATTCTCTGTCATTGGCTGGGACGGTGGCGTCTCTTCAGGTCCAAAGCAATAACTATTAAGTCGACTAGGAAATCCCGGTGATTTCGCTGAGCTGCGATGCCAGCGCCGGCGTGCAGCACAGGATCGGGTTGCCCTTGCTGATGCCGTCACCGGCGAAGAAGTCGCTGACCCAGCCGCCGGCCTCGCCGACGATCACGATGCCTGCGGCAACGTCCCAGGCGTTGATGTGCAGCTCGGCGTAGCCCTCGGTGCGCCCGGTTGCGACATTGCAGAGGCCCAAAGTGCCCGAGCCCACGCGCCTGACCGAGCAGCCGGCATCATAACCGCGGCCGATCATGTCGACATAGCGCTGCGGCGGAATACGGGACGACCAGCCCAGTTCGATGGAGGCCTGCCTGAGGTCATCGATACCTGAGACGGCAATCTTCCGCCCATTCAGGGTCGCGCCCTGGCCACGCTGGCCGACATAGAGCTCGTCCAGTGCGGGCGCGGCGACGATACCGATCGTCGGCTCGCGGTTGAACAAAAAGCCGATGGAGATGCACCAGTTGCGATCGCCATGGGCGAAGTTCGCAGTGCCGTCGATCGGATCGAGGATCCAGACCGCATCGCTGGCCTCGCCGCCGCCTTCCTCGCCGATGACAGTGTCGCCGGGGAAGAGCTCCGTCAGCCGTGCGCGCAAAAAGTCTTCGACGGCACCGTCGGCGACGGTGAGCCAATCCTGCGCGCCTTTCATCGTGACGCCGAGGCTTTCCTGCCGGCCGAAATAGCCGAGCGCGATGCGCCCCGCTTCAGTGGCGAGGCCCTGGGCCGCGTAACGGCGCAGCATGAGGTCGGCCGGCGTCATGCTCAGGCAGCCTTGATCGCGACAGGGCGGCCGGTGCGGGCCGACTCGGTCGCCGCGTCGGCGAGCACCTGCGCGCGCAGCCCGTCGAGACCGGTGGGAGAGGGCGCAGCCTTGCCGCTGCAGGCATCGATGAAGGCCGCAAGCTCGGCGCGATAGGCGGCGGCATAGCGTTCGAGAAAGAAGTTCTGCACCGGATCGGCACGGAAGCCCTGGCGGGTCGCGATCTCCAGAGTCGTCTCGTGGACGTTGCCGGCCCGCAGCATGCCCTTCGCGCCATGCACTTCGACGCGCTGGTCGTAGCCGTAAGTGGCACGGCGCGAATTCGAGATCTGCGCGATGCGCCCGCTCGCCGTCTTCATGACCACAGCGGCGGTGTCGACGTCGCCGGCTTCGCCGATCGCCTTGTCCACCAGCGCCGATCCGACTGCGAAGATGACGACCGGTTCCTCGGCCAGCAGGAAGCGCGCCATGTCGAAATCGTGGATCATCATGTCGCGGAACAGGCCGCCCGAGCGTTTCACATAGTCGACCGGCGGCGGTCCGGGATCGCGCGAGATCACGCTGACGATCTCGATCTCGCCGGCCTCGCCGCTGCGCAGCCGCTTCTCCAGCGCCGCAAAGTTCGGATCGAAGCGGCGGTTGAAGCCGATCATGAGAGGCTTGCCGGATTTTTCCACCGTGGCGAGGCAGCGGCGAATGCGGTCCGAATCGAGATCGACCGGCTTCTCGCAGAACACCGCCTTGCCGGCCGAAACGGCGGCTTCGATCAGGTCGGCATGCGTGTCGGTCGGCGTGCAGATCAGGATGGCGTCGATGGCTGAATCGCCGATGATCGCATCCGCATCGGCCACTTTCGCGCCCGTCGCCTGAGCCAGCGAGGACGCAGCCTCGTTCGAGGCGTCGGCCACCGCGACGAGCCGTGCATCGCTGCGCGCCGCTACATTGAGACCGTGAATGCGCCCGATCCTGCCGGCGCCGAGAAGTCCAAACCGCATTGCCATCATCACTGCTTGACTATTCGAATAAGCATTCCATTCTCTGCGCCGCCCAGTCAAGGTCGGAGCTTGCACTTCTCGATGTCATCAACCGCCACGCAACATCGTATCGGATCGAGCGACGACACATTCGCGACACAGTTGTGCGAGCACAAGCGCTCGGTCGGCGCGATGGCGGAATTTCTTGACGGGCCGGTCCGCGCGACGGGGTTGAGTGGGAGCGAGTGATGGCGACGATCAGGCTCACGATGGCCCAGGCGCTTGTCGCCGCGATGGCCGCGCAACGGACTGTCATCGACGGGAAGGATCAGCCGCTGTTCGCCGGCGTCTGGGCGATCTTCGGGCATGGCAATGTCGCAGGCCTCGGCGAGGCGCTTTATGCCGCGCGCGACCGCCTGCCGACATTGCGCGCGCATAATGAGCAGGCGATGGCGCATGCCGCGATTGCCTTCGCGAAAACCTCGCGCCGCCGGCGCACGATGGCGGTGACGAGCTCGATCGGCCCCGGCGCGACCAATATGGTGACGGCGGCAGCCGTCGCTCACGTCAATCGCCTGCCGGTGTTGCTGCTGCCGGGCGATGTCTTCGCCGGCCGCCGTCCCGATCCCGTGCTGCAGCAGATCGAGGATTTCGGCGACGGCACTGTCTCCGCCAATGATTGCTTCAGGCCCGTCTCGCGCTATTTCGATCGCATCACCAGGCCCGAGCAGATCATGCCCGCTTTCGAGCGGGCGATGCAGGTTCTGACCGACGCGGCCGAATGTGGACCCGTGACGCTTGCGCTCTGCCAGGACGTGCAAACGGAAGCCTTCGACTATCCCGACTGGTTCTTCGCCGAGCGCGTCTGGCAGCCGCGCCGTCCGCGCGCCGACGCGACGCAGATGGCGCAGGCCGCAGCGCTGCTCAAGGCCGCCAAGCGCCCGCTCGTCGTCGCTGGCGGCGGCGTTCTCTACAGCGAGGCGGAAGCCGATCTTGCGGCCTTCTGCACCGCGCACGGCATTCCGGCGGCAGAAACGCAGGCCGGCAAGAGCGCGCTGCCGCACGACCATCCTCTTAATCTCGGCGCGATCGGCGTCACCGGCACCGGCGCCGCCAATGATGCGGCGCGGCAGGCCGATCTCGTGCTGGCGATCGGCACCCGCTTGCAGGATTTCACCACCGGCTCGCGCTCGCTGTTCGCCGATCCCGCCTGCCGGATCATCGGCCTCAATACGCAAAGCTTCGATGCCGGCAAGCATCGCGCGCAGCCGCTCGTGGCCGATGCCAAGGTCGGCCTGGCCGAGCTCGGCACCGCCCTTCAGGGCTGGACGGCACCTGCCGTCTGGACCGGGCAGGCCAGGAGTGGCCGCACGGCCTGGCTGGAAACGGCCGCGCGCTACACCGCGTCAGGCAACGAAACCTTGCCGAGCGATGCCCAGGTCATCGGCGCCGTCCAGCGCCGCAGCCGGCCAAGCGATGTCGTGCTGTGCGCGGCCGGCGGCTTGCCCGGCGAGCTGCACAAGCTGTGGCAGCCGGGCGCGCCCGGCGGCTACCACATGGAATACGGCTATTCCTGCATGGGCTACGAAATCGCCGGCGGGCTCGGCGTCAAGCTCGCCGATCCCTCGCGCGAAGTCATCGTGATGGTCGGCGACGGCTCCTATCTGATGATGAATTCCGAGATCGCCACGTCGGTAATGTTAGGGGCAAAACTCATCATCGTCGTGCTCGATAACAGAGGCTTCGGCTGCATCAACCGGCTCCAGAACGCGACCGGTGGCGCCCCTTTCAACAACCTCTTGCGCGACGCCCGTCACGAGACGCTGCCCGAGATCGACTTCGCGGCCCACGCCGCCGCGATGGGAGCTACCGCGCGCAAGGTCGCCGGTATCGCTGAGCTGGAAGCGGCGTTCGAGGAGGCGCGAGGTCACGACCGGACCAGTGTCGTCGTGATCGACACCGATCCGCTGCGCTCGACCGACGCCGGTGGCCATTGGTGGGAGGTGGCGGTGCCGGAGGTCTCCGAGCGCACCGAGGTCGAAGCCGCAAGGCGCGGCTATATCGAGGCGCTTGCGCGTCGCAATATCTGATCGAGTGAGGACGACATGCCTATCCGTATCGGCGCCAACCCCATCGGCTGGTCGAACGACGATCTCCAGGAGATCGGCGGCGACACGCCGCTCGAGACCTGCCTTGCCGAGGCGCGCGAGGCCGGTTTCGAAGGCATGGAGCTTGGCCACAAATTTCCGCGCGAGCCGCAGGCCCTGAAGGCCGCGCTCGCGCCTTTCGGCATGGCCTGCATCTCCGGCTGGTATTCGGCGGAGCTCTTGAAGCGCAATGCCGACGCGGAGATGCAGCATCTGCGCCCGCATCTCGATCTCCTCAAGGCGATGGGATCATCAGTCCTCGTTTTCGCCGAGACCTCGAATGCGATCCACGGCGATCGCAGCAAGCCGCTGTCGCAGCGGCCGGTTATGAAGGCAGGCGACTGGGCGCAGTTCGGCCGCCGCATCACTGAAGTCGCCGAGCGCACGCTCGCCGAAGGCGTCAGGCTGGTCTACCATCATCACATCGGCACCATCGTCGAAAGCGCTGATGACATCGACGCCTTCATGGCGGCGACCGGCGAGGCTGCGCATCTCCTGCTCGACACCGGCCACGCCAGCTGGGGCGGTGTCGATCCGGCCGCGCTGGCGCGAAAATATCGCGCCCGCATCAGCCACGTCCACGCCAAGGATGTGCGCCGGGCGGTGATGGAGCAGGCGCGCCGCGAGGACTGGAGCTTCCTCGATGCGGTGCTGGGGCAGGGCAGCGAGCTCGGTGTCTACACCGTGCCCGGCGACGGCATGGTCGATTACCCCGCCGTCTTCCGCGAACTGCCGGGCTATTCCGGCTGGATCGTCGTCGAGGCTGAGCAGGACCCGCAGAAGGCACACCCGCTGACCTATGCCAAGAAGGGTGTTGCCCATCTGAAGCAGAGCCTGAAGGCGGCTGGGCTTACCTGATTGTGGTTCTGCCCAGCCGGGCGAAGCGCCTCAGACCCAGCCGCCGTCGACGATGTAGTGCTGGGCGGTGCAGGCAGAGGCTTCGTCTGAGGCGAGGAAGAGGGTGAATTTCGCGACTTCATCAGGCACGAGCCGGCGCTTCAGGCACTGGCGCTGCTGCAGCTCGGCTTCGCCTGCGGGCGTCATCCATTTCTCGAGCTGTCGTTCGGTCATGATCCATCCCGGTGCGATCGCGTTGACGCGGATGTTGAAGGGACCGTAGTCACGCGCCAGCGAGCGCGTGAGCCCGATCACGCCTGATTTGCTGGCGGTGTAGGCGGCCATGCCGCCCTGTCCGGCGATCCACGACACCGAGCCGAAATTGATGATGGCGCCCGACTTGGCCGCCTTCATGTCCGGCAACACGGCCTGTGACGCAAAGAACTGGTGCTTCAGGTTCACCGCGATGCGGTCATCCCAATATTCCGGCGTCATCTCCTCGGTCTTGTGCCGCTCGTCATGCGCGGCGTTGTTGATGAGGATGTTGATCGGCCCGTGTGCCTTGCGGGCCTCTTCGACGCCGGCGCGCAGGGCCGGGATGTCGGTCAGATCGACGCGCTGGAAATGCGCGGCCAGCCCTTGATCCGACAGCTCGCGCGCCAGGCGCTGGCCTTCGTCGACCTTGATGTCGAAGAACACGACCTTGGATTTCTGCTCCGCGAAGCGCCGCACGATCGCAGCACCAATTCCCGCTGCACCTCCGGTGATGAGCACAACCTTGCCGGCGAGGTCGGAATAGATGGCAGCCATGGGGAACCTTTCATCTTGTTATGGGCGGCGAAGCCCACCCTGATTCTTTCGCAGGAACTTAGCCGTTCCTCTTGTGAGGTCCATATGTCAGAATTTTAGTTGCGTACCTCAAAAACTGAAGGCAGGATTGCGTTCAAAGAATAAAAGCCGTTGGGAGGTTGTGATGAGATTGCTCGGGAAGCTGGGACTCGCCGTTGCCGCATGCCTGCTTGGCGCAAATGTCGCGGCAGCCGACACCACCGTGAAATGGCTCCACATCGAGGTCAATCCGGCCCAGGTGAAGATCTGGGAGGAGGTCGCACGCAGCTATGAGGCCTCGCACCCCGGTGTGAAGGTCGAGATGCAGTTCCTCGAGAACGAGGCCTACAAGGCCAAGCTGCCGACCATCCTGCAATCTAAGGACCGGCCGCACATCATCTATAGCTGGGCCGGCGGCGTCTTGAAGACGCAGGTCGATGCGGGCGTGCTGGAAGACATCACCGATTCCGTGAAGAGCGACGGCTACAGCGACACGATCGCACCGGCGGCGCTCGCCGCCTTCACGCAGAACGGCCGCGTCTTCGGACTTCCGATTTCGCTCTCGCAGGTCGGCTTCCTCTACAACAAGGATTTGATGGCCAAGGGTAATGTCGATCCAAGCAAGATCAAGACATGGGACGATCTGCTCGGCGCGGTGAAAACGCTGAAGGCCGCGGGTGTTACGCCGATTGTGGTTGGCGGTGCCGACAAATGGCCGCTGCATTTCTACTGGACGCATCTCGCCGTGCGCATCGGCGGCAAGCCGGCCTTCGATGCAGCGCTGAAGGGCGAGAATGGCGGCTTCGCCGGCGAGACCTTCCAGAAATCCGGCGAGCTGTTCAAGCAGCTGGTCGATCTGCAGCCGTTCCAGAACGGCTTCCTCGGCTTCAAGAACCCGCAGGCCGTCGGCTATTTCGGTGACGGGAAGGCCGCGATGATCCTGGCCATCTCCTCCTTCTATCACACCCAGCGCGCGCTTGCCGCCGACAAGGTCGGTCTCAGCGACGACAAGCTTGGCTGGTTCGATTTTCCGGTAGTACCCGGCGGCAAGGGTGAGCCGTCAGACACGCTCGGCGGCATCACCGGCTGGCTGATCACCAAGGGCGCGCCCAAGGAAGCCACCGACTTCCTCAAGTTCTTTATCTCCAAGGACGTGCAGGCGCGGCTCGCCGCCGGCAACTTCATTGTTCCCGTCGTCAAGGGCGGCGAAGCCGGCCTCAACAGCGCCTTCATGAAGCAGATCGCAGCCAATCTGGCGAGGTCGCAGTACCACCAGAACTTCTATGACCAGAGCCTCGGCCCGTCGGTCGGGCGCGTGGTCAACGACGTCACGGCGGAGATCGCTGGTGGCAGCATGAGCCCGCAGGACGCTGCGAAGGCAATCGAAGCGGCGTACAAGCAAGGTAACTGACTGTGGCGCGACGGATCGCGATCACCTCGCCGATCAGCGTTGCCGGTGAGGCGGCTCCTCAGGTTGCGGTGCGGGGCCCGGGCTGGGACGGCCGCTTCACCGTCCTGATCCTGTTTCTGCCGCCGGCGCTGCTGCTGTTCACGCTGTTCGTGGTGCTGCCGATCGGCGAGGCGGCGTGGTACTCGGGCTTCAACTGGAACGGTTTCGGCAGGCCGACCAACTGGATCGGCTTCGACAATTATCGCTTCGTGCTCGAAACCCGCGCGTTCTGGCTCGCGCTGCGCAACAACGGACTGATCATCGCGGTCTCGCTCGCGATCCAGCTGCCGCTCGCGCTGACACTGGCCCTGATGCTGGCCGAGAAGTTCCGCGGCGCGGTGGCGCTGCGCATGCTGTTCTTCATGCCCTATATCCTGGCGGAGATCGCGACCGGCTTGATCTTCAGCTTCGTCTATGACGGTGACTACGGTCTCGTCGCATCGATCTGGCGCACCTTCGGCGCCGAGCCGCCGCACCTCCTGGCCTCGACCGATACGGCGATGCTGGCGGTGCTGATCGTCATCGTGTGGAAGTATTTCGGCTTCCATATGATGCTGTTCATCGCGGCGCTGCAGAGCCTCGACAAGAGTCTGGTCGAGGCGGCGCGGATCGACGGCGCAACGCGCTCGCAGGCGCTGCGCCATGTCGTGATCCCCTTGCTCTACCCGACCATCCGCCTGTCGGTGTTCTTCGCCATCGTCGGCTCGCTGCAGCTGTTCGATCTCGTCATGCCGCTGACGCGCGGGGGACCTGCGGATTCCTCCAACACCATGGTCAGCTTCCTCTACAACAACGGCATCTCGCGCATGCGGGTCGGCTATGGCAGCGCCATCGGCGTCATCCTGTTCGCGATCTGCGTGACCTTTGCCTTCACCTACAAGCGATGGTTCATGCGCGATGAATAGTGCCGAGACTGCCCGCGCGCCGTTCGACCCCGCAATGCTGTTCAAGGCGGCATTTCTCGGCATCGTTGCCATCTTCGTGCTGGTGCCGCTGCTTGCGACTCTGCTCGGCGGTTTCAAATCGCTCGGCGAATTGCGCGTCAATCCATTCGGCCTGCCACAACATTGGGAGTGGCAGAACTATGCGGACATCCTGTTCTCTGCCCGCTACTGGCAGCTCCTGCGCAACTCGCTGATCATCTCGACCCTCACGGTGACATTGACGCTGATCGTCGCCTCGATGGCGGCGTTCACCTTCGCCCATGTCAGGTTCTTCGGCTCGTCGATGCTGCTGAGCTATTTGACGCTCGGCCTGTTGTTTCCGGCGGCGACCGCCGTGCTGCCGCTGTTCATCAAGGTGCGCGACCTCGGCCTGCTCGATACCTATTTCGGCGTGGCGCTGCCGCAAGTGGCCTTCAGCCTCGCCATGAGCGTGCTGCTGCTGCGCCGCTTCTTCAAGGACATTCCCTATGAGCTGCTGGAGGCCGCGCTGGTCGACGGCTGCAGCTACGTCAAGTTCTTTCGTTATGTGACGCTGCCGTTGTCGCGGCCGATCCTGGCCACCGTCGGCACCATCACCTTCGTCAACAGCTGGAACGCCTATCTGCTGCCGCTGGTGATGCTTAACACCGATGCGCTCTATCCCTGGCCGCTCGGCATCATGGTTTACCAGGGCGAATATTCGTCCGAGTGGCACCTGATCCTCGCCTTCATCACGCTCACCATCCTGCCGACGATCATTCTGTTCCTGCTGGCGCAAAAGCACATCGTTGCCGGCCTCACGGCGGGCGCGGTCAAGGGATAAGCAAGACTTCACGGAGACAACAATGAGAAAAGTCGGCGTCGGAATCATCGGCTGCGGTGTCATCAGCACTGCTTACCTCAAGGCAGCGCAGCGCTTTCCAGTCATGGAGGTGAGGGCACTCGCCGACATGCGCAGCGATGTCGCCGAGCGCCAGGGCGCCGCCTTCAACTTGCCGGCGATGCGGGTCGACCAGCTGCTCAAGCGCGATGACGTCGAGATCGTCGTCAATCTCACCGTCCCGCTCGCCCACACCGATGTCAGCCTCGCGGTGCTGAACGCGGGCAAGCACGTCCATTCCGAGAAGCCGCTCGGCATCAACGTTGCGGAAGCCCGCAAGGTGATGGATCTCGCCGCGCAGAAGAACCTTCGTGTCGGCTGCGCACCCGACACGTTCCTCGGCGGCGGGCACCAGACCGCGCGCAAGCTGATCGATGACGGCGCGATCGGCACGCCCGTGGCGGGCAGCGCCTTCTTCGGCTGCCCCGGCCATGAGCGCTGGCATCCGGCGCCGGGCTTTTATTATTTGCGGGGCGGCGGGCCGATGTTGGACATGGGCCCGTATTACATCACCGATCTTGTGCAACTGCTGGGGCCCGTTGCCAGTGTGATGGGCTCGACCGCGCGCCCGAGATCCGAGCGTCTGGTCACCAGTCAGCCGATGAACGGCAGCTTCATCCCGGTCGAGGTGGCGACCCACGTCGCGGGCACACTCGAATTCGAAAGCGGGGCCGTCGTCTCGATCACGATGAGCTTCGATGTGCCGAAGCACCGCCACGCGCCGATCGAGATCTATGGCGACAAGGGCAGCATGCTGGTGCCGGACCCGAACCGCTTCGGCGGCGAAGTGCAGGTCGCCAAGACCGGCGGCGAATTTGAGACGATGCCGTTGACGCATGGTCATGTCGAAGGCGAATTCCGCTCGATCGGCGTCGCCGACATGGCCTCCGCGATCCTGAACAACCGGCCGCACCGCGCCAGCGGCGCGCTCGCCTTCCATGTGCTGGAAGTGATGGAGGCGTTCCAGACCTCGGCGGACGAGGGGCGGCGCGTCAAGATCGAAAACCGCGTCGAGCGGCCGGCGATGCTGCCGGCCGGACGTGAAACCGGACAGATCGACTGAGGGAATGAGCATGCGCAAGGCATTGATTGTATGGGGCGGCTGGCCGGGACACGATCCCGATCTCTGTGCCTCGATGATCCGCGGCTGGCTGAAGGCGGAAGGCTTCGAAGTCCGGATCGAGACCACGACCGAGGCGTTCGGCGATCCCAAGATCCACGATCTCTCGCTGATCATCCCGATCTACACCATGTCGAAGATCGAGAAGGCGGACGCGCTCAATCTCTGCGCGGCCGTGCGCAGCGGCGTCGGGCTCGCCGGTCATCATGGCGGTATGTGCGATGCCTTCCGCGATTCTGTGGACTACCAGTTCATGTGCGGCGGGCAATGGGTCGCGCATCCCGGCAACATCATCGACTACAAGGTCGACGTGACCAAGCCTGACGATCCCATCATGAAGGGCCTGAAGAGTTTTGAGCATCGTTCCGAGCAGTATTACATGCATGTCGATCCCGCTATCGAGGTGCTGGCGACGACGACCTTTACCGGCGAGCACGCGCCCTGGATCGACGGCGTGGTGATGCCGGTGGTCTGGAAGAAGCAATATGGCGCGGGCAGGGTGTTCTATTCCTCGCTCGGTCATCGCGCCTATGAGCTCGACGTACCGGAGATCCGGACATTGATGACCCGCGGCATGCTGTGGGCGGCGCGCGAATGACTGAGAGCGCGACCCAGCCCATGGCTCGCGCCACGCTCGAGGATGTCGCGCGCGCGGCGGGGGTGTCGCTCGCCACCGTCGATCGCGTCGTCAACCGGCGCGAGGGCGTGCGCGCCAAGACCGTCGCGCGTGTCGAGGCCGCGGTGGCAAAACTGGGCTATCGTGCCGACGTCGCCGCTGCGCGCCTCGCCCGCGGGCAGTCGTTTCGTTTCGCCTTCGTGCTGCCGACCGGCAGCAACAGCTTCATGACCAATTTGTCCGAGCAGGTCCAGCGCACCGCCGGCTGGCTTGCCGGCCAGCGCGGCTTCATCGACGTCCGCCACGTCGACGTGTTCGATCCGGAAGTTCTGGCCGGCGCACTGGAGGATTTGTCGCCGGTCTATCAGGGGGTCGCCGTGGTCGCGCTCGACCATCCCAAGGTCCGCGACGCGATCGACGAGCTCACCGCGCGCGGGATCGTCGTGGTGACCCTTGTGTCGGACGCGCCGAGCTCGCGCCGTCTGCACTATGTCGGTATCGACAATCCGGCCGCGGGACGGACCGCGGCAACGCTGATGGGGCGCTTTCTCGCCGCTCGCGACGGCAAGGTTGCGGTCATCGCGGGATCGTTGTCGCTGCGCGATCACAGCGAGCGGCAGTTCGGCTTCCATCAGATCTTGTCCAGCGAGTATCCAAACCTGGTGACATTGCCTGTCATCGAGGGCCGTGACGACAGCGAGCGCACGCGGGAGCTGACCACCGCGCTGCTCAAACGCCATGCGGACCTGCGCGGCATCTATTGCTGCGGCGCCGGCAATCGCGGCATTGCCGAGGCACTCGAGGCCTCCGGCCGCGCGCGCGACGTGGTCTGGATCACTCATGAGCTGACCCAGCATACGCGGCGCTTCCTGGTGCGCGGCACGCTCGATGCGATCATCAACCAGGATCCCGGCCACGAGGCGCGCTCCGCCGCACGGGTGCTGCTGGCGCATTGCATGGAAGAGCCGATCAGCCCCGATCAGGAGCGCATCCGCATCGACATCTTCCTGCGCGACAACCTGCCGTAACGGCCTGATGGTGTCGGCGGAGCGCTCGGGACGATGCATCGCCCGGGACTGTTCAGGCCGGCACACCCCAGTATACCAAGAGCTCCATCTTCCCAAATAGTTGGAGGCGCGATGTGCGCCCCGCCGGGCCTGGCCCGCGCGGACGATTGACAGGCAATTATTACATGTCTAAAAATATGCAAATTCATATAATTCACGGGCCGCCTGAATGGACGCGCATCCGCTCAAGCTCAAGGTCAGGTCGTATGCCGCGGAGACGCCGTTCATACGGAGCCTTGTGTTTGGCGTGGAGGACGGGGCCGTGCCGCGCTGGCAGGCCGGCGCGCATCTCCGCGTGGCGCTCCCCGATGGAGGGGACCGGCCGTATTCGCTGATGGCGTTGCCGGGCCTGCCCGGGGATGCGCTGGCGCTCGGTGTCCTGCGCGAAGAGGCCTCGAACGGCGGCTCGCAATTCATGCATGCGCTGAAGGTCGGCGATGTCGTGAAGGCGAGCGCGCCGGTCAACAATTTTCGCCTGCACGAGGGCAGCGTGCCGGCGCTGCTGTTTGCCGGCGGCATCGGCATCACGCCTGTACTGTCGATGGCGGCGGAGCTGGCGGCGCGAGGAAGTCCGTATCGCCTGCATTATGCCGGCCGCAAGCAAGGACTGCTGGCGTTCCTGCCGCAATTGCAGAAGATCTGCGCCAGGAATCTGTCCGTTCACTACGACAGCGATGAGACCCGCCTCGACATTGCAGCAGCGCTCGGCGCTTCAGGTGCAAATGCTCACATCTATGTCTGCGGCCCCCCAGGCATGATCGAGGCGGTCAAGGCCGGTGCGCTCGCCGCCGGCGTATCAGCCGATCGCATCCATTACGAGCTGTTCAAATCCGAGCAGCCGTCCTCGCCGGACCGGCCGTTCGAGGTCGAGATAAAATCGACCGGGCAGGTCGTCGGCGTCGCGGTGGGGCAGAGCATCATCCAGGCGCTGGAGGCGGCGGGGCTCGACGTTCTCTACGACTGCCAGCGCGGCGATTGCGGCATCTGCCAATGCGGCGTGATCGATGGCGTGCCTGATCACCGCGACGTCATTCTCAGCGACGAGGAGAGGGCGTCCAACAAGGTCATGCAGATCTGCGTGTCGCGCGCCAAGTCCGAACGTCTGGTGCTGGATTTGTGAGGGGAGCCATGACGAAATACGGAAGGAATGCCCAAGCGATTGCCGCGCTGGTGCGCGAGGCCGAGGTGCACCGCGACGTCTATGTCGACCCTGAAATCTTCGAGCTCGAGATGGAGCACCTGTTTCCGAACAGCTGGATCTATGTCGGCCATGCCAGCCAGCTGGCCAATTCAGGCGATTTCATCACTGCCACCATCGGCCGGCAGCCGGTCATGGCCAGCCGCCACAGCGACGGCTCCATCCACGTCTTCTACAATCGCTGCCCGCACAAGGGCGTGAAGATCGCCTCTGAGCCCTGCGGCAACACCGGAAAATTCTTTCGCTGTCCCTATCATGCCTGGTCCTTCAAGACCGATGGCTCGCTGCTCGCGATTCCCTTGAAGAAGGGCTACGAGGGCACCGGCTTCGGCGACACCCAGGCCAATGAGGGGCTGTCGAAGGTCGAAAACGTCGTCATCTACCGCGATTTCATCTTCGCCCGCCTCAGCGATAATGGCGTGTCGTTCGAGGATTATTTCGGCGAGAGCCTCTCGACCATCGACAACATGGTCGACCGCTCGCCGGAGGGAAAGCTCGCCGTCCAGGCGACGCCGATCCGCTACATGCACAGCTGCAATTGGAAGATGCTGGTCGAGAACCAGACCGACACCTGCCATCCCATGGTGGCGCATGAGAGCTCGGCCGGCACCGCGGTCAAGGTCTGGAAGCGCGAGCAGGGGGATGCCACGGAGACGCCGATGGCGGTGCAGCTCTACGGGCCCTTCATGAGCCCGTACGAGTTCTACGAGCAGAGCGGCATCAGGATCTGGCCGAACGGCCACGGTCATACCGGCGTCGCCAACTCCATCCATTCGAACTATCAGGATGTCCCCGGCTATCTCGACCGGATGGTTGCGGCCTATGGCGAGCAGCGGGCGCACGAGATCCTCGGCGAGGTCCGCCACAACACCGTCTATTTCCCGAACATCATGGTGAAAGGCGCGGTGCAGATCCTGCGCAATTTCATCCCCGTAGCGGTCGACAAGACGCTGGTGGAGAGCTGGGTCTATCGCCTGGTCGGCGCGCCCGACAAGCTCTACGAGCGCGCCCTGATGTACAACCGCTTCATCAACGCGCCCACTTCGATCGTCGGCCACGACGATCTCGAAATGTACGAGCGGGCGCAGGAAGGGCTCAAGTCGAACGGCAATCAATGGGTCAATCTGCGGCGGCTCTACGACGATCATGAGGAGCCTGATGTCACGGCCGTCATCAACGGCACATCGGAGCGGCAGATGCGAAACCAGTTCCATGCCTGGGCGAAATTCATGACCATGGACATGGACAAGCGCATCGAGGCCGCGGAATGATCAGCGAGAGGGACGTTACGGACTTCATCTACCGCGAGGCCGAGCTGCTCGACACCATGCAGTGGCAGGCCTGGCTCGAACTGTTTCATCCCGAGGGGCGCTACTGGATGCCGTTGGAATGGCAGCAGCAGGATCCGGTGCTGCAGCCGTCCTTGATGTACGAGGACCTGCTGCTCCTGAAGGTTCGCGTCGAGCGGCTGGCCGGCGAGCGCACCTTCAGCCAGAAGCCGAAGAGCCGCTGTCATCATCTGCTCCAGGCGCCCAGGATCGTGGCGTGCGATCCTGAAGCCGGCGTGTTCAAGGCGCGGACGTCCTACATCTACACCGAGACCCGCGGTGATACGCTGGAGCGTTATTCGGGATGGGCCTCGCACGATCTCGTAGAGGTCGGCGATGCCCTGAAGATCAAGCTCAAGCGGATCGATCTCGTCAATTTCGATGCGCCGTTCGGCAATATCCAGCTTTTCATGTGAGACTGCTTTGACCGCTGCGACCACAGTCTATGACCGCTTTCGCGAGACCGCGCTGCGCCGGGGTGAGGCGGGCTTCCTCAACGTGCTGCCGGAGACCGCCGAGATCTACGGCATCGCCGCGGGCGAGATCTCCTACCGCGCGATGCTCGACCGGGTCGAACGCCGGCGCGCGGCCTTTGCAGAGCGCGGCTACGGCGAAGGTCACCGGGTCGGGCTGCTGCTGCAGAACCGGCCCGTCTTCATCGAGCTGTGGTTCGCCCTCAATGCGCTCGGTGTCTCCGTGGTGCCGATCAATCCGGACCTGCGCCTCAGTGAGCTCGAATACATCATCGCGCATTCCGAGATGAACGCGGCCTTCGTCCTCGCCGAGCGACGCGAAGAGGTCGGGGCGGCGGCACGCCAGGCCGGCCGGCCGATTCCGGTCGTGACCGATCAGGACGACGTTCCCGCGCCCTTCGGCGGCGCGCGGCCAGCCAGCGCGGGCGACGGCTGGAGCGAATGCGCGCTGCTCTATACATCAGGCACGACGGGGCAGCCCAAGGGCTGCGTGCTCACCAACACCTATTTCCTGCACTCCGGCAACTGGTATCGCGACGTCGGCGGGCTGATCGACCTCGGGGACGATGGCGAGCGCATGATCACGCCGCTGCCATTGTTCCACATGAATGCGATGGCGGTGTCGCTGATGGCGATGCTCTCGGTCGGCGGCTGCCTGACCATGCTCGATCGCTTTCATCCGCGTTCCTGGTGGGCCTCGGTGCGCGACAGCCGCGCCACCTGCCTGCATTATCTCGGCGTCATGCCCTCGATGCTGATGAGCGCACCGCCATCGGACCAGGACCGGGCGCATAGCGTGCGCTTCGGCTTTGGCGCCGGCGTCGACAAGCTGCTGCATGCACCGTTCGAGCAGCGCTTCGGCTTTCCGCTGCTGGAGGCCTGGGCGATGACCGAGACCGGCAGCGGCGGCGTCATCGCCGCCAATGTCGAGCCGCGCAAGATTGGCACCAGCTGCTTTGGTCGTCCGGCCCCCGAGGTGGAGGTTCGGATCGTAGATGATGCCGGCAACGATGCTCCAAACGACGTCCCCGGCGAGCTCCTGGTGCGGCGGGCCGGCGCCGATCCACGTTACGGCTTCTTCCGCGAATATCTGAAGAATCCGGAAGCCACTGCTGAGGCATGGGCCGGCGGCTGGCTGCACACCGGAGATATCGTGTCGCGCGATGCGGACGGTGACCTGCACTTCGTCGATCGCAAGAAGAACGTGATCCGCCGCTCCGGCGAGAACATCGCCGCGGTCGAGGTCGAATCCGTGCTCAACCGCCATCCCGCGATCCGGCAGGCCGCGGTTACGGCGACGCCCGACCAGGTGCGCGGCGACGAGGTCGCGGCGGTGATCATCGCAGAACACAGCGGCGCCGACCGTGCGCTCGCCGAACAGATCGTGCGCTGGAGCCTGGAGCAGATGGCCTATTACAAGGCGCCGGGCTGGATCGCTTTCGTCGATAGCCTGCCGCTGACGGCAACCGAGAAAATCCAGCGCGGCAGCCTGAAGGATTTTGTCGCGAAGCTGATGCGCGAGGGCGCGTTCTTCGACCTTCGCGACCTCAAGAAGCGGCAGATCTGATCATGGGCGAGCAGCGCACCACACTCATCACCGGCGGCAATTCCGGAATCGGCGAGGCGCTGGCGAAGAAGCTGGTCGCGCGCGGCGAGCGCGTGGTCTCGGTCGGGCTGGAGCAGCCGACATGGACGCATGAGCTGCTCGCGGCCTACCGCGCCGATCTCTCCGATCTCGAGGAGACGCGCGCGGTCGCGCAAGAGATTTGCCGCGATCACGCCATCGATCGCCTTGTGCACAATGCCGGCGTGATCCTGCCGAACCTGCTGCCCGATGCGAGGCCGGAAGACATTTTGATGCTGGCGCAGCTGCATCTGGGGGCGCCGATGCTGCTGACCCAGGCGGCGCTGGAGGGGATGCTGGCGCGCCGCTTCGGGCGCATCGTGTTCGTCTCGTCGCGCGCGGCGATGGGCGCTGCGACCCGCTCGGCCTATTCGGCCACCAAGGCCGGCGTGCACGGCATGGCCCGGACCTGGGCACTGGAGCTTGCCGCTGGTGGCATCACCGTGAATGTGGTGGCGCCGGGGCCGATCCTCACCGACAATTTCTGGGGCATCATCCCGAAGGACTCCGAGCAGCAGGAGCGGATGGCGCGCAACGTCCCGGTCGGGCGGCTCGGCTCCCGCGAGGATGTCGCGCACGCCATCTCGTTCTTCCTCGACGAGCGCTCGGACTTCGTCACCGGCCAGGTGCTCTATGTCTGCGGCGGCACCAGCCTCGTCGGGCTGGGGCCCTAAAAGGCCGTGAGACCAGGCTCGATTTTTTGCGGCGACGCCGAAGCTAGACGACAGTGAATGGCATAAAAACGATTGCGCAAACGTTTTCGTGTGACATAATCCTCCAAAACTTGGGTTGTTCAACAAAGCCCAGGCACGGGAGGGGACGTGGCGACCATCGCCGATGTAGCCCGCAAAGCGGGCGTTTCGGTCTCGACCGTTTCACATGTCGTGAACGGTACGCGGCGGGTTGCGCCGGACACGGCACGCGCCGTGGAAGCGGCGATCGCCTCCTTGAGTTACCGCCCCAACATCATGGCGCGCAGCCTGAAGGCCGCGTCGACCCGCTCGGTCGGCATCGCCATCTCTTCGATCTCCAATCCCTATTTCAGCGACATCATCTGCGCGATCGAAACCGAGTGTGCGCGCCTCGGCATGATGGTGTTTCTGTCCGATACCGAGGACGATCCGGACCGTGAGCTCGAGGTCGTCATGGCGCTGCATCAACGGCGCGTCGACGGCATCATCCTCGCGCCGAGTCCCGATCCCGATCGCCGCACGCTCGCCTATCTGCGCGACGTCGGGCTGCCCTGTGTGCTTGTCGATCGCATGCCCGACCCGACCTTCGATCAGGTCGGCATCAACAACCGCGAGGCGATGCGCAATCTCGTCGCGCGGGTCGCCGCGCACGGTCACCGCCGCATCGGCTATGTCGGCGGCAATCCCGGCTTCGCGACCACGCTCGCGCGCATTGCCGGCTATCGCGAGGGCCTGGCCGGCGCCGGCGGCGCGATCGACGAGCGCCTTCTGGTGACCGGCAGTGCGACGACGAACAGCGCGATGCAGGCGGCGGAGCGGCTCCTTGATCTCGATCACCCGCCGACCGCCTTGGTCGGTGGCAACAATCTCGCGACGATCGGCATCATGAAGGCCATCCATAGGCGCGGATTGCGGGTGCCGAAGGATATCTCGATCGTCGGCTTCGACGATTTCGAATGGGCCGATTGCTTTGAGCCGCGCCTGACGCTGGTCGCGCAGCCCTGCGCCGAGATCGGCCGGCGCGCTGCCTTCCTGCTCATGGAGCGCATCGCCGCGCCGCAAGGGGCGCGGCGTTCCATTCAACTCGACGCTGTTATCATCGAGCGCGAATCTTGCGGGAGGCCCAAATGAACACGGGCTCTCACACCCCGTTGCTCGCCATGCGCGGCATCGTCAAGAGCTTTGGCGGCGCGCAGGCGCTGCGCGGCGTCGATTTCGATCTCGAAAGCGGGGAAATCCACGCGCTGCTTGGCGAGAACGGCGCGGGCAAGTCGACCCTGATGAATGTTCTCTCCGGCGTGATCGCGCCGGATCAGGGCGAGATCCGCGTCGACGGGGCCGCCGTCCGCTTCACCGATCCACGCGCCGCGCAGGCCGCGGGGGTTGCGACGATCTTCCAGGAGCTCGATCTCGTCCCGAGCCTCGACGTAACCGCCAACCTGTTCCTCGGCCGAGAGCTAACGCGGGCCGGCGTGCTCGATGGCGGCGCGATGCGTCGCGCGGCGCGGGCGCGGCTTGATGAGATCGGCTTCGATGTGGATGTCGATCAGCCCGTCGGTGAATTGTCGGTCGGCAGGCGGCAGATCGTCGCGATCGCCAAGGCCCTGACCTACGCGTCGCGAATTCTCGTGATGGACGAGCCGACGGCCGCGTTGACCGCTGCGGAGGTGCAGCGGTTGTTTCATGTGATGCGCGAGATCGCACGGCGCGGGGTCGGCATCGTCTATATCTCGCATCGGCTCGAAGAGGTGCCGCGCGTCGCCGATCGCGTGACGATCTTGCGCGATGGCAGGATCGCAGGGACGGCGCCGCCGACCGCTCCGCAATCCGATCTCGTGGCGTTGCTCGTCGGACGGCCGCTCGCAGAGCTCTATCCGCGCCGCAGCGGCGCATTCGGTCGCCGTGTGCTGCATCTGGAGCGGGCCGCCTATCGCCCGCGCCGGCCCAAGGCCGGCTGGCGTGCGCCGCGCGAGGTCTCGCTCGAGGTGCGCGCCGGCGAGGTCGTCGGCTTGGCCGGCATCATGGGAGCGGGACGGACCGAGCTGCTCTCTACACTCTATGGCGCGGGCGGTCCCGGCGCCTGGTCGGGCCGCGTCGAGGTTGGGGAGAGGCCGGCCAGGCTGACCTCTATAGCGGAGGCGCGCCGCGCCGGCGTCGCCTTTGTCAGCGATGATCGCCGCGGCGCCGGCTTGATGTTGCGCGACAGCGTCGAACGCAATCTCGTCGCCTCGGTGCTGCGACGCGTGTCGCCGTTCTTTCTGATGTCGCAGGTGCGCCAGGCGAGACTCGCCCGTCAGGCGATCAAGGCGTTCGACGTGCGGCCGCCGCGGCCTGAGCTTGCGGTCGGCGCCCTCTCCGGAGGCAACCAGCAGAAAGTCGCGCTTGCCAAGGAGGTGCTCGGCGAGCCGCGCCTGCTTCTGCTCGATGAGCCGACGCGCGGCGTGGATGTCGGCGCAAAGGGCGAAATCTATGCCCGCATTCGCGAGCTCGCCGCGCAAGGCGTCGGCATTCTCGTCGCCTCAAGCGAAATGCCCGAACTGATCGGCCTGTGCGATCGTATCGTCGTGCTGAGGGGTGGGCGTACGGTTGCCGAATTTCCCGCCGGCGCCGCGGAGGACGACATCCTCGCGGTGGCCGAATCCAGTCAGGACGATAGCGATGAATGACGCCGCAACACTCTTGAAATCCGCACCCGCACGGTCCACGCCGAGGCGCCGTCTTGATTTCTTCGCGATCGCGGTCCGCTTTCAGAGCGTCATCGGCCTCATCCTCGTTGCGATCGGCGGCGTCATCTTCTCGCCGCGGCGGCACGGCTCCATCCTGTTCCTGGCGCCTGATAACATCGCGAACATCGTGCGGGCGATTTCCGAGACCGGCATCATCGCCGTCGGCATGACCTTCGTCATCATCACCGCAGGCATCGATCTGTCGGTCGGCGCGCTGCTCAGCCTGTGCAGTGTGCTCACCGCCACGATCATGACGACCTGGGGCTGGGGACTTGTTCCGACCCTGCTGTTCGTCATGATCTGCGGCGCCCTGTTCGGTTGCGCGCAGGGCGCGATCTCGACCCGCTTCCGCCTCGAGGCTTTCATCGTGACGCTGGCGGGCCTGCAGGTCGCACGCGGCCTGGCGCTGGTGATCTCCAACAACCAGTACATCAATATCTCCTACGGCAATGGTCCAGGTCTTGCGCCGCCGATCTTCTCGGTGCTGGGTGATCGTCTGTTCGACAACACGGTTCCGGTCGCAACCCTGGTCTTTCTCGTCGTCGCGATCGTGGCCATTTTCGTGCTGAACTTCACGCGCTTTGGCCGCTATGTCTTCGCGGTCGGCGGCAATGAGCGGGCGGCGCGGCTTTCCGGCGTGCCAGTCACGCTGGTCAAGATCTCGGTCTATGCGATTACGGGTCTGGTGTCGGCCATCGCCGGCATCGTCCACGCCGGCCAGTTCAATTTCGGCAGCGCCAATGATGGTACAGGTTACGAATTGACCGCGATCGCGGCGGTGGTGATCGGCGGCACCAGCCTGTTCGGCGGCGCCGGCTCGATGATCGGCACGATCGCAGGTGCGATCATGCTCGGTGCATTGGCCAACATCCTTCAGCTCAACAACATCAATGCGGCGCTGCAGCTGCTCGCGACCGGCGCGATCATCGTCGTGGCCGCGGTTCTTCAATCTCTCGTTCGTCGCCGCGAGGGATTGGGTCGTTGACCCCAATGGCGACGCAAAGGCTGGGACGTAAAGATCTGGCGGTGGCCAGCGGCCGCCGGCAAGCGACCGCCGGTAGTGGCGGAATGTTCAAGGCAAAACAGGGGAGTGAATCATGCGACGCGCATCTACCAAGTCGAGGTTATGGTCCAATCTGATGCTGGGCGCCGGCACCGCGGCGCTCCTCGCCGGTGCAGCGCAGGCCGCACCGCTGGTCAAGGAATGCAGCAAGACCGGGGAGTTTGTCATCGGCTTCTCGCAGGCCAACAATGCCGAGCCCTATCGCCAGCATGTCAACGATCAGCTCACCGCTGCGGCGAAGAAAGTGCCGCAATTCAAGCTGCAGATCGCCGACGGCGCCGGCAACGTGAACACGCAGACCTCGCAGATGGACAATTTCATCACCCAGAAGGTCGACCTGATCCTGATCTCGCCGTTCGAGGCCGCGCCGCTGACGCCGGTCGTCGCGCGGGCCATGAAGGCCGGCATTCCCGTCATCGAACTCGACCGCAAGACGGTCGGCGAGCCCGGCAAGGACTATACGGCCTTCATCGGCGGCGATAATTTCAAGATCGCCGAGGAGGCGGGCAAATACGTCGCCGACAAGCTCCTTCCGCAAGGCGGCGAAGTGGCTGTGCTCCAGGGCCTGCCGAGCTCGACGCCCGCCGTCGAACGGCTCAACGGCTTCAAGTCCGGCGTGAAGGACAATCCGAAGGTCCAGGTCGTCGCCGAGCAGGCCGCCGACTGGTTGCCGGACAAGGCGCAGACCGCGTTCGCCGCGATGCTCCAGGCCCATCCGAACATCAAGGCGGTCTATGCGAGCAACGACATGATGGCGGCCGGTGCGCGCCTCGCGGCCAAGGGCGCCGGCAAGCTCGATCAGGTGAAGATCCTCGGCACCGACGGCTTGCCCGGACCTGCTGGCGGCATCCGCGCGGTTGCGGAAGGCGAGTGGGCGGCCACCTTCACCTATCCGACCGGAGGCCCGGAGGCGATCGACATGGCAAAGTCAATCCTGCTCGATTGCACCGAGAAGGTGCCGACCGTGGTGACCGTGCCGACCACCGCGATTACGCCCGACAACGCGAAGCAGCTAATGCAGAACTGAACATTGCTCAGTGGGCGCGGCCGGTGGTCGCCGCGCCCGCACGGCGCTTTTCGTCAACGCCGCCGTCACCTGCTAGCTAGAGGAGAGAGCCCCGAGCGCTCCGCCATAGCCGAGGCTTTGCCTCGGCGTTTCTTCGAATGGCCAGCGGCGTGATCTAAGCGCACCAGTCAAATCTGGTTCTGCTTGATATTCTCGACCATCTTGGCCAGCACGCGCGCGCAGACCTCGATGTCGTCAGGGTCGATGCCCTCGATCAGCCTGTCGTAATTGTTCGCCATGATCGGCCAGATCTTGCGCAGCAGCGCCTCGCCGTCAGGCGTCAGCCCGACGACGCGGCGGCGCTGGTCCTCTTCGGCGATCTCGCGCTTGACGAGGCCCGACGACACCATGGACTCGACCATGCGGCTCGCGGTCGACTGCTCGGTCACCGCGAGCACGGCGACCTCGTTGACCGTCAGGGTCTTGTAGATGAACAGCACCGACAGCGTCCGGAACACGACGTTGTTGATGCCGTGCTCGCTGAGGTCGCGGTTCTGGTCGAGGTTCCAGCGATTGGCGAGCCGGTTGAACAGATAGGGGATGTAGCTTTGCAGCTGGTCCCGCGTCCGCGGCGGACCCGACTTCCATCGGCTCTTGGATTCTCTGGCCATTATCTCTTGCGACTTTGCTTCTTGCTCTCGGTATCAAGTTTCGAAGAAAGCGATTTCAGCACCGACAGCGCGTTGTCGAGCTCCCGGGCCGACATGTTCTCGAACCGTTTGGCGAGAAGCTTCTTGTGCACGTCGGCCGCCTTCCTGAACAGCGCTTCGCCCTTCGGCGTCAGGCGCACGATGAAGGAGCGCCGGTCCTCGCTGGACATTTCCCGGCTGATGAGATCGTCCGCGAGCAGGCGCTGCACCAGGCCGGAGACATTGCCGCCGGTGACCTTCAAATTCTGGGACAGCTGCCCGAGCGCAAGGCCATCGCGGTAGCGATCCAGCTGGGCCAGCACGTCGAACTTCGCCAGCGACAGGCCGAACTCGGCGTTCAGCATCGAATTGAGCGAGGCAAACAGCTCGCCATGCAACGACAGCAATTGCAGCCAGAGCCGGGTCTCGATCTGCCCAGGGACGGGAACAACGTTCTCTTTGAGTGCTGCCGGCATCGCATGACCATTGAGGACAGAATGTCTCGTCGAGCTTAAGGGGATTATCGCTGGTTTGTCGCTCCGATGAACGACATGAGAATCGTAGTCAAGCCGCCTGATCCTGACGTCCCCGCGGGCGAACGGCAATCCAATCCTGCATCCTGCGCGGTTTGAATCATGCAAAGGTCTTGATGGTCTGGATCACGCCGTCGAGCGCCGTGCCGGCGCTGTCCTTCAGCGCGGCCTCGCGCAGGCGGCGAGCCCAGTCGGCGGCATCCTCGCGGCGCTCGATCAGCTTGATCGCAGCCAGCGTCTTGTCGAACTTCGACAGGCCCCGGCTGTGGGTATCGGAATAGCCCTTGACCAGGCGGCGGCATTGCAGGATCTCGACGCCGAGCTGGTAATTTGTGCCGACCGCCCCTAGCGCGGCCTTCAGCCAGGCATCCCGGTGCGCCGTCTCGATAGCGTGACGCAGCGAGCGACGGCGCAGGCCGCGCATGCCGCCGACGACATAGAGCACCAGGAACCAGGGCAACGAATAGGTCCGCACCCGCCGCCCTTTGTTGACGCGGCGATCGAGCCAGCCGACGAGGCGTGGCCGCGTGCCGAGCCAGCGGCCAAAGCCGGCAGGCAGCATGCCCATCACTTCCTCCATGCGGGGATGCATGAATTCGGTGGTGTGGAGCACCTGTCCGTCTGTCATCTCGAGCTCGCTCTCGATGCGCGCGCGGCGGCCGGCGCGGGTCTTGAGATCGGCGACGCGGATCACGTCGTCATAGCTCATCGCGTTGGCGAGATACTTTGCCGCGGCCTCCGTAAAGGCATAGGCGTGCGCGCCGCCGCCGGCGTTGCGGTCGGCCGCGTGCAGCTCCTTGAGGATGTCGAGATATTCGGCGCCATAGGCGACGTCCTGGAAGTCGACGACCTTCCGCAATCCCGCGCGTGCCATGGGAAGCGCTGAAACGGGCAGCTCCTGATTCAATCTCGCAATGAGCGCGCCGAGTTGCGGACCGGGCGTTGCTGAGAAGGGCGTCTTATTGGCCGGCTCGGCTTGCGCCGGTGCTGCTGGCTCGGCCGGGCCGGTCTTGACGCGCTCGAAGGCGGCCTCGAAGGTCTCGACGCTGGCCTTGGCGCCCTTGCCGCCGGCGCGGATGACGTCGAGATAGCTGTCGCGGCTGAACGGCAGCACATCGGCCGCGGCGAGCGCGCCGAACATCGCCGCCGAGATGACGCTGCCATGGGCGATCGCCAGCGCATTGAGGTCGAAGATGATCTCGGTCTTCGCCGCAATGCCGATGGCGCCGGTGACGGCGCCGCTGTCGGCGATGCCGTTGCCCGGCGCGATCTTCTCGCCGACCGCGAACGAGCGGTGGTTGGACGCGATCAGCGTGGTACGGTCAGGCGTCACCAGGCCGCGCAGGATCGACCGACCCGCCTCCATGAACTCCGCCGCCATCACCACGTCGACATCGCCGGGGGTCGGCATCAGCGACAGGATCGGCTTGCGGCCATCGAGCGGCGTCATCGCCTCGATATAGTAGATCGTGGCGCCGGTGCGCTGGGCGACACCGGGCACCGAGGTCGATTGCGCGACCCAGCCATGGTTCTCGGCGAGCTGCACGATCCAGTCAGTCAGCACGCCGCCGCCCTGGCCGCCCATCGCAACGATCGCAATGGAGATCGGCCGCTCGGTTGCTTCACCTGAAGCGGGCAGGGCCAGCCGGACCGTCTCGTCCCTCATACCAGTGCCTCGAGTGCCGGCCGCCGGCGGTCGCGCCGGCGCTGCAGCCAGCCGATCACGCTCATCGCGATCTTCGACTTGAACTTGTCCCAATGGCTCGGATTGTGGATGACGTCGGCGCGATAGAACGACGGGCAGAGCACCGCGGCCTCGGAGACCTCGCCGCAATTGCCGCAGCCGACGCAGGAATTGTCGATCGCCGCGACGGGATCATCGCGCAAGGGATCGTCGAGCTGCTTCACCGACAGCGACGGGCAGCCGGAGAGCCGGATGCAGGCATGGTCGCCGGTGCAGACGTCCTCGTCGACACCAAAGCGCTCCTTGACGATGCGCACGCCGTCCTTGATCGCCTTGCTCATCTGCGGCTTCACACGGCGCTGCTTGTTCAGCATGCATTCGGAGGAGGCGACGATGACCTTGGGACCTTCCTCCTTGGTGGTCAGCGCCTCCTTCAGCGTGTCGCGCATCTTGCCGACATCATAGGTGCGATCGAGCTGGCGCACCCATTGGCCGCCGATGCCTTTCACCGCCTGCACGATCGAATTGTTGGTCTTGCGCCGCTTGTTGACCGCGCGCGAGGACAGGATGTCCTGACCGCCGGTCGCCGAGGTGTAGTAGTTGTCGACGATGACGAAGACGCCGTCATGCTTGTTGAACACGGCATTGCCGATGCCGCTGGTCAGCCCGTTGTGCCAGAAGCCGCCGTCGCCCATCACCGCGATCGAGCGCTTGTCGGCCTTGACGTTGAAGGCCGAGGTCGAGGCCGGGCCGAGGCCGAAGCCCATCGTGGTCGCGCCGATGTTGAACGGCGGCAGGATCGAGAACAGATGGCAGCCGATATCGGCCGAGACGTGATGCTGGCCGAGCTCTTCCTCGACCAGCTTCATCGCGGCGAAGATCGGCCGCTCCGGGCAGCCGGTGCAGAGCCCGGGCGGGCGCGCCGGCACCACCTGCTTGAGCTTCTCGACCGCGGGGTGATTGAGCACGGGCGCGGCATCGGGCGCCGGCGGCCGGTTGCCGAGCAGCCGCGGCTCGGTCTTCTCCAGGAACTCCCTGACGCCGCCGAGCAGCACCTGAGCCGTGTAATCGCCGCCCATCGGCAGCACGTCCTTGCCATGGACGCGCGCCTGGATGTCCCTGCGCCGCAGCACCGTGTTGATGGCCTGTTCCAGATATTCCGGCTGGCCCTCTTCGACGACGAGTACCGCGTCCTTGCCGGCGCAGAATTCCGCAACCTCCGTGTCGATCACGGGGTAGGTGACGTTCATGACGTAGAGCGCCACTTGCGTATTGCCATAGGCGTCCGACAGCCCGAGATATTGCAGCGCGCGGATGACATTGTTGTACATGCCGCCCTGCATGATGATGCCGACCTTGCCCTCCTTCGGCCCCATCCACTCATTGAGCCTGTTGTCCCGGACAAAGCCGATGGCCGCGGGCATCCGCGTCTTGATCTTCTCCTGCTCGTGCTCATAGGCCGCCGGCGGCAGCACGATGCGATTGACGTCGCGCTTGGGATTGTTGAGCGCGTCCTTGATGGTATGCGCCGGCCTGACATTGTCCTTGCAGGCGAAGCTGCCGTGCATGTGACAGGCGCGGACGCGCACCTCCAGCATCACGGGCGTGTTCGAGAATTCCGAGAGCTCAAAGCCCTTCTCGATCAGGTTGACGATGCATTCATGGTCGGGGCGGGGATCGAGCAGCCACATCTGCGACTTCATCGCAAACGCGTGCGTGCGCTCCTGCATGATGGAGGAGCCCTCGCCATAATCCTCGCCGACGATGATCATGGTGCCGCCGGTGACGCCGCCCGAGGCGAGATTGGCGAGCGCGTCCGAGGCGACGTTGGTGCCGACGGTGGATTTCCACGCCACTGCGCCCCGCAGCGGATACATCACCGAAGCGGACAGCATTGCCGCCGCGGCGGCTTCATTGGCGGAGCTCTGGAACACCACGCCGAGATCGTCGAGCACGTCCTTGGCGTCGGCGAGCACGTCCATCAGATGCGAGATCGGCGAGCCCTGGTAGCCGCCGACATAGGCGACGCCCGATTGCAGCAGCGCCTTGGTGATGGCGAGGATGCCTTCGCCGCGAAAGGTGTCGCCATCGCCGAGCCGGAGATCCTCGACTTCGCGAGCAAAGGAACGTTCAGCCATTGCACCCTCCAGAAATATGCGATAGCATACGTTTACATGTGAAGTAAGTCAACGCGCGCCATGCGACCACGCCTGCGGATCTGCACTTCCGGCGGGCGGTCATGAGCGAGCCGACAGGGTAGGGCCGATGCTGAAGCTGCCTCGCTTTAGAGCCGCCGCCGTCCAGGCTTCACCAGTCTATCTCAATGCGAGCGCGACCGTCGACAAGGCGGCCTCACTGGTGCGTGAGGCGGCGGCCAATGGCGCCCGGCTGGTCGCGTTCCCCGAAGTGTTCGTACCCGGCTATCCCTACTGGAACTGGATCACCGATCCCGTCACCGGCAGTGCGTGGTTCGAGAAGCTTGCCAAGGTCTCGGTGCTGGTGCCGGGGCCCGAGGTCGACATCGTCCGGAAGGCCGCGCGCGACGCCGGCTGTTACGTTGTCCTTGGCGTCAACGAGCGCAGCCCGGTCTCGCTCGGCGCGATCTATAACACCCTGGTGTTCATCGGGCCCGATGGCGCGTTGCTCGGTAAGCACCGCAAGCTGGTGCCGACCTGGGCAGAGAAGCTGACCTGGACCGGCGGTGACGGCTCGAGCCTGCGCGTCTATGATACCGAAATCGGGCGTCTCGGCGGCCTTGCCTGCGGCGAGAACACCAACACGCTCGCGCGCTTTGCGCTACTCGGCCAGGGTGAGCTCGTGCATGTCGCCAGCTACATCTCGCTTCCCGTCGCCCCGCCCGATTACGATATGGCGGAGGCGATCAAGCTGCGCGCCATCGCCCATTCCTTCGAAGGCAAGATCTTTACCATCGTCTCCTGTTCGACCGTATCGGAAGAGATCATCGCGGCGATGGTATCAGTCGTTCCCGACGCGCGCGCACGTTTGCAGCGCAAGTCCAGCGCCTTCTCCGGCATCATCGGCCCTGACGGTCGCGTGGTCGGCACGCCGCTGATCGACGACGAAGGCATCGTCTATGCCGACATCGACCTCGATCGCTGCATCCAGCCGAAGCAGATGCACGACATCGTCGGGCACTACAACCGGTTCGACGTGTTTGATCTGCGGGTCAACAGGCGCCCCCTGGCGCCGCTAGGCCTTGCAGGCGAGGGCGATGCCCTGGAGCAGGGCTTTATGCCGATCCCGCTGAGATCGGAATGATGATGAGATTGAGCCCGGCTGCAAACCGCAACGAAGGTGCGCTCCCGCCCCCGCCTGCGGGGGAGGGTTGGGGAGAGGGTGTCTCCTCTCGCGAGAACCCCCAAGAGGAGAGAACCCTCACCCGGCGCTACGCGCCGACCTCTCCCGCAAGCGGGAGAGGTGAAGCGCCCGCGGCTCCCATCCCTTCAATCAATTCACTTTGCTCTAGCTGAAGCGACACGACTTGGAGGACAGCATGCGCGAGAACGTGATCGGCCGGGCCAATGTCGAGGACACCCCCGAGCTGAAGGCCTATTACAAGGATCTCGAAAAGTATGAAGCCGGCGCGCTGTGGACGGTCGCCAACAAGATCGAGCCGTGGGCGCCGCAATCGGCCTCGGTCCCCGTGCTCTGGCGCTACAAGGATCTGCGCGAGCATGTGCTGCGCTCGGTCGAGCTGGTCTCGCCGGAGAAGGCGGGCCGGCGGGTGATCTACCTCAACAATCCCGGAAGGCGCGACGTGTCGGCCGCGGTCGGCTGGCTCTATTCGGGATTGCAGGTGATGCATCCCGGCGAGGTCGCCACCGCCCATGCTCACTCGGCTTCCGCCTTGCGCTTCATCATGGAAGGCGCGGGTGCCTACACCATCGTCGACGGTCACAAGATGACGCTGGGCGCGCGGGATTTCGTGCTGACGCCGAACGGCACCTGGCACGAGCATGGCGTCGAGGCGGGCGGCTCGGTCTGCATCTGGCAGGATGGCCTCGACATCCCGCTGGTCAACGCGCTCGAAGCCAATTTCTTCGTCGTGCATCCCAAGATCCAGCAGGAAGAGTCAGGCTATCCCGTCGACGACATGACCAAGACCTGGGGCAATCCCGGTCTGCGGCCAGCCGGCTCGAAATGGTCGAAGGGCTATTCGCCGATGTTCAAATATGAGTGGGAGCCGACCTACGAGTCCTTGCAGAAATACGCCGCCGCGACCGAGGGCTCGCCCTACGACGGCACGCTCATGAACTACGTCAACCCCATCACCGGCGGCCATGTCATGCAGACCATCGGCGCCAGCATGCAATTGCTGCGGCCCGGCGAGAAAACAAGATCGCACCGGCACACCGGCAGCTTCCTCTACCAGGTCGCCAAGGGACGCGGCTATTCCATCATCGGCGGCAAGCGGCTCGAATGGGAGGAACGCGACATCTTCTGCGTTCCCTCCTGGGCCTGGCACGAGCACGGCAATGCCTCCGTGAGCGAAGATGCCTGCCTGTTCTGCTTCAACGATCTGCCTGTGATCGAAGGCCTCGGGCTCTACCGGGAAGAGGCCTATGGCGACAATGGCGGTTACCAATCGGTCGCGGCCTGAAACCTCATTGCAGAATTCAACCAGAACAGCCGGATAAAATCCTTCATGCGTCTCGTCACCTACACTTTGGGCTCCAGCGGTGCGCGCCTCGGCGCGCTGGTCAACGGATTGGTCGTCGATGTCGAGCACCTCGGTGCGTCCAGCGGCGTGACATGGCCGGATGGTATGCTGTCGTTCATCGACAACAACGTGACCCTGCTGCCGGCGCTCCGGGATGCACTGGAGGAGGCCAATGGCCGCTTCCCGGCCGGCTCGGCGGTTGCGGTCGAGGACGTCAAGCTGCAGGCGCCGATCCCGCGGCCGCGGAAAAACATTTTCGGTATCGGGCTGAACTACCGGGCCCATGTCGCCGAATCCGCAGAGAGACTCGACACCGACAAGGACCTGCCGAAGCAGCCGGTCGTCTTCTCCAAGCCGCCGACCTCTGTGATCGGTCCGGGCGGTGCGATCCAGCACAATGCCAAGATGACGCAGCAGCTCGACTGGGAGGTCGAGCTCGCCGTCATCATCGGCAAGACCGCAACGCGCATCTCCACCGACAAGGCGATGGATCACGTGTTCGGCTATTCCGTGATGATCGACATTTCCGCGCGCGATAATCGCCGCGCCGGCCAGTGGATCTTCTCCAAGGGCATGGACACCTATGCGCCGTTCGGCCCCTGCATCGTCACCGCGGACGAGATTCCCGATCCGCATGATCTCAGGTTGTGGCTGACCAAGAACGGCGTCATGAAGCAGGACTCCAACACCAAATACATGATCTTCGACATTCCGGTGCTGATCTCGGACATCTCGTCGGGCATGACGCTCGAGCCGGGCGACATCATCGCAACGGGAACGCCCGAAGGCGTCGGCGCCGGCATGACCCCGCAGGAATGGCTGTGGCCGGGCGACGTGGTCGAAGCCGGGGTCGACGGCGTCGGCGTCCTCAGGCATCCGGTTGTCGCCATCTGATGACGAATTTTGCGTTCGAGCGTGAGCTCAGGTTCGGAGATTGCGATCCCTCGGGGATCGCGTATTTCCCGTCCTACCTGAACATCCTCAACGGCGTCGTCGAGGATTTCTGGGCAAGCATCGGTTTTCCATGGCCGGAGCTGATCACCGTCAGGAAGATCGGCACGCCCACGGTACATCTTGCGTGCGACTTCTCCCGGCCGTCGATGTTCGGCGATCTCCTGACCTTCAACCTGCGCATCGTCAAGGTCGGCGGATCATCGCTCCATCTGGAGCATGTCATATCAGGCGCGAACGGCCCGCGCTGGCGTGCGCGCCAGATCCTTGCCGCGACCTCGCTGGTCGATCATCATGCGATCCCGTGGCCCGATGACATCAGAGCCGCGCTCGTGCCGCATGTGAATGCGGGCGAGGGCGCAGAGGCGACGCCGGCATGATCTCGCTGTTCATGACATTCTCGGATTCCGCGGGCGAACGCCGGGTTCATCCCGACGAGGTGAACGCCGTTGCGGAGCTGGTCAAATCGATCCCTGTGATGACCGAGGCCATGCTGTTCACGCCGCTCGACCAGTCGGTCGACCATCCCTACAAGGCCGACGGCACAGGCCCCGTGTTTGCGCTTCAGCTGCGCTTTCCCGACCTGTTCGCCTGCGAGGCGGCGATGGGGCGCGACGGCATCCTGGCCAGCCTCGCGACGGGCGCCGGACACTCCGGCCTCACTGATCTCGACGTCACGCACCAGGTGATGCTGACACGTGCGTTTCCCGTCGATGTCGCCGAGCATCCGCCGGACACGACAACGCCGTGCAGCTATCTCGTGCACTATCCCGGCCCGGCCGCGGACATGAACGCCTGGAACCTGCATTATCTCGAGCACCACCCCTCGATCATGCGGACCTTTCCTGATGTCCGCCAGATCGAGATCTACACCCGCATCGACTGGGTCGACCGCCTGCCGTCGCAGCGCATCGACCACATGCAGCGCAACAAGCTGGTGTTCGACAGCCCAGCGGCCCTCGCGCACGCACTCGCCTCCGACGTGATCAAGCACATGCGCGCGGACTTCGTGCAGTTTCCGCCGTTCGCGGGCGGCAACAAGCATTTTCCGATGCTGACGCGGGTGGTGCGCAAAGACAGGCCGGTCGCCTAGTCGATGAAGGCGGCGAGCTCCTCGGGCCTGCCCGAGGGGAAGGCGCCCTTGAGGAAATCCAGAAAGGCCGATACCCGGGCGCTCAGCAATCGGCGCGACGGATACAGTGCCCAGAGCGCGATCGGCGGCCCGTCGACATCGCCCCAATGGACCAGCTTGTCGGCGCCAAGGTCGCGACTCACGAGCGACACGGGAAGGCGCGCGGCGCCCACGCCAGCGCGCGCAGCGTCGCGCACCATGATCAGCGACGACAGACGAAGCACCGGATCGGTCGTGATCCGAACTTTCCGGCCTCGGGCAGTCACATCCCACACGGGGCTCATATCGCTCGCGCCCCGTACCACGGTTGGAACGGCGCGCTCGCCCTTCGGACGCTTCAGCGTGGGGCTCGCCACCACCACTAGGTGGTCGCGCATCAGGATTCGTCCGACCAGTGTTTCATCCGGATCCGGATTGACCCTGATGACGAGATCATAGCCTTCCTCGATCATGTCGACGGAGCGGTCCTCCGTCGTGATCTCGAGCCGGACATCGGGATATTTCAGCGCGAAACCGGCCGCCAGCTTTCCCATCGCGGTCTGCGAAAACAAGAGAGGCGCACTCACCCGCAGCCGGCCGCGCGGCTTGTCGCCGCCCGAGGCGATTGCCGCCGCCGTCTGTTCGAGATCGGTGAGGAGTGCCGCCGTACGCTCGTGAAGCGCTCGTCCTTCCTGGGTGAGCTTCACCGTGCGCGCTCCGCGCTCGAACAGGCGCAGGTCAAGGCTGCTCTCCAACTCGGAGACCCGGCGCGAGAGTGTCGCCTTCGGTCGTCCCGAGGCTCGGGCGGCTTTCCCGAAGCCTCCATGTCGCGCAACGAGGTTGAAATCGGCAAGCGCAAGCAAATCCATACGGTCCACCCATGAGACGGTCTGCCAAAAGATAAAGGTATTTGGCCAAATTCCGGATCACTAATTTACGCGCCGCCGCTTGCGCCTGGCTGCGCGCGTTCGTTTGCCTTGCTCAGGAATCAAGAAGTCCGCGGACGACCAGCGCTATCCGCTGGTCACGTGCACTCTTTCTGATCCGGCCGGACCGCTCGAGCTCGGCCAGCCCATGGAGAGCGGCCCAGAACGTCTCGGTCGCGACCTCGACGTCGCTCCTCGATGGCGCCACGACGGAAGCCAGCGCCGCAAAACCGTCCTTCAACTCCGGCCTGGTGTCGGCGTCCGCGAAGCGGAGGCTGGTCGGCAGGGTGAACATCGCCTCGTAGAGCGCCGGATGCTGGCGCGCAAAGGCGAGATACGCGATTGCGACATTCTCAATTGCTTTTCCGCGATCGCTCGACCGCTGCGCGGCTTTCCGAAGCGCTTTGGCGAGTTCGCCGAACCCTTCGAGCGCGACAGCGGTCACGATCGCGTCCCTGTTCTCGAAGTGAGAATAGACCACCGGCTGGCTGTATTCGATCTCGTCGGCGAGACGGCGGATCGTGACGGCACTCCATCCCTCGCGTTCGGCGATCAGCCGCGCAGCCGCGGTGATGCGATGCTCCCGATCGGCCCGCTCCCTGGTTTTCCTCTCGGCGACACCCAAGACCCTGATCTCCAAACCGTGATGACGCCGTATTATAGCGTTACTTGATAAACTAGCAATGCTAGATTATCTTGCGATGAAAGAAGGAGGCGTCGATGTACTGGTTTTCTATCGCTGTGGCGTTGCTGGCGGCCCTCGGGATCATCGCCATCGGGTTAATGTATCTGGCCAATCCGCAGGGAGCGACGCAGAGTTTCGGCCTGCCGCTCCCCGAGCAAGGGCCGAACGTCGCCTGGTGGCTTCGTCTCAAGGGCGTGCGTGATGTCGTTTCGGGACTGGTCGTGCTCGCCTTGATGGCGTGGGGCGGCCCGCGAATGGTCGGTTTGGTTCTGCTGATCGAAGCGATCATTCCTGTGGGCGACATGTCGCTCATTCTCGCCGCGAGGGGCTCGACGGCGAGGGCGTTGGGCGTCCATGGCCTCACCGCCGCGCTGATGATCGCGGCGGCGATTGCTCTGATCGCGAGCGCGGCTTGATCAGACCAGGATGCGAGGCGCCGCGGTGGCCTTGTCACCGGAATTCGGTGTCCCCGTCGGCTCGATCAAGAGGATGTGCACTTCGCCGCGCGCCACGGGCCGGTGCTCAACGCCCTTGGGGACGACGAAAACCTCGCCGGGGTTGAGCGTGACGGTGCGATCCCGCAGCTCGATATCCAGCGTCCCGCTGAGCACGAGAAAAAAGTCGTCCGTATCCTCGTGCTTGTGCCAATGAAATGGCCCCTCGAGCTTCGCCACCATGATGTCATTGTCGTTATAGGTCGCGACCGTGCGCGGGGAGAACCGGTCAGTGAAGGTTGCGAGCTTCTCGGCGAGATTTGCGGGTGCTTTCATGGCGTGTCCTTGAGCGAGCCGTCTGTCCACGTTTGCAAGACGGGGCGTGCTGGTTAGCACGTGCTCGATCGCGAAACGAGACTGCTGCGATTCGGGAGACGGCCGAGAGGCGCACGATTCCGCCTCGCCATGGCGGGACCATGACGAGCCTGGCGGTGCTCAGGGGATTGCGGGCGCCCGGTCTGACCCGAGCGCCCTTCAAGCTGAGGAGCCCACGCCTAGGCCGCCAGCGCCTCTCTGGTCAACGTCCACGCCTGGTTGAGCTTCTTGGCGCGGACGTCGAAATCGGCCTTGACCTCGGCGATGCGCTTGTCGATGCGACGCTTGGCGCGATCGCTGGCCTGCTTTGCCTGCTCCGTCAGCGACTGAATTCTCGCATCCGTCTCGGCCCGGGCCTGATCAAGTCGCTTCTTCGCCTGCTCTTGCACTGTGTTGATCTGCAGTTTGACCTGCTCCATGTCCTTTTGGATCGCCGCGCGGTTTTCGGCGGCTGCATGCTTGAGATCGTCCTGCAATGCCTTCAGTTCCGCCTCGAACGCAGCGCTCTCGCGCATGAGTTGATCCTCGATGACCTCAGAGCGCAGGCGGCGGAAGACGGTCGCGCCGAGCTTGTGCAGACGCGTATCCACGGGCGTCATCCAGGTTTCCCCGACGTCGGCCAGCACGGCCGCCTTTCCGGGCGAAAGCTCTTTCGAGACTTCATCGAGAAACGCCGCGCTGATGCCGCTGCTGTCGAGATCAAAAGCCAGGCCGCCGAGGCCACCCAGCGAGGCGCCGACGAGCAGTCCGGCAGGGCCGGCGAGAAGCCCGATCAGACTCCCGGTGACCAAGCCGACAGCCGTGCCCACCGGGCCCTGGTCAGCCGCCTGCTTGACCTCGTTCTTGCCCGCCTTGTCCTTGACGACCACCGCCGAGGCATAAAGCGTGATGTCGCCCTCCTGATGAAGCTCCCGCAGGGCGCTCAAGCCCTCGAATGCCGAAGCCTCGGTTTCGAAAACTGCAACCAGCATCTTGTTCATGAGGAGTTCTCCTGTCGTTTGGTCTTGAAGTCGGTTATCTCGGAGCGCGCGGGGATCAGCGCATCGTTGCCTGGATCCCGTTCACGGGCTTTCTGCCTCCGATCGCGACCATCGTGGTCGCGAGCCCGGACGTGATGAGATTGACGCCGACCCGTGCGTGGTCTCGCTGACTGGCCGATGCGTGTCGCTCATCGCAGAATTCGAGGAACTCATTGTTTCCTCCATGAGATCGCAGACTGAGCTTTGCCGACCGCAAGCAATCGCATGCGGCGGCCACACGAGAATGATGTGCCGATGAGCGTTTCTCGGCCTTGACCCAGGTCAAATTCCGGCTGCGATAGGCGCGTGGCTCGACCTCCTTCGAGCCGAGCGCCGCCGATCAGCTTCCGAGCACTCTCTCTTCGAACTGCCGCACTTGAAACGCGCCGTGCGCGCAAACGCCGTGTCGCGGCTGCTCCTGGAAATCTGACGACCGTTCCACCTGTGAAACGATGCGTCCAAAATAAACGCCTATCGCTATTCTTTTGGATCACTAGTTTCGTGGTCACCAACCCGGCCGGCGCAGCTGTCGCCGCCGAACGCCAACCACAGCAACAAGGACCATCGTCATGATCTATTCGACCGCCACCGTCCCCGTGAACCCCGAGGGCGAGACCCGGCTGAGCCGCGAGCAGGTCTGGAAAGGGCTGGAGCTCAAGGCGCGCGACGCCCGCCTGTTTCTGCCGCCCGGCCTCTGCACGCGCTGCGACGTCGTCGCGGAGAGCGCGACGCACTTCGTGCGCGAAGCCACCATCGCCGGCGCGGATCTGCGCGAGATCATCACGCTCGAGCCGCAGAGCAAGGTCACGTTCTTCCAGGCCACCGGCCCGCGTGAAGGCGCCATCATCAACGAGATCGTCGAGAACGATGCCGGCGAGCTGCTGCTGAGATTCTACTGCTATCTCGGCGTGCGCGGAAAGCAGCCTGATGGTCCCGAGGAGCAGGCCGAGCAGGCGCAGTTCGACAGCGACAGAGGCTACAGGGCCGCGCTGCTGTCGACGCTCAAGCGCACCCGCGAGCTGCTCGCCGACGGCACGTTCTGACCAATTCACCTTGGCGTCGAACAATCTGGTTCCCGATCAGTCCGCATCATGGAGGCAACAATGACGACCCTCATCGACAATAACGCGAACGCGTCCCCAACGAAGATACTGGTTCTTGGCGCAACCGGCGGCACCGGACGCCAGATCGTCAAGCAGGCGCTGGCGCGCGGCCATCAGGTCACCGCGCTGGTGCGGTCACCGCAGAAGGCCGGCGATCTGAACGGCGTCAGGCTCGTCGTCGGCGAGGCGCGCGAGGCGAAGGTGCTTCGCGAAGCCCTGAGGGGACAGGACGCCGTCGTCAGCGCGCTCGGCACGCCGGCGAGCCCCTTCCGCGACGTGACGCTGCTCTCGAGCGCGACGCGCGCGCTCGTCCAGGCGATGAAGGCCGAGCACGTCGCTCGCCTGGTTGCGATCACGGGGATCGGCGCCGGCGACAGCCGCGGGCATGGCGGCTTCCTGTTCGATCGCGTGATCTTCCCGCTGCTTCTGAAGAAGGTGTATGCCGACAAGGACAGGCAGGAGGCCATCGTGAGGGACAGCGGGCTCGACTGGGTCCTCGTTCGTCCCACGATCCTGAACGACAAGCCCGGCGGCGGCGCGGTGCGGGCCCTGACGGATCTCTCCGGCTTCCACGGCGGCAGCATCTCGCGACAGGACGTCGCCACATTCGTGCTGGATCAACTGCACAGCGATGACTGGCTGCATCGGGCTCCGTTGATCACAGGGTGAGGCGTGAGGGCTCATGAAACGTCCGAGAAGGGCCGGGGACCGCAATCGGAGCCAGTCGAGACCGTCCCTCTTGATGATCGCGCGTGGAGTGCGCTCGTCAGCTATTGTGGCGAGACCGTCGCTCCTGCTGCTCCTCGTGATCGCAGCCGATAATCTTTCAGCGCTCGCGCCAGATAGGGCGCGGTGCGGCTCGCTTGGTGCTGCGCGATCTGCAGCGGCTGCCCGGCTGCGACGACCTGTCCTCCCTCATCCCCGGCGCCTGGCCCGATGTCGATCACCCAATCACTTGCGGCCACGACGCTCATGTCGTGCTCCACGACGATGACGGTGCTGCCGGCGTCGACCAGTCCGTTCAGCTGAACAATCAGCTTCTCGACATCCGAGGGATGCAGGCCGGTGGTCGGCTCGTCCAGGACATAGATGCTTCCCGTTCGCTGGGTGCGCTGGAGCTCGGTGGCGAGCTTGACCCGTTGTGCCTCGCCGCCGGACAGCTCCGTGGCCGGCTGGCCCAGACGGATATAACCGAGCCCGACTTGCCGGATCACGTCGAGCGACCTCGCAATGTGGACGTCGCCCACAAAAAACGCATGGGCCTCATCGACGGTCATCGCCAGAACGTCCGCGATCGACTTGCCCTTGAGCTTGATCTTCAGCGTATCCGGATTATACCGCGAGCCCTGGCACTCCGGACATGGTGCATAGACGCTGGGCAGGAACAGCAGCTCAACGCAGACAAATCCTTCTCCCTGGCAATTCGGACAACGCCCTTTCGGAAGGTTGAAAGAGAATCGGCCGGCGTCGAAGCGATGCCGTCGCGCATCTTTCGTCTGCGCGAACAGCTTTCGCACCTCGTCGAAAAGTCCGGTGTAGGTCGCCAAATTGGACCTGGGAGTCCTTCCGATCGGCTTCTGGTCCACCACGACCAACCGCTTCAACCGATCAAGCCCTTCGGTGATTTTGCCGCCGGAAGCGACATCAGGCGCGCGCTGAAGGATGTCCTCGCCGACATCGTCGGATGCGTGGGACTGCCCGAAGTGGCTACTCAGCGCCTCCACGAGGAACTGGCTGACAAGGCTTGACTTGCCAGACCCGGATACGCCAGTGACTGATGTCAGGACACCCAGCGGAAAGGCGACATCGATCCCCCTGAGATTGTTGCGCTCGACACCGCTCAGCTTGAGCCAGCCTTTCGGATTGCGATGGTTTTGCCGGGGCGGTGGGACTCGGCCAAACAGGTATCTTGCGGTGTGCGATGTCTCGACCGATTTCAATCCGTCGAGAGGGCCGCTGTAAAGGATATTGCCGCCGTGCCGACCGGCGTCGGGCCCAACGTCGACGATCCAGTCGGCGTGTCGCACCACGTCCAGCTCATGCTCGACCACAAAGAGCGAGTTTCCGCCTGCCTTCAGCTTGTCGAGCGCCCGGAGCAGCGCTTCCGTGTCGGAGGGATGCAGCCCGGCGGACGGTTCATCGAGCACATAGACCACCCCGAAGAGGTTTGAGCGTACTTGCGTCGCCAGACGCAGCCGCTGGAGCTCGCCCGGTGACAAAGTCGGCGTACTGCGCTCGAGGGTCAGGTAACCGAGACCGAGGTCGAGGAGAACGCCAAGTCGTGCGCTCAGATCCTGCGCAATTCGCTGCACGACGATCGCCTTCTCCGGGTGAGCGTCCCGCCGGCCGACTTTTCCTTCGCAGTATGGCCGCATCAGCGCGGCCAATTGCTTCAACGGAAGGCGAGCCATCTCGGCAATATCCATTCCGGCAAACTTGACCGAGAGCGCCTCGGCTTTGAGCCGCTTGCCGTGGCAAAGCGGGCATTCGGCGCTCAACATGAATTGCGAGACGCGCTTCTTCATCATCGCGCTGGTCGTATTGGCGAACGTCTCCATGACGTAGCGACGGGCGCCGGTGAAGGTGCCTTGATAGCTCGGCTCCTCCTTGCGCCGGAGCGCTCTCCGAACTTCCTTGGCGTCGTAACCGGCGTAGACCGGCACCGTGGGCTGCTCGTCCGTGAACAGAATCCAGTCACGGTCCTTTTTCGGAAGCTCGCGCCACGGCCTGTCCACGTCGTAGCCCAGCGTCGTCAGGATGTCGCGCAGGTTCTGGCCGTGCCATGCGGTCGGCCACGCCGCGACCGCGCGCTGGCGAATGGTGAGGTTATCGTCGGGCACCATCGAGCGTTCGGTCACGTCGTAAACGCGCCCGAGGCCATGGCATCTGGGGCAGGCCCCTTCCGCCGAATTGGGCGAGAACGACTCGGCATAAAGCAGAGGTTGCGACTTCGGATAGTCGCCGGCGCGGGAATAGAGCATGCGCAAAAGGTTCGACAGCGTCGTGACGCTGCCCACGCTCGATCTCGTGGTCGACGATCCCCGTTGCTGCTGCAGCGCCACCGCCGGCGGCAGCCCCTCGACCTCGTCCACCTCAGGCACAGCCATCTGGTGGAACAGGCGACGGGCGTAGGGCGACACGGATTCCAGGTAGCGCCGTTGCGCCTCGGCATACAGCGTCCCGAATGCCAGAGAGGATTTTCCGGAGCCGGATACGCCGGTGAACACGACCAGCGCGTCCCGGGGAATGTCGACGTCCAGGTTCTTCAGATTATGCTCGCGCGCACCACGAACCCTGACAAATCCCGGGGTCGATGGTTGCAAGCGCTCGCTTGGTTTGTACAGCTTCTGGTCCATGCCCGCCTGGTCCATGCCCGCCGCCGTTGTCCTCGGGACGACAACCGCGTCGAAGTGCCAACGATCCCAAGAAACGCGTCGCGGTCTTCTTGGAACCAGGCGTCAGTTTGCGAAGAGATAGGCCACGTCTGGCCGCCGTTTGCATCTACCCTTTTTGTTTTTCTTCTGCGCTTCTTCCGTCGGAGCTTCTTGAGCGTTCTTCGAAGCGATCAGCGCCCTTGGCCAGATCGTGCCCCATCTTGCTCTCGCGTTTCGCTTCGTCCTTGGCAGTTGCCTCGCGCAAGCCCTCAGCGGCCCGCTTTCCCGCTTCTGATGATTTTCGCTCGTGATCCATTGGTTGCTCCCTTTGTCGTGAGGACGCTCCTCCAGGAATAATTTCTTACCCAGCTTTCGGGCCTGTCCCGCTCAGCCGTAAACCTCCAATCAGATCGCGTGGGCTTTGTTCCTTTTCCGCCGGTCTGCTCTCCCGCGATGTAGGCGCCGCACCAATTAGGCCGGTTGGAGTCCGGCTGGCCAATCTGCTTCTCGTCGGGGCGCCCAAGACGGCCAATCCGGAATTAGCTTGCTCGCGTCGGCAAGACAGTCGCGAAACTCTGCTTCAGTCTGACCGGCACGTCCGGATGGAGCGACGCCGCGGAGGATCGGCGTATCGACGACACCCGGACAACTTATTGTGCAGCAAGAGCTATTGTATTACGGTCGTAATATGATATTACGATCATAATCTCATGGAGAGGGGGCTCTCTCTCTTCGGTCTTGCGGTCCAAGGTCGCAGCTTTTGGGAGGAAGTCATGAACAAGACGGCAGCTCGAACGGCAATTGTCACCGGGGCTTCGACGGGCATTGGCTCGGTCTATGCAAGTAAGTTGGCTCGGCGGGGCTATGACCTGATCATGGTGGCCCGCAACGCAGAGCGGCTCGAAGCCAACGCCCTGCGGATCAGGCAGGAAACCGGCCAAAACGCCGAAGTCATCGTTGCGGACCTTGCCAAGTCGTTCGAGGTATCAAAGCTCGCGGATCGCATCGCCGATGACGCATCCATTGCCTTTCTCGTCAATAACGCCGGTATCTCGCTTCAGGGCGGCATGCTGCAGAATAGTCTGCCCGACGCCGAAACGCTGATTGCCGTCAACATCACGGCGCCAACGCTGCTTTCCATTGCGGCTGCCCGGGCATTCGCCAAGCGCGGCGGCGGCGGTATCGTCAACATCAGCTCGGTGACCGCGTTCGCGCCCGAGATGTTCGACGGCGCGTACAGCGGCTCGAAGAACTATTTGATCAATCTCACCATCTCTCTCGCCGGCAAGACCAGGGATGCAGGGATCCGGGTTCAGGCCGCGCTTCCTGGTCCGACCGACACGGAGATGTGGGCGCGCGGCCAAGTGCCGGAAAGCGTCATCCCGCGTTCGATGATCATGAACCCCGAAGATCTCGTCACTGCCGCGCTGGTCGGATTTGACCGGGGCGAGATTCTCACATTGCCGACGGTGGCGGATGAATCGGTTTGGGCAGCTTTCGAGGCGGCTCGCCAGGGCATGCGAACCTCGCTCGCTGCTGGTCGGCCGGCCCCCCGATACCTTCAGCCGGACGAGGCAGCTTCAGCGTCCTGAGCAAGCTGTTTTGCGAGCGGCGTGCCGGCGGCAAGCTCGCCGCTGGCCGCCTCATGAGACCTCGGCATCCCCGATTTCCCGCTGGTGGCGCACGCAAGGCTCGCTGCTGCAGATCGCATGGCGGCGACCTTTTGAGCCCGTCTGCATGCGACACGCACTTTCATTCGAATCGAACCCGTCGAGGAGAGCACATGACGCAGACGAGCCATCTCACATGGCGGATCGGCACGACGATCGTCACGCGTATCGAGGAGCTTCTAGGGCCGGCTTTCAGGCCACAGGAATTGCTCTCGGCCTTCGATCCAGCCGTTCTCGAAGAGCACCTGCATTGGATGGCACCACATCACTACGTGGCTGCAACCGACCAGTTCATCATGTCGGTACATTCCTGGCTGATACAGACGCCCGATCACAACATTCTGGTCGACACCTGCTGCGGCAACGCCAAGAACCGGCCGGCATCGCCGCATTTCCATCAACTCGGCACGCCTTATCTTGATCGTCTCCGAAGCGCAGGCCTGGAGCCGGCGGACATCGACTATGTGCTGTGCACCCACCTTCACGTTGATCACGTCGGCTGGAATACCCGATTGGTCGACGGCCGCTGGGTCCCGACCTTCCCAAACGCGAGATATGTCTTCTCTCGCGAGGAACTGAACTTTTGGAACCCATCGCACAATCCGCATCTGCCGGAGGAGCCGCGCGATGTCTTCACCGACTCCGTCCTGCCCGTGATCGCCGCCAAGCAGGAACAGGTCGTGAGCACGACCGACCAGCTCGGCGACAACCTTTTGATCGAGCCGGCGCCGGGGCACTCCCCTGGACACGTGATCTTGCGGCTCCTGAGTGGCGAGGATGAGGGCCTCTTCATCGGCGACGTCATGCATAATCCCATTCAAGTCTACCGCCCCGACTGGAGCAGCCGGTTCTGCATGAATCCGGAGCAAGCGATGCAATCGCGCCTGCGCGTGCTCGGCCATTGCGCGGAACATAACAGCCTCATGTTTCCGGCGCACTTCGGCATCCCGCATGGCGGTCGGATACGCAGTCGTGCGAACGGCTTTTCATTCGTGCCCGAAGAGGCGCAACAGGACGCTCCTTTGCCAAAGCGAGATACGTAGCTGATGAGTGTCATTCAATGGTTTGGGATAGCCGCTGTGGTCCGCCGCAGCCGGCTTGCTCCGCAAGCGACGAAGCATGACGGATATATCTAGCAATCCTTCGACGAACGACGCAGGACAGGCCAGCATCTCTCGCTCGGCCTTGCTGCCGCTGCCGAGGCAATCCGGCGGGGCGACCTCAGCTCCGAGGCTTACGCCCGTACGCTTCTGCGGCGAGCGCAGCTGCAGAGCAATCTCAATGTAGGGGAGGCAGCCTAGCTCCCCGGTCCTGCTCTTATGCGTCTGAAGTAGCGGCATGAATTTCCTCGCATCTCTCGTCGCCCTGGCTGCAGGCGCCAGCCTCGCCCATCACGCTCCTGCGAGGAATCGGCGTTGTGTGCCTCATCACCGGCGTGACGCTCGTACGCGGATAGCTTGTCTGCCATTGGTGACCCACGGCCGCACGAACTGGCAGTTGCAGACGCCTCGCAACTCGGCTAACCTTCCTTTGCGAAGAGCCCGTGCTCATTCGTTCTTTCGCGCGACTGGCGAGCTAACGTGGAAACGACCACGGTGAAGCGCGAATGGATCCGACGCCGATCGCCTGGGCAACCCATCTGCTGGAAAAACAGCGTGTTGAGGAGCCCGAGCATGCCGTCGTTTCGCAACGAACTGTCGATCAACGATACCGAGATCGCCGCCGCCCTTGCGGGGGAGGAGCGCCGTCAACAGGACGGCGTCGAACTGATTCCGTCGGAGAATTACACCTATCCGGAGGTGCTCGAACTGCTCGGATCGGTCTTCACCAATAAATATTCCGAGGGATATCCTGGACGCAGATATTACGGCGGCCAGCACTATACGGACGAAATCGAGAACCTGGCACGGCAGCGGGCCTGCTCGCTGTTTCGTGCCGAGCACGCCAACGTTCAGCCGCTTTCGGGATCACCGATGAACCAGGCCGTCTATCTCGGCCTGTTGAATCCCGGCGACACCATTCTCGCCATGGACCTCTCCCATGGCGGCCATCTCACGCACGGCGCGCCGGTGTCCCACATGGGGCGTTTGTTCAACTTCATGCGCTACAAGACGATCCCTTCATCAGGCGCGATAGATTTCGACGAATTGCGCGCAATTGCGCGCAAAGTGCGTCCGAAGATGGTGTTGTGCGGCTACAGCTCCTATCCGCGCGACCTCGACTATGCCGCATTCAAAAGCATTGCCGACGAAGTTGGCGCGCTCACGATGGCTGACGTGAGCCATTATGGCGGATTGGTTGCCGCTGATGTCATGCGCAATCCGCTTGATGCCGGCTTCGACGTCATGACGACGACATCGCACAAGACGCTGCGCGGCCCCCGGGGCGGGATCATCCTGTGCCGGAGGGAAATTGCGGGCCGGATCGATGCGTCCGTCTTTCCCGGGCTGCAGGGCGGGCCTCACATGAATGTCGTGGCCGGGATTGCCGTGACGCTCAAGCGGGCGGCGACCTCGGATTTCCAGGGTTACGCGCGGCAGGTCTTGCGCAACGCGAAGGTTCTCGCCGGCGCACTGATGGAGCGCGGCATGAAGCTGGTGACTGATGGAACGGACAATCACATGATGGTCGTCGATACGGCAGCGTCCGTCGGACTTGACGGGCGAGCAGCCGAGGAGGTGCTCGACGCCATAGCGATCACCACGAACAAGCAGGTTATTCCAGACGATCCGCGCCCGCCGCTCAGGCCGAGTGGAGTTCGCCTCGGGACACCGGCGGCGACGACGCGTGGCATGGAAGAGACCGAAATGCGTCGCATCGGCGAGTTCATTGCGGCTGCTCTGCGGGCCAACGGCGACGATGCGGTTCTCGCGCGCCTCAGGTCAGAGTGCGTCGAGATGTGCCGAGCCTTCCCTGTCCCGGGTGTGGTGTCCGGGTCCGGAGCGAACTGATCGGCCGCCAAACCAGTCTGCACCGCTAGACCGGTGCAGACCTCAAAAAGCGTATAGCTCACCGCGGACAAATGGATATGCGTTGGCATGCAGATCCTGCTCATTTTCAAGTTGCTGATATTGCTCGCCGTTGCCAATGGCGTGCCCGTTCTTGCAAAGCGCCTCTTTGGAAGCCGCCTCTCTTGCGCTCTTGACGGCGGTGTTCGTTTCATTGACGGCAGCCCGCTGTTCGGCCCTTCGAAGACGTGGCGAGGTTTGCTGCTTTCGATCGTCGTCACCACGGCCATGTCCCCATTTCTTGGCCTGGACTTCGCATCCGCCTTTCTGGTCGGGCTGGGCGCAATGGTCGGTGACTTGCTTTCGAGCTTCACGAAGCGTCGACTGGGCATAAAGCCAAGCGGCAAGGCCACGGGCCTCGATCAAGTGCCGGAGGCCTTGCTACCAGCCCTCATGTGTTGGAAACGCCTGTCCCTATCGGTCACCGACGTGGTCGTCCTGGTCGCCGTATTCTTCGTGGGCGAAATTGTCCTCTCCCGCCTGATGTTCAGGCTGCATGTTCGCGATCGCCCTTATTGATGACCGGCGTGAGCTGAATGAAGATGGTGCAGTGTTATTTCAGGCGCGCAATTCAGCCGTATCGGCACAACGGAGGAGCCGACCCCGACCGACGTGTAGCCGGTCATCTGGTGGTAGTTCCAAAGCCCCGCCCCGAACCGCCTGGGCAGCCTCGAATCCAGCGTGATCGGAACCGATCCCGGCAGGCAGATCTGCCCGCCATGCGTATGACCGCTCAAGAGCAGGTCGAAGCCGGCATGGGCTGCGTGACGATAGATTTCCGGCGTGTGCGACAGCAGGATCGTGAAGCTATCGGAAGGAATGGCCGAGGCAGCCTTCTCAATGCTGTCGACCCGATAAAAATGAGCGTCGTCGATACCGGCAAGATAGATCTGCTCGTTGGCTCGCGAGATCGGCGCGCACTCGTTCAAGAGCATCCTTATGCCCAGGTCCTCCAGAGCCGGGACCATTCGGACCGTATCATGGTTGCCGAGAACGCCGTAAGTTGGCGCTGTCAGCAGCGCACAAATTTGCGCCATACCTTCCATCGCCGCATCGAATGGACCGAACGTAGCGCCGCGGAAATCCCCCGTGAGCACGCAGATGTCGTACACGAGTGATGGAAGAAGCTCCGCCAAGCGCTGCATCGCGCCCTTGTTCATGTCCACATGCAAGTCGCTGATATGCAGCAGAGTGAAACCTTCGAATGCCCTTGGCAACAAGGCAAACACGAGATCGGTCTCTTTGACCTGAACGTCAGCCGCATTCTTCAACCCTCGCCAATAGAGGCCGGAAAGCTTGAAGACTCCGCGAATGAGAGAATGCACCGAATACCAGTTTTCGATGTGGAAAAAATTGAGGCCTTGACCGAATATCTGCGCTTCGTGGTCGGCCTCGATTCCAAGTCTCTGCCTGGCATGAAGCCTGCCAAGCCGCTTCTCGAGACGGCCGACGATGGAAGTTTGTAGCTGTTCCAAGAGCAATCCCTTTCAACTCGACTTGGCGGGCGCAAGGCCAAGCGAAGCGAAACCCATCAAACCTGACCCTTGCAATGACATGAGCTAACGAAAGACGCGGACGCTCCGCCGGCGTTTCGGGGCGATGGGTCGATCAAGCTCTGGCAGGCTACCTCACCATCGCGTCGAAAATCAGCGGCGCCAACTCCGTCTCGATCCGCCCGCGCTGCGACGGTGACTGCATCATGCACAGCGCGAACAGATCGTCGTTTGGATCTACAAAGAAGAAGGTGCCGGCCACGCCATCCCATCCATATATGCCTGGCGGCCACGGCCTCTTCGGTTGCGGCGATGTGAGCACGGCAACCCCCAGCCCAAATCCGGCGTGGACTGCCAAAAAATAGATATCGGCGGGCGCGATTCCGCTCCCGGGACCGATTTGGTCCGACGTCATCAGGGCCACCGTCTCCGGCTTCAGATAGCGTCGTCCGTCGACCGTGCCGCCATTCAAGAGCATCTGCACAAAGCGCGCGTAGTCGCCGGTCGTCCCGACCATTCCGGCTCCGCCGGATTCCCAGCGCCTATGCACCATCGGGTCCCTGATTCCGGCAATGGGCGGTTCTATCAGATCATCTGGCAGGAACTGGGCAACCAGCGGGCGCTTCGCCTCGTCCGCGACAAAGAACGCGGTATGGCTCATGCCAAGGGGATCCAGCAGCCGCTCCTTCTCGAACTGAAACAGCGATTGTCCAGAAACCACCTCGATCACCCTCCCGAGCACATCGACGGAATGGCTATAGGTCCACCTCGTGCCCGGTTGCTCGGCGAGCGGCAGGTTCGCCAGGCGCGCAGCGAACTCGGCGTTGTCAAAATCGCCGCTGTACAGGTCGGCCTGCCGATAGAGTTTTTGCACGGGGCCGTCGCCGTAGAACCCGTAGGTGATACCGGAAGTCTGTCGCATCAGATCGAGTACGGTGATCGGGCGCTTGAGTGGTTCCAGCGTAAACACCGGCCTTCCGGTCGCGTCGGGCTTTTCCACGCCGACCTTTACGTCGGCAAAGGCCGGAATGTATTTGGAGAGGGGGTCATCCAGCGACAGCTTGCCGTCGTCGACCAGCATCAGCGCGGCAACCGATGTGATCGGTTTCGACATCGAATAGTACCGAAAGATGGTGTCATCCGTCATCGGCACCTTGGTTGCGACGTCGCGCAGGCCGAATTTTTCGTAGTAGACCGGCTTTCCGTGCTGCTGGATCAACAGGATCGCGCCGGGAATTTTACTGATCGCGATCTCATGTCGTAGATAGTCACCGATGCGCTGAAGGCCCGGTTGCGAAAGGCCTCGCGCGGCCGGCGTATCTCCAGACGTGGCATTCAAACTTGCAGCAACGAGCGCGGCGACCAGCGCGAACGCCGCCAACCTTGCGGCCGCCTTGATCCGTTGGCCGGCTCGCGTCAGACGTTCAAAATAGGTCGAGGTAGCGCGTGATGAGGATGTGCTAAACATGTGAGCCTCGCCACAATGGCCCCTGTGTCGAGCCGCCGTTGTTGCGTGCGAACAAGTCTGAGCGGCGATGATGACATCATGCCACTGTTTTGCCCGACGGAGCAAGCGAATTTCGTAAAATCCGTAAGCTGGCGACTAAGCCATTGATATGGTTGTCACAGGCTACTGTGCATGGGGTTGTTTTCGACTGTTCTGGTCGGAGCGGCTTCAATGCCCGCCGAGATAGGCCGTGATCAGCCTTTTATCATGGATCAGATCCTTGGCGGGGCCGGACTGCACGATCTCGCCGGTCTCGAGCACATAGCCGTAGTCGGCGGTCTCCAGCGCGGCGCGGGCGTTCTGCTCGACCAGCAGGATCGAGACGCCGAGGTCGCGCAGCGAGGCGATGGTGCGGAAGATTTCGCGCACGATCAGCGGTGCGAGGCCGAGGCTGGGCTCGTCGAGCATTAGCAATTTCGGCTTCGCCATCAGCGCGCGGCCGAGCGCCAGCATCTGGCGCTCGCCGCCGGAGAGGGTGCCGGCGGCCTGGCGCTGCCGCTCCTTCAGGCGGGGGAAGCGGTCGTAGACTTCGTCCAGCGTCTTCTGCACGCCGGAGCGGTCGCGCAGGCTGTAGGAGCCGAGCAGGAGATTGTCGGCGACCGACATGTCGGAGAACAGCTCGCGCTTTTCCGGGACGAGGCAGAGCCGGCGCTCGACGCGGTCCTCGACCGACATCCTGCCGATGTCGTTGCCCTGAAAGACGAGGCGGCCGCGCGAAGCGAGCAGGCCGATCGCGGCCATCAGCAGCGTGGTCTTGCCGGCGCCGTTCGGGCCGATCACGGTGACGATCTGTCCTTCCTCGACCGACAGCGTGACGTTGCGGACCGCTTCGACATTGTCGTAGCAGACGGTCACATCGCGCATCGAAAACATCTCGCTCACGCGACGCCTCCGAGATAGGCCTCTTGCACCCGCTCGTCGCTGCGGATCGCGGCGGGCGCGCCTTCGCAAAGCTTGGAGCCGAAATCGAGCACCACGATGCGGTCGACCAGCGACATCACGAACTCCATGTCATGCTCGACGATCAGGATGGTGAGATGGTCCGATCGCAGCGACCGTAGCAGCTCCGCAAGCCGCAGCTTCTCCTGGCGGCGCAGCCCCGCCGCCGGCTCGTCCAGCACCAGCAGCGCCGGATCGGCGGCGAGCGCGCGCGCGATCTCGAGGATGCGCTGGTTGCCGAGCGGCAGATTGCCGGCGAGCTCGAACGGCTTGTCGCCGAGCCCGACGCGTTCGAGCTGCATCAACGCCTCGTGCCTCGTGCTGGCTTCCTCGCGCTGGTTGAGGCGGAAGGCGCCGGCGAACAGGCCCGTGCTGGTGCGCGCGTAAGTGCCGAGCATCACGTTCTCCAGGAGGCTCATGCGCGGCCGCAGCTTCACATGCTGGAACGTCCGGGCGATTCCACCCTTGGCGATGCGCGATTGCGGATCGCGCGTGATCGGGCGTCCGGCGAAGACGATCTCGCCCTTGTTCACCCTCAGCGCGCCGGTGAGGCAATTGAACATCGTGCTCTTGCCGGCGCCGTTCGGGCCGATGACGGCGAGGATCTCGCCGGAGCGGACTTCGAAGCTGACATTGTTGACCGCGACGAGGCCGCCGAACCGACGCTCGGCGCCATCGACCTTCAGAAGCAGCTCGCCCGGTGCCGGCTGTGGGCGGCGGGGCAACGGCGGCGCCGGCTCGGGCCGCTCGCGCTTGATCTTCGGCAGATAGCGCGCGACGAACGGCACGATGCCCTGCCGCGCCCATTGCAGGAACAGGATGAACAGCGCGGAGAACGCGACGATCTCGAGCTGGCCGGACGCGCCCTTGGCGATCAGCGGCAGATAGTCCTGCACGCTGTTCTTCAGCAGGGTGACGATCGCCGCGCCCACGACGCCGCCGAGCAAACTGCCGGCGCCGCCGACCATGGACATCATCAGATATTCGATGCCCATGCCGGCATCGAACGGGCCCGGGCTGATGAAGCGGCTCATATGCGCGTAGAGCCAGCCGGAGAGGGAGGCGAGGAAGGCCGCGATCACGAAGGTGACGAGCTTGATCTTGAAGGCGTTGATGCCGAGGCTCTCGACCAGGATATTGCCGCCGCGCAGCGCGCGCATGGCCCGGCCGAGCCGGGAGTCCAACAGGTTGTAGCCGAGGAAGAGAACCGCTGCGACGATGCCCCAGATCAGGAAATAGATCTGCGCGCTGCTGACGAGCGCGAACGATCCGATGCTGATCGGCGGGATCGACGAGATGCCATTGAAGCGGCCGAGCCCCTCGACATTGCCGAACAGGAAGCCGATGGCGAGACCCCAGGCGACGGTCGACAGCGACAGGAAATGTCCCTGCAGCCGAAGAGTGACGACGCCGAGGACGGTCGCGACACCGCAGGTCAGCACCACGCCGAACACGAGGCCGAGCCAGGGCGAGTACCCGTTCAGCGCCGAGACCCACGCGGTTGCGTAAGCCGCGACGCCGACGAAGGCCGCCTGTCCAAACGACACGACGCCGCCGACGCCGGTGAGCAGGGCAAGGCCGATCGCGACCAGCGAATAGATGCCGATATAGTTCATCAGCGTGATGCTGAACGGGCTGAGGACGAGCGGCGCGAGCGCGAGGCACGTCACCGCGGCAATTGCTGCGAGCTGAACGTGAAGGCGCGTCATTCCTCGATCTCCTCCTCGGAATGCAGCGAGGCGAGCGATCGCCAGATCAGGATCGGGATCAGCAGCGAGAACACGATGACATCCTTCAGCGCGCTGCTCTGGAAGGAGGCGAAGCTTTCGAGGATGCCGACTCCAACCGCGCCGATCGCAGCTCCTGGATAGCTGGTCATGCCGCCGACGATGGCGCCGACAAAGGCCTTGAGGCCGATCAGGAAGCCGGAATCGTAGAACACGGTGTTGACGGGTGCGATCAGGATGCCGGAGACGCCGGCCATCAGCGAACCCAGCAGATAAGCGATGGTGCCGGCGCGCGCGGGGCGGATGCCCATCAGGCGGGAGCCGGTCCGGTTCACCGCGGTGGCGCGCAGTGATTTGCCGACCAGCGTGAAGTCGAAGAAGAGATAGAGCAGGCCGGAGAATACGAGCGCTGCGATCACGATCAGCATGGTCTGGCCCGAGATCAGCACGCCGGCGAACTCGGTCGAGAACGAGGTCAGCGGCTCGGTCCGGACACCTTCGGGACCGAAGAACAAGAGGCCAAGTCCGACCAGTGCGAAGTGCAGCGCGACCGAGACGGTCAGCAGCAGCAGCACCGTTCCGTCCGCGATGGGCCGGAACACGATCCGGTCCAGCAGCGGAGCGATCGGCGTGATCAGCAGCAAGGCGAGCACGAGTCTGACACCGAGCGGGGGGTCGGCGCGCATCGTCAGCCAGGCAATTCCAACCACGGCCAGCGGCAGCGCCAGATAGAAGAACAGCGCGCGCGGAAACAGGCGAAGCTCGCCCGCGCGCAGCAGCGAGATGATCTCGATCAGCGTCGCCAGGCACGCCAGGATGACGACCAGCGCGCCTGTGCCCGGAAAGCGCTTGGCGTCGAGGGCGGCCAGCGTCAGCGCCGTGAAGGCGGCAATGTCGCCGAAGGGAATGAAGATGACCCGTGTCACTGTGAAGATGAGGACGGTTCCGATCGCCACCAGCGCATAGACTGCGCCGGTAGCGATCCCGTCGATCGCAAGAATGGCTGCGATATCGCTCGTCATTGAGAACGCCGTCCCCTCGTAGTGGTGACCAGCCGCCGTCCGACTAAGGCGCGTATTTCCAGGCGCCGCCGGTCAGGCGCACCACGACGAGCGAACGTTCGTCGACGCCGGTGACCGAGCCGGGCTTGAAGTTGTAGACGGCATGCACGCCCGGCAGCTCCTTGGTGCTGAGGATCGCGTCCCGCAGCGCCGCGCGGAATTCCACTGTTCCGGGTTTCGCGATCTTCAGCGCGCGCTCGGCGGCATTGGCGAAGATCAGCCAGGCGTCGAACGAGTAAGCGGAGAAGCCGTCGGTGGTCGGAATGTTATGGACCTTCTGGTAGACGCTGCGGAAATCCAGCGCGATCTTCTTGGCGAAGTGCTCGTCGGGCAGCTGCTCGGCGACGATCACGGGACCTGCGGAAACCTGGATGCCGTCGGCCGCCTTGCCGCCGACATTGACGAAGTCCGGATTGACCAGCGCCACCGTGCCGTAGGTGTTTCCCTTGAAGCCGCGGTCGGCGAGGCTGAGCAGCGGCAGCGCGCCTTGCGTGCCCGAGCCGCCGTCCAGCACGGCATCCGGCCGCGCGGCCAGCACTTTAAGGATCTGCGCGGTCACCGAAGTGTCGGTGCGGGCATAGCGCTCGTTGCTCTGGATCTTGATGTCGCCGGCGGCTTCGGCCGCCTTGGCGCCGCCATAGACGAGATCGCCCCAGGCATCGGAAAAGCCGATATAGCCGATGTTCTTCATGCCGTCGCGCTTCATGCGATCGGCGACGATCTTGACCAGGAGGGATGCCGGCTGCGGCACCGACACCACCCACTGTTCGGGCGTATCAGGCAGCTTGCCGATCGGCGACACCGCGATCATCGGCACCTTCAATTCGCTCGCCACCGCCGCCATGGCGATGGTCGAAGGCGCCGTCGCCGTCCCAATCAGGAGATCGACCTTCTCCTCTTCCACCAGCTTGCGCGCGTTGCGGGTCGCGGCCGACGGGTCCGAGCCGTCGTCCAGCTGGATCAGACGAATGGTCTCGCCGTTGATGGTTTTCTTGTACTCATAGGCGGCGTTGATGCCGCGCCCGTAGGGGATGCCGATCGACGAGCCGTTGCCACTGAGCGAGGTGACGAAGCCGATGGTGATGTCGGCCTGCGCAGCCGGGGCGGCAGCGATGCCCGCTGCAAGTGCAAGGAAGCTCAGAGTCTTGCGCATACGCGTTCTCCTCCGTTGATGCTGGATAGGGATGCCGTGAAGCTGCCGCGCGGAAACCCCCGAACGACGAGCCAACCGATTGAAAGCATTGCTGCAGCGCCAAATACCGGGCGCGTCCGAAGAGAGTTTGCTCGCCCGGCGCTCAGCAGTCATGATGTTGCTTGCCGCGCGAACGTCGAACCCACCGGCGAATGCAGGCGGGCCCTTTCCGGAGCGATGAAAGACCCTCGGTGCGGCCGCGACGCGCGACCGGCGACGCTGCCGCTACAGCCGGCTGTTCGAGCCCGGCGAATGTCCACACGATCGAGTCTCTCAAAATCGGTGCCCTGCAACATCATTGTCACGGCCGCCGGTCCCTGGTCGGCGAAGAATTACTTAAAGCCTAAAGTATCGGCGGTGGCGCCGTCAACACGTGTCACGGGGCTGTCAGAAAAAAATGTTGCTGCATACAATTTCGTCAGTGTGCGGCGTTTCTTGGCGGCCCGGTGGAGCGAAAAAGCCCTGCGGGCCATGCTCCGACGGCGAGCCTCGCAGTCGCCGCCGCGCGCATTTGACGCGTGAATTAGTTTATGATTGAAATATATTCATCGGCAGCCGACGACCGATCCTCCGATCGCCGCTTGAGGAGAAGGACGATGCGCATCTTCTGGCAGAGCTTCGTTGATGCGAGCGTGAACGCGCCCTACATGGCGCGGCTGTCGGAATACCTCAACGGCATCGCTGCACCAGGCACGACGGTTCACGTCGAGGGTATCAGTCCGCCGGACCGCGAGTTCGGCCGGCTCGCGGAATTGCGCTGCGCCGTCCAGGCGATCGACAACGGCATCGCGGCGGAGGAGGGCGGCTTCGATGCCTTCGTCATGGGGCATTTCCAGGATCCCGGCCTCTACGAGCTGCGCTCGGCGCTCGACATTCCCGTGATCGGGACCGGCGAGGCGACGTTGCTGGCGGCCTCGCAGCTCGGCCGGCGTCTCGGTCTTGTGACGCTCGATCCTGTCTTCGAGGTCTGGCACTATGAGCAGGCCGAGCGCTACGGCCTCGGCGATCGCGTCGTCCATGTGACCGGCCTCGGCTGCAAGCCGGAGGATTTCGCCGACGCCTTTGGTGGAGACGCTGCTGCGCAGGCCCGCATGATCAAGGACTTCGTCGCCTGCGCGCTGCCGCTGGTCGAGCGCGGCGCTGATGTCGTGATCCCGGCCGGCGTGCTGCCGGGCCTCCTGATCGGGAAGGAGCATGGCCTGAAGGTCGGCCACGCGCCGGTGGTCAACTGCGCGGCCGTGGCGCTGAAGAGCGCCGAGATGTGGGTGCAGCTCCGCAAGCTCAACGGCACCGAGCCCAGCCGCGGACCGAGCTTCAAGCGGGCCAGCGCCCAGGCGCGCAGCGATTTTCGCGCGCTGCTGGCCCGTAACAGCCGCTAGTTCTCGAAACCGTTCCTGGAGAACCCGTCATGATGACTCCCGAAAAGATCCTGTACGAGACGGAGGTGACGGCGACCGGAGGTCGGGATGGCAAGGCCGCCAGCGTCGACGGTCGGTTGTCGGTGTCGCTGTCCGTGCCGAAATCGCTGGGCGGTCCCGGCGGCGAAGGCACCAATCCCGAGCAGCTTTTCGCCGCCGGCTATGCCGCCTGCTTTCTCGGTGCGGTCAAGCTCGTCGCGCGCACGAGAAAGGTGGTGCCCTCCGCCGAGCCGTCCGTGACGGCGAAGGTTGCGATGGGGCCGGTGCCGGTCGGATATGCGCTCGCTGTCGAGCTGAAAGTCAACCTGCCAGGCGTCGAGAAAGCAGCGGCGGAAGAGGTCGTTGCCGCCGCACATGAGCGCTGCCCCTATTCGAACGCAACCCGCGGCAATATTGCCGTGAAACTGACGGTGGTCTGAGGCGGATGAACGAGGGCGGTCGGTGACCAACACCTTGCGCACACCGTATGATGGCGTGGTGATCGCCGCGCCCGTCACGATTCCCTATGTGCGCTACTCCATCGAAAGCGCGCAATGGTGGATCGGCCGTGCCCTGAGCGCGCTCGTTGCGCAAGCCGGCATCAAGGCCTCCGACATCGACGGCCTGTGCGTCTCCAGCTTCACCATGGGGACTGACAGCGGGGTTGGACTGACGCAGCATTTCGGGCTGTGCGTCCGGTGGCTAGATACGATCCCGCTCGGCGGCGCCAGCGCCATTGCAGGTCTGCGCAAGGCGGCGCGCGCGGTTCAGGCGCGCGACGCCGACATCGTGGCGTGTGTCGCCGGTGACACCAATCACGTCGATTCGTTCAGGCGGACCCTCGAGAACTTCTCGCGCTTCAACCAGGACGCCGTCTATCCCTACGGCGCGGGAGGCGCCAATTCGAGTTTTGCGCTGATCGCACGCAACTACATGCGGACGTTCGGGGTCACGCGTGAGGATGTCGGCAGGATCGCCGTCGCCCAGCGTGCCAACGCCTTGCGCAATCCGCATGCGCTGATGAAGACGCCGCTGACCATGGAGCAATATCTGGCCGCCCGGCCGATCTCCGATCCCATTCATCTGTTCGATTGCGTGATGCCGTGCGCCGGCGCCGAGGCCCTCCTCGTGATGCGCGAGGAGACTGCGGCATCGCTGGGTCTGCCTGCGGCGCGATTGCTGTCGACAATCGAGCGGCACAATGCCTTTGCCGACGATCCGATGCAGGTGCGCGGCGGCTGGGCGATGGATGTGGACGAGCTCTACGCGATGGCCGGCGTGAAGCCTGATGATCTCGATGTCGTGCAGACCTATGACGATTACCCCGTCATCGCCATGATGCAGTTCGAGGATCTTGGCTTCTGCAAGAAAGGCGAGGGCGCCGCGTTCGTGCGCCAGCATGATCTCACGATCGACGGCGACTTCCCGCACAACACCTCGGGCGGACAGCTCTCCGTCGGGCAGGCCGGTGCGGCCGGCGCCTATCTCGGTCTCGTCGAGGGGCTGCGGCAGGTTCTGGGCACTGCAGGCCCCACACAGGTCAGGAATGCCAGCCTCGCACTGGCCTCGGGATTCGGTATGATCAACTATGACCGTGGTCTCGCCTCGGGCGCCGCGATCTTTGCAGGGCCTTCGCGATGATAGAGCCGATCAAGCCGCCCCGGCGCAAGAACCCGCTGCTGCGGACGCGGCTGCCTGCCTCGCCTCCGCGACCGCGCAGCAGGACGTCGCACGGGTTCACGCGCGCGGCCGCCGAGGGCCGCTTCATGCTGCAACGCTGCGAGGCTTGCGGCTCTTTTGCCTATCCGGCACGGGAGGCATGTCCGTCCTGTCTTTCGGTTGGCCTTGTCTTCATCGACGCGCCACGCCGGGGCACCCTGCTCGCCGAGACCACGGCCCGCGTGCCGAGCGACGTCTATTTTCGCGAACGGGCGCCGTGGCGGATCGGGCTCGTCAAGATGGATTGCGGTCCGAGCATTGTCGCGCATCTTCATGCCGACTGTGTAGAGGGCGCGGCCGTCCGCATGTCGTTGCAGCTCGACAAGAGCGGGCAGGCGGTGGCCTTTGCCCATCCCGAGGGGGAGACTCCGAACATGGCGGACGACAGGCAGTGGCGGGAAATGACAGCCGATCCGAAATTCCGGCGCGTGCTCGTGACCAACGGCCGTAACATGATCGGCCAGGAAGCCGTCGCTGCCTTGAAGGCCGCAGGCGCCAAGACGGTGTTCGTCGGCGTCGCCGAACCGTGGCGGCCCTTTGCCGGCGAGGAGCGGCTGCGCGGTCAGGATGGGATCGAGATCGTGACCCTCGATGCGGCCGACGAAAAATCGGCGGCTGATCTTGCCGCCGACATCGGCGGCAAGGTCGATATCCTCGTCAACACGACGGAATATGTGCGGCCGGGCGGCCTGCTCGACCGCAGGGGCACGAGCATTGCGCGCGACGAGATCGACCAGGCCTATCTCGGCTTCATCAATCTCGCGCAGGCTTTTGGTCCCGCCATGCGGATGCGAGGTGCCGACGGCATCAATAGTAGTAGCGCGTGGGTCAATATTCTCTCGGTCTATGCGCTGGCGAACTGGCCTGCCTTTGGCGCCTATTCGGCCTCGCAGGCGGCGTGCCTGTCGCTCTCGCACTGCCTTCGTGCAGAGCTGAGGCCCGGCGGCGTCAAGGTGATGAATTTGTTCACCGGGCCCGTCGACACCGAATGGTTCCAGACTGTCCCGCCGCCGAAGGTGGCGCCGCGCGCGATTGCGCAGGCGATCGTGTCGGGTCTGAAGGGCGGGCTCGAAGAGATGTATGTCGGAGACGTCGCCGAGGAAATCCGGCAACGTCTCGCGGCCAATCCGAAAGCGCTGGAGCGCGAGCTCGACAAGTAAGCAGCGGATTTCAATCAAGCTGGAGGACGTCACAATGCAAAGCAAGAATCTCCTGGAGCTGGCGAGTGCGATTTCCTCGGGCGCGGTGCGCGTCGTCGACCTGACCTTTACGCTCAGTCCGGAGTTTCCGGTCATCGTGCTGCCGCCCGAGTTCGGGCAGGCCGCGCCGGTCCGTATCCAGGAAATCTCGCGATATGACGGTCGCGGCCCGGCCTGGTACTGGAACAACGTCACCTTCGGCGAGCACACCGGCACGCATTTCGACGCGCCGATCCACTGGTTCACCGGCAAGGATCTGCCAAACAATGCCGTCGACACCATGCCGCCGAAGGACATGATCGCCCCGGCTTGCGTCATCGATTGCTCGGCGCAGGCCGCGCAGGATCCGGACTTCGTCCTGACCGTCCCCGATGTCGAAGCGTGGGAGACGAAGCATGGACGGATCCCCCCTCGTCACTGGGTTCTGTTGCGCACCGATTGGTCGAAGAAGGGCTGGCGCGACTACGCGAACCTCAGGGATGACGGCGCACATACGCCGGGCCCGAATCCCGCTGTGATGAAGTGGCTGGTGGAGGAGCGCGGCGTCATCGGGTTTGGCACCGAGACCATCGGTACCGATGCGGGGCAGGCCGGGCATTTCGATCCGCCTTATCCGGCGCATCACTTCCTGCACGGCGCAGGGCGTTATGGCCTGCAATGCCTGTGCAACCTGGATCAGTTGCCACCCACCGGCGCCGTCATCGTGGCTTCGCCGCTGAAGATCCAGAACGGCTCCGGCAGTCCGCTTCGCGTCATCGCGCTGGTTGCCTCGACCTGAGCCCTGCAATGGCGCTTGCCGATCAGAACAAGAAATTCTCACGAAAGACAGGTGCCATGAACTTGACCAAGAGCCTGCTCGCCTCCGCTGCATTGCTGCTTGCCGTCCCACAAGCAGTGCAGGCCGACATCCTCGTTGGCTTCGTCACCGGCCTCAGTGGGCCGGTGTCGTCGATTGGAATTCCCAACGCGAAGGGGATTGCGGCAGGGCAGGCCTATCTCGGCGAGATCGGCGGCGAGAAGGTCCGGGTCATCCAGCTCGATGACGGCTCCGATCCGACCGCGTCGGCGCGCAATGCGCGCAAGCTCGTCGAGCAGGAGAAAGTCGATGTCCTGATCGGCACGTCCGGCGCCCCCCAGACGCTGGCGATGGCGACGGCGGCGATCGAGATGAAGATTCCAATGATCGCGGTGTCGCCGATCGCGCCGGTGCCGCCTGGCGATGGCGGTCCATGGGTCGTCCAGACGCCCCAACCGACGCCGCTGCTGGTGCAAGGGATCGTTGACAACATGAAGGCGAAAGGTCTGAAGACCGTTGCCTTCATCGGGTTCTCCGATGCGTTCGGCGACCTCATGTACAACTCGCTCGAGCAAAGTGCGAAGACGACCGACATCAAGATCATTGCCAATGAGCGCTATGCGCGTTCGGATTCTTCGGTCACAGCGCAGGTGCTGCGCGTTGTCGCCACGCATCCCGACGCAATCATGCTGGGCGGAACGGGAACGCCCGGTGCGCTGCCGGTGATCGCGCTGTCCGAGCGCGGCTACAAGGGGCCGCTCTTCGGCAATCACGGCATGATCAGCGCCGATTTCCTGCGCCTTGCCGGCAAGGCGGCGAACGGCATCATCTGTCCGACCGGGCCGGTGACCGCGGCGGAGCAGCTTCCCCCCAGCAATCCGATCCAGAAGGTGGCGCTGGATTTCCGTGCGGCCTTCGAGAAGGCGAACGGCGAGGCGCCGACGGATTCGTTTTCGTCCTATTCCTTCGATGGCTGGCTGGTGCTCGCCGATGCCGCCAAGCGTGCGATGGCATCAGGTGCCAAGCCCGGCTCGCCGGAATTCCGTATCGCGCTTCGCCAGGCGCTGTTCACCACCAAGGAGGTTGTCGGCACCCAGGGCGTTTACACCTATACGCCGGCGGATCGGCATGGCGTCGACGACCGCTCGCGCATCATGGTCCAGATCGTGGACGGTAAATATAAGTTGTTGCCCTGAGGTGGGAGCCTGATCGTGACGGAGAACGACGCGACGGCGAAGAACGTGCCGCCGGTCTGGGCGCGCGCGGTCGAGCTGTTTCCACCGTCCGACCGGATCCTCTCCACCATCCTCAGGCGGCAGGCGGAACGCTATGGCGATCGCGTCCTGCTTGTCGCGGGCGAGACGCGCTGGACCTTTGCGCAGACCGCGGCGATCGCGGCTGCATCGGCGCAGGCGCTCGTCGATGCCGGCATCAAGCCCGGCGATCGCGTCGCGCTGATGTGCTCGAACCGTCCGGAGTTCTTGCAGGTCTATCTCGGCTGTGCGTGGCTCGGAGCCATCGCGGTCCCCATCAACACCGCGCTGCGCGGCTTCCAGCTCTCCCACATCTTCCGCAACTCGCGTCCCGCGCTTCTTGCCGTTGAGGCGCAGTTCGCCGGTGCGTTCGAGAGTGTGGAAGCCGGTGTCGAGCTGCCGCCCCGAACCTGGATCATCGGAGCTGCCGGGGAGGCGTTCGATGCCGGGCTTTCGGCGGTGTCGCTGCCGCCTCTCGGAACGTCCGCTCCGGCATGTGCCGTGCGTCCCGGCGACACCGTTGCGATCCTTTACACGTCAGGCACCACGGGGCCTGCGAAGGGGGTGTGCTGCCCGCAGGCGCAGCTGTTCTGGTGGGGCATCTACTCGGCGCGGGCGCTCGGCATCCGCGAAGGGGATGTGCTGTTCACGACATTGCCCTTGTTCCACACCAACGCGCTGAACGCGTTCTATCAGGCGTTGCTGACCGGCTGCACCTATGTCTTGGAGCCGAAATTCTCCGCTTCCGGCTTCTGGGCCGCGGCGCGACGGCACAATGCAACGGTCGGCTATCTGCTCGGCGCGATGGCATCGATGCTTCTGGCGCAGCCGGCGACGACGGACGACAAGACGCATCGCCTTCGTGTTGCGCTCGGCGGCGGCGTGCCGCCGCAGATCCATGGTCCGTTCCATGAGCGGTTTGATGTCCCGCTGGTCGACGGCTACGGGTCGACCGAGACCAATTTCGTGTTCGCGGGTACGATCCCGTCCGATCGTCCGGGGACGATGGGCTATCTGGCCGACGGCATTGAAGCGCGGATCGTCGACGAGAATGATTCAGCGCTTCCCGATGGCGAGGCCGGCGAGCTCGTGCTGCGCGCCAGTGAGCCCTTTGCTTTTGCCACCGGCTATTTCGGCATGCCGGAGAAGACGGTCGAGGCCTGGCGCAATCTGTGGTTCCACTCCGGCGATCGGGTGGTTCGGGATGCTGACGGACACTATCGCTTCATCGATCGCATGAAGGATTCGATTCGCAGACGTGGTGAGAACGTGTCTTCATGGGAGGTCGAGCAGACCATCCAGTCCCATCCCGCGGTCGCGGCCTGCGCGATCTACCCATTGCCGTCGGAATTGGGCGAGGACGAGGTTGCGGCTGCGATCCTGCCGGAAGCTGGCCAATCGCTCGAGCCCGTCGACATTGTCAGGCACTGCGAAGGCCAGATCGCCTATTTCGCCATCCCGCGCTATGTGCGCATTCTGAGCCAGATGCCGCTGACGGAAAACGGCAAGATCAAGAAGGGCGTGCTGCGTGAGGCGGGCGTCACCGCGGACACATGGGATCGCGAGGCGGCCGGCGTGACGTTGCGGCGCTGAGCGTCGATCGATTCACGGTTTCTGCAGCGCGTCCCTGACGGCGCTCTTGAGTTCGTCGAGCTCGCCGATCAGTCCGTCGAACCGGTCCGCCGGGAAATTCGCCAGCAGCTCGGCAAGCCAGGCGCCGTGGCTCTTGGCCATTCGCCTGAAGGTCTTGCGGCCTTCGACCGTCATGCAGACGATCTGCACGCGGCGGTCGAGGTTCGACGGCGTGCGGGTGATGTATCCGTCCGCGACCAGGCGGTCCACGATCGGCGTCAGGTTCCCGGCCGAGACCATCAGGCGCTTGGGCAGCTCTCCCAGCACAAGCCCGCTCGGCTCGCGGTCCAGCTGAGCGAGAACATCGAAGCGAGGCATGGTGAAATCGAACTCTTCGCGAAACCGGCGCCGCAGTTCGCCCTCGATCAGGGTCGTGCAGGCGAGCAGCCGGAGCCAGACTCGGGTTTGAGCCCTGTACTCGGCTTCCTGATCCGCTCCATTCTTGGCCGAAACAGGCGTGGGCTCCTTCGCGAGTGCCAATCGAATCTCCCGGGCTTGATGGCCTTTCGAAAGCTGGCGCAGCTCTCGCGGACCTGGGCAAGATAGTTCGTACCAAAAGTAAATTCAAGGCGGAGCCCGGGGTCCTCGGATTCGGCGCCGCCTTGTCTCCAATTTATACCGGTTTCAAGATCGATGCCGCGGCTCTGCGCGCCGCCCGGGGGGCATTGCAGAACCGCCTTGACAACGCACGAGCCGGCGAAATACTTTATGCTTAAAATAATTTGAGTGAGAGCTCGACATCAGGCGCGACGCGCGAAAGCGAGGGATCATGCGCATAGTCTGTATCGGCGGCGGCCCGGCCGGCCTCTATCTGGGCCTGCTGATGAAGCGTCGGCATCCCGAGCATGTCATCACGGTGGTCGAGCGCAACAAGCCCTACGATACGTTCGGCTGGGGGGTCGTGTTCTCCGACGCCATGATGTCGGCGATGCGTGTTGCCGATCCCGAGAGCGCCGCCGAGATCGAGGACGCCTTCAACCACTGGGACGACATCGAGCTGGTCTTCAAGGGGACACGCCAGCGCACCAGTGGCCATGGCTTCATCGGCATCGGCCGCAAGCATCTGCTCAACATTCTGCAGCGGCGCTGCGAGGCGCTGGGTGTCGAGCTCGTGTTCGAGCGCGAGGTCGAGTCCGATCTCGAATTTCCCGACGCCGATTTGATCGTCGCCTGCGACGGCGTCAATTCCAGGATTCGTGCCCGCTATGCCGAGCAGTTCCAGCCCGACATGGTGATCCGGCCGAATCGTTACATCTGGCTCGGCACCAAGAAAGCGTTCGACGCCTTCACGTTCGACTTTCAGAAGACCGAGCACGGCTGGTTCCAGGCGCACATCTACAAGTTCGACGCGGAGACCTCGACCTTCATCGTCGAGACCACGGAAGAAGCCTATAATGCCCACGGACTGGGCGAGCTCGATCAGCAGGCGTCGATCGACTTCTGCGAAAAGATCTTCGCCGAGACGCTGGATGGCGCGAAGCTCCTGACCAACGCCCGCCATCTGCGCGGCTCGGCCTGGCTCAATTTCAGCCGCCTGATCTGCGGCAAATGGAGCGTCTTCAACGGCAAGTCGCATGTCGTGCTGATGGGGGATGCCGCGCACACCGCGCATTTCGCCATTGGCTCGGGCACCAAGCTCGCGCTCGACGACGCCATCGAGCTCGCCAACCAGTTCGACCGCCATGGTCACGGCCGCGACGGTATCCCGACCGTGCTGGAGGCCTATGAGGAGGTGCGCCGTGTCGATGTCGCGCGTATCCAGAACGCCGCGCGCAACGCCATGGAATGGTTCGAGGTGGTCGGCCGGCGCTACGCCGACACGCTCGAGCCGCCGCAATTCTTCTATTCGATGCTGACGCGCTCGCAGCGCATCAGCCACGAGAATCTTCGCCTGCGCGACCGCACCTGGCTGGAAGGTTTCGAGCGCTGGTTCGCCGCGCGCGCAGGGATCGCCGTCAAGGACGGCGAGCGGGTGCCGCCGCCGATGCTGACGCCGCACCGCGTGCGCGGCCTTGCGCTGGCGAACCGCATCATGGTCTCGCCGATGGCGATGTATTCGGCGCAGGACGGGCTCATCAACGACTTCCACATCGCCCATCTCGGCGCGCGCGCCATGGGCGGCGCCGGGCTGGTCTTCGCCGAGATGACCTGCGTCTCGCCCGACGCGCGGATCACGCCGGGCTGCCTCGGGCTTTGGAACGATGCGCAGGCTGAGCAATGGCGGCGGCTGGTCGAGCTCGTCCACAGCGTTGGGCATGCCAAGGTCGGGATTCAGCTCGGCCATGCCGGGCGCAAGGGCGCGACAAGGGTGCCGTGGGAGGGGATCGATCAACCCCTCGAGACGGGCGAATGGCCGCTGATCTCGGCGTCGGCCCTGGCGTACCTGCCCCACAGCCAGTTGCCGCGGGAAATGAACCGCCGCGATATGGACCGCGTCCGCGACGATTTCGTCGCGGCAACCCGCCGTGCGGCGGCCGCCGGTGTCGAGTGGCTCGAACTGCATTGCGCCCACGGCTATCTGCTGTCGAGCTTCCTCTCGCCGCTCACCAACCGGCGCACGGACGAGTACGGCGGCAGCCACGAGAACCGCGCGCGCTATCCGCTGGAGGTGTTCAAGGCGATGCGGGCGGTGTGGCCGTCCGATCGGCCGATGTCGGTGCGCCTGTCCTGTCATGACTGGACCGACGGCGGCAACACCCCGGCCGATGCGGCGATCTTCGCCGCGATGTTCAAGCAGGCGGGGGCGGACGTGATCGATTGCTCCTCGGGGCAGGTCTGGAAGGAGGAGCGGCCGATCTATGGACGCCTGTTCCAGACGCCCTTTGCCGACCTGATCCGCAACGAGGTCGGCATCGAAACGATTGCCGTTGGCGCGATCTCCGAGGCTGATCACGCCAACTCGATTCTGGCGGCCGGCCGCGCCGATCTCTGCGCCATTGCGCGGCCGCATCTGGCCGATCCCGCCTGGACCCTGCACGAAGCGGCGCGCATCGGCATCACCGCGGTCAGCTGGCCGAAGCAATATCTGTCCGCCAAGGGACAGTACGAAACCAACCTGGCGCGCGCTGCCGCAGCTAGCGCCCAGTGAACGGAGGAGGTGACAGATGAGCTCCGTTGCAAAAGTCATCAGGCGCGACTGGCTGGACTGGCCGTTCTTCGAACCGCGCCACCAGGCAATCGGCGCGAAGCTCGACCGCTTCGTGCAGTCGGGCGCGCTCGACACGATCGATCACGACGATGTCGACGGCGCCTGCCGCAGCCTCGTGCGCGCGATGGGCGAGGCGGGCCTGCTCGATTGCGCGGTGGCGGCGCCCGACGGCGATGCGGCCACGATCGATTCCCGCTCGATCTGCCTGTCGCGCGAATCGCTCGCCTATGCCGATGGACTTGCCGATTTCGCCTTCGCCATGCAGGGGCTCGGCTCCGGCGCGATTGCGCTCGGCGGCTCGGTGGAGCTGCGCAAGCAAGTGCTGCCGAAAGTTCGCTCCGGTGAATGGCTCGCGGCCTTTGCGCTGTCCGAGAAGGAGGCGGGATCCGACGTCGCGGCGATGTCCTGCACCGCGCGGACCGACGGTGACAACTACGTCATCGACGGCGAAAAGACCTGGATCTCCAATGGCGGCATTGCCGATGTCTACACGCTGTTTGCCCGAACCGGCGAGGCGCCGGGCGCGCGCGGCATCTCGGCCTTCGTCGTCTTTCCCGATGATCCCGGCTTCGGCATTGCCGAGCGCATCGACGTCATCGCGCCGCATCCGCTGGCGACGTTGCGCTTCACCAATTGCCGGATTCCGGCGAGCCGCTGCCTCGGCGCGCCCGGCGGCGGGTTCAAGCTTGCGATGCAGACGCTGGATATTTTCCGCGCCTCGGTCGCGGCCGCAGCTCTCGGCTTTGCCCGGCGTGCGCTCGACGAAGCGCTGTCGCACGCGCGCAGCCGCAAGATGTTCGGCGCGACCTTGGGAGATCTCCAACTGACCCAGGCCGCGCTCGGCGACATGGCGACGGACACCGATGCCGCCGCGCTCCTGACCTATCGCGCGGCCTGGCGGCGCGATGTCCAGAAACTTCCGACGACGGGTGAAGCGGCGATGGCGAAGCTGACTGCGACCGAGACTGCGCAGCGCGTCATCGACCGCGCCGTCCAGATGTTCGGCGGCCGCGGCGTGCGTAAAGGAGAGGTCGTCGAGAGCCTCTACCGCGAGATCCGGGCGCTGCGCATCTATGAGGGCGCGACCGAGGTCCAGAAACTGATTGTCGCGCGCGAGCTGTTGAAGCCGCGCTGAGAAGATAGAAAGTTCTCCATGAGTACGATGAGAAAGCCGGAAGCCGGTGCGACCAGCGGCCTGCAAGTGCTTCAGCCCAGCGGCTGGCCGCAGCCGAAAGGGTATGCCAACGGCATCACGGCCGAGGGACGCCTGGTCGTGACGGGTGGCGTCGTCGGTTGGGACGTCGCGGGCCGGTTTGCCGACGGCTTCGTCGCACAAGTCCGCCAGACGCTCGAAAACATCGTCGCAATCCTGGCCGAAGGCGGCGCGCGGCCGGACCATCTGGTGCGCCTGACCTGGTATGTCGTCGACATGGACGAGTACGTCGCGAACCTGAAGGCGCTCGGCAAAGCCTATCGCGAGGTGGTCGGCACCCATTACCCCAGCATGGCGCTGGTGCAGGTCGTGCGTCTGGTCGAGCCGTCGGCGCGTGTCGAGATCGAAGCGACAGCTGTCGTCCCGCGCTGATCAGCGCGTCGACTGCCACGCCAATAACCTGCGCTCGGCCAGTGACATCGCGACCGACGTGACATAGCCCGTGGCTCCGAGCAGGATCACGCCGGCAAACAGATCGGCCGACCGAAATGCGCGCGCCGACAGCAGCACCCAATGGCCAAGGCCGTCGAGCCCGGCCAGCACCTCGCAGACGACGGAGAGGATCAGCGCGACCGTCAGGCTGAGCCGCATGCCGGCGAGGATGTCGGGCAGGGCCGACGGCAATGCGATCTTGAAGACCACGGCGGTGCGCGACATCTGCAACGCGCGCGCGACCTCGTAGAGGCGCGGCTCGACCGCGGCAAAACCGTGAATGGTCGCAAGCATGATCGGCCAGATCGCACCGAAGGCGATCACGAACAGGGCCATGCCTTCAGTCAAGCCGAGCATCGCGATCGCGACCGGGATGATGGCGGAGACCGGCAGCGGACGCAGGAATTCCAGCGATGGCGCGATATAGATGCGCATCAGGCGAGAAGATCCGATCAGGGCGCCGAGCGCGATGCCCGCAATCGAAGCGGCGAGCCAGCCATAGGCCATGTGCTCCAGCGTGCCGACGAGCTTGCTGGTGAGATCGCCGCTCGCAAAGCCACGCATCAGTGCGGCCCAGGCGCGATCGGGGCCGGGCAGAAACACAGGCGAGACCAGCTTGAGATTGGCAATGAGCTGCCACAGCCCGACAAAGCCGGCGGCGACTGCGAAACTCGCCATGCGCCAGATCGTTGCGGTGGCGCTCATGAGCCGGCTCCGGCAGTGGCGGCGCGGCCGAACAGGCGGTACTGGACGACGATCAAAGCGAGGTTCAGCCCATAGCCGATGGCGCCGATCCAGACGAGATAAGCGAGCATCAAATCCGGCCGCAGTGCCTGCTGCGCAAGCATGATGCCGGCGCCGAGCCCGAGCGGATTGATCGCGATCTCGACCGTCACCGCGACGATCAATGCGATGCCGGCGGACAGGCGGAATGCGACGAAGATCCGCGGCAAAGCGGCTGGAATGATGATCTTGATGATCCGCTGCACCGGTGTCAGCCGCAGCGCCCGCGACACCTCCATCAACCGCGGCTCGATGCCGCGAACGGCGGTGCGGCTCAGGATCAGCATCGGCCAGACGCAGGCAAAGGCGACAATCACGATCTCCATGCGATAGCCGAAGCCGAGCGCGATCAGCGCGATCGGCAGCAGCGCGATCGACGGGATCGGCCGGATCGCCTCGATGGTCACTTCCATCAACCGATCGAGCACGCGCGAGATGCCGAAGGCGATCCCGAGCGCAAGCCCGATCACGCTGCCGATCGCGAGCCCCGCAAACGCCGCGAGCAGCGTGTCACGGGTGGCGATCGGGATCGTGAGGTCGGCGAGTGCTGCGACCAGAGCGGCGAGCACCGCGCTCGGAGGCGCCAGGCTGTCGCTCTGCAAATGGGCGAGGCGGATCCAGAGCTCGAAGACGAGCAGTGCCGCGAGCGGCAGCAGCAGCGGCTTGGTGCGTTCGAGGCTCAATGTTCGGTCGCCTTGATGAAGTCGAAGAGTTGCCGGCGCAGCCGCAGGAATTCCGGATGCTCCCTTGTGGCAAGCTGGTCGCGCGGGCGCGACAGGTTCACATCCAGCTCGATTCCGATCCGGCCGGGATGCGGCAACAGGCCGATGACGCGGTCGCCGAGATAGATCGCCTCGTCGAGATCGTGGGTCACGAAGATCACGGTGGTGTTGCTCGCCGCCGTCAACGACAGCACCTCGTCCTGCAGTCCTTGCCGCGTCATCGCATCCAGCGCGCCGAACGGCTCGTCCATCAGAAGCGTGGTCGGCTCCTGTGCCAGACAGCGCGCGATCTGCAACCGCTGCTGCATGCCGCCGGACATTTCCGCCGGATATTTGTCGGCATGGCCGGGCAGGCCGACCTTGCGCAGCAATGCCGCGATGCGGCCGGGTCGTTCGCGCGCGGGAATGCCGCTGGCCTCCAGCGCCAGCGAGATGTTGCCGGCTGCGGTTCGCCAGGGCAGCAGCGCCTTGCCATAGTCCTGGAATACGATCGCGACCTCGCGGCGCGGGTCGAGCATCGGCTGGCCGTCGAAGGTGACGGCGCCGCCGGTCGGACGATAGAGGCCCGCCGCGAGCCGCAATGCAGTGGTCTTGCCGCAACCGGAGGCGCCGACAATGCAGAGGAATTCGCCGGGCCGCACCGCAAGATCGAGATTCTCGATAATGGTCTTGCCGCCAAGCCGAAGCGTCGCCCCGTTGAAGCTGATCAACGGCTTTTGCCGCCGCGCCGCCTTTACGTCTTCAAGTCTTGCAAGAAGGGTCATCGGTTGCTCTCGCTGGCGGGCGGATAGACGAAATTGATGGTCGAATGCAGGTGCGCTTCCAGCATCTCTTGTGCACCTTCGACGTCTCGCGCCAGCACGCGGTCGGCGAGCATTTGATGGCTGCGGATAAACTCTGCACCGCTGTCAATTCCGCGCATCATCACGCGGCGGTAGCGATAGGCCTGGTCGTAGAGCTCCGAATGCGCGCCGAGCATCCGCCCCGAACCGCAGGCCGAGAGCAGGGCGGTATGAAAGCCCTTGTGCAGGCGGTCGAAATCGGCGGCGCCCTCGCGGAATTCGTTGCCGGTGCGCTCGATGTGGCGACGCATCTGGTGCAGCGCGCTGACGATGCCGGCCTCCCACGCGTCATTCCCAAGGATGATGGCCAGCCGGATCGCCTCTTTCTCGATGGCGGTGCGCATGCAGGTGATATCGGCCAGGTCCTCGCGGCTGACCTCGGCGACGCGAAAACCGCGCTGGCCGATGCCCACGATCAATCCGCGTGACATCAGGCGCGACAATCCTTCGCGGAGCGGCGTGGCGCCGATCTCATAGCGCTGCACGAGATCGACGATGCCAAGCCGCGACCCCGGCGCCAGGCGTCCGGCCAGAATGTCCTGCTCGAGGAGGCTGGCCGCGCGCTCGCTCAAGGTGCCGGCCTCGCCGCTCGGACGTTCGACAGGACGTTCGGAAGCCGGCATCGCAGGGTCCTCAGTTCAGCACCAGTTTGCTTGTATCGAGCTTTGATTGCAGCATCTTCTGCGACGACATCACCTCGATCCACCAGGCGAGGTTCTCCGGCTTCAGGCGTGGCTCGGACTGGTTCGGAGGCGTCGCCTTGACGAGATCGAGCGGCTGTTTGGTGAACTTTGCGATCGAAGCGGAGGCCTTCTCGCGGTCGCTGTTGACGATCACTGCCGCTTCCGCGATCGCGTCGCGGAATTTCGTCACGATCGCCGCGTTCTTCTCCGCCCATTCGCGCGATGCCGCGTAGAAGATGATCGGGTCGGTGCGGGCGAGTTCGACGGCGTAGCGTGCGCCGACCGAGCCGAGGCCCGCATTGGTCATGCGGGTGACAAACGGCTCGGCGGTGAGGACGGCATCGACACCGCCGGACTTGATGATGTCGGCCATGGTCGGGAAGGTCACCTCGACGAATTTGACGCTCTTGGGATCGACGCCTTTCTCCACCAGCCACTTCACGAACAGCACATGCAGGAAGGCGTTCAGTCCCGGCGCGCCGACTTTCTTGCCGACGAAATCCTTGGGCTCGTTGATGGTGATACCGTTGCGGACGAAAGCCGTGATGGCGATGTTCGACGTCGGGTTCATCACCGACGCGCCGGCGATGCCGACCAGATCGAGGCCGCCGTCAACTGCCTGGAGGAAGACGGTCGAGGTCGGCCCGCCAATCTGGATCGAGTTCGACAGGATCGCGGCAGGGATGTTCGAATTGATCGCGATCGGCGTCATCTCGACGTCGAGCCCGTGCTTCTTGAAGATGCCCTCGTCGACGGCGACCATGGCGGACGCACAGTCGGAGGTGGCCGTGCAACCGATCTGGATTTTCGCCTGTGCCGCCGCCGCGCCAGCCAATGCGCAAGCCATCTGAAGCGAAATACCCAGCGTGACCGCCAATCTTGCCAACTGCCTCTTCAAGGCCATCCTCCCACTTTGCATTTTTTTATCTTGATTATCGATATTTTATTCGATCATATATTTCCAACCAAAGCAAGAGGTGTCCAAGGTGAAACTCGCTACATTCAGGTCGGCCGGTCAGGACCGGATCGGCATCGTGCATTCCAATGACGATCGGATCTTCGACATCGCCGCGGCCGCTGCACGCGATGGACAGGATCTTCAGGCCTTTGCCTCGATGCTGGCGCTGATCGACGCGGGGCCACGCGCGCTGGAGCAGGCGGCGGGGCTGTTCGAAAAATACGGCGCGGATCCGGCGCTGTCGTCGGCGGCATCTGCGGTGGACCTCCTCGCGCCGGTGCCGGAGCCTCGGCAGATGCGTGACGGCATGTCGTTCCCGCTGCACATCCTCCAGGCGCCGCGCGGGCAGCGTAAGCTCGCGGCGCGCGCGAAAGGCGACATGGCGGAGCTGGCGCGGATCGACGCCGAGCCGCTCGGCGAGCTGCCCGAGGTCTATCGCAAGCAGCCGATCTTCTACATTACCAACCGCTTCAGTGTCCGCGGCACCAACACGACCGTCAAATGGCCGCGCTACAGCAAGGTGATGGATTACGAGCTCGAATTCGGCATCATCACCAAGAACAGGGGCGCGAATATTCCAGCGGCAAAGGCTGGGGATCACATCTTCGGCTACACCATCTTCAACGATTTTTCGGCGCGCGATGCGCAGCGTATCGAGATGGAGGGACGGCTCGGCCCCGCCAAGGGCAAGAGTTTTGACGGCGGCAATGTGATGGGACCGTGGATCGTGACGCCGGATGAGATCGGCGATCCCTACAGGTTGAAGATGGAAGCCCGTGTCAACGGCGAGACCCGCTCAACCGGCGTCTCGGACGGGATGCTGTTCTCATTCGAGGAGATCATCGCCCATGTCACGCAGGACGAGACGCTGATGCCGGGTGAATTCATCGGCTCGGGCACAGTGGGCAATGGCTGCGGCCTCGAGCTCGGCTGGTATCTCGAGCATGGCGACACGGTCGAGCTCGAAGTCGAGAAAATCGGCGTGTTGAAGAACAGGGTCGAGCGGCAAGACGCTTGAGCGCAAAGACGTTTGGGATTCAAGCAGACAAAAACAGGCAACGAGGAAACACCATGGCGCGCAAACTGATCGATATCTCGGTCCCGCTGCAAAACGACGTGCCGGCCGATCCGCCGGGCAACCATCCGACCATTCAATACATCGATCATCAACAGGGCCTGCCGCGCATGCTCCAGTTCTTCGATGGGCTGAAGGCGGAGGACCTGCCTGACGGCCAGGGCTGGGCGGTGGAGATGGTCAATCTGTCCACCCATAACGGCACCCATCTCGATGCGCCCTGGCACTTCCATCCCACGATGAACCGCGGCGAGCGCGCCTGGACGATCGACGAGGTGCCGCTGGAATGGTGCTTCCAGCCCGGCGTCAAGCTCGACTTCCGCCATTTGCCGGACGGATATGTGGCGACTGCCGGAGATGTCGAGGCGGAGCTGAAGCGGATCGGGCACAAGCTGTCGCCGCTCGAGATCGTCGTCGTCAACACCAGCGCCGGCGCCAAATATTGCCGGCAGGACTACGTCACCTCGGGCTGCGGCATGGGCTATGAAGCGACCATGTATCTCTTGGAACGCGGCGTGCGGCTGACCGGAATCGATGGCTGGAGCTGGGATGCGCCCTTCGTCTACACCGCGAAGAAATATGCCGAGACCAGGGATGCCAGCTTGATCTGGGAAGGTCACAAGGCCGGACGCCACATCGGCTATTGCCACATCGAAAAGCTGCACAATCTCGAGCTTCTGCCCTCGACCGGCTTCATGGTGTCGTGCTTTCCGGTCAAGATCGAGCGGGCATCCGCAGGCTGGACGCGGGCGGTCGCCATCGTTGACGGTTGAAGACGGGTGCCGACCTACAGGCGTACGACCTCACCGGTTCGAACGCTCTCGTCGGCGGCAAAGACGATGCGGAGCGAGTTGATCGCGTCCTCGTGATGCTCGGACAGGTCGATCTCGCCACGGATCGCCCTCAGAAACATCCGCTGCTCGCGTTCGCAGAGCTCCTGATGGCCGGGTTCATCTGCGGTCGAGACCAACTCGTCCGGCTTGGCAAAGCGGCCTTCGCCGTCGCGCGCGGCGTGATGGATGCGAAGCGCATTGGTGCGTGTATGCGTGTCGTGATCTGCTGAACGTGCGCCTGCATCGCTCCGCTCTTTCGCGACGATCGACACGCTGCCGTTGGGGCCGATCATGTCCTTCACGAAATGAGCGGTCTCGCTCATCATCGGACCCCAGCCGACCTCGTACCAGCCGACCGAGCCGTCGTCGAACGTGATGTGGAGATGGCCGTAATTGTACATGCTAGGTGCGATCTCGCCCGTCAGCCGCGCCCCGACGGCGTGGACCGCGACGGGACGGGCTCGCGTCACCTGGCACATGATGTCGACGTAATGAACGCCGCAGTCGACGATCGGCGAGGTCGACCGCATGAGCCTCTTGTGCACCTCCCAGAAGGAGCCCGCAGACTGCTGGTTAAGATTCATGCGCATGACGAGCGGCTTTCCGAGCGTTCGCCCGATCTCGACGAACCGCGACCATGCAGGATGGACGCGCAGGATATAGCCGATCAACAGCGCTTTTCCGGCCGCGCGTGCCGCGCTTACGACGTGCCGCGCGGCATCCAGCGTGTCGGCCAGCGGCTTTTCGCAGAAAACATGGGCGCCGGCAGCGAAAGCCTGCAACGCCATGGCGGCGTGATGCTCGGTGTAGGTGCAGATCGAAACGGCGTCGGGACGCAAACGCGTGAGCGCCTCGTCGTAGCTTTCGAAGCGCGGAAGCGCGGGAAACTCGGCCTCGAGATCGTCGCGATCGGCCGCGCGAGAGGTGCAAAGACCGACGAGTTCGAAACCCTCGATTGATCTATAGGCACGGGCATGGCTGATTCCCATGGTGCCGAGGCCAACCACGAGAACGCGAATAGTCCGTTGAGGCGACATGGAAAGGGAGGACATGGCTCGCTCGCGTCCTTCAGTCAGGTGTTGTCTGCCACCGCATCATGCTCGGAAGGAGTGGCCTTCGATCCAGGTTTCCAGCACCCGCAGCTCGTCGTCGAGATGAACGAGGCTCGCGAGATAGCCCGGTGCGATCCGGCCGAGGTCAGTCTCGCGCCGCAGAAACGTCGCCGGAACGCGCGATGCCATGGCGAGGGCATCGGCGAGCGGAAGCCTGACGACGTTGACGGCATAGCGCACCGCCTCGTCCATGGTCAGAACCGAGCCGGCGAGCGTCCCGTCGTCGAGCCGCAGGCAACCGTCGACGGACGTCACGCGGCGACCCTGAAGATCGAAATGATCGGGGCCGCCGGCCGCCGGCGGCATCGCGTCGGTAATCAGCATGAAACGGTCGCGTCGCTTGGCGGCCAGCGCGACGCGCAAATTCGCCTCGTGGACGTGATGGCCATCGGCGATGAGGCCGACGAACACATCGTCGAGATCGAGCGCTGCGCCGACCATGCCCGGTTCGCGCCCCGTCGGCGGGCTCATCGCGTTGAACAAATGGGTGAACGCGCGCGCACCTGCTTCAACGGCCCTTCGCGCCTCCTCGTAGCTCGCGTCGGAATGGCCCAGCGAGACGAGCACGCCCTGCCGCGCGAGCTCGGCGATACTCTCGGTTCCGACCCTGTTGGGCGCGAGCGTCAGCATGACTGCGCCGCAATCGGCTTTTGCAATCGTCGCGACATCGTCGCGCCCGAGGTCGCGGATGTAGCTGAGCTCATGCGCACCCTTGCGGCGCGGATCCAGAAATGGCCCTTCCAGGTGAATGCCGAGCGTGGCAGGGGTCAGGCGCCGCGCCTCGCGCGTCGCAGCGATTGCCGCGGCCATCACCTGCGGCGCGTCCGTTACCAGCGTCGGCAACAGCCCGACGGTGCCATGATTGCGATGCGCGGCTGCGATGCGGGCGATGCCTTCGGGCGTCGGCTCCTCGTTGAACAGGACGCCGCCGCCGCCATTGACTTGAACGTCGACATAGCCGGGCGCAAGCAGCCCGCCGCCGAGGTCCTGCACGGCGCCGTCAGGTTTCTCGGAGTGGGGAATGATTGCGGCAATGTGCGCGCCTTCGATGACGAGCGCGTGGTCATCGAGAAAGCGTTCGCCATCGAAGATGCACGCGCCGGACAGAACGATCATCAGACGGTCTCCGTTACCTTGCGCAGATTGCGCGGCCGGTCGGGATCGCGCCCGAGCCGGAGCGAAAGCGCTTCGGCGAGCCGGTAGAAACGGTGGATCATGACGATGGGTTCCAACAGCGGCGCCTCGACCCGTGCGGTCGCGAGACGATCCGGTCCGTCGTCGCCGCCTGCTTCGATTGCGATCACCGTCGCGCCGGCGTCGGCCAGCGCCGTGAGCGTCGGCAGCATGCCTTCGCGCGCCGGATCGGACGGCAGGAAGGCGATGACCGGAAAGCCCGAAGTCACAAGCTCGGCCGGACCGTGCAGCACCTCGGCCGCCGAGTAGGCCTCGGCGTGAATCGCGCACGTCTCCTTGAGCTTGAGTGCCGCTTCCGCGGCGATCGCAAGCGTCGCGCCGCGACCGAGCACGAAAGCGCTGCGGGCATCTGCGAGTCTCTCCAGCATCATCGCGGGCGGCGGCGTTGTTTGGCTGCGGAGAACGTCCGGCAGGCCGGCGAGGGCGTCGGCGAGCTGCCGATCCTCGCGCCAGGCCGCGACGAGGCTTGCTCCCGCGACGAGACCGGCCACCATCGATTTGGTCGCGGCGACGGAGCGCTCCGTGCCGGCGCCGAGCGGCAGCAGGAATTCGGCCTCTTGCGCCAGTGGCGAAGCCACGTCGTTGACCAGTGCGAGGGCCAGCGCACCGCCGCTGCGTGCGGCACGCTGCATTTCCACGATGTCAGGGCTACGCCCCGACTGCGAGATCGCGACGGAAACGCTGCCCTTGAGCCGCATCGGTGTCCGATAAAGCGTCGCAATCGAGGGACCGATCGAGGCGCAAGGCACCCCCGAAAGGATCTCGACGAGATATTTCAGATAGAGCGCGCAGCAATCCGACGAGCCGCGGCCGATGGTTACGACGAGCGGCGGATCGAGGGCACGCAGGCGCGCCCCGACGTCAGCAAGCCGTTCCGCATTCTCACCAAGCTGGCGCGCAGCCGCTTCACCTGCCTCGCCGATCTCCTGAAGCATGTATGTCGTCATCGCTGCGCCTTTCGAGCCGGTGGCGACAGCGTGAGTTCGGAGACGAAATCATAGGCGTCGGCGCGGTACCAGGATTTCGTGAACTCGACGCAGGCTCCGTCGGCGAGGTAGGCAATGCGCTGGATGTAGAGCGCGGGACTGTCAGGCGCGACGCCAAGCAGCTTGGCATCGGCAGGATCGAGCAGGGTCGCACGCAAGCGCTGCAGGCCTCGGGTCGGCTTGAATCCCCCCGCGGAGAGCGCCTCGTAGAGCGAGTCGCCGACCTTATCCTGTTCAGGAAGAAAACGTATCGGCACGGCGGCGCGTTCGATGGCCATGGGCGAACCGTCGGCCAGGCGCAGGCGTCCGAGCCGGAACACGCGATCGTTCGGCCGTACGCCAAGCATCATCGCCTCTTCCGGAGTCGGCAGGAATACGCCGCGTTCGAGTTCGCGCGAGCTCGCCACCAATCCGCGCAGCCGCATGTCTTCGGTGAAGCTGGTCAGGCGCGAGGAGGGCTGTTCGACCCGCGGCGTTGCGCGATGGATGAAGGTGCCGGCGCCATGGCGGTGAAACAGCACGCCTTCGGCGATCAGATCGGCGATCGCCTTTCGCAGCGTGGTGCGCGACACCTCGAGCAGCTCGCACAACACGCGTTCGGCCGGAAGCAGCTGCGTCTCCGCAAAACGTCCGGTCTCGATCTCGCGCCGAAGCGCATCGACCACGGCACGATAGAGCTTCTGGCCCGGCGCAGTCTCGACCGTCAGGGTCATGCCGCGTCCTCCGCGAGCGTTCCGCCGGCGAGAAGGATTGCGCCGTCGACGGCGTCGCGCCGCGGCTGGGCGAGGCGCTTGGCCACATCGGGCGGCAGGAACGGGCGCAACGGCTCGCCGAAACCGCCCGCCAGCGCAATGCGCTCGGCGCCGAGCGCGTTCAGCGCGTTCGCGAGCGCCGCGATCGCGGAGGCTGCTTCCCCGACGATTTCGAGGGCGCGCATGTCTCCGGATCTTGCGACGTCAAGGATTTGCGGCGCGAAGGCGCCGTAGTCGCGCGGTCTGGCTTCCGCCGCCCAGCGGCTCATCCGCAACGGATCGTCACCAAAATGTCGACCGAGCGCCTGTGCGAGGCCGCTCCTCGGCTCCAGGCCGTCGATCGCGCGCAGCGTCGCGCGAAGCGCGGATTCGCCGAGGCGGGCGGCGGATCCGTCGTCGCCGAGCCAGAAGCCGCGTCCGCCGATGATCGTCGTTTGCGCTCCGACACGCGCGATGCCCGCCGAGCCCGTGCCCGCGATGATCAGGCCACCGTCGCCGACGCCGTTGGCTCCGACGCAGGCAGCGACCGCATCGTTGACGGCGACGATGCGCGCGAAGCCGGGCAGGGCGGCGGAGACACGCTTCGCTTCATTGTCGTCCGAAAGCCCGGCAAGGCTGAGACCGACCGCGATCTCCTGCCGCGGCGTGCCGGCACTGATCGCGGATTCGATAGTGTCACGCACGACCTGCATCGCCTCGTCGAAGTCGAGATAGATGTTCGAAGCCGGCCCTACGGCGCGCCCGAGCTCGAGGCCGGACGAGTCCCGCAGTCTCGCGCGGCAACGGGTGGCGCCGCCGTCTACTCCGAGAAAGAACCGGGCTGTCTCCAAGGGGCCTCCTAAAAAAATTCTTAACGCCTCTAGACAAGTGGTATGTCACGTGTCTAAAACGAATACAAGAGGTATCTACCATTGGTATTCACGATGTCGGTACTGCCGAACTTGGACACGGGCGGAGAGAGGTGCGGCGACACCATCGATGTCGTGACCTCAGATGAGGCGATGTTTGCCGACGCGATGCTGGCCTCCTACCGCCGCGCGATTGCTTCGGTCGCTTCTGTCTCCGGTGACATCCGCACGGCGGCGCTTCGGCTCGCCGCCATTTGGCGAGCGGGTGGACGTCTGGTCTATGCCGGCGCGGGGTCGTCGGGCCTTGCGGCGGCCGACGATGCCGCCGAGCTTCCCGGGACGTTCGGCCTTGACCAGAGCCGCATCGCGATTGTCCTGCCTGGCGGGACCACCGAGCCGTTTCGCATCGACGGCGCGGCCGAGGACGATGCTGCAGCCGGTGAGCGTTCGATAGCAGAGCTTGGCGATCTCTCCCGCGACGCCGTGATCGCCGTATCGGCGAGCGGCTCGACGCCGTTCACTGTGGCCGCGGCCGCAGAGGCGCGTCGCCGCGGCGCCTTCGTGATTGGCGTCGCGCACCGTCCGGTCTCGCCATTGCTTGTTGTCGCCGACGCCTCGATCCTGCTCGAAAGCGGGGAGGAGGCGCTGCGCGGGTCGACACGGCTCGCGGCCGGAGCCGCGCAGAAGGCCGCGCTCGGCATGCTCTCATCCTTGATGGGACTTGAGCTCGGTCACATTCATCAAGGGCTGATGGTCAATCTGAAGGCGGATAACGCGAAGTTGCGCGAGCGGGCGCGCGGGATCGTCGCCGCGATCGCTGACGTCAGCGATGCCCAGGCGGCAGCGGCGTTGCGTGAGGCCGGCGGCGACGTCAAGCCGGCGGTGTTGATTGCCTGCGGCATCCCCAGCATGAGCGAAGCCGTCAACTGGCTCGCTGTTGCGGGAGGCCGCATCGACGACGCCTTGCGCCGCGCAAGGATCCACGGAAGCAAGGGCGAAGGCCCGAACAAGGGAGCGTAGCATGAGACGGACATTCAAGGCCGGATTGGGAGCTGAGGTTGCCGCGTTGGCGTTGCTCGCGGGGCTGGCATCGGCCGAGGCGGGCTCGTTGAAGATCGAGAGCTGGCGCAATGACGACGCCGACATCTGGAACTCCAAGATCATTCCCGCCTTCAACAAGCACTATCCCGACATCAAGGTCGAATTCGCGCCCTCGGCGCCCAAGGAATACAACGCCGCCCTCAACGCGCGGCTCGATGGCGGCACCGCCGGCGACCTCATCACCTGCCGTCCGTTCGACGCCTCGCTCGCGCTCTACCAGAAGCATCAGCTCGATGCCGTCGACGGCATCAAGGGCATGGACAATTTCTCCGACGTCGCAAAGGCTGCATGGCAGACCGACGACGGCAAGACCACTTTCTGTGTTCCGATCGCCTCCGTCATCGCCGGGTTCATCTACAACAAGGAGGCCTTCGCCAAGCTCGGCGTGACCGAGCCGAAGACCCTCGACGAATTCCACGCCGTGCTCGAGAAGTTCAAGAAGGACGGGACCTATGTCCCGCTGGTGATGGGCACGGCCGACCAGTGGGAGGCCGCGACCATGGGCTTCCAGAACATCGGTCCCGACTATTGGAAAGGCGAGACGGGCAGGGCCAATCTGATCGCCGGCAAGGAGAAGCTCACCGATCCGCAATACGTCGCGGCCTTCAAGGAGATCGCAGGCTGGGCGCCCTATCTCGGATCGGGCTTCCAGGCGCAGACCTACGCCGACAGTCAGAACCTGTTCTCGCTCGGCAAGGGCGCGATCTATGCGGCCGGCTCGTGGGACATCTCGACATTCCGCGGCCAGGCGAAATTCGCCATGGGTGCATTCCCGCCGCCGCAGCCGGCCGGCACGACGGATTGCTATATCTCCGATCACACCGACATCGCGATGGGCATCAACGCAGCCTCGAAGAACAAGGAGGATGCCAAGAAATTCCTGGAATGGCTGACGACGCCGGAATTCGCAACGATCTACGCCAACGCGCTTCCCGGCTTCTTCCCCCTCGGCAAGACTCCGGTGAAGGTCGAGGACGACGTCGCTGCGACGATGGTCGGATGGCGCCAGACCTGCAAGTCGACGATCCGCAATTCGTATCAGATCCTGTCGCGCGGTACGCCGAATCTCGAAAACGAGCTCTGGAACGTGTCCGCGCAGGTGGTCAACGGCAAGCTGACGCCCGAAGCTGCCGGCAAGCAGCTCCAGGATGGTCTCGACAAGTGGTACAAGCCCGCCAAGTGATATGAGGTCTCCCTCTCTCCGCTCTCGCGGGGAGAGGGGCTGTTCTTGGTCGATAGTTGCTGCACGCTCTGCCAGGAGAAGGCACGAGCACACAGCGCGATAACGCATGGTAGGTTTGTTCATTTACCGTCATGGCTGAACCGGTCTCGCACGTCACGGCCCAGATGCCTCGCGCAAAGCTCGCGGGCCTTCTGTTGTTCTTTCTCGGGCCCGCGGTCGTGATCTATACCCTGTTTTCGATCTATCCGCTCGTCGCGACGATGGCGCTGTCCACCTACACCAGCGATCCGTCCGGAGCCCGAGCCTTCGCCGGCCTCGCCAACTTCCGAACGCTGCTCGGCGATGCGCTCTGGTCGAAGCCATTCTGGAATGCGCTCGGCAACAACCTGATCTTCTTCATCGTGCATATGTGCGTGCAGAATCCGGTCGGTATTGCGCTCGCGGGATTGCTCAGCCTGCCGGGTGTGAGACTCAAGGGCTTTTATCGCACCGTGATGTTTCTCCCGACGATGCTGTCGGTCGTCATTGTCGGCTTCTCCTGGAATTTGATCCTTTCGCCGCTCTGGGGCGTCGCCTCCGGCGCCCTAAAGGCGGTCGGACTGGGCTCGCTCTTTGCTCCCTGGCTGGGGCTCGAATCGAGCGCGCTCGTCACCCTGTCGCTGATTTCAGTCTGGCAGTTCGTCGGCATCCCGATGATGTTGATCTACGCCGCGCTGCTCAACATCCCCGAAGAGTTGATCGACGCGGCACGCGTCGACGGGCTTGGACAGTTCCGAATCTTCTTTCACATCAAGCTGCCGCTGGTGCTGCCGACGATCAGCCTGGTCTCGGTCCTGACCTTCGTCGCCAATTTCAACGCCTTCGATCTGATCTACTCGGTCAAGGGCGCGCTTGCGGGACCGAATTTCGCCACCGACATCCTCGGCACGTTTTTCTACCGCACTTTCTTCGGCAATCAGCTCCAGCTCGGCAATCCGACGATGGGCGCCGCGGTTGCGACCGTGATGTTCTTCATCATCCTTCTCGGTCTCTGCCTCTATCTCTTCCTCGTGCAGCGGCGCATCCGCCGTTACGCTTTCTGAGGGGGAGGCATGACGACGGATCAGCGCGCAAGGAGCATCGGTGTCCATCTGGTCCTGATTGCCTACAGCCTCCTGGCCGTGGGTCCGATCCTGCTTGTCGTGATGAATTCGTTCAAGGTGCGCAGCGCCATCTTCGGCAGCCCGCTGGCGCCGCCGGACGCATCAACCTTCAGCCTGATCGGCTATGAGAAGGTGTTCCGCTCCTCCCATATTCTCCTGTACTATTCGAATTCGCTGATCGTCACTCTCGTCAGCATGGCGCTGGTCCTGCTGTTCGGGGCCATGGCGGCCTGGGCGCTGACCGAGTATCGCTTCCGTGGTTCGACGGCGCTGGCGCTGTTCCTGTCGATCGGCATCATGGTGCCGATCCGGCTCGGCTCCGTCGCAATCCTGAACATGATGCGGTCCGCCGGGCTCAACGACACGCTGACGGCTCTGGTCCTGGTCTATGTCGCGCAGGGCCTGCCGATGTCGATCTTCATCTTGAGCGAGTTCATCCAGCAGATCCCGAAGGATTTGCGCGATGCGGCGCGCTGCGACGGCGTGCCGGAAACCCGCATCTTCTTCGAGGTGGTCGCCCCGCTGCTGCGGCCGGCCATCGCCACGGTCGCTGTCTTCACCATCGTGCCGATCTGGAACGACCTGTGGTTTCCGTTGATCCTGACCTCGAGCGATTCGACCCATACGGTGACGCTCGGCGTGCAGCAGTTTCTCGGCCAGTACATCACCGACTGGAATTCCGTGCTCGCCGCACTGTCGATGGCGATCCTGCCTGTCGTCATCATCTACGTCATCCTCTCGCGCCAACTCATCGCGGGCCTCACCTCCGGCGCAGTCAAATAGGTTGTCAAAATGGCCAATCTGCGCATCGAGCAACTCAACAAGCGTTATGGCGCGACGACGGTGCTCAACGACGTCAATTTGAGCATCGAGGACGGCGAATTCGTCGTTCTCGTCGGTCCTTCAGGTTGCGGCAAGTCGACGCTGCTGCGGATGATTGCCGGGCTCGATGGTGCATCGGGCGGCGACATCCATATCGCCGGCAAGCTCGTCAACACGCTCGCTCCCGCCGAGCGCGGCATCGCGATGGTGTTCCAGTCCTACGCACTCTATCCGCACATGAATGTGCGCAAGAACATGACGTTCGGCTTGAAGTTCACCGGCGTTCCGCCGTCCGAACGCGAGCGGCGCGTCGCAGAGGCGGCGCGCATGCTGCGGCTCGAGGAGCTGCTCGAGCGCTATCCGCGCGATCTGTCCGGAGGTCAGCGTCAGCGTGTCGCGATCGGCCGTGCGATCGTGCGCGAGCCCGCTGTTTTCCTGTTCGACGAGCCGCTCTCCAATCTCGACGCAGCCCTGCGTGTCTCCACCCGCGTCGAGATCGCGAATTTGCACAGGCTGCTGAAATCGACGATCGTCTATGTCACGCACGATCAGGTCGAGGCGATGACGCTTGCCGACCGCATCGTCGTGATGAACAAGGGTTGCATCGAGCAGGTCGGCGAACCACTCGACCTCTATTATGAACCCGCCAATCTGTTCGTTGCCGGCTTCATCGGCTCGCCCGCGATGAATTTCTTCGAGGCTGAGGTCAAGGGCATCGAGGGCGGACGCGCGCGCGTGACGGGTGCCGCGTTTCGCGACCTCGACATTCCTGCGGCATCGCTGAAGGTCGGCGACAGGCTGACGGTCGGCGTCCGCCCGGAGCATCTTGTCCGGGGCGAGGCCGGTGCTTTCGTCGCCGAAGGCGTCGTCGAACTGGTCGAACGGCTTGGCGAGGCCTCCTTCGCCTATCTGCGCCGCGCCGACGGCAGGATGTTCGTTGCGGAGGTCCGCGGTCGGCAGACGCCGGCGCCGGGCGAGACGGTGACACTCGTTGCCGCGGGTCCCGATGTTCACGTCTTCGATGCTTCTGGCCTGCGTGTTGCGACGTAGGCACTTCGGAGGCGATGCGATGCCGACTGCAAGCAAGTAAGGCGATCGTTCAGCCATGACGAATGTCGTCCGCTATTTGACCCATCCTCAGGTGACGATCGATCCGTCAATTCCGGTTCCGGATTGGGGCCTGAGCCAGATGGGCAGAGCGCGTACGGAATCCGTGACGGCCACGGGGCAGCTGTCGGGAACCAGGCAGGTCATCTCCAGCGGAGAGCGGAAGGCGATCGAGACCGCCGAGATCATCGCTGCAAAGCTGGGTATCGGCGTGGAGGTGCGCGAGTCGATGCACGAGAACGACCGATCGGCCACGGGCTTCCTCGTCCCCGACGAGTTCGAGGCGACGGCCAATCAGTTCTTCGGGCAACCCCACGTCAGCATTCGCGGCTGGGAACGCGCGGTTGACGCCCAGCTGCGCATTGTCGGCGAGGTCGAGCATGTGCTGGCCCGCGGCACGCCCGGCGACGTGCTCTTTGTCGGCCATGGTGGCGTCGGCACTCTCTTGTATTGCCATTACGCCGGTTTGGCGATTGATCGCGTCCACGACCAGCTCGCCGGAGGCGGCTGCTTCTTCGCATTCACCTCGCAGGAGCGGCGCGTTCTGCACGGCTGGCGGCGCCTCGAAGAGTTGTGACATCGCTTCCAGTCATGCATTCCGCTCGATGAGCCGAACGCTGGCCTGCACCGGCCGACGTCGAGAAGCCGATCGTTCAGCGCGACGACTGGTGGAGGGCAGGTGGTCGCGATCGCAACGCCGAGGGAGATCGCCCGCCACGCAACCAGTCTTACGGCACCTGGTCTGGCGCGGGCTATCAAGCGGCACTCGATGCCTTCGCGTTCACGCCCTTGCGCAGCGCCACCGTATTGAGCTTGGTGTTTGCGGCCTTTTCCTCGTTCAAATTGGTGGTCAGGAAGCGCACGATCTCGTCGTGGCCGAGCTCTTCCGCCCAGGCGATCAGCGTGCCGTATCGGCACATTTCGTAATGTTCGACGGCCTGCGCGTTGGCGACGATCGCCGCATCGAGAACCGCCTTGTCCTCGATCTCGCCGGCGGTCTCGTCGGCTTCCTTGATGAGGCCGTCGATGGCCGGGCAGTCGGTGCCGCTCGGCTGCTTGCCGAGCTTGGCAAAGACCTTGTCGAGCCGCTCGACCTGCTTGTTGGTCTCCTCCAGATGCGCCTTCAGCCCCGCAACGAGGTCGCGGTTGGTGGCCTTGTCGATCATCTTGGGAAGCGCTTTCAGAATCTGTTGCTCGGCATAATAGATGTCCTGGAGGCCGTGCATCAGCAGATCCTCCATCGACTTAATGTCCTTGGTAAAGAGGCCCATATCCGATGTCTCCTTTTACAATGTGGCTTTGGAACGCCTCGCGCCCGGGCAGGTTCCTAGTACGGATGCGCGAAACGCCGGCCAGAATGTCGCGGGATGCCGACGGTGGAGGACGATGCGAGACAGCCAATCGGAGGTCGCCGAAGTCAGGGATGCAGCCCATCTCTGCATCGACATGCAGAATATCTTCGCCCCGGGCGGCCTGTGGGCAACGCCCTGGATGGAGCGGGTTCTGCCGACGATCGTCTCGATCGTGTCGCGCTACCAGGCCCGCACCATCTTTACACGCTTCATCACGCCGAAGGTGCCGGAGGATCGTCCAGGGCAGTGGCAGAATTATTTTCGGCGCTGGCACCAGGCAACGCGAAACCACCTTCCGTCATCCGCTCTCGACCTCGTGCCGGCGTTGGCCCGCTACGTTCCTCCGGTTCGCATCATCGACAAACCGGCCTATTCCGCCTTCAGCAATCCGGCCCTGGCAAGTCTGCTGGTCGAAAAGGGCGTCGGGACCGTCGTCATCACCGGCGCGGAGACCGATGTCTGCGTGTTGTCGACGGTTCTGAGCGCCGTCGACATTGGTTTCAGGGTCGTCCTCGTGGAGGACGCGTTGTGCAGCTCGTCGGATGTCGGCCACGATGCGCTCATGACGATGTATCGCACACGGTTTCACGGCCAGGTCGATCTGTTGACCAGCGAGGAACTGATGGAGCTCTGGCGCGAGTGATGACGCCTCGCGATCAATTGACATTGTCTCCCAGCATGTTCCGCGTCGCCGTGACGACCGCGTCAAGACCGCTCATTCCCTGCATCAACGCGATCTCGCCCTGCTGCTCGTGGCGGATGGCATGGGCCATCACGCGCAGGCGCGGATCGCCACCGCTGTGCCACATCTGGTCCGCCATCTTCACCGCTCCGCGGTGATGCCGGCTCATCATCTCGACGAAAACAGCATCGAACTGATCAGGCGGGGCAAGCTTGACCAGCCGCATCTCGACCGGCGTCAGGAAGCCAGGCATGGCGGCGCGCTCCTCGGCGGTGCAATCGGGGATATCCGTATCGAACCAGCTCAGCCACCAATGCGCGAAAATCCTGATCTCGCCGGTCTGGCTCGCGACCATCAGCATGGCCAGCTTGCGCAGATGCCGATCGCGGGCATGGGCGGCGGCGAACCGAGCCAGCCCGACGCCCTGCTCATGATGCGTCGTCATGTGTCGGAGATAGGTCTGGTCGACCTCCCTGTCATGTCCCCGCCATGGGATCTCGTAGCCACCGCTGCCGAGCAGGGCGATAGTCCCCAATAGTACGATGGCCGACACGGCGCCCGCGCCCCATGCATTGGTGAAGGTGACGACCTGCGCCGGTGCCTGGCCCCGGCGCCAGCGCAACCTGGCGAACAGCGGATACATCACGGCCGAAGAGCCATGAACGAGCAGGCCGATCCAGTAGGGTTGCTGAAGGCTGAAGAGCGGCTGCCAGAACGGAAACAGTGGCACCAGAACGAACCATTCCATGCTCGAAGAGAACACCGCCCAGGGCAAGGCCAGCAGCAGGATTGTCTGGGGTCGCAGGTTCGCGGTCCAGCGCCCGAGCACACCAAAGAAGAACACCGCCCACGAGAAGTCGGCCCATTGATGGAAGGCGATGCCGGTGACGATCGCGCTCCAGCTCGGCTCGGCGCCGATCGCCCAGTCGCGCGCCGGAATGGCCGCAACGGTCATCCAGTCGACGGCTGCGTCACGTCCGATGCGAGCGGCGAAGAGCTGGCTGACGATGGTCGAGAAGCTGCTGCTGATCAGTCCGAGTGCGACGGCGGCGATCCAGCGTGAGCGTCGCCGCCGCCCTGTGCCAGGCTCGTCAGGAAGTGACACCGGCCGTTGCGTGCTGGATCATGTCCTTCGCACGATCCTTCGCCGCCTTCACTCCTTTCGGGAAGCCGCTGCGGTCGGGATAGAGCTTGCGTTTTGCATCGCGCGGCGGTCGCCGCGGCTTGGTATCCTGTGCAGCGCGATAGTCGAGCATGGCGATGCCGCCGACCATCAGCAACGCCAGCGCGATGTTGCCCTTCTTGGGATTGTCGGATGTCAGGCCGGAGAGCAATGCGGCTGCATCGAGGCCGTCGCCGCCGACGCGGGCCCAGAGGCCGGCATTCTTCTCGACGGACAGCGACATGATCCCAGCTATGATCTCGCGGACGCCGAAGGCGCGAACCATGGTCTCGCTGCCCTCCATGCCCAGCGTTTCCGTGACCCGCCGCGGCGCCAGCAGCTCAACGACACCGAGGCCGAGGCTGAACCAGCCGAGCGCGCGTGCCAGCTGGTCTTGCGGCCGCTTCAGGCTGGGTCCGCTCTCGACGATCTCAGGATCACCCTTGGAGCGCACGATATTGGAGAAATGAAACATGATGGCTCCTTCAGGGCTTCAGCACGACCTTGACGCAGGAATCCCGCTTGTCGCGGAACACCTGGTACATCTCGGGTCCTTGGTTGAGGGGCACGGTGTGGGTGATGACGAAGGAGGGATCGATCTCGCCCTCCTCGATGCGACGGAGCAGATCGTCGGTCCAGCGATTGACGTGGGTCTGGCCGGTGCGCATCGTCAGTCCCTTGTTCATGAACGCGCCCATCGGCAGCATGTCGGAGAAACCGCTGTAGACGCCGGGCACCGAGATGATGCCGCCGGGCCGGCAGACATAGATCATTTCACGCAACACGTGAGGCCGGTCGCTCTCCAGCATCACCATCTGCTTGGCGCGATCGAGCACGGTGTCGGGCAGGGAGGCCATCACATGCGCTTCCATGCCGACGCAATCGATGCATTTTTCCGGACCCTTGCCGTCGGTGAGTTCCTTCAGCCGCGCCAGCACGCTCTCGGTCTCGAAATTGATCGTAGTGGCGCCGGCGGCCTCGGCCATGCTCAGCCGCTCCGGCAGGCAGTCGATCGCAATGACCTGATTGGCGCCGAGCAGCATCGCGCTCCGGATGGCCATCTGGCCGACGGGCCCGCAGCCCCAGATCGCGACCGTGTCGGTCGGCACGATGTCGCATTGCACGGCGGCCTGCCAGCCGGTCGGGAAGATATCGCTCAGAAACAGCAGCTGCTCATCGGGGATGCCGCCGGGAACCTTGATGTGAGTGGCGTCGGCGAAGGGAACGCGCAGATACTCGGCCTGGCCACCAGGATAGCCGCCGGTCAGATGCGTGTAGCCGAACAGGCCGGCGGTCGCATGTCCGAACGCCTTGTCGGCGAGATGGCGCTTGCGATTGGTGGTCTCGCACACCGAGAAATTGCCGCGCTTGCACTGCTCGCATTCGCCGCAGATGATCGTGAAGGGGACGACGATGCGATCGCCCTTCTTCAGCTTGCCGTCGACGCCGGAGCCGACCTCGACCACTTCGCCCATGGTCTCATGGCCCATGATGTCGCCCGGCATCATCCCGGGGATATAGTTGTGAAAGAGGTGGAGATCGGAGCCGCAGATCGCGCAGCTGGTGACCTTGATGATCGCATCGCGCGGATCCTGGATTTCAGGGTCGGTGACCGTGTCGCACCTGATGTCCTCCTTGCCGTGCCAAACCAGCGCCTTCATGTCCGTGCTCCGCCTGAATCGTGCTCCGCCTGAACTACGAGGCATCTAAGTCCAGGATGGAACGATGGTTGCTATCGGACGCGCAAATTCTGTAGCCGGCTGGCTTGCGTGCCGATGGGAACGCGGAGGTGGCGGAGCGATTGGGCGTCATCACCAGGGACATCTGCCCATGCCCGCCAACCAACTCGCCGTCGTCACCGGCGCCTCCACCGGTATCGGCCTGGAACTCGCCAAATGCTGTGTTGAAGACGGCTTCGACCTCGTCATTGCCGCGAACGAGCCGGCTATCCAGCAGGCCGCCACCGAACTCCGCAACAGCGGTGCCAGCGTGGAAGCGGTCGAGGCCGATCTCGCCACGACGGAAGGCGTCGACAGGCTCTGCGCCGCGAGACCGAATTCTTCCGCCGCGCCGACATGATGGATACCAGGGTCGGCACCGGAGAAGGACGACGCACATGAGGTCGCGAGAGCAGGCTTCGAGCCGACGCTGCGCGGCGAGTCCGATATCGTCACCGGCATGAAGAACAGGCTGCAGACGACGGTTGCAAATGTCACGCCGAACGAAATGCTGGCGCGGCAGCATCGCAAGATGGCCGAGCCAGCACGGCAAAGCAGTAGGAGGGCTGTGTTGGCGCGTGCGGCGGGAAGGCTGCACGCGCCGGGAACAGGTTAGATGTCAGCGCGTACCGATGCGTTGATGTCGTGGGCAGAAACCGGAAAAATGCGCCACGTCCATCGTTCCCTGTTGTGTCCGGTTGTCACCCGGCGGTGCCGGGGTTAACGCCATCGGGCGGCTTTGGTTCAATGTGTCGGGCTACAAGACCTTGCGTTACCCGACAGGCAAAACACGCTAGGCGTAGGGCAACGCCTATGGTCAAAAATATTCCACTTTACCGAAATTCGGAAACGGCGTATATGTCGAGGCAACTCGGCCCACGGAAGAGGGGCGTATCGCGATCGTCACGACGCGGGCCGGACGGCGGTGGGCGTGGGCCACATCGGCGCGATCGGGCTTTGCAGGGCGGGCAACCGTGAGCGAAACCATCGCGCAAACGACCGGTGTGGTCCGCGTACGGCAAAATCGTGTGGTCCTGGCGCCCGGAGCCTGTGCGCCAAGGCTCGTGGTGATGTGCGATGTCCAACCGGACGTGCACATCAGTCATCTGCGAGACGACGGGGGCAATAGTGCATCGCTCCCCGGGGAGATCACGACATAAGCCGTCAAACCACTGCGCAGGGAAGGCCGGATGTTTCGGCTTCACCTGTATGCCGCTGTGCAGCCTCTTGTAGCGCAACCTATCGCACAGTGGACCGCGGGTGCCGGTCGGGCACCCGGTCTTCCCTGCGCCCTCTTTCAGTTGAGGGTGAGAACAAGGCAAAGCTCGGGCGCGCTGCGCCGCGAGAACGCGAACGCGAGTCCTGAGTGTGGGGTGGATTGGCGAAGGTAGGAACCGCATGGGGGCCTCTCGGGTTGGGCCCATCACACCCATCTTCGCGAGGAGCTAGCATGGCGGAACCGGACGTTCGCAAGGGGATGCCGCCCGTCAAGCTGTCGCGTGAGGAATTCGAAAGCCGTTACAGGAGCCGGTTCGTCGATCCTGTCTTTGCTTCGCTTGAGCGGGAGCTCGATGCGATCGTCGGCGCTGCATGGGATGCTTACAGCCATTCGCGCAAGGCGCCGGTGACTCGTAAGGCTGGCCCTGGCTTTGCTGATGCCGATTATGATCTCGCCGTCGACTGGCTGGCCACGCGTGACGCGATCCTGAAGGCGCAGCGCCGACACGACGACGCCAGCGTCGTGCCGCGCATCCTCGTCATCAACGGCTCGGCGCGCAGCGAGCATACCTGTCCCGGCGAAATGTCAAAGACCTGGCGCATGGTCAAGCTCGCGGAGCCTGTCTTTATCGAGATGGGCTTTGCCGTCGACATCCTGGATCTGTCCCGTCTGACATCGGAGTTCGGCAAGACCATTCATCCCTGCAAGTCCTGCGTCTCCACCGCGATGCCGCTGTGCCACTGGCCCTGCAGCTGCTATCCCAATTATTCGCTGGGTCAGACCGACGACTGGATGAACGAGATCTATCCGCTCTGGGTCGCCGCCCACGGCATCCTGATCGTGACGCCGGTGAACTGGTATCATGCGCCGGGCGGCCTCAAGGCGATGATGGATCGCCTGGTCTGCGCGGACGGCGGCAACCCTGACCCGACATCGACACACGGCAAGAAGGCCGTCGAGGCGAAGGCCATCGAGCTGAAGGGCTGGCCGTATCCGCGCCATCTCGCCGGCCGGCATTTCGGGCTGGTCGTTCACGGCGACAGCGTCGGTGCCGAGGGCGCGCGCCGAACACTATCGGATTGGCTGACCGACATGCGCCTGATCTCCGCGGGCCGCTTCGGCGAGCTCGACGGCTATGTCGGCTATATGGAGCAATATGCCACCTCGCATCACGAGCTGGATGAAGATCACAAGTTCCAGCAGGAGGTTTTGAATACGGCACGTGCGCTCGGCAACGCCGTCCGGCTTGCGCGGAACGGGCAGTTTGGAGAGCCGGGCGCCGGTCTTGAAGACCCGAACCCCAAATAAGCTGGGAGAGGACGGATGCTTGAAGAGAAACTGAAGGAATCCATCATCGGCGAACTCAAGCGTCAGGCGGCCAACCGGCCGCAAGCGCTGAAGGTCGAGGGGTCTTCGGAGGAACTGGTCGTCAATGGAAAGATCGACCTTGCCGAGCTTGTCATGGTGATCGCAGGCTCTGTTGCCGGTGGTCCCTGACGCTAGAGCAGCGCTTTCAGCTTCTGCGCGTCGGCGGGCGCGGCGCTCTTCTGGTCATTGTCGAAATAGACGTAGACATCGCAGCCTTGCCGCTTCCAGGATTTGATGCGGCGCGCCCATTGCGCCAGCATCGGTCCGGTATAGTGGCCGTGATAGCGTCCGCTCGGGCCGTGGCCGCGCACATAGACGAAATCTGCCGTGCGCTTCCAGGGTGCGGGCGCATCGTGGTGGTCCGACAGGCAGAGCGACATGTTTTCGTCAGCCAGCATTCGCAGGATGCGGGGCTGATACCAGCTCGGGTGGCGAAATTCGAAGCTGTAGCGGCGTTTCCGCGACAACAGCTTGAAGAAGGAGCCGAGCCTGTCGGCGTTCGCTTCGAACTGCGGTGGCAGTTGAAAGAGAATTGGCCCCGCCTTGCCGCGCAGCAATGACATGCGGTCTTCCAGCAGCTCCAGGCTGTTTTGCGAGCGATCGGTCAGGCGCTTCCAATGCGTGATGAATTTGGACGCCTTCCAGGCGAAGACGAAGTCACGGCCGGTCTGTTCGCGCCAGGCTTCGACCGCCTCGGGTGTCGGCGTTCGGTAGAATACGCCATTCAGCTCCGTGGTCGCGAACTGGCTGGCGTAATAACGCAACTGCTGCTTCAGCGGCAGGCCGTCCGGAAAGAACGGACCCCGCCAGGACTCGTAGTGCCAGCCGGACGTGCCAACCAAAACCTGCGCCATTCGCGCTGCCTTATCATTTGTTAGGGAGTGTCATTTGTTAGGGAGCGGCATCCTTTTTCGGCACATCTGTCGAGGTCGCCAACAAATCGAAGCTCTCCCTGGCGGTATAGGTGACAGCCTCGATCTTGTTGCCGTCGGGATCACGGACGAATGCGCCGAAATAATTCGCGTTGTAGTTCGCCCGTATTCCGGGTGCGCCTGCGTCGGCTCCGCCCTGCGCGAGGGCGATCTGGTGGAAGCGCCTGACGGTGTCCCGGTCGGGCGCTTGAAAGGCGATGTGCACTCCATTGCCTGCAGATGCCGGCTGGCCGTCGATCGGCGTTTCGAGGCTGAAGGCGATGTCGGAGGCGCCATAGTGAACTGCCGTCGGCGAGACCTTGATGAGGCGAAAGCCGATCAGCCGCATGAGCGGGTCGTAAAATGCCTTCGCGCGGCCAACGTCATTTGTGCCGACCGAGACGTGATGGATCATCTGCGGCTCTCTTTCACGGACGAGGAGTTCCCCGACGCTCACGCAGTCGTCGAGACGCCAGGCCCGGCCTCGCGAGGGAAGCCGGGCCCTGCTCGTCAGCGTCGCCGCTTCGCCGTGCGCGTCTTGGCCGCCCGCCGGTTATAGGGCGAGCGATTGATCGGCTTCAGCGAGATGCCTTCGCGATGCGCCTTGCTGCGGATCGCCGCGACCGGGCGCTGCAGCTTGATGCTCATGACGCCCGTGGGGGTGTTGCCCTTCGCGAGCTGCCGCAACATCCTGACGTCCGCCGTCGACCACGGCTGACGCGAGCGACGCTTGTACGAGGGGTTTGCCTTGCGCGGTCCCTTCTTGCCGATCGGCGAGCCGGGACGTTTCCATGCTGTACGTGCCATGTTTGATCCTCCTTGATCTTCAAGGCACGAATCAGCGTGTTGGTTCCGTTTTCGATATGACGCGCGCGCTGATCACCGGTTCGGCGCTGGCTCACCGAGCGATCAAGTCGACTATTGCCGTCCAGGCCTTACGATAACGATCGAGGCCGGATATCGAAATCGGAGCGACAGGGGCCGGCTCCGCCATCCGGTAAGAAGGGGGCCATTGCGCAAGCATTGCCGCGCCGCGTGCCGTGCCTGAGGCGTCCTCCGCCGCAAAGACACGCTGCGAGGGGCGTAGCGCGCCGAGCGTCTGGCAGAAGAGAAGGTTGCGAACGAAAGTTCCTTCGATGATGAGGTCGCCGATGGCCGCTCCCATGCGTGTCAGCATCAGATCGCTGACAAGCGCGCAATAGAGGGTCGCAAGTGCGGCCCGATCTTGCGCTGCGACTTCACCGCGGACCACGCCCGCGGTCGTCGCATAAGGTCCGCCCTGGCCGGAGAAGCAGGGCAGGGCCATCGCGCCGGAGGCGATGACGCGCTCGATCGCGTCGAGGTCCGCGTTGCCGCCGCTCTCCGCGATGATGGCGTATTCGCGTCCACCCATGAAGCGTCCGCAGGCGATCGGGCGGCCCAGCGCATCGACATTGGCGAGCGTGTCGTCGCGAGGATCGAGCTGATCGAGCGAAAGACCCACGCTCATCAGGATGACCCAGGTTCCGGTCGACAGCACGGTGAACGGCGCCTGGCGCGAGACGAGGTAGGGCAGAAGTGAAGCGTTGGAATCGTGGATACCGCAAAAGACCGGCGTGTCAGACGCGAGCCCGGTTGCGGCCGCGATGGCAGGCTGAATCGGACCAAGCGGCTCGAAGGCGCGGCGCATCGGAGGCAGCAGATGGTCGACGCCAAGAGCTCTGACGAGGCTCGAAACCTGCCCCTCCCGCGGTGCCCAGAGATCCGTATGAGCACCGATGGTGGTGACTTCGGAGACCGCGACGCCGCTCAGGCGCCAAGCCCAATATTGTGGATAGCCGACGAAATGCCTCGCCTTGACGAAGAGGTCCGAACAGCGCCATTTCTGGTAGGCGAGCTGGCGGCCGAGATTGAGGCCGGCCGGCAGCTTCGGCGAAAGAGTCTCCGAAAAGGGCGGGCGCAGGGCGGCATAGTCGACCTCGATCGCGTCCACGTCAGTGAATTCGTAGTCCATGACCGGCGCGGCGAGCTCGCCCTCGCCGATCAAGGCGCCGGCAGCACCATGCGCGGTCGGAACAATCGCATTGATCTGATGTGTGCCTGCGGCTTCACGAAGCGCATCGAGGAAGAAGCTCCATGCGCTCTCGACGTCTTCGTGCGGATATGGAGGCCCCGACCGAATGCGATTGGGCGCCGACTTTTCCCAGAGCAGCCGGCCGCGGTCGAACAAGGCAAGCTTGACGTTGGTCTTGCCGATGTCGAGGACTGCGACCGTCTGGCTCATCGTCAACTCAAGGCGAGTGGAGCATCTCGGCAACCAACCTCGCCCGACCGCGCTCGGCGGCCGGACGAGGCGTTCAGATCAGAAATCGAAGTCCTTGATGTTCTGCTTGGTGAAAATGAAGGGCGAACCAAGCAGGATCTCGCTGCCATTGACCACGTTCAGCTTGCCGAGCTTGCCCGCGTCGACGGAGGTCGCGCCCGGCTTCAGGCTGCCGTCGACCACGGCGCGCACCACATAGGTCGCGGCATAGCCGAGATCGACCGGATTCCACAGCACGACCGACTTGACGCAGTCCGCATTGACATACGGCTTCATCGCGTTGGGCGTGGCGAGACCGACCACCGCGACCTTGCCGCAGAGCTTGGCCTTGGTGACGGCTTCGGCGGAGGCGGGCGTTGCGACCGAAGTCATGCCGAACAGGCCGGCCAGCTTGTCGCCATGCTTGTTGATCAGCGTCGTCGCCTGGTTGAAGGACAGGTTGTTGTCCTCCTGCGCCTCGACCGTTTCCAGCCATGTCAGCTTGGGATGGCACTTTTGCGCATAGGCCCACATTTCGGCGATCCAGCGTGCCTGGTTCGGCGTTGTGAAGGTCGAGGTGACGATCGCAAAGCTCTTGTCCTCGCCGGCCTCCTTGGCCATCGAATCGATCATCGCCTTGGCGATGCCGTTGAATTCGGCCTGATTGACGAACCATTCGCGTGCATCGGGCGTCGAATTGGCGTCATAGCCGACGACGTGGATGCCCTTCGACAGCGCCTTCTTCAGCACCGGCGCAATCGCCACCGGATCGTTGGCAGCGAAGAGAATGCCGTCGACGCCGCTGGTGATGTAATTGTCGATGAACTTGATCTGCTCGTCGATCTTGGCCTCGGTCGGGCCGTCGGTCTTCACCGTGACATTGCCGAGCGCCTTGGCGGCATCCTGCATGCCTTTCGATGTCGCATTGAAATAGCCGATGCCGATCAGCTTCGGCACGTCGACCAGTGTGATCGGTTTGCCGGCCTTGTCAGCCGCATTTGTCGGCTTGCCACCATCATAAGGCTTGGCCGCGGGCGCGGCATTGGCTTCGCCAGCCGAACAGGCGAGCGGATTGACCGGCAGGTCGTCCGCGCCGTCCCATCTCTTGTCCGCGGCCGAGGCCGTTCCGGCCAGCAGCGTCGCGCCGAGGAATGCAGCAGCTAATCCGAGCTTCATCTTGTTTTCCTCCCATTTTGATGCCGCTTTTTTGCGGCTAGACACGCCGTCAAACGCCCTCGCGTCTCCGCTGGAGCGAACTCGCCACAAGAGTTGAAAGGATGAGGACCGTGCCGATGACGACGATCGTCGCGTCGCCCTTGACGCCGGTCAGGGCCAGCCCGTTTTTCAACAGCTGGATCATCGCGAGGCCCACTACGGTACCCCAGATGGTGCCAACGCCGCCGAATATGCTGGTGCCGCCGAGCACGACCGCCGCGATCACGTCCAGCTCATAGCCGATCCCCATGTCCGAGCGGGTCGTGGTGACGCGGGAGACGAGAACGCACGCGGAAAGGCCGGCCATCAAACCCGATAGAGTGTAGATGATCAGCTTGACGCGATCGACCGGCAACCCGGAAAAGCGCGCCGCAGTCTCATTGTTGCCGATCGCATACAGCGTCCGGCCGAACGTTGTGCGGTCGAGAACGATTGCCGTCACCACGATTGCAATCAGCAAGAGCCAGAGCTGCGCCGGCACGCCGAAGAGATTGTCCTGTCCGATGAAGTAGAACCATTCCGGGTAGCCGCGCACCGAACGCGCCTGGCTGATCCCCTCGGCGAGGCCGCGGTAGAGGGCGAGGGTCGCAATGGTCATGATCAGCGGCGGCACTTTCACCCTGGTGATGACGATTCCGTTGAGGAACCCCGCCACGCCGCCGATGAACAGCGAGAAGACAATCGCCAGCGGCAGGGGAAAGCCGAAAACCTTCCAGGAGTAGCCGAGCAGGATCGCGCAGAGCCCGACGATCGAGCCTACCGAGAGATCGATGCCGCCGGTGATGATGATGAAGGTCATCGGCAGCGCGATGAGCCCGACCTCGGTCGTCAGCCTGCCCTGGTTGAGCAGATTGTCGAGCGTGAGGAAGCGGCTGTTCATGCTCCCCAGCCCGATCAGCGCGATGAGCAGGATCACCGCGAGCATGGTCTCGTGGCGCAGCAGCCACCAGGGCATGACGCGCTTGGCGGCTTGGGGGAGGGGGATCTCGCTCATGGCGCTCATGCTCCGGCCATGCGCCGGCGCCGCAGAATGTCGGCGATCACGGTCACGAGGATGAGAACGCCCTGCACTGCGCGAATCCAGTAGGGCGAGACGTCGATGAAGACCAGTGCGCTGGCAATCTCGGCGATCAGGACGGCCGCAAGGGTCGAACCGACGACCGTGCCGACGCCGCCAAGAATGCTGACGCCTCCGACGACGGATGCAGTGATGATCGTTAGCTCGAGATTGGGCGGCACGGTCGACTGGATGACGCGCAGTTGCGTCGCGTAGAGCAGGGCGGCAGCTCCTGCGAACAAGCCATGCAGCGCGAAGACCATCACGACCGTCCGCGGCTGCGAAATGCCGCACAGCCGCGCCGCTTCGGCGTTGCCGCCAACCGCGTAGATCGCGCGGCCCGAGGCCGAATAGCGCATCCACAACGCGGCCAGGATCGTCACCGCGATCATGAGAAAGACCGGAAACGGCAGCATGCCGAAGAGCTCGATATCGGCGAGATGGAAGCTATCGGGCAGGTCGGTGATCCATTTGCCCCCGGTGAGGCTGATCAGGCCGCCCTTGAGGATCGACAGCATGCCGAGCGTCACCACGATCGCGGGAATGCGCAGATAGGCGATGATGACACCCTGCAAGGCCATCACCACGACGCCGGCAACGAGTGCTGCCAGCCAGGCGACCACGATCGGCGCGCCATTCACGGCCAGAGTTCCGCTGATCGTCGCGAGGACGCCGATCAGCGCGCCGACGGAAATATCGATGTTGCCTGATACGATCACCATCGACATGCCGACTGCGGCGACAGCGATATAGGCGTTCCCTAGCAATACGTCGGAAAGGTTGCGTGCCGCCAGAAAGCGCGGATTGTAAAGGCCGACCGCGATGGCAAGGCCGATGACCGCGATCGCGAGCAAGGCCTCCTGCGAGGCGAGCACCTTCAGCCGCCGCCGCGGACTAACCTCGGCGCTGACCAAGGTGACCGCCGTCATGCGGCTTTCTCCGCGTTTTCATGACTCCCCATCATCGCTGCGCCGACCGACTCCTGCGTCGCTTGTTCGCGCGGGAATTCGGCAACGACACGGCCTTCGCGCATCACAAGCACGCGGTCGCTCATGCCGAGCACCTCCGGCAGCTCGCTCGAAATCATCAGGATGGCGAGGCCCTGGGCCGCGAGCTCGCCCATCAACCGATGGATCTCCGCCTTGGCGCCGACGTCGATGCCGCGCGTGGGCTCGTCGAGGATCAACAGCTTCGGCCCATTGGCGAGCCATTTGCCGAGCACGATCTTCTGTTGATTGCCGCCGGAGAGCTTGCCCGCGACCTGCTCGAGCGAGCTCGTCTTGACGGCAAAGCGCTTGACGCCATCGCCGGCGAGCCTGCGCTCGGCGCCGCGATCGATGAAGCCGCCGAACGCGACCTTGCCCAGCGCGGCGAGGCTGAAGTTCTCGCGCACCGTCATCGGCCGCACCAGGCCTTGCGTGCCGCGATCCTCGGGAACGTAGGCGATACCCAGGGAGCGCGCCTGGGCCGGTGAGCGAATATCGGCTTGCTGCCCGTCGATCCGGATCTCGCCGCCATCGGCCGGCGTGACGCCGAAAATGGTTTGCGCGAGCTCGCTGCGACCCGAGCCGACGAGGCCGGCAAGGCCGACGATCTCGCCGGCCCGCACCGTGAGCGAGACGCTCCTCGTCAACGGCCGTCGCTCGAGACCCATCACCTCGAGCACCGGTTTGCCGATCGGAACCGTGACCTTCGGGAACAGGCTTTCGATCCTGCGGCCGACCATCAATTGCACGAGCTCGGCTGCGTCCGTGTCCGCGACGCGCCTGGTTGCGACATGTGCGCCATCGCGCAGCACGGTGACCCGATCGGCGATGGCGAAAATCTCGTCGAGCCGGTGGCTAATATAGATCACAGCGACACCGCGGCCTTTGAGCTTGCGCACGATGTCGAACAGGCGCGTCACGTCGTACTCGGTCAGAGCCGCTGTCGGCTCGTCCATGATCAGGATGCGCGCATCCTGCGACAGGGCGCGCAGAATCTCGACGCGCTGGCGATTGCCGACACTGAGGGAGCCGACGACACGGTCGGCTTGCAGATCATGAATCTCGAGTGAGGCGAGCAGGGCATTGGTCTTCTCGTGCATCGCCCGCCAGTCGATCCGGCCAAGGCCCGCGCGTGGCGCGTGACCCATGAAGATATTCTCGGCGACCGTAAGCTCCGGGAACAGCAACAGCTCCTGATAGATCGTGGCAATGCCGGCGCGCCTGGCATCGTCCGGCCGCGCAAGGTCGACCGGCCTGCCATCCACGAGCACCTCGCCGCGGTCGGGCGGGAATACGCCGGAGATGATCTTGATCAGCGTCGACTTGCCAGCGCCGTTCTCGCCGAGCAAGGCGTGGACCTCGCCCCTGGCGGCCTCGAACGAGACGCCGGACAGGGCCCGCACGCCTGGAAAAGACTTTTCGATCGTACGCACCGACAGGAGCGGTGCGGTTGGAGCTTCACGATGCGGGTCCGTTGTCATGGTCACGCCGCCGCAGTGGTTTGAGCGCTCGCATCGACAATTACGACGCGGACACCATGTCCGCGCAGCATGTCGAGTGCGTCGTTTGGCGCGTCGCAATCGGTGATCAGCGTGTCGATGCGCGAGAGCGGGCAGACGACAAGGCTGCCGCGCGAGACGAATTTCGAGCAATCTGCGAGCACGATCAGCTTGTCGGCACGTTTCAACAATTTCGATTCGGCGCGGGCGAGCAGGGGATCGCCCTCGATCACGCCGAGCGGTCCGATCGAGATCGCACTCATGAACATTCGTGTCGCCGAATAATGCTGGATCGCGTCCTCGTCGAAGGGCGAGACGATCATGCCCTGCTCACGATAGACCTCGCCGCCCGGCAACGCGACGCGGCATTTCGATGTGTGGATCAGCGCGTCGGCGAGCAGATAGGAATTAGTCAAGACCTTCAGGCGGCGCTCGCGTAGATACTCGCCCATCTGATAAGTGGTCGTGCCGCCATTGATGATGATCGTGTCGCCATCGGCGCAGAGGGCGACGGCCGCTTTCGCGATGGCGCGCTTGGCATCGATGTTGAGCGTCTGGCTGACGTCGAAGGAGCGGGTGGCAAGAGAGAGGACGTCGCTTGGTGCGCTGGCGGTGTCCGGCAGCGCTTCTAACCCGCCGTGCACCCTGATCGCGACGCCTTGCTCGGCGAGCCTGGCGAAATCGCGCCGTATTGAGGCCTCGGAGACGCCGGTCGCGTGACAAGCGTCGGCAATGCGCACGAGTGACCGCTCGCGCAACAATGCCTTGATGACCTGCCAGCGTTCCCGCTCGTGCACGTCGCCCTCCCTTTTACTCGTAAATAGGTCATGCTCCCGCCCGGTGGTCAACTGCAAACCGTCATATTCGCTCAATATCGCGCTGCATCAATCATATTGCGTCGCGGTCCTGAGTGCCGGTGATTGACCTTGATTGAATCCCTGGCCTAAGCTGACCGAAAGATCGAGCACAGGGAGGATGCGTCATGAGCGAGGTTGCGGCCACGCCCCTGCCAAATCTTTGGGACGACGCGTTCGCTGCCGGGCTCGATGAAGCCGGTCAATTGCTGTACCGCTCGAACCTGCTCGGGGCCGATCTACGCATCACCAATTTCGGCGGCGGCAACACCTCGGCCAAGATCGAGATGAAGGATCCGCTGACGCGCGAGAGCGTGCGCGTGCTCTGGGTCAAAGGCTCCGGCGGGGACATCGGCTCGATGAAGCGCGACGGCTTTTCGACGCTGTATCTCGACAAGCTGGAGGGTCTGAAAGGCCTCTATCGCGGCCTCGCCCATGAGGACGAGATGGTCGCCATGTTCAATCACTGCACCTTCGATCTCAATCCGCGCGCGACGTCGATCGATACGCCCTTGCACGCCTTCGTGCCGCACCGGCACGTCGATCATGTCCATGCCGATGCGGTCATCGCCATTGCCGCCTCGGAAGACGCCGAGCGTCTCACCCGCGAGGTGTTCGGCGGCAAGCTCGGCTTCCTCCCGTGGCAGCGGCCCGGCTTCGATCTCGGCCTGAAGCTCGGCGAGATGGCTATGCGCCACCCCGACTATGTCGGCGTGGTTCTCGGCGGGCACGGGCTCTTTACCTGGGCCGAGACGTCGAAGGCCTGTTACGAGATGACCTTGCGCGTGATTCAGCAGGCCGCCGATTGGCTCGCCGCACACGAGCAGAAGCCGGCCTTCGGCGGCGCCATGGTCCAGACGGCCGCACCGGACAGGCGCCGCGCGATCGCGGCGAGGCTGATGCCGCTGATCCGTGGCAAGATCTCCGCGGATGAGCGCAAGATCGGCCATTTCACCGATGCGCCGGAGGTGCTGGAATTCGTCAACTCCAGCGCGCTGACGAAGCTGGCGCCGCTCGGCACCTCCTGTCCGGATCATTTTCTTCGCACCAAGATCCGCCCCTTGCTGCTGCCCTATGATCCCGTCCGCGACAATCTCGGCGAGGTGATCGCCGGCCTCGACGAGGTCCTTGCAGCTTACAGGCGCGACTACACCGCCTATTACGAGCGCTGCAAACGTCCTGACTCGCCGGCCATGCGCGATCCCAACGCGGTGGTGTATCTCGTGCCGGGGGTAGGCATGTTCACCTTTGCCAAGGACAAGGCGACGGCGCGCGTTGCGGCCGAGTTTTACGTCAACGCGATCAACGTCATGCGCGGCGCCTCGGGCGTCAGCGCCTATGTCGGCCTTGCCGAACAGGAAGCCTTCAACATCGAATACTGGCTGCTGGAAGAGGCCAAGCTCCAGCGCATGCCCAAGCCGAAATCGCTTGCCGGGCGGATCGCCTATGTGACCGGCGGTGCCGGCGGCATTGGCGGGGCAACCGCGGAGCGGCTGCTCGGCGAAGGCGCTTGCCTCATCATTGCGGATATCGACGAGAGCGCGCTGAACGAACGTGTTACGGCGATCATGAAGCGCCATGGCCGCGATGCGGCGATCGGCGTGAAGCTCGATGTGACCGACGAGGCGGCGGTGGTCGCCTCGTTCGAAGAGGCCGCGCGCGCCTTTGGCGGCGTCGATATCGTCGTCTCGAATGCGGGAATCGCCTCGGCCTCACCTGTCGAGGATACGAGTCTTGGGCTGTGGCAGAAGAACATGGACATTCTCGCTACAGGTTATTTCCTGGTTTCGCGCGAGGCCTTCCGGCTGATGCAGCGCCAGAACATCGGCGGCGCCATCATCTTCGTGGCCTCGAAGAACGGCCTTGCCGCATCGGCCGGCGCCTCGGCCTATTGCGCCGCCAAGGCGTCGGAGATCCATCTCGCCCGCTGCCTGGCGCTGGAAGGCGCCGCGCATGGCATCCGCGTCAACACGGTCAACCCCGACGCGGTGCTGCGCGGCTCGAAGATTTGGGAGGGCGAATGGCGCCAGCAACGCGCGGCGTCCAACAAGGTTGCGGAGGACCAACTTGAGGAAGTCTACCGCCAACGCTCGATGCTCAAACTGTCGGTCTTCCCCGAGGACGTCGCCGAGGGCGTCTACTTCTTCGCGTCCGACCTTTCGGCCAAGTCGACCGGCAACATTCTCAATGTCGATGCCGGCAACGCCCAGGCCTTCACGCGATGAGCGCCCCGTTCTCGATCAGCGCGGATTTCATCGCCGAACACAATGCGCGGCTCGAAGGCGCGATCAGCGAAGACTATGACGCCCTGAAGCGCGCGCTGGCGCGGCACCGGATCGATGCGGACCTTCTGGTGCAGAAGGTCATGGCCTTCGGCGTCGCTATTCCGACTTGGGGCGTCGGCACTGGGGGGACGCGATTTGCCCGCTTTCCGGGGCCGGGTGAGCCGCGCAATGTCGTCGAGAAAATCGATGATTGCGCGGTGATCCAGCAATTGACGCGGGCAACTCCGACGATCTCGCCGCACTTTCCGTGGGACAAGGTTGACGACTATGTCGCCTTGCACGAACAGGCCGCGGGTCAGGGCCTGGCCTTCGACGCAGTGAACTCGAACACCTTCCAGGATCAGCCGGGCCAGGAGCTTTCGTACAAATTCGGCTCGCTCTCGCATACCGATGCGCGGGTGCGCGCGCAGGCCGTCGCCCACAACGTCGAATGTATCGAGATCGGCCGTAAGCTCGGCTCGAAAGCGCTGACCGTCTGGATCGCCGACGGCTCGAACTTTGCCGGCCAGTCGAATCTGACCAAGGCGCTCGACCGCTACATCGACGCGATGCGTGAGATCGTCGCGGCACTGCCCGCCGACTGGCGGGTGTTCCTCGAGCACAAGCTTTACGAGCCGGCGTTCTATTCGACCGTAATCTCGGACTGGGGCACGAGTTTTGCGGTCACGCAGGAACTCGGGCCCAAGGCGCATTGCCTTGTCGATCTTGGCCATCATGCGCCGAACGTGAATATCGAGCAGGTCGTGGCTCGGCTCGTTCGCTTCGGGAAGCTCGCCGGCTTTCACTTCAATGATTCAAAATATGGCGATGACGATCTCGACAGCGGCTCGGTCGAGCCGTTCCGGCTGTTTCTTGTTTTCAACGAGCTGATCGACGCCGAGCGTCGCAAAGCGGAAGGCTTAGCGCCCGCTTATATGATCGATCAGTCGCACAACGTGACCGATCCGATCGAGAGCCTGATGCAATCGGCAATCGAGTTGCAGCGCGCCTATGCACAGGCTCTGATCGTCGATCGCCCCGCCCTTGAAGCGGCGCAGGACGCGAACGATGCGCTCGGCGCGCATCTTGAATTGAAACGTGCCTTCACCACCGATGTCTCGCCGCTCCTTGGTGTCGCGCGCATGCGGGCCGGCGGGGCTATCGCACCAATTGCCGCGTATCGCGCGTCCAGCTACCGGGCGAGGAAGGCGAGCGAACGTCCCAGCGCCGGCGGGACTTCGGCAGGCATCGTCTAGGAAGCTGATCTCTCGATTTCAGGAAGGCCGGAAGCGCGGCTTGGCGGGAGGGATCATCCCAAGCCGGAGTTCGGCAGGGATTCTCCCCCTGCCGCCACATTTCTTGCACTTGGGCGGGAAGATGCGCCGTCCTGGTCTTTTCGAGTGCTTGGCCGGCTGAGATCCTGTGCCGCTACACGCGTCGCATCGGACCTCTGTTTTGGGCGCCTTCATGCGCCGGTCCAATCTGGCTGGGCGGCAGCTCGCAACCCGAATTTCGCTGAGGCGAACACGCGATGAGAACGAGCGTCCAGCCGCCATCCCATCTCTAGGACCGACGCTGCCAATTCAACGAATGGTTGAACTCCCTTGCATTGCATCGGTCATCCTGCCTGTCCTATCAGCCAAATCAACTTTGAATCAGATTCGTCCGGGCGTTGAAGTTTGCCTTTTCGAACCGGCGTGCATGCAAGGCAGAACATCAAAAATACACTCCAATCTGTGGCCTGCTTCACTTTCGGAACGACAGGAATGGTGTGTTGTGGTCGACGTTAGCACCTCGGGCTTCACCCGTGTAACGTGTGGGCGATGAAAAAAACCGAGTGAGCGAACCTCGCTCTTGCGTTGAATAGCCTGTCAAGAGTAACTTGTGTAAGCGGATTGATTGTCTCATTTTCCAGTCTGTTTTGGCGGAGGCATTGCAATGAGCCGATCTGCTTCAGACGTACCTTCCAGCCATTCTGTCATTGCGATCGATCGAAGACATCTGCTGCAAGGCGTAGCGATCACGGGTCTTGCCGTGGCCGGAAACGCTTTCCTCGCCCCGGCGGTCCAGGCAAACATCTGGGAGGAGGGCGAGGCCCAGTGCCATGTCTCGGCTCCTGAACAGGCCCTGGGCGACGATCTCGACGACCTGCTTGCCGATTTCATGAAGGTCTCGCGAACGCTCACGGGCATGCCGCTTGCGTCACTACACGAAAGTCGCCTCGGCCGTGAGTATCTCGTGCGATTCGCCAAATTAAACGTTCCGGCGATCGATGTTCGCAAGCTGATTGCGGCGAATGCCGACACCGCGGACGCCATCATGAACAACAAGGATATTCGGGCCGCTGCGGAGCAGCTGATCTATCTTTGGTATCTGTCCGCATTCTTCCTGAATACGACCGTTGGTCCCGCGTGGGTCTACGGCACGACTGATCAATACGAGCAAGGAATAATTTGGAAGGTCATTGGTGCGCATGCACCGATGATGCCGATGAAGCCCTTCCAGCCAAATTACTGGGCCAAGGCCCCTCGTCTGGCCTAGGTCACGATTGCATTAACGGCCTGCAGATTTTCCGAGCGAAGGGGGAGTGCATGGCGACCAGGATTTCTCAACCCGAATACGACGTCATTATCGTTGGCTCAGGAGTGAGCGGCGCGCTCATCGCGAATCAGCTTGCGCGAAAGCAACTTCGCGTCCTGATCCTGGAAGCCGGCGGCGTCGCACGCGAATCGATTGGCCGTTATGAGCTGTTGTCCGCCTACGCGGCTTCGACGTCCAAGGCGACGGACAGTCCGTATTGCGGCGACAACATCCTTGCCACGCAGCCGGATCCTCGCAATACGAATGCTCCGGATACGTCGAACTACCTCTATTATCCGCCGCAGTATTCCGGCGACATGTTCAAGAGCTTCTACGAGCGGATCGTCGGAGGAACGACCTGGCATTGGCAGGCGATCTATGTCCGCATGCTGCCGACTGATTTCAAGCTCAACAGCACCTATCACGTGAAGCAAGCCGTGGATTGGCCCATCGGCTATTCAGACATCGAGCCTTACTACGTTCGGGCCGAGGAGGAGATGGGCGTATCGGGAAGCATGGACGACTTCAGGAGGCCTCGCTTCCACAACCCGATGAGCAAGCCTTACCCGATGCCCCCGCTGGCGCAGAGCTACGTCGATCAGCAGTTCAAGGAAGTTATCGACGACGAGTACATGGATGCGCGGCTCGAGGGGGCCCCCATGCCGATGAAGCGGGAAATGATCTCGCTGCGGCCGACACCCGTTCCGCATGCGATCAACTCGCAACCGTATGACGGCCGCCCGGTTTGCGACGGCCGCACGTCTTGCGTGCCGCTGTGCCCCATCAAGGCTCGATACGAAGCGGTGTTTCATGTCGAGAAAGCCCTTCGTGCCGGAGCAACGCTGCGAAAGCAGGCTGTCGTTCGCAATCTCGATTTCGACAGCGAGGGAAAGCGGGTGGTCGGCGTCCACTATTTGAACTGGGTCTGGCAGGAGGATTCCACCAAGCCGGAGGAGAACGGCAGGAGGGCCGTCGTCTCGGAAGGTTACGCGACAGGTCGCATCGTTGTGCTGGCGGCTCACGGCATTGAAAATCCGATGATCCTGTTGCGCTCGAATGCGGCGCGCTCCTGCGGTCCGGTCCTGGGCGGCTATCTCATGGATCATCCCATGAAGCAGTCGTTTGCGCTGGCGAAAGCGCCCGTCTTTCCATACAGGGGACCGCAGACCACCTCGCACATCGAGGGTTTCCGCGACGGTGCATTCCGTGAGGTCTACGCGTCCTTCAAATGCTCGATCAAGAACGATGGCTGGGCCTCCACCATCGCGAGCTGGCCGCGCGGGAGCGGTCGGTTTCCTTCGACGGCGCAGGGCGATTGGCTGCCGGGAAGTATCGTCAACCTCGTGAGAGATTTCGGCTACGCGGGGACCAAGCTGAAGGAGACGCTGGCAAAGCATGCGACCCACCAGATCACGCTGAATAGCGCGTGCGAGCAGCTACCCATTCTCGAAAACAGGGTCAGCCTTGCGCCCGCTGACAAGAAAGACGACCTCGGTCTTCAGCGACCGCAGATCGCCTACAAGGTCTTCGACAATGACGGCGGCTATGTCGAGCGCTGCTTCCACAAGATCATCCAGTTCCACAACAAGATCTTCGATCATATTGGCGTCACGCATCGCTTCATGATGGACGACCAGCCGACCTTCAAGCTGTTCCTTGGCTCTGGTCACATCATGGGGACGACCCGGATGGGAACGGATCGAACGAAAGCTGTCGTGGATCCTGAATGCAGGGCATTTGACCACCCCAACCTGTTCGTCGTCGGCAGCAGCGTCTTTCCGACCGGGGCGAATGCCAATCCGACGTCGACTGTCGCAGCTCTGGCGCTTCGAGCGGCCGATTCGATCGAGAGGCAGCTGAGATCGGGCAGTTGAGGCCCTGGACGTCTGCGATTTGGTTCGTTGACTGCATCATTTGAAGCGGAGAGCTGCAATGCCTCATAAGCGCAGGAAGCCGCCAGGCGCGGTTCGTCACTATGGTGTCCTGGTCGGCTCAGTCGTGGACGGCTTTGAGAGCCCGGATGGAGCTTCCCCCCACTACGAGATCAGGGTGGATGGCGGGGGGGACTATCGGATCGCCGTCAATGTCAGGTCGGTCGATCAGAGCGAGGTGCTGGCTTATTTTGACGACCAATTCCAGCAAGCCGGTACGTTGGACCTCGCGCCCTATCTCAACGGCGATCCCGGCTTTCAGGCGCTGCAGACCGGCCCGTCTGGCTCCGGGGGCCTCGACTATCTACGCGGCGATCTCTTCCCGGTCGATGCGATGCAGCCGATTCCTCCGGCGGGCAGCGGCGTTTCGCTCAAAAACCTGCTCGATGCCAATATTGAACGGGCGAAAGCGGACCCAAGCGCCATGGTGGTGGCCTTTGGCGAATTTTTCGAGGACGCGGGGCAGGTCGATAAGTATTTTGGCTTTCAACCCGAGAGGGGGATTCATGACATTCACATGATGCAGGGTAATCGCGGGCAATTCGCGAGCGACAACCGGGTTCACGGCGACGGAGCGCTGTTCTTGTCTTTCAACAGCGGCCAGGAAATTGTTGCCCTCTTTGTGCGCTTCCAGACTCAATCTCTTCAGACGGACGATCGCACCGGCGACCCAATCGGTTAGGCGTGCGGCTCGGGCACAGGCGGTCTTTCCAGCACTCGGCATCATCAATTCGCTGTGCTCTCGGGTATCCCCGAGAGCATCAAATCTCTGGCGCTCAAGGAAGTTGGTCAACGCCGCAGCTCAGTCATTCGCGAGGACGTGCACTATGAAGACGACCGGTAGATTTGCGGCGCAGGAGATCGATCAAACCATTCGGAAGAACCTGGCAAAGTTGCGCAAGCCGGGTGTGCTGACCGTCCGGCCCGGCTTCGAGATCGCGGGTAATCAGTTGACCGGCAAGCAGGCTATCGTCGTAACTGTGCATACCAAGAAGAGCCCGGCGGATATCGCCCGTGGCGATCTACTGCCGACGAAACTCGGAAAATTCCCCGTCGACGTGCGCGAGGCCAGCGCGCATCAACGTCTCCGCGTCGTCGACCCTGCGGCCGCGGTCCTGAGCGAACTTCACGCACGGCCGGAGGAAAAAGGGCCGACCTGGCCGCTGGAGCGCGAGATGCCGAGCGGAAAGCTGCTCGACGATCCCGCCAGCGACACGCAGACGGCATTCGCGCTGTCCAGGACGACGCAACCGGCCATCCATGAAGCGATCTCCGCGCACGCGACCAAGCAAGCGCTGCAATATTCACCGCCGGCCGGGGCTCCCGCGCTCGATCGACGCCAGCTCAACACCACGATCACTGTGGCGGTGAGCCCGGATGCAGGCTACGTGACCCTGTCAAAGTTTCTGACCGCGACACAGCATTCACTTGTGGTGGGGATGTATGACTTCACCTCCGGATCCCTGCTCGCCGATTTCCTGGCTGACCTCACGGGTCAAAAGACGTTGCAGATGGTTCTCGATGACCCTGCGCCGAACGAGACGCGCGACCAGCTCGACTCGGTGACCGTGCAGGATCTCAGGGCGGGCCTCGGAGGCCGCGCCAAGATCGCCTGGGCCCTGAACGACAAGGACCCGTTTGTGACCGCGTTCATGTTTCCCTTTGCTTACCATATCAAGGTGATCGTCCAGGACGACCAGCGGTTCTGGCTGTCTAGCGGCAACCTGAACAACAGCAATGAGCCGAATCCCGCCCGGCCGCGGCCGGTGACTGAAGATCGCGACTGGCACGTCATCATCGAGGACAAGGCTCTTGCGCAGCTCTTCGCCTATTACCTGAACTACGATTACGGGCAGGCCATCCTGCATCAAGCCCCGAATGCGTTTGCCGTCGAAACAACGATCGCTGACGCCCGCGCCAAGAAGGCGGCGCACGCAAATCCGCCGCCCATCACGCCCGCGCAAGCGAAGAAGAAGCCGGTTGCGGCCAAGACCTTCCCCAACAGCGCGCTTGCGATCACGCCGTTGTTGACACCTGACCTGCTGCCCAATGGTCACCCGCAATATCTCACGAACATCATGAATCTGATCGAGAACGCCAAGACGTCGATCGACATCCAGCTTCAATACATTGAGTCGTCCAAGGGAGACGGAAGCCTGTACGAGCAGCTGCTCCAGGCAATCGCGAACAAGATCGCGGAAGGCAAGAAGGTCAGGCTGATCGAGAGTGCCCGATGGGGGCTGCCATGGGTCGAAAAGATGAAAACGACAGGCGTCGACCTGACGGCGAATATCAGCCTGCAGCCTGACGTGCACAACAAGGGCTTCGTGATCGACTCCCAGATCGCCGTGGTCAGCAGCCAGAACTTTTCGCCGTCCGGCGTCCAGACCAATCGCGACGCCGGCGTCATCCTCGAACATGCGGGCATCGCCAAGTACTTCGAGACCATCTTCCTCTCCGATTGGCAGAAAGCCAAACCGGCCATGGCCGCGTCGGCTGGTGGCGGACGCAAGAAGGGAGCGGGTGCGAGGGGCTCCGGCAAATGAAGCGCGACACGCAAGGCGAATGCCGGGGGGAGACGAACGGCGCATTAGCGGGACGTGGTCAACGCCGCGAGACGCCGATACGACGCGCGTGGCGCGCGCTATTGACCTGCTTTGCCGTGGTCTCCCCACATCAGAGCCAATGTGCCGCACAGTGCAAGGCCCGCCAAGGCGAAGAAGGCCGCGCCGAGGCTGGCGGCGCCGTCCAGGATCGATACCACGGCCGGCGCGGCCAGCAGGCCCGCATAGGATGCGGTCAGAACCCCTCCAGTGGTCTCGCCGACCCTGTCCTGCGGGGCGAGGCGGGCAATCTCGGCAACAAAAACGCCGTTCCAGCCCGACGCCGTCAGGCCGAACAGGGCAGCAATGGCGAACTGTCCGGTACGGCCAAGCGAGGCGCCGTCGAGGCCGAGCAGCGCGGCGCAGAAGGCCATGCCGAGGCCGATAACGACGAGTACCGCGCGGGAGGCGTTGAGGCGCATCGCGATAAAGCCCCAGCCGAGACGGCCGATGAGGCCGCCGGCCTGCGCGCAGGCCAGCGCCATGCCCGCCTCGATATGGTTGAGGCCAAGCTCGCGCGTGCCGAGCGTGACGAAGACCGTGTTGAGCGACACCTGCATCGCGCTGAAAGGCATCGAGGCCAGCGCCAGCGTCGCGATCCGCCGGTCTGACGTGACCAGTGCCAGTCGCCCGCGGAGATCGAGTTCTGGTGGCGGAGTGGCCTTGCCGGCATAGGCCGGCCGCAGCCACTCATACAGCAGGATCGCAATCAGCGCGCAGGCGCCGACCGCCGCATAGCACCAGGCCGGTCCCAGCGAGACCGCGATCGCTGGCAGCACCAGCGAGCCGCAGACGGCGCCGATCTGGTTACCCGTCTGGCGCACCGAGAACACGAAGGCACGGCGTTCGGTGGTCACGAGCCGCGCCAGCAGCGCTGCGCTGGCCGGCGTCTCCGGTCCGAACGCGAGGCCGAGACAGAGGCCGGCGGCGAGCAGGGCGGCCGTCGTGCCGAACGCGGCCAGCGCCATGCTGATCCCGATCGCCACCGCACAGAGGCTTGCGATCCGGAGCGAGCCCATCCGGGCAATAAGGCCGCCACCCCAGAACGAGGCGGGAATGCCGATGGTGAAAACCGCGCAGGAGAACAGCGAGAGTTGCCGGACCTCGATGTGGGCGCGCGGCGCGACCACGCCCGGCGCAAACAGGGCCAGCGCCACCAGCGCCTGGAGCGAGGTCATCGCGCCCAGGGCCGGCAGCAACGCGGACGCTGGCCGAAGCTGTGTGTTTGCGTCTACCATGGCGCCGCGCTCACGGGAGGGACATGGTGGCAGGCGGTATTTCCATTCACGCGGTCGATGTGGCAAGCGGACGGCCCGCGCAAGGGCTGCGCGTTGAGATCTGGCAGATCGATCCGGACTCCGCGCGTATCGCCGACGCGCGGCTCGGGGCCAATGGCGTACTCGATCATGCCGTCGCACAAGGAGCGGGCGTGACCGCGGGCGAGTACGAGGTGCTGTTTCATCTCGGCGAATTCTTTGGCGACAGCGAGGGCTTCCTGACCGTGACGCCATTTCGCTTCCGTATCAAGGATGTCAACGAGCATTTTCATCTGCCGCTGAAATTCACGCGCTGGGGTTTTGCGCTATTCCGCGGCGCCTGATCAGCTTGTCAGCCGCCGCGACAGGCCGGTGACGCGCTCCATCACCGCGACCAGCGCGACGGTGGCGATGATGAGCACACCCGACAGCGCGGCGATGGTCACATCCAGCTTACCCTCGAGGTCCTGCCACATCCGGATCGGCAGCATATCGGTCGCGGCATCGCGCAGGAACAGCGAGACCGGCACGTTGTCGAATGACGACATGAAGGCGATGAAGGCACCGGCGATGATGCCCGGCCGGATCAGCGGCAGCACGATTCGGCGGAACGTATAGAGCCGGCTCGCGCCCAGAACCGCCGAGCTTTCCAGGAGTGTCGGCTCCAGCTGGGCAAGTGCGGCGACCGTATTGCGCACGACATAGGGTACGCAGACTACGGTGTGGCCGATCACCAGGGTCAGCGGCGACACCGGCAGGCCGACCAGCGAGAATAGCATCAGAGCCGCCAGACCAAAGGCCAGCGCCGGCAAGACCAGCGGCGACATGAAGAGGGAATCGAGCAGCCGCACCGATAGCGTTCGCGACCTCGAGATTGCGAGCGCCGCCGCGACGCCGAGGATGACGGAGAGGCTCGTGGCCCACAACGCGACGACAAGGCTGTTCTTGGCCGCGAAGTGAAGCTGCCAGGCGTTCCACAACTCCGCGTACCAGCGCAGCGAATAACCCGGCGGCGGGAATTTGAGCGAGAAGCCGCTGGTGAAGGACACGATCAGCACCACCAGCGACGGCGCGATGATGATAACAAGCGCGATGACCGCGATGACGGTCATGACGAGCTCGAAGCTGAGCGCCTCAAGAGTGCGTTTGCGCCCGCTCATCAGGCACCTCCATAGCCGCGCGACAGGCGGCCGAGCGTGGTAAAAACGGACACGACCGCGAGCACGGCGAGCAGGAAGATGATCGAGATTGCTGCCGCAAACGGCCAGTTCTGGAGCGTGGAGGCCTGCTGATAGAGATACATCGGCATGAACAGCATCTGGCCGCCGCCGATCAGCGACTGGGTGATGAAAGCAGTGATGGCCGCGGCATAAGTCAGTGTGCAGCCGGCGATCACGCCGGGCAGCGACAGCGGCAGCACGATCCTGAAGAAGGTGCGCCAGCTACCGGCGCCGAGCGAGCAGGAGGCATCATCGAGATTGGGGTCGATCCGGCCGAGTGCGGTGATCAGCGGCAGCGTCATCAGAGGCATCTGCACCTGCGCCAGCGCGATCACCACGCCGAACTGGGTGTAGAGCAGCTTGAGCGGCGTATCGATGATCCCAAGGGATTGTAACGTCGCGTTGATGATGCCTTGACGGCCCAGGATCACGATCCAGGCGAAGGTGCGAACCACGACGCTGGTGAGCAGCGGCAGCAGCACGATCAGGATGATGATGGTTTGCAGCTTTGGTCCAACGCGCTGATACAGCCAGGCGATGGGAAAGCCGAGCAGGAGGCAGACCGCTGTGACTTCGGCCCCTAGCAGCAGCGTCGAGCCGAGCACGCCGAGGCTGAAGGGATCGGTGAGGAAGTGCAGGTATTGGCCGAGCCCCCAATGGAGCCCGGCCGTATCGTTGTGGAGCGAGAGCCAGAGCAATTGCAGCAGCGGCGCGACGAAGAACAGCAGGAAGAACAGCGCCAGCGGCGCTGCCAATCCCATTCCGTAGGACGTGACGTCCCGTGATGCCGGAGCTGCGCCCATGGTTTTGAGCCTGTCCTAGATCTTGATCTCGCGGTTGAAGCGCTCGATCCATGCCGAGCGCTGTTCGTTGATCTTTTTCCAGTCCTGGAACACGAATTTCTGCTTCAGCTCCGCGGTGTCCTTGGCCAGCACGCGCGCGATCTCGCCGCCCATTGTCACCTTGGAATTGGTCGGGACGATCAGATAGGGCGGGTTCATCAACGTGGTCTGCACCTCCGGCGTCAGCGCCGCCTCGATCAGCTTGAAGGCCAGCTCGCGGTTCGGCGAGTTCTTGACGATGTGGATCGTGGTCTTGAAGGCGATGGCGCCTTCTTTCGGCGCGACGAATTCGACCGGCACGCCGCGCGCTTTCAGGATCTGGATGGCGTTGAAATTGCCGGGCGAGATGTCGATCTGGCCCTGCTGGAACAGGGTCGCGAGCGCACCGGGATTGGCGGCGACCGCGGCGAGATTGGGCTTGAGTTCCTCCAGCGCCTTGAAACCCGGATCGACATTGGCTTCCGAACCGCCGCGCATCTTGGCGATCTCGACCAGCCAGCCGGTGCCGAGCGTCGAGTTGAGATTGGTGATGCCGACACGACCCTTGAATTCCGGCTTCCAGAGATCAGCCCAGGATGTCGGCGGCGTCTTGATCGCCTCGGGATTGTAGGTGAGGCCGACCACCTGGAAGAACGGCGCGGGACCCATCGGCTCCTGCGCCTCGGCGATCAGGTCCTTGTAATGGGCGCTCTTCTCGACCGGATAGGGCTCGGCGAGGTCCTGGCCGATCGCGACGAGCGCCGGGCCGGGATCGTGCAGCATGACGTCGATGGGCGGGTTGGCCTTGGCGGCGTTGATCTTCGCGATCTGGTCGACCGAAAGCATGGGGTCGAGCACGATCGCCGCATCGGCGTTGGCCTTGCGGAAGGCCGGCACCAGCACGGCCTTGTGCGCTTCTTCCCAGCTTCCGGTAAAGGTCGCAAATACCAGCGGGCGTGCCTGGGCGAAGCTCAGTCCGGGAAACGCCTTCATGGCTCCGAGGGTGAGGGCGGTGGTCATCAGGCTGCGGCGGTTGAGGATCATGTCGAACTCCGTTGTGGACAATGACTGGAACTAAAGCGTCGCGGGAAAGGCATTTGCGAGCGAGGGGGCGAGCGGTGCGAGGCGCACGGCCGCGCCGCTCGCCAGGGCGCGCGTCTCGCCGATGCGCGCCTGGGAGACCTTTACGCCGGAGCCATCGGCAGTGGTGACCTCGTGGACGACGGTGGCACCTAACGGCAGCGACATGCCGACCACGCCGGCAAACCCCGACGCGTCGCCGACAAACTGCAGATGCTCGGGCCGGATGCAGACGGTGACGCGGGCGCCCTCGGTGAGGCTGCCCGCCGCCGGCCGGGCGATGATCTCCGCGCCTGCGTCGAGACGCACTTTTGCGGCCGTGCGATCTGCGGAGACCACGACACCGGGCATGCGGTTGGTGGAGCCGACAAACGTGTTCACGAACAGGGTCTGCGGCCGGTCGTAGACATCGGACGGTGAGCCGAACTGCTCGAGCTTGCCGTGGCTCAGCACCGCGACGCGGTCGGCCATCGACAGCGCCTCTTCCTGGTCGTGGGTCACGATCAGCGTGGTGATGCCGGACACGCGCTGCAGCCGCTTCACCTCGATCTGCATGTCCAGCCGCAGATTCTTGTCGAGCGCGGCAAAGGGCTCGTCCAGCAGCAGGATCGACGGCTTGATCGCGAGCGCCCGGGCAAGGGCAACGCGCTGCTGCTGGCCACCGGAGAGCTGTCTTGGCAGACGCTCCGCCATGGTCGGCAATTGCACCAGCTCGAGCAGGCGTTGTGCCTCGCGCTGGCGCGATGTCTTGTCGACGCCGCGTGCGGCCAGTCCATAGGCGACGTTCTCGCTGATCGAGAGGTGTGGGAACAGCGCATAGTTCTGGAACACAATGCCGACGGCGCGCTTGTTCGGCGGCAGCGCGTCGACGATGTCGTCGCCGATGATGATGCGTCCCTGCGTCTGCGCGATGAAGCCGGCGATGATGCGCAGCAACGTGGTCTTGCCGCAGCCGGACGGACCGAGCAGCGCGATGATCTCGCCACCCTTGATATCGAGATTAATGTTCTCGACCGCAAGCGCGCCGCTCGGATAGCGGTGGGTGACGGCGTCGACGACGAGCGAACGGCCGCCTTGCGCTTCAGCCATGATGGTAGCTCCGGTTTCGTCGAGAGAGAAAGCAAGTCGCAAGCCTTGGAATGCCGACTCGGCGATTCAAAACGGATTGAACTTCTTGCATCGCCGCCGGGGCCTCCCTAGCTGTCGCGCCGCTCGAGCCGCGCGGCGAGCGCGTCGGCAAGACCGATGGTCGGTTTGGCGGCCGGCCGGCGGAACGTGCCTGCGGTCGCCTTGCGCAGCCGCAGCGCTACCACCGCCTCGGCCTGCTTCACGGCGGCGACGACCTGGTCGACCACAGGAACGGGGATCCTGTCGGCCACGCGCTCGGCAAGGCCGGAGAGCGGCGCGCCGGCAAAGATCAGAACGTCGGCCTCATCTTCGATGATCGCTCGCTGCGCCAGCTCGACGAGCACATCTTCCTTCTCGCCGCCGACATCGGAGATGGCCTGAAACGGCGTGTCGAGCATGCGGATGCCGGCGCAGCGTTCTCGCAGGCCATGGTCGCGCACGCATTCCTCGTACCAGGGGCCGAGCGCTTGCGCGAAGGTCACGATTGCAAATCGGCGCCCAGCCATACAGGCCGACAGCATCGCGGCTTCCGCAAGACCGATCACGGGAATGTCGAACGTCTCGCGCGCAGCGAACAGGCCGGGATCGCCGAAGGCGGCGATGATCGCGGCGTCGACCTTGCGATGCTGCTCGGCCAGCATTTCCAGCACGATAGCGCCGCCGATCTGCGCCTCGGTGCGCGTTGCGATATAGGGCACGCCGCGGGTCGCGGTGCAGGGGATGAGCTCGGTGCCGGGGGCGGCTGCGCGCTGCCCGACCTCGGTCATCAACTGCGTGACCGGGGTGCTGGTGTTGGGGTTGAGCAGCAGCAGCTTCATGGTCAGGCCGCCGTCAGCTTGGTTTTGGGGACAAGAGTCTCGAGCAATGCGATGCCGGTCTGACGGACATGAGCGCCGAGCAGGCGTCCTGCTGCCTCGCTGTCCCGTACTTCGAGTGCGGCGAGAATATTGGCGTGCTCTTCGACCGAATTGCTCCAGCGCTTGTCGGCGCCCAGCGCGAGATAGCGCGCGCGCTCGGCCCGGGAGATCAATGTCTCGTGCGCCTCACGGAGCGGCGTGTTGCGGGCCATGCGGACGATGGTGTTGTGTATCTCGCCGTTGATCGCAAAATAATCGTCGAGCTTGCCGTTGCGATGATGACCTTCCATGCGGGTCTGGAGCGTGCGCAGGCGGGCAAGATCGCGTTCGCTGGCGCGCTCCGCGGCGAGCTCTGCCGCGAGCCGCTCGATGCCGGCGAGCGCTTCGAATAGCTCCGAGATAGTCTCGACTGCAATGTCGGCGATGCGCGGGCTGCGATTGGGGCGAAGCTCGATCAATCCTTCAGCCGCGAGCACCTTCATCGCCTCGCGCAGCGGAGTGCGCGACACGCCAAGCTCCTTCGACAGTTTTGTTTCCTGGGTCTGCGATCCCGGCGGGAGCTCACCGCGAATGATCATCGTCCGCATCCGCGCGGCAGCGCGCTCGTGCAGGCCCATCCTCTTGAGTTTGGGCGACTTTCGTCCCGGGTTCGGATCGGATCTGTGCTGCACGCGGGGACTTCCTGTTGCGCCCGATCCTAGCCATTCCCAGTCAAACCAAGTGCTCAAATAGAAGACGTATGTGGCTCAAAACACGTGCTTATCGAACAAATTGTATGCAGCATGCAAATTGCCGGTTGCGCGAACGCAAGGGGATGCGGATGATCCTTTGCAGCGGGCGCGGATGCGCTTCGCCACAACGGAGCGATCGTGATCGATGTCAGTTTTGCGCAAGCGCCTCGGCATGATCACGCCGTCCTCCAACTCGGTGCTCGAGCCGGTCACGAGCGCGATGCTGCATGATGTAACCGACGTCACCGCGCATTTCTCGCGCTTTCGCGTCACCGAGATTGCGCTCGATGCTGCCGCGCTAAGTCAGTTCGATGTTTCGGTGATGTTGCCTGCGGCGGACTTGCTTGCCGATGCCAAGGTCGATGCCGTCGCCTGGAACGGCACCTCCGCAAGCTGGCTCGGCATCGACAGGGACAGGAGCCTATGCAAGGCGATCACGGCGCGCACAAACGTGCCCGCGACGACTTCGACGCTCGCCTGTATCGAGGCTGTCCGCGCGCTTGGCGCCAAACGCGTCGCGCTCGTCTCGCCCTATACGGACGACGTGCAGCGGCGGATCGGCAATGTCTGGGCCGGGGAGGGCATCGCACCGCATGCTGAACGGCATCTCGGCTTGCGCGACAATTTTTCCTTCGGCGAGGTCGCTCCCGCTGATATCGCCGACATGGTCCGCGCGGTCGCGGCGCAGGGGGCCGACGCCGCCGTCATCCTCTGCACCAATCTCGACGGCGCGGCGCTTGCGCCCGCACTCGAACGCGAGCTTGATATCGCCGTCCTCGATTCCGTCGCGGTCACGCTATGGCGAACCCTCGGTCTCGCCGGCGGCGACATCACGGCGCTCGCGTCGTGGGGGCGCATCTTCCAGACATCCGCCATGATGAGGTGACGGAGAGATCTGTAACACAGCCCGACCCCGCCATTCGCGGCGGACCATCGTGACAGCAAGCGATGAGTTTCGCGCCGATGTCGAAATGCGCGGCGGTCGCATTGTTATCATCTCCGACCGCGTCGAGGGCGGACCCGTGAGATCGACGCGGCGCCGCCGGGCGGCCGACCAGCGACCGTATCTGATCACTGGTCCTGCAGGTCAATAGACGAAGGGGGGGTTCCAGCAGATGGTCGTTCACCGCCACCACGCCCGGGATCGCTTCTGCGACAACGCGAACGGCCGCACGTTCGGCGAGCGATGGGGCAAAGCCCCAGATATCGATCACACCATTCTGCACGGTCGCATTCAAATTGAACGTATGAGCCCATGGTTGCTTTCGGACTTCCTCGAAGAACCTCTTTCGGATGGCTGAATCTGGCAGCGATATCTCGAGCGTCGGCCTGGCGCTTGCGATCGCCTGGAGCAAGTTGGCCCGGCTGACGATTCCGATGAGCTGACCTTCCCTGTTGACGATGGGAACGCGCTTAATCCTACGCTCTTCGAGAAGCACCGCGATCTCATGCAAGGGCGTCTCGGGCGCCGCGGTCGCAACATCCTGCGTCATGATATCCTGCACCCTGATCGCGTGCGACTTGACGTAGTCGGTCGCGAGTTGGGCGTCGCCGATCAACAGGCGCAACCACCAGGAAGAAGAGCGTTCGGTCCCGCTCTCGGCCCTGTGCAGCAAGTCGCCTTCGCTCACGATTCCGAGAACGTTGTTGTCGGCATCCACGACCGGTACAGCGCTGATCCGACGCTCCAGCAGCATTTGCGCAACTTCGCGAACGGTTGCAGTCGGTCCCACGGTAACCACTGGCGATACCATCACGTCTCGTGCCTGCATGGCAAACCTCCCTTATCAACGTTTCATTCCAGACAATCCTGTCCGACGCGCGGTCAAGGAGGCTCTGGAGGACGCTGAATCTGCCTAACCGCAGGAAGCATTCGTAGGCCGCTTTCCGTCGGCCGCACCTCGTCGCTTCCTGTCCGCGCGCGACGCTGCCAGTCAATTCCTTGATGGTATCTCCAACAACGCGAAAGGTGGAACATCTCCATTGCGCTATTGCGAGGCAAAGCGGTGATAGCGTGGTGCGCTTGCCAATATGTTGGTCGTCGGGGAGGCCGCGACAATCACAGCCTCCCCTCGACGGTCGCTCAGGCGGCCTTCACGTTGATGGTCTTGGCAGACTTCTGCGCTTCTTCGGTCTTCGGCAAGACGACCTTGAGCACGCCGTTCTTGAACGTTGCCTCGATCTTGTCGGAGTTGACATCGTCCGGCAGTGCGAAGTAGCGCTCGAAGGAGCCATAGCGGCGCTCGGAGACGTAATAGTCCTTCTTCTTCTCTTCAGTCTCTTCCTTTTTCTCGCCGCGGATGGTGAGACCGCCATTGGCGAGCTTGACGTCGATGTTTTTCTCGTCGAGACCGGGAAGCTCCGCCGTGATCTCGTAAGCCTTGTCGCTCTCGGAAACATCGACGGCTGGCGCGCTGAAGTTCTTGGACAGATCACGCTCCAGCCGGGCAAGCGACGGGAATGGCCGCTTCCAGAAACCGTTGCCGAAATCGTCGAAGATCTGATCGATTTCGTTTCTCAGGGCCTGAAATGGCTGCCATGCCGTGCCGGGCGCTGCGGGTGCGGTGGAGGTCTTGGTGACGGGTAGTTTGGTTTCGGTTGCCATGATCATCTTCTCCTTAGAGGCTGACCATATTGGTCAACAGAAAGAATAATCGCGGCTGTCGCGCGTTGGTTGATCTCCCTCAAATTCCCACGCCGGTGTCAGAAGTGTAGGCAAGATCTGGACGATCGTGTCGTCAACCTTCTGGCCTAAAAAACGGGGCAGTTGGGACGTGCCCTACATCGCCATATCGTGCTCCGCCAAGCGCTCGCGCTTCGCCTCCGGAAGTTCAGTCATCGTCGCTTCTGTCAGAAGCAGGACGCTCGCCACTGAGACGGCGTTTTCAAGTGCGGTCCGCACGACTTTCACGGGGTCGACAATGCCGGATTCCACGAGATCGACATAGACCTTGCGGGCAGCATCGAAGCCGAAATTTCCCTCGCTGCCGAGCATCCGCGCAACGACGACGCCTCCATCAGTAGCGGAATTCTCGGCGATCTGACGGGCCGGCGCTTCGAGTGCTCGCCTCAGGATCTGCACGCCAGTACGTTCGTCTCCCTCGCAAGCCGCTTCTTCCTTGGCCACGGCTGCGACAGTCCGAAGCAGCGCCAGTCCGCCGCCCGGTACGATGCCTTCCGCAACCGCAGCCTTAGTCGAGCTAATGGCATCGTCGAGGGCTTCCTTCTTCGCCTTCATCTCGGCTTCGGTCGGTGCCCCGACCCGGATCACGGCGACGCCGCCAGAGAGCTTGGCGAGGCGTTCCTCGAGTTTCTCCCGGTCGTAGTCGCTGGTGGTCTTCTCGATTTCGACCCGGATCTGGGCGACCCGCGCGTCGATGCGCGAACGGTCGCCGCCACTGCCGATGAGGGTGGTGTTCTCCTTGTCCGCAACCACGCGCGCGGCGCGGCCGAGCTGCTCCAGGGTGGCACTTTCGAGCTTCAGGCCGATGTCTTCCGAGATCACCTGGGCGCCGGTTAGAATCGCGATGTCTTCCAGCATGGCCTTGCGCCGATCACCGAATCCAGGTGCTTTGACCGCGCAGGCCTTGAGCACGCCACGCAGCTGGTTGACGATGAGCGTCGCCAGAGCTTCGCCCTCGATGTCTTCGGCGATGATCAGGAGCGACCGGCCGCTCTTGGCGACTTGCTCAAGGACGGGGACGAGGTCGCGCAATGCACCGATCTTATGGTCGCACAAAAGGACGTATGGGTCCTCCAGCACCGATTCCATCCGGTCGGCATCCGTGACGAAGTAAGGGGACAGGAAGCCACGATCGAATTTCATCCCTTCGACGACGTCCAGGAGGGTCTCTGTCGTCTTGGATTCCTCCACCGAGATCACACCATCACCGCCGACCTTTTCGATCGCGTCGGCGACCAGCTCACCGATGGACGTATCGTTGTGGGCCGAAATCGTCGCGACCTGAGCTTTTTCGGCTCCCGTCTTCACCGGCTTTGCCATCGCGCGCAGCGCCGCGATGGCGGCCTGCGTCCCTCGGTCCAGACCACGTTTCAGGTCGATCGCACTCGCGCCGGCAACAACGTTGCGAACTCCGTCCGACAGGATGGCATGCGCGAGGATGGTCGAGGTGCTGGTGCCGTCTCCGACGACGTCACCCGTCTTCTCGGCGGCTTGGCGAAGAACCTGAGCGCCAAGATTTTCCTCGGCGTCCTTGAGATCAAACTCCTTCGCGATGGTGACACCATCGTTGCAGACGATCGGCGCCCCCCATCCTTTCTGGATCAGAACGGATTTCGACTTCGGACCGAGCGTAACGCGCACCGCATCCGCGAGCAGGGAAGCGCCGCGCAGGACTTTCTCGCGCGCGGCTGAATGGAACAAAACTTGTTTGTGAGCCATTGAAATGCCTCGGCTGTGCTGCCTTGTGCCGAAATCTCGGCAAACATTGTGTACGACTGTGCTTGACGGAAATTGATCTTGGTCAAACAGGTGATCAATGCCGATGTCGCGGTCTGGAGCGGTGTTGGCCATCGAGTTGACCTGAATCAATCCGACGCGGCCATCTCCCGTTACCAATTGAGTGCGAGCTGATGTTGATGGGAGGAGCAGGTGGAGGCAGGTCAAGGGTCGCGAAAGCAGACCATCGTGATGGCCATCATCTTCGCAGGCAGTATGTTGCTCGTCGCCCTGCAATTCCTTGTCGCAACCTATAATTCAATCGAGACCATTCCTTACAGCCAGTTTGAGCAGCTGCTCGCCCAGGAAAAGATCGCAGAGGTCTCCGTGGGACCCGATAGCATCCAGGGAAAGCTGAAGGAACAACTCCCGAGCGGAAAGTCTGCGTTCGTCACCGCGCGGGTTGATATGGTCCTGGCCGACAAGCTCGCGCAGAAGGGCGTGAGCGTCACTGGCATTCCCGGGAGCGGCGCATTGCAAAGCCTGCTGTCCTGGATCTTCCCGATCGTGGTCTTTTTCCTGATCTGGTACTGGATCGGGCGCGGCATGACCGGCCGGCAGGGATTTGGCGGACTCATGGCGATTGGTAAGTCGCGTGCCAAAGTCTATGTGGAGAAGGACATCAAGGTGACTTTCGCCGACGTCGCCGGGGTCGATGACGCGAAATTCGAGCTGCAGGAGGTGGTGTCGTTTCTAAAGGATCCCGGCAGCTACGGCCGACTGGGTGCGCATGTGCCGAAGGGCATCCTATTGGTGGGACCGCCCGGTACCGGCAAGACGTTGCTGGCCCGCGCTGTCGCCGGCGAGGCTGGCGTTCCGTTCTTCTCGATTTCGGGCTCCGAGTTCGTCGAAATGTTCGTCGGCGTCGGCGCCGCGCGCGTGCGTGACCTGTTCGAGCAAGCCCGCAAGGCAGCCCCATGCATCATCTTCGTCGACGAGCTCGACGCACTTGGACGTAGCCGTGGACCGCTGTCGTTGTCGAGTCATGATGAGAAGGAGCAGACCCTCAACCAGCTCCTGTCCGAGCTTGACGGCTTCGATCCGAGCGTCGGCGTGATCCTGTTGGCGGCGACCAATCGCCCTGAAATCCTGGATCCCGCGCTGTTGCGGGCAGGACGGTTCGACCGGCAGGTCCTCGTCGACCGGCCAGACAAGACGGGGCGCATTGCCATTCTCAGAGTGCACGTCCGCAAGATCCGGATGGGTGAGCTAGTTGATCTGGAGAAGGTAGCTGGCCTCACAACCGGCTTCACGGGGGCTGATCTTGCCAATCTCGTCAACGAGGCCGCGATAGCCGCGACCCGGCGGGGCGCTGGCGAGGTCTCTTTCGCCGATTTCGTCGCCGCGATCGAGCGGATCGTTGCCGGAGTGGAAAAGAAGAGCAGGGTGCTCGGCAAGGAGGAGCGGCGTAGGGTTGCATATCACGAGATGGGCCATGCTCTCGTGGCTGCGAGCCTGCCGGGGGTCGATCCGGTGCAGAAAGTATCGATCATCCCGCGTGGAATCGGGGCGCTGGGCTACACCATTCAGCGTCCCACCGAAGACAGGTTCCTGCTGACCATCGAAGAGCTGAAGAACCGGGTCGCGGTGCTGATGGGTGGACGCGCGTCGGAGCGCCTGATCTTCGATGGTGCGATTTCGACCGGGGCCGCCGACGATCTTCAACGTGCGACCGAGGTGGCCATTGAGATGGTGACCAAATACGGCATGGACGAGACGGTCGGGCAGCGCACCTATGCCCCCAAGCCCCAGGCATTTCTCGCGGCCCAGGATACGGTCGTGACTGCTGCCGAAGCCACCGGCCGCGAGATTGATCTTGCCGTGCGCAATCTGATTGAGGAGGGTGATCGCCGTGCCCGCGATATCCTGCAGCGACGCCGTGCCGACCTTGACGCCGGTGTTGAACTGTTGATTGCAAACGAAACCGTGACCGCGGAGCAGTTTACGCCACTACTCGGCAACAGAGAAACGAACGAGTCCGTCGCTGCCTGATCGCAACCGAGCCGACCATCACCTCCTCAAGAGTTCGCGGCTTGGTGTCGCGTTACCTGCGCGACCTCCGTCAGCTCTCAAGCGGGACCCGATGCGATTCTGTGACGAAGGCGGTGGCAGAAATCATCCAGTACCGTATGAACATTCTCAAGGTGGATCAGGTATCTCTCTGCGTTTTCCCGCGCGGATGTGCCGAGGGCGAGAGAATCGCGGCGGGCGGCTGCTTGTGCGACCTGTTGACGGCTCGCTGAAACCTTGGTTTCCGCGAACTCCAGATGCTCGCCGTCCGCGCCGAGCTTGTCGAGCTCAGCAATAAGCAGTGCGATCGTGGTGCTTCGGCGCTGCGTCGACAGGCTCATGTCCTTCAAAATCTCTACGTAGTGATCGATGTTTGCCCGGGCGACGTACCTGTGCATGGTCTGCTCCCCCGCGCTGCGCGCAACTGTTACATGTTACCACTAACGGTGGGTCGGCGAAACGGATCGAGCATCGAAGGGAGTGAGCGGCGGTATCAGGATGGGGTTTTGGCTTCTGCCGCCTAGGTGATCTTCCTGAGTTGATCTTCGGGCAGGGGAGAGACAGGTCTGTGTCACGGAGCTTCCATGTCCAACATCCTGTTTCGCTGCCCCAACACGGGCATGAACGTTCAACATCCTATCTGCGAGCCTGCCTCAGGGGCGCGTGCCGAGGCGGTCTTGGTCGTGCATTGCCCGGCTTGTGCGCGGATTCATTTGATAAATGTGGCGACAGGTGAATTGTCGCGCGATGTCCGGAGCAGATGATCCTCGAGATCTCCTTTGATCCCGACCAAGCCAAGCCAGGGAGAGGTGCTTAGTATTTTCTGGTTCATCAGAAGATTTGGTCGAGGGTTCGAGCCGCTCTCCGCTTCCATTGGCCATGATGACCTCTGATGGATAGAGCCAGCCGTCTTTTTCCTACGTCGAGGTTCCGAATAGCTTGCGCACCGCCGGGAGCCACTCGCCAGTGATCTTGAACTTAAGCCCGCGCGGAAAGCGGGAGTCGCTCATCGGTTTACGTGGTTTGCGCGAGGCCCGACCAGAAGCATTGCGTCCGCTTCCCGCAAATCGTTCAATTGTACACCCGTCACGGCATGCTTGAATGCCAGTTCGATCAAGCCGACGATCTGGGATGCCGCGTCTTCCGGCAGCAGTCCGGCGGGGCGAATATTGGATATGCAGTTTCGGTTCGAATCCATCGTGCCGATTCGTGGCTGCCACGTCATGTAGGCACCGAGCGAGTCCGCGGCCGACAGACCCGGACGTTCGCCGATCAGGACGACGACCAACCTCGCGCCAAGGGTTTCACCAATCTCGTCGCCGATTGCGACGCGTCCCTGCTCGACCAGAATGATGGGACCGACAGTGAGGCCCTTGGCCAACAACAGCCGTTGCAGATGATCGAGCAATGGCCGCAGGTTGATCTCGATGGCCGAAGCGGAGAGGCCATCGGCGGCGACGATCGCGACGTCGTTGCCACGCCGCTGGCCTTCGATGGCAAGACGCCCCTCGGGCGAAAGGCGGCGTCCCAGATCCGGGCGGCGCAGATACTCGGCCCGATCGACCGCAGCACTCCGGACGGCAATGACGTCCCAGTTCCGCTCGCGAAGCGATCGCCCGAGCGCCTCGAAATCAAGTGCCGTGTGAACCGCGTCACGCGCGCGCGCATGGTCGAGCATGAAGTTGAGGCTCGTCATCGTCGGTTGACCGGAACCGCATCGTCCGAGCGCGATGCGTGCCGGCGTGAAGCGCCGCAGGCCTGCAAGTTTATCCAGCACCGCAAGCTGATCGCCGTCACGGGGAGGGTCGTCGCGCATCATCAGGCTCTCATCGTCTCGATCAACGCAATGGCCGGACCGATCGCTCCGGATGCTGGCTGCTCGAGCAGGCGACCGTCCGCGTCGGCGAGGCCGACCCGGCTCAGCCAACTCTCGAACTCCGGCGCGCATCGGCGGCCGAGGGTCTGGCGCGCGTAAAGGATGTCGTGAAACGCCAGGCTCTGATAGTTCAGCATGACGTCATCGGCTCCGGGGACCGCGATGACGAAGCTGACACCCGCGGCACTTAGCAATGTCAGCAGCGTGTCCATGTCGTCCTGATCGGCCTCGGCGTGATTGGTGTAGCAGACGTCACATCCCATCGGCACGCCGAGCAGCTTGCCGCAGAAATGGTCCTCCAGCCCGGCCCGCGTGATTTCCTTGCCATTGTAGAGATATTCGGGACCGATGAAGCCGACCACCGTATTGACGAGCAGCGGGCTGAAGCGCCGCGCGACGGCATAGGCTCGCGCCTCCATCGTCTGCTGGTCAATGCCGAAATGCGCATCTGCGGATAAGGCACTGCCTTGCCCAGTCTCGAAATACATCACGTTGCGGCCGACCGTGCCGCGCGCCAGCGAAAGCGCGGCATCGTGGGCCTCCGCTAGGACGGACAGGCTGATCCCGAATCCTAGATTGGCTTTTTCCGAGCCGGCTATGGATTGGAAGACGAGATCGACCGGAGCGCCGAGATTGATGGCCTGGATCGCGGTGGTAACATGACCCAGGCAGCAGGTCTGCGTCGGAACGTCGAGGCGTTGGCGGACATCGTCGAGCAGGGTGACGACGCGCACATAGTCATGAAATGTATCTGTTGCGGGATTGACGCCGATGACCGCGTCGCCGACTCCGAACAGGAGTCCGTCGAGCAGGCTGGCGGCAATTCCGCGTGAATCGTCGGTCGGATGGTTCGGTTGCAACCGCGTGGAGAGTCGGCCGGCCAATCCGATCGTGCTGCGGAACGCGGTCACGACGTTGCATTTGGCGGCAACCGCAATCAGGTCTTGCGCACGCATGATCTTGGAGACTGCGGCAACCATTTCCGGGGTCAGGCCAGGGGCCAGCGCCGTCAGCTGGCTTGTCGTGGTGCGTGTGTCGAGCAGCCATTCGCGGAACCCGCCTACAGTGAGATGGGACACCGGCGCGAATGCCGGGAGGTCATGGCGGTCGAGGATCAGACGAGAGACCTCGTCTTCGTCGTACGGTACGAGATCGACATCAAGGAACGTCTTGAGCGGAAGATCGGCAAGCGCCGTCTGGGCGGCGACGCGCTCGATCGCGCTTTGCGCCGCGATGCCCGCCAGGGCATCACCGGAGCGGGCCGGCGATGCCTTAGCGAGCAGCGTCTTGAGGTCATCAAAGGTCCAGCGTGTGCCGTTGATCGTCGTATGGAAGGACATGCAACAAGGCCTCACTCGGCCGGCAGGCCGGCTTGTCTGGACCGGCGGGCCAGCAGATTGGCAACGATCAGCAACAGGATCGACAGTGCCATCATCAATGTCGCAGCGGCTGTGATCGCAGGGCTCAATTGCTCGCGCAGGCCTGTGAACATTTCGAGCGGCAAGGTGCGCTGCTGGGCGTTGGCAAGAAACTGGACGACGACCACCTCGTCGAACGATGTCACAAAGGCGAAGGCCGCGCCGGACAACACGCCGGGCAGGATCAGCGGCAGCATGACCCGGAAGAATCCGGTCAGGGGCCTTGCTCCGAGGATCGATGTCGCCCGCATCAAATTGCGATCGAACCCCGAGAGGCTCGCCCCGACGGTCACGACGACAAAGGGGCTCGCCAGCACGGTGTGGGCGAGGATGATGCCGGCATAGGTATTGGCGAGTCCGAGCCGGGCATAGAACAGGTAAGTCCCGACGGCGGTCACGACGACGGGCACGATGAGCGGCGAGATCAGGAGCGGCACGACAAACCGACGCGCCGGAAATTTCGGGTCCGACAAGCCGATCGCAGTCAGCGTTCCCAGAAAGGTGGCAAGCACGGTCGCACCCGCCCCAATCAGCAGACTGTTGCCGATGGCAGCACGCCAACGCGGCGTGCCGAGCACGACCTCGTACCAGCGTGTCGAAACGCCTGCGAGCGGAAAAGTAAAGAACGATCCGCTGTTGAACGAGAGCGGCACGGGCACGAAGATCGGCACGACGAGGAAGATCAGCACCAGCACGCACCAGATCCAGAGCGCGGCGACGCGGATCCGTTCAGAGGTGGTCGGGTAGGGCGACAGCATGGCGCTTCATCCCATCTTGAAGAGGTCGAGACCGAGATAGCGTGTCATCGTCACGTACAGGCCGAGCGTGGATGCGAGCAGCACGAAGCTGAGCGCCGCCGCCATTTCCCAGTTCAGCTCGACATTGACGTAGTTGGCGATGAAGTTGCTGATCAGCTGGTCGCTGGCGCCGCCGACCAGGACTGGCGTGATGTAATAGCCAAGGCACAGGATGAAGGTGAGCAGGCAGCCGGCCAGGACACCGGGCATGACCTGCGGCAGGTAGATCCTGCGGAACACGGTGAAGGGCCGCGCGCCAAGCGATTGAGCTGCCCTGAGCTGCGAGGTCTGCACCGCGCGCATCACGCTATAGATCGGAAGCAGCGTGAAGGGCAGCTGGATGTGCGTCATCGCGATGATGAGACCGGTCCGGCTGTACATCAGCTCCAGGCGATCCGATGTCACGCCAAGCCAGAGCAGCAGATCGTTGAGCAGGCCGTATTTCTGCAGGATCACGGTCCATGCGGCCGTGCGCACCAGGATTGACGTCCAGAACGGCAGCAACACCAACACGAGCACGATGCCGGCGATCACCGGCCGCACGTTGGTCATGACATAAGCAAGCGGAAAGGCGAGTGCGAGGGTCGCCAGCGTCACCAGCGTCGCGATCAGGAAGGTCCGTCCGAACACCCGGGTGAACACGGCCTGTTCGGCCGGGACAGCGCCGATCGTTCCCTGGTCGGTCCAGCGCAGATCGAACGCGCTGAGCAGAAAGAACGAGGTGAAACGGTTGGTTCCCGCGCGTATCGCTGTCCAGCCCTGGTCTTCGCCGAGCAGCGGCGCGGCCTTGATCATCGCCTCCTTGGTGGCCGCCGGATCCTGGCCGGCAAGCCGCGCGAGCCGCAGCACCTGGCTGCGCGCGCCGGGCAGGCGGGTGTTGAGCGTCTTGGCGAATTCATAGATCGCGCCCGCCGCCTGGGCGGTCTTCAGGTCGTCCGCGAGGGCGCGGAACACCGGCTCGGCCGGGACACGCGCGCTGTCCGTGCGCAACGCCGCGATGGTGTGCGGCAGCGCGTTGGCGATGGTCGGCTCATAGACCGCGCGCGACAGCAGCAGCACGATCGGCGCGCCGAAGCTGAAGGCGAGCAGAAGCAGCAGCGGCGCGGCCAATGCCAGTGGCCGCAGGCTGTCGCTGCGGTCGGTGGCGCCGGCGCGCGGTTTGACGCCTGATATTGCGATCGACGACATGAACGTCACCTCGTGTGGTCGCTGGCGATCGGGCAGGTTGCCCGATCGCGATCTCGCCGCGCTATCTACTGGGCAAGCCAGGCGTTGAAACGCTTCACCAGGTCCTCGCCATGGTCGCCCCAGAACTCGACATCGCCGACCAGATAGGTCTTCATGTGGTCCGGCGCCGTCGGCAGCTTCGCCAGCACATCCTTGGGCACGAAAGGCGTCGCATCCGCCATCACGGGACCGTAGGGGATGTATGCGCCGAGCTGCGCGCTCACCTCGGGCCCGGCCGCATAAGCCAGATATTTGTAGGCGAGGTCGAGGTTCTTGGCGCCTTTCGGAATCGCAATCATGTCGTACTCGACGATCTGGTTATCCCAGACAATCGCGAACGGCCGCTTGTCCTTGTCGATCGCGTTTTGAATGCGTCCGTTCCAGGCGGTCGTCATCACCACCTCCTTGGACGCGAGCAGTTGCGGCGGCTGCGCTCCGGCCTCCCACCAGACGATGTCCTTCTTGATCGTATCGAGCTTCTTGAAGGCGCGGTCGACGCCGGCGGGCGTCGCCAGGACCTTGTAGATCTCGGCGATCGGCACGCCGTCGGCCATCAACGCCCATTCGAGATTCTGTGCCGGCGCCTTGCGCATGGCGCGTTTGCCCGGAAACTTCTTGGTGTCGAAAATGTCGAGCACCGATGTCGGCGCCTCTTTCAACACGGTGGTGTCGTAAGCAAGGACGTCACCATAGACGTCGATGCCGACACCGCAGTCGAGCGCGGTGCCGGGGAGGAACCGCGCGCGATCGGCGACCTTGGCATAGTCGAGGCGGATCAGCACGCCGGCGTCGCAGCCTTGCAGGACCGTCGAAGTCTCGACGGTCACGAGATCGATCGGCACATTGCCGGTCTCGACCATGGCTTTGATCTTGCCGAGCTCGCCGGTGTATTCCTGCTCGTTGAACGTGATGCCGGTCTTCTTGGCGAATGGCTCAAACCAGGCCTTGCGCAGCGCCGCCTGCCACTCACCGCCGGTTGCCATGACGGTGAGCTCTTCGGCGCTGGCGGGCCGGATCTGCGAGGTCATTCCTGCGCTTGCCAGGACAGGTAATAAGGCAACCAAGGTCGTCCGGTAGATCAACTTCATGTCACGCTCCCTGTGTTCGGAGTGTTGCCGTCTGGAGCTGCGCCCGCCGGAAAGGCCCGGCAGTCGATCGTGCGCCAGCTCAGATCGATGGTTTCGCCCGTCGCCATCGCAGCGTCGGGGCTGACCTTGACGGTCAGCACTTGTCCGCCCGGCAGGCGCGCGAGCAGGCGTTGATGGTCGCCGTGATAGATTCGGCCCTCGACAATGGCCTTGAAGCGGTTGTCCGCCGGCTCGCCGCTGCCTGCGATCCGCTCGGGCCGGATCGCCAGCTGGACCGCGGCTCCGGGACTGATGCCGCCGATCGCCATGGCGGATGTCGTCAGTCCCGTCGGCAGCGCGACCAGGCATTGATCGCCGTCGACGCGTTCGACGACGCCATCCAGCGCATTGTTCTCGCCAATGAAGCCGGCGACGAAGGCGGTCGCAGGCTCGTTGTAGAGCGCATCGGGCGTACCCATCTGGGCGATGTTGCCGCTCTCGAAGATCGCGACCCGATCCGACATCGTCAGCGCCTCGCTCTGGTCGTGCGTGACGTAGACGATGGTGACGCCGAGCATTTCGTGAATCTGCTTCAGCTCGATCTGCATGTGCTCGCGCAGCTTCTTGTCGAGCGCGCCGAGCGGCTCGTCCATCAGGACGAGGGTCGGCTGGAACACAAGCGCGCGCGCCAGCGCGACGCGCTGCTGCTGTCCGCCGGAGAGCTGCGTCGGCTTGCGGTCCTTGAAGCGCTCCAGCTTGACCATCTCGAGCGCGCGGATGACGCGCGGCCCGATCTCGGCCTTCGGCGCCTTGCGCACCGAGAGCGGGAAGGCGACGTTGTCGGCCACGCTCATATGCGGAAATAGCGCGTAGTTCTGGAACACCATGCCGATGTTGCGCTCATAGGGCGGCAGGCGGTCGACCGATTTGCCGTCGAGCGTGATCACGCCCTGGCTCGGGCGTTCGAAGCCCGCCAGCATGTTCAGGGTCGTGGTCTTGCCGGAGCCCGACGGCCCGAGGAAGGTGAGAAACTCGCCGCGGCCGATGCTCAGATTGAGCCGGCGGACGGCGTGAAAATTTCCATAGGTTTTTTCGACGTTGATGAATTCGACAAACTTGGCGTCGGCCCGGACCGCCGACCCGGTTCTTCCGCCGGCCACGGCTGCCGGCCGGTCCATTGCGGAGGGGGTGCTCTCGGTCAACGCTTCGCGAAGCGACGTGCTTTGTCCTGATAAAACCATCGCTCGACCTCCAGGGCGCCCCGCCGCAGTTATGTGGTCAGACAATACGATATTGAGTGACCGTATAATGCGGAAATTCCACCGTCAAGCGGATCATATGATGCAATTTATGGCAGACATCGTGCCATATAATAGACTTGCAAAGCCTGTTGGTATGCATACAAGTCAGATTGTCTGGGTCTTTTCTCCATGATAAGAAGGCTTTGCTGATGACAGGAACGTCCGGGACGCCAAGCCGCAATGCTCGAAAATCTGGAATTGCCGAACAACGATCGACCAATTTATCAGCGTTTGGCGGATGCCATCGGTGAGAGAATTGCACGCGGAGAGCTGGCAGAAGGCGATCGTTTGCCACCGCACCGGGAAATTGCGCGCCTGCTCGGCATCAATGTCACGACCGTCACGCGTGCCTTCTCTGCGTTGCAGCAGCGAGGACTTGTGGAGGCGCGCCCTGGCCGCGGGACCCTTGTCGCGGGTAGGGAGACGGAGGAGGGCGGCTTCAAATCGGCTCCCAGCGATGAGGCCGGCTTGATCGATCTGTCCGTCAACAGGCCGGCCACGTCGGCCTATCGCGAAGCGCTCGCGCTGCTGCTCCCGCACATCGCAAAAGATCGCAGGTTCAGCGCCTTGCAGGACTACCATCCTCCTGAGGGTCCTGAATGGGCGCGCGCCACGGTCGCCGATTGGCTCGATGGCGTCGCGGGCGACGGTGATGCAGGCCGCGTCGTGCTGACCGATGGCGCTCAGCATGGCCTTGCCTGCGTGTTGCGTGCCCTGACGCAGCCCGACGATGTCGTGCTTGCCGATTTCATCACGTATCAAGGCATCAGCGCGCTGTGCCGGTCACAAGGCGTCGACCTGCGTGGGGTGTCGATCGACCGCGAGGGCATGCGGCCCGACGCATTCGAGGCGGCTTGCGCGACCCTGCGTCCGCGCGCGGTTTTCCTGGTGCCCACCCTGCATAATCCGACCACGGTCACTTTGAGCGAGGAGCGTCGCCGCGCGCTTGCCGCGATCGCGCGCCGCCATAACGTGCTGATCATCGAGGACGACGTCTACCGTCCATTGCTCGATCGCGCCGTCCCGTCCTTCGCAGCGCTGGAGCCCGAACTCACCGTCCATATCAGCGGCCTGTCGAAATGCATTGCGCCGGGCCTGCGTTATGGATTCGTCGTCGCGCCGCGTGCGGTACTGGGCAACGTTGCAGCGGCGCTCCGGATCGATTGCTGGAGCATCAGCCCGCTCACGGCGCTGATCGCCACCATCCTTTTGGAGGAGGGGACCGCGAAGCGCATCATCGACGTTCAGCGCGAGGAGCTGCGTCGGCGGCAGGCCATTTTGCGTGATGCGCTTGCGGCCTTCGATGTCCAGTCGCAGGAGACGTCGCCGCACGCCTGGCTGCATTTGCCCGAACCCTGGCGCGGCGCAGCGTTCGCCCGTGCCTGCCGTCAGCGGGGCGTCGGCGTGCTCCCGGCAGATGCGTTCGCCGTCGGACGCGAGACCCTCGCCCATGCGGTGCGGATCAATGTCGGTGCAGCACCGTCTTCAGGTGAATTGCGCCAGGCGCTTGCGATCATGGCCGACCTGCTCAATGCCGGTCATTTCGAAATCTCGGGAGCGGTCTGAGGCATTGTGGCCGAATTGATCAAAACGGACGTCGCGATCGTCGGGGCCGGGGTCATCGGGCTAGCGATCGCGTTTCGGCTGGCGGACGGCGGCCGTGACGTCGTCGTCATCGATCCCAACGAGCCCGGTTCGGGCGCCTCCTACGGCAATGCCGGAACATTTGCGCCCTACGCTTGCGCGCCGGTCGGCAACCCCGATGTTCTCAGCAACTTGCCGAGCCTGCTTGTTGGCGCAGACAGCCCTCTCTCGGTGAGGCTGGCCGCCTTGCCCGCACTCGTGCCGTGGCTGTCGCGCTTCCTTTGGCAATCGATGCCTGCCCGCGCGCGCCGCAACGGACACGCGCTTGCGGGCCTGCTGAAGGACGCAATTCCGGCATGGCGCGAGCTTGCCGAGCAGGCGCAGCTTGCGGATCTGCTTCGTTATGAAGGCTGCCTCTATCTCTATCGCGGGAAAATGCCACACGACGACGGCGATTGGGCAGCCCGCCTCCGCAACGAGCTCGGCGTGCGACAACAGCGATTGAGCGCGGACGAGGTCGCGCGGCTCGAGCCGGCATTGCCGCGCGCAGCCGGCGGCATCTTCTTTCCCGATGCGGCTCACACCGTTGATCCGGCCGCACTGACCGGCCGGCTGGCATCCGGGGCGGCGGCGAAAGGCGCCTTGTTCGAACGCGCGCGTGTCGACCGGCTGCAACCGCAGGAGGGAGGCCGCATCCATCTCGTGTGTGGCGACCGCACGATCGAAGCACATAGTGTTGTCCTTGCCGCCGGTGCGTGGTCCCGCGATCTCGCCGCACAAGCCGGAGACGACATCCCGCTCGACACCGAGCGCGGTTATCACATCGAATTCGCGATGGATGCCTGCCCGATCAAGCGGCCGGTCAGTCCGGTCGATCTCGGCTTCTATCTCACGCCGATGGCGGGCCGCTTGCGGGTTGCGGGAACGGTCGAGCTCGGCGGCCTGGAAGCACCGATCAATCCGAACCGGATCGCGCTGCTGGAGCGCGGCGTCCGCGGGATTTTCCCGGACCTTGGACCGGTTCAGTCGCGATGGCTCGGCTTTCGTCCTTCGCTTCCGGACTCGCTGCCCGTCATCGGACCCAGCCGGCGCCTTCCCAACCTGATCCACGCCTTTGGACATGGACATCTCGGCTTGACCCTGGCCGGTGCCACGAGCCGTGTCGTCGCAGGCCTCATCGACAGGCGAAACGACGTTCCGAGCCTCGAAGCCTTCCGGAGCGGTCGGTTTGGTTGAGTGGTCGGTCGAGGAGCACTTTCGTTCGATGGAATGATGAGAAAGTCAGACCGGTCGAGTGTCGGCATGCGAGCCTGTTTCGAGCATCTAGCGGCGCGCTTTAAGTCTTCCGGATCAGTCGCCAGCGGCCTGGTGTGGCGCCAACCGCCGCTGAGAAGGATCTGGTGAAGTGACTCTGGTCGGCGAAGCCGCATTTGATTGCAATTTCCGTCAGCGACAACGTCGAGTCCAGCAGCAAGGCCTTGCTTTGCTCGATGCGTTGATTCATCAGCCACCGGTGCGGTGGTGCCCCCATGCTAATCCTGAAAGCGCGCGCAAAGTGGGCAGCTGACAAGCCACATTCGCACGCGATCCGTGCCAGTGACATTTTGCCGTCCAGATTCGCGCGGATGAGTGCCTTCGCGGTCCGAAGCTGCCATGGCGCCAATCCGCTGCGGCAAGGGCGGTTGCCAGGTCGACTGATCGTGTATTTGCGGAGGAAATGAGTATTAAGAGCCATCGAAACATAGCCGATGAACAGCTCGTTTGCCTCTTGAGGTCTCTCCAAGGCCGGCAGCAGGCAGCGGCCCAAATGTGCCAGGACAGGGTCGAGGAGGTTCGCGCCGGCTACGACGTCATATTGAAAGCGACCAAGGTCAAGCTCGGTCGCAAGTTCACTTAGCGCGTTGTGGCGCAGATAGAGGTACAGGAAGTCGAATGGGTCATGGAAGTGAATGATCGTTTCGCATCGCAGATCGTAGACGGTTGTTTCGTCCTTCAAGGCGCCCTTGCGCATATGTCGGCCGTCCACCCATATCTCGCCTCTCTGATGCTGTAGCCGAACGCAAAGCCCAAAAGCCTCGTCGGCCGGGGATGGCAATGTCGGATCACCGACCGCCCCGCAATATGTTATCCGGACGGCGGCGAACGCTCCCTTCTGTAGCGATTTGACTGTTCCGGTGTTCGGCTGCCGGAGCATGGGAAATAGTCTTGCGAAGCGATCTCCGTAGCGGCCAGCATTGATCATTGTCGGCTCCCGGAGCGCCGCCGGAACCGTTTGGCGCAGGCTGCGACCAGCCCTGCCGCCGCATGTCGTCGCAGGCTCGATTCGTTCAACCTTGGTTCAAGGTGTTCAAGCGCAACCTCGCGGATCCGCAGGATCGACTTCGGACGACAGCGCTCGGCGGGCGAGCGGAAGCCGGGCGCTCCGCCGGCCGTTCCTGACGAGGACAATCTCAAGCGGATAATGCGTTTGGTGATTTTGCTGCTGGAGGTCGCGACCATATTGGAAGAAGCGGTCAACGATCTGCATCCACTGAAAACCGCAGAACGGGCGGATAATCGGCAGTAGCTGCTGAGGTGATCACGAGCTCGTCTCAATCTTGCATGCGCGTTCGGTCGAACGCGCATGCTGAAGTTTCTTCCCGGACGCCGCCGGCATGGCGGTGGGTCCGCGAAGACGGCCGTCATTCACCTGCCCCGACGACGATGGGGACCGAGTCCTGCTCTTTCGATAGCGCTCGGTAGATCGTTCCTCCGACACAAGCTCCGATGAGCCATCCCCAGTCTCCGACGTTGAGGATCAGTCCATAGGCACCCAACAGGGACAATCCAATCGACAGGACCCCGGATAGTGCCAGCGCGATCAACGCCCTGGAGTTCCAGCCGCCGTCGTAGTGGAATGCTCCGCTCGGCGACATCGTATAGAGGTCATCCACTCTCACGATCTGCTTTCTCACGAGGTAGTAGTCGGCGACCATGATGCCGAACATCGGTCCGAGCGTTGAGCCGAAGATGCTCACGAACAGCGTGATGGCCGATGGGCTCGCCACGAACAGCCAGGGACATACAAGCACTGACAGAATAGACGTTATGAGGCCGCCCATCTTGAAATTGATGCGCTCCGGATTGAGGTTGGAGATGTCATAGGCGGGGGAAACGAAGTTCGCCACGATGTTGATGCCCATGGTCGCAACGATGAACGTGATCGAGCCCACAATGACGACGATGGGGTTGCCGATTTTCTCGACGATCAGGACTGGATCCATGATCGCTTCCCCGAACACGTTCAGAGTGCCGGCCGTCACGATCACCGTGATGATCGAAAACACCAGGAAGTTGACGGGCAAGCCGAGCAGGTTTCCTGCCTTCATGGCGTCCTCGCTCTTGGCGAACCGGGCGAAGTCACCGAAATTGAGCAGGAGGGCCGAGAAGTACGCGACAATCAGCATTGCGGCATTGGCCATCACCCCAATCGTTGCCGCGTTCGATGCCGCGGGTGGGCTGAGCTGAAGCGACAGGCTCGAAAAGCCGGTCTGCCACAGCATCCAGACCGCGAGGGCCAGCATGACAACGTAGACCACCGGTCCGCAGAAATCGATGAAGCGGCGGATGCGCTCCATGCCGCTCAGGAAAATGATGAGCTGGAACAGCCACATGAACAGAAAGCTGAACCAGGCGAGGGTGGACAGGCCGATAATGCTGTTGTGCGTAAGATCGACTGCTGAAGGTGCCAAAGTGATGATGAGGACCTGGACCGCCTTCGAGGCGAAGTAGGTCTGTACGCCGTACCAGACGATGCCGACGACGCCTCGCACGATGGCGGCGAGATTGGCGCCCATTACCCCGAACGACACGCGCGCCATGACCGGGAAGGGGATGCCGTATCGTTGAGAGGGGCGGCCAATGAGGTTCATTAGGAAGTAGACCGCCGTGATGCCGACCGTCATGGAGATAAGAACCTGCCATCCGGTCAAGCCGAGAAAAAACAGGCTTGCGGCGAAGGTATAGCCGCCAACCGAGTGGACATCCGACATCCACATCGCGAACAGGCTGAATACTCCCCATGTTCGTCCCTCGGGCGCGGTCGGAGCAAGGTCGTGATTATAGAGCTTGGGATGAGCACCGATAATGACCAGCGCGGGAACGTCGCCGCTGTTGGATGTCATATCCTCTCTCCAATGTTTGTTTGACGAAGGCCCGCACCATGCGAGGCGATCGGATCGAAGCAAGCGACATGCCATCTCTGTAACGATCGATAAAATAATTTTACGTTCGATAAAATAGTTTTACAATAAGGTTTTCATGGCCGCCTCTAGTCATTGACGCGAGCTGAGCTAACAACTAAAGGTAGAGTGATCGGTCGGCCGCGAGCGCCGAAGTGACGTTTGTCGAGGGAAAGTCTTGAAGGAGCCGGGATGCGCGCGGCCGAGCAAGGGCCTAAAGCATGGTTCCGAAAGGTGCGAAGCAATCTTCCTTCGCGATAAACGCGGCATACGCTTGCGTGGATGTCGTGCGCAGACGACAACCGAAAGCGCGATGACGATTCATCCAGATGTCATCGTGCCTTAGGTGCCCGGCTTTGCCGTGGCCCGCTCGGCGGGAGCCGGTTCGTCGACTTGTCGCTCTCCTCGAGCCCGAGGCCGCCAAGAACGAGCTGGACGATGGTCGCTTTTGCGGAATCGAAGTCCGCATCCTCCAGCTGCCGCTTGCCTTTCATGATGATCATTTGGCTCGAGAAATCGGCATAAGCCTGAGTCATTGCCCAGATGCAGAAAAAGAGATCCACTGCGCTGATCGCGCGGATGGACCCGCTCGCCGCCCATTGCTCCAACGTCGCGACCTTGTCGAGCAGCAATGGGGTTGAGACCTTCTCGATGAAGCTGCCGATGAATTGTGCGCCGCTGATGATTTCGTTTGCATAGATGCGCGACAGATGAGGGTGATCTCGCGAGAAATCGATTTTTTTGTGGATGTAGCCGATAAGAATGGTCTGGATGTCGGACGTCATGTCCAGATTGTCCATATCCCGCGCCCACATGTTCATCGCACGTTCGAGCACCGCGCGGTAGAGATCCTCCTTGTCCTCGAAATAGTAGTAGATGTGGGGTTTTGCGATCGATGCCTTTTTGGCAATCAGAGCAGTCGTCGCCCCCCGGAAGCCGAAATGCCCAAATACGAACTCCGCCGCATCAAGGATCTTTTCTTCGACGTCAGGGCCCGGCGCGGCCGCCTTGCGGCCGCCTTTTGGCGCGCGGCGGATACGAAAAAGCTTGAGCTTGTCGGCAGACGTAGCAGCCATATGGCCTCATTGGGAGCGTTGCCTCCGCGAGGAGGGCTGAACGGAAATGTTTGGATCGCGATAGGCGATTCATGCGCAAGGTGCTCTTCCTATCCAGTATTTTCAAGCGGTTAGGCCGGGCAATGATAGGATTAAATAGCTTTCGAAGAGAGGGGCAGTGACAGCTCGGCTGCCGGCGCAGCCCACATGTGGCGGTGTCTCCGTGCTGACTTTGAAAGCGCGGGCAAAATGCGCTGCCGATAGACCCCATTCCCTGGCGATGCGTGCGAGAGAAAACTCACCATCGAGATTGGTGCATATCATGTTTTTTGCGGTCCGAACTTGCCAAGCCGTCATTCCGCTGCGGCGCTGGCGATCGGCTGGCAAGATGCTGGCAGACTAATTTTAGCGGGATCAGCTTTCGAGGCGTGCATTGATCAATCGTGGCTCAAGACGTTCAAGCGCGCTGCCCTTCTGTAATCTAGAGTTGTATTGCCGCGATCGCAGGGCGCCTCTGGAGCAAATGATGTACTTCACACTCATCAGGTCGAAGGCCGCATCGGCATCGATGCAGGCCAACCTGTCATTGCTGGAAGCACTTGTTAGAACCGCTCGGTCGCGATTCTCGACGCTGGTGGCCCGACTTTCCGAACTGCATAATCGATCTGTGGCCATCGCGCTTTGGGAGAGCCTCGGTAAATCCGGCAAGCACAATGGCCATGGGGACAGTCTCGCTAGTGTCGCGCGGGATGCGATTGCCGTGATCAAAGTGATGGATCGCATGGCTGACGAGCTCTTGCTTGAATCAAAGCAGTCGTTGTCGTCAGTGGGACACCTCTCCGGCAATGTCCGCGAGATCGCCTTTGGGGGATGGCGCCTGCTCGGTGGGCAGTCGATGAACGATCTCCGCGCGGTTGCCGTTGAAGAGAAACTCCGGCGCATGCCACGCCTGGTGATCTCACTGTTGGAGGTGGCCACGATCCTGGAGGGGACTGTCGCAGATCTTGCGCCAACGGTGGACGGCAAGACGATCGAGGAAAAGGATCGCGTCTCGAGCGATACCCGTCTCCTCCGACCATCTTTCTGATCGCGAGGCGCGCAGGGCTGGAGGACACCAGCCGGTCGTGAAGAGATCTTTGTCTCTGCCGAGTGGCATATCTCGCACGTATTTGAACCACAACCGAGCCAGCTGATTAGTGACCGGCGCGAGCGCCTGGCGGACCTCGCCCCGCGCGTTGACCTGCCGCCCATGCCACTGGGGTGTCGCCAAGATACTGACGCTGCGATCGCCGTCATCGCGCCGAATGGGTCGCTGCCTGCCAAAAGAGAGCCCGGAGCTCGTGAGAGCTCCGGGCAGTGGAGGGAAGGAGCGCGACGCGCGGTGCCTGCGTGCGGTGTGCTACGTCTCAGCACGCTGGCGGCGTTCGAAACCGTTTCATGATGGCTCAAGCCGAGATCGCCTTCGCCGAGTCGACCAGATTGCGCAGCAGGAATTTCTGGATCTTGCCGGTCGACGTCTTCGGGATCGGTCCGAACACGACGGCCTTCGGCGTCTTGAAGCCGCTCATATGCGTGCGGCAGAAGGCGATGATCTCGGCCT
>NZ_LBJP01000085.1:0-232366 GCF_028128715.1 Bradyrhizobium sp. CCBAU 51745 | reverse complement strand
CGGCATGGCAGGCGGATGGAACGCCGGCGCGGCAGGACGCGCGATGGCTGGTGGCGCGGCGGGACGCGCCATGGCTGGCGGTGCCGCCGGACGGGCCATCGCAGGTGGCGCCGCTGGATGGGCAGCCGGTGCCGGTGGTCCACCCTTTCCATGATTTTGGGCAGACGCGCCGACGCTTACCGCCAGCATCGAGACACCAACCAAAACAGCCCTAAGGCGAACGCCATGCGGAAGCATGATCGTGGCTCCCAGCTCCTAATCGCCCACAACTTTCAACGCGCAGGTGGCGGAATCGTTCGTTGCCGGCGACGGCCGGCGTTGCGATCTTCCGACGCAGGCAGCCTCAAGAGAAATCCTGCGTCAGGGTGGTGGCGAACCGCTCCAGCGCCCAGTCGACCTGTTCGCTGGTGATCACCAGCGGCGGGGCGATCCGGATGGTGTGCTCATGGGTATCCTTGGCGAGGATGCCCTTGCCCTGGAGCGCCTCGCAATAGCGGCGGGCGGGGCCGGCCTCGGGATAAAGCTCGACCGCCAGCATCAGGCCGCGCCCGCGCACCTCGCGGATCGTGTTGGCGCGAATGTCCTTCAGGCCATCCAGAAAGCGCGCCCCCTGAAGTGCCGCGTTCTCGATCATGCCTTCCTCGACCAGGACGCGCATCGCGGCGCGGGCCACCGCGCAGGCGAGCGGGTTGCCGCCGAAGGTCGAGCCGTGCTGCCCGGGTCGGAGTGTCCCTAGGACGTCGTTGTTCGAGAGCACGGCCGACACCGGATAGAAGCCGCCGGACAGGGCCTTGCCGAGCAGCGTCACGTCCGCCTCGATGCCCTCGTGCTGCTCGGCGAGCAGCTTGCCGGTGCGGCCGAGCCCGGTCTGGATCTCGTCGAGCACCAGCATGATGTTGTTGGCGGTGCAGAGCTCGCGCACTTCAGTGAAATAGCCGGAAGGGGGAATGATGACGCCGGCTTCGCCCTGGATCGGCTCGACCAGGAAGGCGACGGTGTTTGGCGTGATCGCTGCCTCGAGGGCGGTGGCATCGCCGAACGGGATGATCCTGAAGCCCGGCGCGAACGGCCCGAAGTGCCCGTGTGTCTCGGGGTCGGTCGAAAAGCCGACGATGCCCAGCGTGCGTCCGTGGAAATTGTTGGCGCAGACGATGATCTCGGCCTGGCCGTCCGGCACGCCCTTGACCTCATAGCCCCATTTGCGCACTGACTTGATCGCACTTTCAACCGCCTCGGCACCGCTGTTCATCGGCAGCACCTTGTGGGAGCCGGTCAGCGCCGCAATCTCTTCGTAGAACGGGGCGAGCTGGTCGTTGTGGAAGGCGCGCGAGGTGAGCGTCAGCCGGTGCGCCTGTTCCACCATCGCCGCCAGGATCTTCGGGTGGCAGTGGCCCTGGCTCACTGCGGAATAGGCGGAGAGGCAATCGAGGTAACGTTTGCCCTCGGTATCCCAGACCCAGACCCCTTCGCCGCGTGTCAGGACGACCCCGATCGGCTGGTAATTCTGGGCGCCAAAGCGTGCTTCCGTTGCGAGGAGATCAATGACCGACCTGCTCATCTGTCCTCACTCCATGGCTGCCTGCGCCGGGGGCAAGCGGCCGTGCTCAAGCTGATGTGGGTATCGGTCTGTCCGAGCGGAAGCCTTCACCTGCCCGATAGCGCGGCGCGGCCGGGTGATTGCGCGTCCAGCGCTGATTTGCCCGGCAAGTCAATTGCTTCGGCGAATCCGCAAGGCATCCTGCGCCGATCCATGCTCTACTGTGCATGGGGTTGTTTTCGACTTTTGGTCGGCGGTGGCTCATCAGGAGTCCTGCCTGCGATGCTCGATTTCGAGCGTGACCAGGCGCGCCAGCAGCGTCGCCGGATAGAGCTGGCCGAAAATGGCTTCCATGTTGCACAGGCTGCGCGCGACGGGGTGCAGCGGCGCGACGTCGCCATATCCGGTCGTGGTCATCGTCGCGAAGCTGAAATAGATCACCTCGCTCGCAAGGCTCGGACTGTCCTCCACCTTCATGCTGACAAAGGCGGCCGGATCGAGCGAGCCGATGAAAGTGTAGAGCGCCGCGAAGATCACGGCGACCGTGAGATACAGCAGCACGGCACCGATCACCCGATGATAGGTCACGCGCCCCGGCGCAAAGGTCTGCCGCGCCACCGCCCAGGCCATCGTCGTTCCCACGATGAACCAGGAGCCGGCAAACAGATTGAGGTCGAGGATGGATGGCGATCTGATCCGCAAGATCGCGCCTGTCACGATCATGCCGAGCGCGATCAGCATGCCGAGCACTGCGATGGGGCTGCCTGAGATCACGAAGATGCCGACGACGAGCAGCAGCGCCAGCACGAGTTCGGACACCTGGAATGCGAACAGCCCCAGCGCCTGCAACGGCGCGATCACGAACATCATGAGCACCATCAGCACGGTCAGCACCGTGAGGGCAGGATCGGCCCAGCGTTCGCGCAATTGATCGATGGTCATCACGCCTCAGCCGATCGAGCAGGGGACGCTCAGGAAGCCACGGAACCGCACCCGGCCGCCGCGCACCGGCTGGCCGCTCACGGCATAGTTCGGGAAGCGCGCCAGGAAACGCGAGATCGCGATCGCGCCTTCGAGCCGCGCCAGCGCCATGCCGGCGCATTGATGCGCACCGGTGGCGAAGGCAAGGTGCCGGTTCGGCGTGCGCGCGACGTCGAAGCGCTCAGGATCGGGAAACTGCGCGGGGTCGCGGTTGGCCGCGCCAATGCACAGCGTCACCGACGTGCCGGCTTCGAGCATGACGCCGCCGAGCTCGACCTTCTCGGTGGTCATGCGATTGCCGAGTTGGTTCGAGCTTTCGTAGCGGAGGATCTCTTCGACGGCGGTCTTGATCATGTCAGGATTGTCGATCAGCCGCTGCTTCTGGTCGGGATACCGGTCGAGCGCGACGAGGCCGTTGCCGATCAGATTGGTCGTAGTCTCGTGGCCGGCATTGAGCAGGAAGATGCAATTGTGCAGCAGCTCCTTCTCGGTCAGCCGCTCGCCGTTCTCCTCGGCGTTGCCTTCTCCTTGGATCAGGCGTGTCAGCACGTCACGGTCGGGATTGCCCGGCTTTTGCCGCCGCCGCGCGACCAGCGTTTCGAGATAGGCGAGGAAATCCGTCACCGCCCTGTTGCCGCGCGCGGCCGCCTCGGCTGACACGACCGGCTCGAGCGCGCCCAGGATTGCCAGCGACCAGTCGCGCAGCGGCGCGCGTTCGTCACGGGGCACGTCGAGCAGATTGCCGATCACCTCGATCGGGATCGAGGCCGCGAAATCCTCGATCAGCTCGCAATGGCCCTTGGCGGCGATGGCATCGAGCAGGCCGTCGACCAGCTTGACGAGGTCGCCCTCCATGCCGGCGATCGCGCGCGGCGACAGCGCGCCCATGATCAGACGCCGCACGCGGGTGTGGGCGGGCGGATCGTTGAAGACGAGGCTGGTGGTGTGATGCTCGTAGAGCGGCGTGTCGCCGTATTTCGGCGCGAACTCGCGCTTCTTGTCCGAGCTGAACGATCTTGTGTTCTTGTAGGTGGTGACGAGGTCGTCATAGCGCGTCAGGAATACGGTGCCGCTCGCAAGCCGCTTGACCGGTTCGTTCTCCCGCAGTGCACGATAGGTCGGGTAGGGATCGTCGTAGAATTCGCTGGTCAGCTTCGCCAGATCGAAACCGGCCGCCAATTCTTTCGCACTTGCGTTCATCCGCCATACTCGCCTGATGAGACCGATATGCCATTTTCGCTCTTTCGAGCCGTGCGGATCACCGTCTACAGTCTCGCGGTGATTTGCTAGCCGACCGGACAGAAAAATGCACGCCCGCGCTGACGCTGCCGACACGACGGCGCCGGAGTCAAAGACTCTTTGGCCCGACGACATTTTCGCGACCCTGCAACGCTTCGACGTCCGGCAGGTGCCTTACGTGCCCGACGCCGGCCATTCCAGGCTGATCCAGCGCGTGCTGGCCACGTCCACGATGCGCGGCATTCCCCTGACCACGGAAGAGGAGGGCGTGGCGCTGCTCGCCGGCGCCTGGACCGGCGGCCAGCGCGGCGTGCTGCTGATGCAGTCGAGCGGCGTTGGCAATTGCATCAACATGCTGTCGCTGATCCCGATCCTGCGCTTTCCGTTCCTCAGCCTCGTGACCATGCGCGGCGAGTGGGGCGAGTTCAATCCGTGGCAGGTGCCGATGGGCTCGACCACGCAGGGCGTGCTCGAACTCTCCGGCATCAAGGTGCTGCGTGCCTCGAACGCAGCCGAGGTGCCGGCTGTGCTCGAAGCCGCCGCGGCGCAGGCGTACAACGCGCTCACGCCCACCGCCGTCCTGCTGTCGCAGCGCCTGATCGGCGCCAAGGTCTTCACCAAATGAGCAAGGCTAATCTCCTCGACCGCCGAAAGGTGGTCTCCGCGCTGCTGGCTGATCGCAAGGATGCCATTGCCGTCGGCGGCCTCGGTGCTTCCACCAACGACATCACTGCGGCGGGCGATCATGCCCGCAACTTCTATCTCTGGGGCGGCATGGGCGGCGCTGCGATGATCGGGCTGGGGCTCGCGCTGGCGCAACCGAAACTGCCGGTGCTGGTCATTACCGGCGACGGCGAGATGCTGATGGGCATGGGCAGCCTTGCCACCATCGGGGTGCAGAAGCCGTCCAATCTCTCAATCGTCGTGCTCGACAACGAAGCCTATGGCGAGACCGGCGGCCAGACCAGCCACACCTCGGCTGCCGCCGACCTGGCCGGCGTCGCCAGGGCCTGTGGCATCGCCGATAGCCGGGCAATCTCGACCATGGCTGAGGTCGAAGCCTTCGCCAAAGCCATCCACGACCTCTCGGCAGGGCCGCGCTTTGCCAATGTGAAGATCGACAGCGCCAACGTCGAACGGATCCTGCCGAGCCGGGACGGGACTTACATCGTCAATCGGATCCGCGGCGAGCTCGGCTTCCGGCCGATCTGACCCCCAGCCCCTGAATCTGGTCCCCGTGGGCGACGCTCTCCCCGCGGAGGTAAGATGTGACCAATTTCCAACAGTTCCCGCCCATTTAGGTTGCGCCGCACCATTTGACTTGACTTTTGCGTGGGTGAGTGCTTACTCACTAGCATGAGCACATTGCGTATGACGAGCGACCTGAGGCGTCAATTGATCCTCGGAGCCGCAAAGCGTTGCTTTGCCCGACACGGCTATAACGGCACCACGACCAAGAGCGTGGCGGCCGCCGCTGCCATTTCCGAGGCGCTGCTCTTCAAGCATTTCCCGTCCAAGGCGGCGCTGTATGCCGAAATCCTCAGCGACGAGTGCGAGGCGGATCCGGCGCTGATGGACCTGCTCGAGCGGGAGCCATCGACGGCCACCCTGGTCGAGCTGATCCGGGGCATGGTCCAGCATTTCCTGGAGATCGCCGACGGCCCCGACCAGGAAGACGCCCAGCGGCTGCGACTGATGGCCACCAGCCACCTGGATGATGGCGAATTCGCTCGTTTGTTATATGCAAAGATCGAGACGCTGATCGGAGCGGTTTTCGTCGCCTCGCTCGAACGCGCCGTCGCCGCCGGGGATGCGCGGCCCTGTGGCGGCGAACCGCTCAACCTGTTCTGGTTTGCGCATCATACGGTGATGACCGCCGCGCTGACCAGGCTGCCTTCAGTGCATTGTCTCGCCTATGGCGGGGCGAACGATCTGGAGCGGCAGCTTTGTGAGTTTCTCCTGAGAGGCATCGGACTTAACGACGCCGCAATTGCTTCGCATCTGGGCCATCAATTGGCCCCGGGTGTGGACAAGACGGCGATTGCAGAGAGCGCATGACATGAACATCGTAGCCGAACACAAGATTTCGGGCGAACCGATCGACAGCAAGGCCCCCAAGCGCCCGGTTCGGCCGGTGCTCTGGTTCATCATCGTCGGCACGCTTCTCGGCGTGCTCGTCGGTGGTCTCGTCTGGTTCAATTATTTCCGGGGCCAGATGATCAAGCAGTTCTTCGCCAACAACAAGCCGCCGCCGACCATGGTCAGCGCGGCCGAAGCGAAGTCCGAGGTGGTACCGAACCTGCTCACTGCGGTCGGCGGCCTCGCCGCAGTCCACCAGGTCGACGTCACTGCCGACGTCAATGGACGCGTCACCGAGATCAAGTTCGAGCCGGGCGCCCATGTCGAAGCCGGCACGCCGCTGGTGCAGCTGTTCGACGCGCCCGAGCAGGGCGATCTCGCCAACTACAAGGCGCAGGCAACCGTCGCGCAGCTCTCGCTGGACCGCGCCAAGCAGCTGGCATCGCGCCAGTTCGGCCCGCAGGCCACGGTGGACCAAGCTCAGGCCGCCTACGACCAGGCAATGGCCGGCATCGCCAAGACCGAGGCCCTGATCTCGCAGAAGCTGGTCCGTGCACCGTTCTCCGGCGAGCTCGGCGTGCGCAAAGTCGAGGTCGGACAATATCTCACAGCTGGCACCGCGATCGTGTCGCTGACCGATCTGTCGGAGCTGTGGGCCAACTTTACGGTGACGGAAAAGGACTCGGGCAACCTCAAGGTTGGCCAGCCGGTCCGGCTGAAGGTCGATGCCTATCCGGGGCGCACCTTCGACGGCAAGATCACCACGATCGAGCCGCAGATCGCCGCCGACACCCGCAACATTCGCGTGCAGGCGACGATCGCCAACCCGGAGAAGATCCTGAAGCCGGGCATGTTCGTGACCACCACGGTGGTGCTGCCGGACAAGCCGGCCGTGATCACCGTTCCGGAAACGGCCGTCGACTATACGCTGTACGGCGACTCCGTGTTCATGATCACCGAGAAGCAGGGCGAGGACGGCAAGACGACGCTGAGCGCAGTGCGCACCTTCGTGCAGACCGGCAATCGGGTCAACGGTCGCGTCGAGATCATCAAGGGCGTGAAGGCGGGCGACAAGGTCGTCGCCGTCGGCCAGCTCAAGCTGCAGTCGGGCGCCGCTGTCGCAATTTCGACCGATCCGGCTCCGCCGATCCCGGCGCAGCCCCCGCGCTACTGACAGTACACTCGCGTGATCCGGCCCGGCCGGATCACGTCTCTTGAGACATAGAAGTCGAGATCGCCGCGATGGCCTTTACTGATATTTTCATCAAGCGCCCGGTTCTGTCGGTCGTCGTCAGCCTGTTGATCCTGCTGATCGGCCTGCGCGCGGCGATGGTGCTGCCGATCCGTCAGTACCCGAAGCTGTCGAACACGGTCATCAACATCACGACCGTCTATCCCGGCGCGTCCGCGGATTTGATCCAGGGCTTCATCACGACGCCGATCGAGCAGGCGGTCGCCTCGGCCGAGGGCGTGGACTACATGACCTCGTCCTCGGTGCTCGGCACCTCGACGATCCAGGTCTACATCAAGCTGAACTTCGACCCGAACCAGGCGCTCACCGAGGTGCTGGCCAAGACGAACTCGGTCAAATATCTGATCCCGAAGGAATCGAACGACCCGATCGTCACCAAGACCACTGGCCAGACCACGGCCGTGATGTATCTCGGCTTCTCCTCGGAGGAACTGTCAGGCTCGGCGATCTCGGACTATCTGACGCGCGTGGTGCAGCCGGTGCTGTCGACCGTCGACGGCGTCGCCTCGGCCGACATTCTTGGTGGCCAGACCTTTGCGATGCGGCTCTGGCTTGATCCCGTGAAGATGGCCGGCCGCAGTGTGTCGCCGGCGGATGTTGCGGCCGCAATCACGGCCAACAACTTCCAATCCGCGGCGGGCCAGACCAAGGGCTATCTCATCGTTTCCAACATCTCGACGAACACCAGCCTGACGGACGTCAACCAGTTCAGGAAGATGATCGTGAAGGCCAAGGACGGTGGCTTCGTCCGGATGGAGGACATCGCCACGGTCGAGCTTGCGGCGCAGAGCACCGACGCGAGTGTTGCCTTCAACGGGGAGCATGCGATCTTCATCGGTGTGAACGCGACGCCGCAGGGCAATCCGCTGACGCTGGTCAAGGGTGTAAGGGCGCTGTTCCCGGAGCTCGAGCGCAACCTGCCGCCGTCGATGAAGATGAAGGTCGCCTATGACTCGACCAAGTTCATCCAATCCTCGATCGACGAAGTGGAGAAGACGCTTGGCGAAGCCGTGATCATCGTGATCGTGGTGATCTTCCTGTTCCTGGCCTCGCTGCGTTCGGTCATCATTCCTGTTGTCACCATCCCGTTGTCGATGATCGGCGTCTGCACTCTGATGCTGGCGCTGGGATTCAGCTTCAATCTGCTGACCTTGCTCGCGATGGTGCTCGCGATCGGCCTCGTGGTCGACGACGCCATCGTGGTGGTGGAGAACATCCACCGGCATCTCGAGGAGGGAAAGACGCCGGTGCAGTCGGCGCTCGAAGGCGCGCGTGAGATCGTCGGTCCCGTCGTGTCGATGACCATCACGCTTGCCGCAGTGTATGCCCCGATCGGCTTCCTCGGCGGTCTCACCGGTTCGCTTTTCCGGGAATTCGCCTTCACGCTCGCCGGATCAGTGATCGTATCGGGCGTGATTGCGCTGACCCTGTCGCCGATGATGTGCTCGGTGCTGCTCAAGAACACCGAAGAAGGCCGCTTCGCCAAGCTGGTCAACAAGGTGTTCGGCGCACTGACGCGCTGGTATGGCCGCAGGCTCGACCGGTCGCTCGATTACAAGGCAATTACCGGCCTGTTCGCAATCACGATCCTCGGGCTCGTCGGCTTCCTCTATATGCACACCTCGAAGGAACTGGCACCTGAGGAAGACCAGGGCATCGTGTTCGCAGTGACCAAGGCGCCGAAATACGCCAATATCGACTATGTCGATTTCTACGGCGACAAGCTCGACAAGAAATTTCAGAGCTTCCCGGAGACCGATCTGCGTTTCGTGCTGAACGGCATCAATGGCCCGCAGGGCGGCATCGCCGGCATGCTGCTCAAGCCCTGGGAAGAGCGCAAGCGATCGTCGATCGCGCTGAAGCCGCTGGTGCAGGCCGAGCTCTCCAAGATCGAGGGCGTGCAGGCGTTCGCGTTCAATCTGCCGCCGCTGCCGGGTGGTCCGGGCGGTCTGCCGGTGCAGATGGTCATCAATTCCACCGCGAGCTACCAGACCGTCTTTGAGCAGATGGAGAGGCTGAAGGACGCTGCGCGCAAGAGCGGCATGTTCATCGTTTCCGACAGCGACCTCGCCTTTAACCAGCCCAGCGTTGTGGTCACGATCGACCGTAACAAGGCACAGGATCTCGGCGTCAACATGCAGAACCTCGGCAGTACGCTCGCGGTTCTGCTCGGCGGCAACTACATCAATCGCTTCAATCTCGAGGGCCGCTCCTACCAGGTGATCCCGCAGGTGCCGCGCGCCAACAGACTGTCACCGGAATCGCTTGGCGGTTACTATGTGACGACCAGCACCGGCCAACAGCTCCCGCTGTCGACCGTGGTCTCGATCCAGACCAAGACCGACCCGAACTCGCTGACGCACTACAATCAGCTCAACTCGGCGACGTTCTCGGCCGTGCCGATGCCCGGCGTGACCGTCGGCGCCGCGGTTGACTTCCTCGAGAGCGAGGCCAAGAAGCTGCCGCAAGGCTTCAGCCACGACTATCTCGCGGATTCCAGACAGTATGTGCAGGAAGGCAATCAGCTCGCGATCACCTTCGGGTTCGCGCTGATCATCATCTTCCTAGTGCTGGCGGCCCAGTTCGAGAGCTTGCGTGATCCGCTGGTGATCATGATCTCGGTGCCGATGGCGATCGTCGGTGCGTTGATCCCGCTGTTCTTCGGCGTGGCGACCATGAACATCTACACCCAGGTCGGTCTGCTCACCCTGGTTGGCCTGATCACCAAGCACGGCATCCTGATGGTGGAGTTCGCCAACGAGCTCCAGGTGAATGAACGGCTGGACCGCCGCTCGGCCATCGAAATGTCGGCTCGTATCCGCCTGCGGCCGATCTTGATGACGACGGCTGCGATGGTGACCGGCCTGATCCCGCTGCTGACTGCGACCGGCGCGGGCGCAGCCAGCCGCTTCTCGATCGGCCTCGTGGTCGTCGCCGGCATGTCGATCGGTACGCTGTTCACGCTCTTTGTCCTACCCGCAGTTTACGTCGTGCTGGCGACCGACCATCGTGCGGCCGCCGATTCCGAGCGTACCAAGCAGGTCAACGAGCTCGACCTCAACGCCAAGGCGCTTCGGCCGACCTGAGGCCGGCCGAATCAAAGATTGCAGGGCGGCAATGGCCATCGCCATTGCCGCTTTTTTCTTGTCTCGTGCTAGACTTGGCTGGCGTGCTATTGCGCCAGGGGCAAGGGAGACGTGATGAGGCGGCGCGAATTCCTGGCAGGGCTCGGCTGTGTCTCGCTGTTGGGGCCGTGCTCGGCCGCGGCTCAGAGCGACAGGATGTTCCGTCTGGGCACGCTGACGCCGATCGCACCGATCACGGAGACCAGTCCTGGCGGCAAGATCCTGATCAAGGTGCTCGGCGAGCGCGGTTTCAAGCTTGGCCAGAACTTGGCCATTGAAGCGCGCGGGGCGGCGGGCGACGTCGCGAAGCTCCCCGCGCTGATTGCAGAGCTGAAGGCTGCGAAAGTCGATGCCGTCGTGATCGTTGGCTATCCGACGGCAATGGCGGCCAAAGCGGCCGACATTCCCACCGTGGCGGCCAGTGGCATCGGTGATCCCGTCGAAACCAGGCTGATCGAGAGCCTGGCGCATCCAGGCGGCAAAATCACCGGGATTTCGGACGTCGCAGCGACACTCAGCGCCAAGCGGCTGTCGCTGCTCAAGGACATGTCGCCGAAATTGACCAAGGTCGCAATGCTCTGGAACAAGGACGACCTCGGCATGACAATGCGCTACCAGGCGTCCGCGAAGGCTGCACAGGCGCTCGGGCTGTCCGTGCAGGCGTTAGGTGTCCGCGAACCCGATGATTTCGAGGAGGCTTTCTCCGTGATGAATGCCGATCCGCCGGACGGCATCCTGATGGTGGCCGACGCACTCACCATTCTCAACCGCAAGCGCGTGTACGAATTCGCCGTCCACCGGAAACTGCCGGCGATCTACGAAAATGCCGATCTCGCTCGCGACGGAGGGCTGATGTCTTACGGAGCGGATGTGCTGGAATCCTTCGAGCGGGCGGCCGCCCTCGTCGCCCGCATTTTCAACGGTGCCAATCCCGGCGATCTGCCATTCGAGCAGCCGACCCGCTATCCCCTGGTGATCAATCTGAAGACGGCCAAGGCCACCGGCCTTGAAATTCCCCCGACCTTGCTTGCACTTGCCGACGAGGTCATCGAGTAACCTTGCCCGCCGTGGCGAGAGACAAGGTGCGGCCTTCTTGCTAGGCTCGGGGAAATGAGCATTTCCGTCCATCCCGACACCCCGCAGACCAGGACCCTGCCGAGCGCGGCCGGGTCCGCCACGACGGGGCGGGGGATCAGGACCCGCCTGTTCACCAAATATGTCGCGCTGTTCGTGGCCGTGGTTGCGGTCGCCCTGCTGACCAATGGCCTGTTCGAGGTCTTGTTCTACTACAGGGAACACAAGGCCGCCCTGATCCGGGTCCAGCACGAGCAGGCCGAGGCGGCCGCCGCCAAAATCAGCCAGTTCATCAAGGAGATCGAGAGCCAGCTCGGCTGGACCACGCAGCTGCCCTGGTCTGCGGGTTCGATCGAGCCGCGCCGGTTCGATGCGCTGCGGCTGCTGCGTCAGGTGCCTGCGATCACCGAGCTCGCCCAGCTGGATTCGACCGGCAAAGAGCGGCTGCGCGTCTCGCGGCTGGCGATGGACGCGATCGACAGCGGCGTTGATCTGTCGAGCGATCCGAAGTTCACCGAAGCCGTCGCGCACAAGGTCTATTATGGACCGGTGTATTTTCGCCGCGAGTCCGAGCCCTACATGACACTGGCGCTGGCCGGGGCCAGGAAGGATGCCGGGGTCAGCATCGCGGAAGTCAATTTGAAGCTCATCTGGGACGTCGTCTCCCAGATCAAGGTCGGCCAGCATGGGCACGCCTATGTGGTCGGCCCCGAGGGGCGGCTGATCGCCCATCCCGACATCAGCCTGGTGCTGCGCAATACCGACATGTCCGGCCTCGCACAGGTCCGCGCAGCGCAGGCCGGCGGCGGCGTCATGCCCGATGCGCTTCAGGAGGCGATCAACATCCAGGGCCAGAAGGTTCTGACCGCCTCGGCCCCGATCGAGCCGCTACACTGGACCATGTTCGTCGAGCTGCCGGTCGAGGAGGCCTATGCCTCGCTCTATGCCTCATTGCAGCGGCTCGCGATCGTGCTGCTCGCTGCCTCGATCTTCGCAGTGCTGGCGGGGATTTTCCTGGCGCGCCGCATGGTCGGCCCGATCCAGGCACTGCGCAGCGGCGCCGAGCGGATGGGCGGCGGCGATTTCTCCCAGCGCATCTCGATCAAGACCGGCGACGAGCTGGAAGGGCTCGCGGACCAGTTCAACGACATGGGCTCGCGGCTGCAGGAATCCTACGCCGACCTCGAAAACAAGGTCGAGCAGAGGACGGCAGAATTGCGGGAAGCGCTACAGCAGCAGACCGCGACCGCCGATGTGCTGAAGGTGATCAGCCGTTCGACATTTGATCTACAGACCGTGCTTGACACGCTGGTGGGATCGGCTGCCCGCCTGTGCGATGCCGACGAAGGAACGATCTTCCGGCCCCGCGATGGCGCCTTTTATCTGGCAGCGAGCTGCGGCCTCGATGCGGAGCAGGAGAACAAGCTTCGGACATTTGCTTCCGTGCCGGAGCGGGGAAGTGTCGTCGGACGCACCCTGCTCGATTGCAGGACAGTCCATATTCCCGATGTGCAGGCCGATCCGGAGTATGCACCTTCGTCTGCGAGAAGACGCTCCAACGTGCGTACGATGCTGGGTGTCCCGTTGCTGCGGGAGGGAGCGCCCATCGGCGTCTTCGTCTTGACGCGGCATGTCGTGCGTCCGTTCAGTGAAAAGCAGATCGAGCTCGCCACGACCTTTGCAGATCAGGCTCTGATTGCGATTGAGAATGTGCGCCTGTTCGAGGAAGTCCAGGAGCGCACCAGAGAGCTATCGCGATCCCTCGACGATCTGCGCACCGCCCAGGACCGTCTGGTCCAGACCGAGAAGCTTGCCTCGCTCGGCCAACTCACCGCCGGCATCGCGCACGAGATCAAGAACCCACTCAACTTTGTCAACAATTTCTCGTCTCTCTCGATGGAGTTGATCGACGAACTGAACGAAGTTCTGCAATCGGCGCAGCTCGACAGCAAGGCGAAGGAAGAGGTCGACGAGCTGACCCACATGCTCAAGGGCAATCTCGACAAGGTGGTGCAGCACGGCAGGCGTGCCGATTCCATCGTGAAGAACATGCTGCTGCATTCGCGCGAAGGCTCTGGCGAGCATCGCCCCGCCGACATCAACGCGATCTTGGAGGAAAGCCTCAATCTGGCCTATCACGGCGCGCGGGCCGAGAAGTCCAACTTCAACGTCACGCTCAAGCGCGACTTCGACCCCGCAGCCGGCATGGTCGATATTTACCCGCAGGAAATCACCCGCGTCTTCCTCAATCTGATCTCGAACGGTTTCTATGCGGCGGCCAAGCGCAAGGAGAGCGGAGCCGACGGCTTCGAGCCGACCCTGAGCGCATCGACGAAAAATCTCGGCGATAAGGTCGAGATCCGGATACGCGACAACGGCACGGGTATTCCGCAGGACGTGAAGGAGAAGATGTTCAATCCCTTCTTCACCACCAAGCCGGCAGGCGAGGGCACCGGGCTTGGCCTGTCCATGAGCCACGACATCGTCGTGAAGCAGCACGGCGGCACGATCGACGTGAACACCACACCCGGTGCCTTCACCGAATTCATCATCACCCTGCCGCGCGCAATGGCGGCAAGCGGCACTTCGGGAGGCAAGACGTGAACGTTTACATCCTGGTCGTCGATGACGAGCCCGATGTCGAGGCGCTGTTCCGGCAGCAATTCCGGCGCGACCTGCGTGCCGGCCGTTTCCAGATGGAGTTCGCACCCTCTGCGCCCGATGCGCTGAAGCGTGCCGCCGAGGTGCGCGATCCCTCGCTGATCCTGATCCTGTCCGACATCAACATGCCCGGCATGAGCGGGCTTGATATGCTGCCCAGGGTGCGCGCCGAGCATCCGAATGTTCCTGTGATCATGATCACGGCCTACGGTGATGCCGAGACGCATCGCAAGGCGATCGAGCGCGGCGCCAGCGGGCTCCTCACCAAGCCGATCGACTTCGCGCAGCTGCGCCAGCAGATCGACACGAGGCTCGAGCAGGCGGCATGACCCCGACTATTCTCTTCGTCGACGATGAGCCCGATCTCGAGGCGCTGATCCTGCAGAAATTCCGCAGGAAGATCCGTGACGGGCTTCTCGCCATCATGTTCGCACGCGACGGTATCGAGGCGCTGGAGTCGCTCGAGCAGAACCCGCATGTCGACATGGTGGTCTCGGACATCAACATGCCCAGGATGGACGGGCTGTCGCTCTTGCAGAAGCTGCAGGAAGCCGAGGACAAGAAGTCGACCATCATCGTCTCGGCCTATGGCGATATGAGCAATATCCGCACCGCCATGAACCGCGGCGCGTTCGATTTTCTCACCAAGCCGATCGACTTCGCCGACCTCGAAACGACGATCGAGAAGACGCTTCGCCACATCGAGATGCTACGCGAGGTGCGGCGCCGTCAGGCGGAAGCCGAACGGGCCCACGCCGCGCTGTCGCGCCACTTCTCGCCCGAGCTCGCCAAACGCCTGGCGGCAGGCAGCGATAGCGAGGGTATCGAGGTGCAATGGCGCGATGTCGCCGTCATATTCACTGATATCACCGGCTTCACATCGCTGGTCGAGAGCGCAGCGCCCGAGACATTGGGCGGGCTCCTCAACGAATATGTCGGTGGGATGACCGAAGTGATCTTCGCGCATGAGGGGACGGTTGCCAAGATCATCGGCGATGCGATCCACGTGCTGTTCAATGCGCCCGGCGATCAGCCCGACTATGCGACGCGTGCGGTCGCCTGCGCGCACGATCTCGACCGTTGGGCGCAGGATTTTTGCGTGCGCCAGAAGGCCAGGGGTGTGAATTTCGGCACGACCCGTATCGGCATTCACGCAGGATCCGCATTGGTCGGCAATTTCGGCGGCAATCGTTTCTTCGACTACACCGCCTATGGCGACACGATCAACATCGCAGCGCGGCTGGAGGCCGCCAACAAGCAGCTCGGCACCCGCATCTGCGTCAGCTCCAGTGTCGCCGAGGCGGTGGCGAGCTTTCAGGGGCGCCCGGTAGGTGATCTGATGCTGCGCGGACGCAGCGAACCGCTGCGCGCGTTCGAGCCGCTGCCGCAGGACAAGTTTGATGCGCCCGCGACGGCACAATATGCCGAGGCATTTGCAAGGATGGAGGCGGGCGACGCCGCGGCGATGCCGGCCTTCGCCGCGCTGGTCGGGATGCACGCCGACGATCCGCTCGCCGGCTTTCACTTGAGACGCCTGCTCAACGGCGCCAAAGGCATTCGCATCCAGCTGGATTAGGGTTAGACATGACGCGTGAATTCTCCGCCGGAAATTACCGGTTCATCCCCTCCGTGTTCCAGTATTCTGCTGGTGCTGCTGCCGACGACGGTTATGAGATCGAGCGCGTCAGGTTCGATCGCCTGGTGCCGCTGGCCGACGGGTTTGCGCTGGCTGCAAACTACATCCAGGCGCAAGGACGTCCGCTGACGGCTTTCTGTGCCTGCGAGCTGCGCTCGCCCGCGGCCTTCAGCGAGGAAGGCTTTCGCGCCTTCAACCTGCATTATGTGAAGACGCTGTCGGAGTGGGGCATCTTCGACGGCAGCACCAATCCGGTGGCACGCAGCAATGTCTGTCCGGAAATCGATCCGCCCGCGGAGCCGTCCTTCCATGCGTTCTCGTTCACGCGTCCGGCGACTTCGAAGGCGCCGTCCTTCGTGATCGCCGGTGGCGCCGAGGCGCGCGAAGGCAGCGGCACCTATGTCGAACGTACCGTGCGTTATCGCGACCTCAGTCCGGAAGGCCTGCGCGAGAAGGTGCGCTTCACGACGACCTCGCAGATGGAGAACCGGATGGCGGCATTTGGATTCGGCTGGAAGGACACCACCGGCGTCCAGGCCTATTCCGTGCACGACTTCCATCATGCGCTGGTCGACGAGCTGGTACGGCGCGGCGCGCTGCGCTCGGGCCTGACCTGGCACTTTGCGCGGCCGCCGGTGGTCGACCTGGAATATGAGATGGATTGTCGCCGCGTGATGCGTGAGGTGGTGATCTAACGCTGCCGTGGGTCCAGCGCATCGCGCAAGCCGTCGCCGAGCAGGTTCAGTGACAGCACCACGAGGAAGATCGCCAGCCCCGGCCAGATCGCCATCCAGGGCGCCTGGGTCAGGAAGCGTTGCGCCGCATTCAGCATGCTGCCCCAGGACGGCGACGGCGGCTGCTGGCCGAGCCCAAGGAACGACAGGGCGGCTTCCGCGATGATCGCCGCGGCGATCGACAAGGTCGCCTGGACCAGCAGCGCGGGCAGGATGTTCGGCAGGATGTGGGAGACCGCGATCCGCCAGGGCGGATTGCCGAGCGCGCGAGCAGCTTCGACATAGTCCTCGGCCTTGACGCTCAGCACCTGGCCGCGGGTGAGGCGGATGAAGACCGGCGTCGCCGAGATGCCGATTGCGATCATGGCATTGCCGAGGCTCGGACCGAGGAACGCCGCCAGCGCGATGGCCAGGATCAGGAAAGGGCAGGCGAGCATCGCATCGGTGATCCGGCTGATCAGCGCATCGACGAATCCGCCGCGATAGCCGGACACCAGGCCAAGAGGAACGCCTATGCCGAGCGCGATCGCAACCGAGATCAGGCCGGCCAGCAATGAGGCGCGTGCGCCATAGATGACGCGGCTCAGGATGTCGCGGCCGAGCTCGTCGGTGCCGAACCAGTGCGCGGTCGTCGGCGGCTTGCGCACCAGGCTCCAGCTCGTCGCGATGGGATCATAGGGCACGAGCAGAGGCGCCAGCAGTGCGAGCAGGATGAAAACGATGAGGACCACGAGGCCCGCAACCGCCGCCTTGCGCTTGAACAGGCGACGCCGCGCCCGGCGCGCCGGGCTGTCCAGCTCGCCGGTATCAGTGATGGGGGTGGCCGTAAGCACGGCGTCGGTCATGGCCTAGCCCCTCAGCCGCGGATTGACGAGGATATAGGCGAGGTCGGCGACCAGATTGAGCGTGATGTAGACCGTGGCGGTCACCAGCACCACACCCTGCACGACGGCGTAGTCGCGGTTGAACACGGCGTCGACGATCAGCTTGCCGAAGCCGGGAATGGAGAAGATCTGCTCGGTCAGCACGGCGCCGGACAGGAGCGTGCCGAGTTCGAGCGCGCCGAGCGTGATGATGGGCGTGAGCGCATTGCGCATCGCATGCTTGAGAATCACCGAGCGCTCGGACAGGCCTTTCGCGCGCGCCGTGCGCACATAGTCGCTCTCCAGCACCTGCAGCATGGCGCTACGGGTATGCCGCATCAGGATCGCGGCGATGGCGTTGCCGAGCACGAAAGCCGGCATGATGGTGGCGGCCAGGCTCGCGCGCCAGTTCTCGGTCAGCGGCACATAGCCGGAGGCAGGCAGCCAGCCGAGCTCGATCGAGAACAGGAAGATCAGCATGATGCCGAGCCAGAAGTTCGGCGTCGAGATGCCCCACAGCGCAAAGAAATTGGCACCGTAGTCCCAGGCCGTCCCCTTCTTCACGGCCGCGACGATGCCGGCGGGGATGCCGATCAGGAAGGCGATGATGATGGCCATGGCGCCGAGCTGCAGCGTCACCGGCAGCTTTTGCGCGATCAGCTCGCGCACCGGCATCTTGTTGCGAAGGGATTCGCCGAAGTCGCCGACAAGGACGCCCTTGATCCAGTAGACGTATTGCACGGGGACGGGTTGATCGAGCCGGTATTGGTGCCGGATTTGCTCGATCACGGCAGGATCGCGTTCTTCGCCCGCCATCACCAGGGCGGGATCGCCCGGCAGCAATTGCTGCAGCGAGAAAATCAGCACCGACACGAAGAACAGCGTCGGGACGATCTGCGCAAGCCGGCGGGCGAGGAAGTTCAGCATCCGCTTGGCGTCACTTCAGCTTCAGGCCGACGACGCGCACGAGGCCGTCGGGCATCTGCTTGTAACCTTCGAGCTTGGTGGTGTGCGCAATGATGATGCGGCGATGGTAGAGATAGAGGATGGGCTCTTCGTCCTGGGCCAGCTTGGCCAGGATTTCGTAGCTGGCCTTGCGCTTGGCCGGGTCGGTCACCAGCCGCGCGTCCTCCAGCGCCTTGTCGGCCTGCGCATTGTTCCAGTCGCTGTAATTCTGAGGCGCGTTGCTGTGCAGGAAGACGACGCTGTTGCCGTCGGGATCGATGCGGCCGCTCCAGGCGAGCCAGAAGGCCTGATAATCGCCGGCCTCGGCCTGCTTTAGCCCGGTCGCAAACTCGGTCACGCGGATCTTCATGTCGAAGCCGGCTTCTGCGGCCATTGACTGGATCATCTGCGCCGGTGTTTCGTTTTCCGCGCCCTTCGGCACCAGGAAATCGACGCTGACCGGCGGCTTCACGCCAGCTTCCTTCAGCAGGGCCTTGGCCTTCTCCACGTCGCGCGCACGGACCGGAAGGGATTTCTGATAGTAGGGGTGATCAGGATTGACCCATTGATTGCCGACCTGGAACTCGCCGTTGAAGACGACCTGGTTGATCGCCTCGCGGTCGATGGCAAGGTCGAGCGCCTGCCGCACCTTGGCGGACTGGCTGAGCGGGCCCTTGGCTTTGTCCTTGCCGATGTTCAGCGTGATGCCTTGATAGCCGAGCTCGATGGCGGTCGCGACCTTCAGCCGTGAATCGCTACGCACCTCCTTGAGGTCGGTGGCGAGCACGCGCTCGATCAGATCGAGGCCGCCCGATTTCAAATTCGCGAGCCGCACGGTGGCGTCGACGATGGGTTGGAACACGATCCGATCGATAAAGACGTTATCCTTGTTCCAGTAGTCGGCGAACTTCTCGAACACGATGCGATCCTGCTGCACGCGCTCGACGAATTTGTAGGGACCGGCGCAAACCGGGTGCAGGCCGAACTTGTCGCCGGCTTCCTTCGCCGCCTTCGGCGACACCATCATGCCGGCACGATCGGTGAGCTGGGCGAGCAGCGGTGAGAATGGCGATTTCAGCACCAGCTTGATGGTGAGGGGATCGACGACATCGATGTGGTCGACCGAGGCGAGCTCCGGCTTGCGGAACGAGCCGGGGAAGGTCAAGTGACGCTCCAGCGAGAATTTGGCGGCGTCCGCATCGAGTGGCTCGCCGTCGTGGAATTTCACGCCGGGGCGGAGCTTGATGACGAGGCCCTTGCCATCATCGACGGTCTCGCTCGACAGCGCGAGCTGCGGCACGATGTTCAGCTTCTCGTCGATGTCGAACAGCTTGTCGCAGAAGGCGGCGAACACGATGCGGCCGACATAGGTCCGCGCCATGGTGGGATCGAGAATGTCAGGGTCCTCGGCAAGCCCAATCCGCAGCGTGGTCTGGGCCTGCGCGGCTCCAAGCGTCAGCAGGGCAACGGCAGCCGTCGCGGCCAGGCGAAACATCTTCATCGGACAGTCCCCATTGCTCGGGCTACGTGGTTGGTGGCCTTGCACTCTGTATACCAACACCGGCCGGGTTCGCGCCTTCCGTCTTTCGGCTGAAGGCCGCGACTAATTTTGCCAGTGCCGGGGAAAATCCGGCCGCTGCGGGCAGTATCGCGTCGGCCGGGGGCAGCTCGCTGACGCGGTGGCAGGCGGTGGCGTGGCCCGCGCTGTCGGCCACCAGCGCTGGCGCTGACGTGCGGCAGCGGTCGATCACGAAGGGGCAGCGGGTGTGGAAGCGGCAACCCGCCGGCGGATTGAGCGCGCTCGGGATCTCGCCTTGCAGCACGACCTTCGCCCGCTTGGCGTGAGGCCGGGGCAGCGGGATCGCCGACAGCAGAGCGCGGCTATAGGGGTGGCGGGGCTGGGCGAACAATTCGTCTGCGTCGGCCTCTTCGACGATGCAGCCGAGATTCATCACCGCGACGCGGTCGGCGATGTGTTTGACCACGGCGAGGTCATGCGAGACGAAGATGTAGGCGAGGCCAAGCCGGTCCTGAAGCTCGCGCAGCAGGTTCAAGATCTGCGAACGGATCGAGACGTCGAGCGCCGAGACCGGCTCGTCGCAGATGATCAGCTTCGGCTCGACCGCAAGCGCGCGGGCGATGGCGATGCGCTGGCGCTGGCCGCCGGAGAATTCGTGCGGATAGCGCCGGGCCAGTCGCGGCTCGAGCCCGACCAGCCGCAGCAGCTCCGCGACGCGCTGTGGCCGCTGCGCCGGTGGAACGAGATCGTGCAGCGCCAGCGGTTCGGTCAGGATCTGCGCGACCGTCATGCGCGGATTGAGCGAGGCGTAGGGGTCCTGAAAGATGATCTGCGCCTCGCGGCGGAATTTGCGCAGCGCATCGGCGTCGAGCGAGAGCAGGTCGCGGCCGTCGAACCGCACGCTGCCTGCATCCGGCTCGATCAGCCGCAGCACCAGACGGCTAACAGTGGATTTGCCGCAACCGGATTCACCGACCAGGGCGAGAGTCTTGCCCGCCTCCAGGGAGAACGTCACGCCATCGACCGCTTTGACATGCGCCCGCGCCCGGCCGAACAGCGAGCGTTCGGCGACGAAGTGCTTGACCAGTCCGTTGACCTCGAGCAGCGCCATCACGACACCAAAACTTCGAGCGGTGCGCGGATGCAGCGCGAGACGTGGTTCGGGCTGACGTTTATCAGCTGCGGCGGCGCCCTGGTGCAGGCCTCCAGCACGAACGGACAGCGCGCGGCGAAGCGGCAGCCGGCGGGCGGCTGCGCCATGTTCGGTACCATGCCTTCGATGGTCGCCAGCTGCTCGGCGCGATGGTCGAGGCGCGGGATCGAGCCAAGCAGGCCCACGGTGTAGGGATGCTGCGGCGCTGAAAACAATTCGTCGACCGGCGCGCGCTCGACGATCTCGCCGGCATACATCACCGCGACCTCGTCGCAGACTTCCGCGACGACGCCGAGATCGTGGGTGATCAGGAGGATGGCGGCGCCGCTCGCCGCCTTCAACTCGCGCATCAGCTCCAGGATTTGCGCCTGCAAGGTGACGTCCAGCGCAGTGGTCGGTTCGTCCGCGATCAGGAGCTGCGGATCGCAGGCCAGAGCCATCGCGATCATCACGCGCTGGCGCATGCCGCCGGAGAGCTTGTGCGGATATTCGTCAACGCGTCGCTCGGGCGAGGGGATGTGCACGCGGCGCAGCAGCTCGATGGCCCGCTCGCGCGCGCTTTTCCGCGAGCCGCCGCGATGGCGCAGGATCGTCTCGATGATCTGGTCGCCGATCGTAAAGCTCGGGTTGAGCGACGTCATCGGCTCCTGGAAGATCATCGCGAGCCGGTTGCCGCGGAGGTCCCGCAGGGTCTGGTCCGGGGTCTTCAGCAGGTCAAAACCGTCGAAGCGGATCGCGCCAGTAATCTCAGTCGTCTGCTTCGGCAGCAGGCCCATGATCGCCAGCGACGTCACACTCTTGCCGCAGCCGGATTCGCCGACGAGACCGAGTGTCGCGCCATTGGCGACGCTGAGATCGACGCTGTCGACGGCGTGGGTGATACGGCCGTCGTCGCCGTGAAAGCGGACACGAAGGTCCCTGATCTCGATGAGAGGGCTCATGCTTGTCTCGCCCGCGCCGCGGCGATGCTGGCCTCGATGACGCTGCGATCGGTGTTGCCGGCCGGGTTCTTCCGGGTCGGCATGGACGGGCGGAAATGGACCCAGAGCTCGTGACTGACCCGTTCGAGCCGTTCGAGCTCCCCGAGTGGATCGGGATGGTCGTCGGCGCGGATGTCCAGCGCCGGCCATTCCTCCTCGCCGTGGATCAGCAGCGCGGCCGATTGCTTGCCGCGCTTGTCGCCGCCGGCGGCTTCGCCTCCGCGCATTGCCGCGAGCAGGCGGCGCGGGAAGGGCAGGCTGTCATTGGCGATATAGGTCTTCGCCGTCTCGGCGAGCACATCGGCACCCGCAAGCATGTTGCCGGCGATCGAGAACCCGCTGCCGGCGATGTGGCCGCACCAGTCGACGCAGTCGCGTCCGGTATGCGCGGCGATCGCACCGCTCGCATCCATGATATGGATTTGCCGGCTCTCGCGGCCGTCGTCTGTCGCGAGCAGCGCGGCGAGCACGTCATGGGCGTTGAGGCCTTCGCGCAGCAGCTTGACGCCGTCGATGCCGTAATAGGGATTGACGAAGGCCTGGGTCGCGATGGCGCCGAGGCCGGCCGCAATGTAGGGCACGCGGGCGCCGACAGCGAAGAAGCGGGTTGCGACCGCAATGCCGAACTGGCCGGTGGCAGGGTCTCGCGCGATGATCGACCAGGTCATGTGCTGCCTTCAGCGTCCTGCGGCGTAGCCCTGCATGCCGCGCGGATTGGCGGCGGCGCGCCGGCGCACCCCGACGCGCGAGGCCGCGGTGAGGCGGCCTTCCGACCAGTCGGGGCCGACCTCGACGATATGTCCGCGCTCGCGCAAATTCTCGATCGCTGCCTTCGGCACGCGGTTCTCGACGACGAGCACGCCGGGACGCGCGGTGCGCGGCCAGAACGAGATCGGGAAATGTTCCGAGTGCCAGGCCGGCGCGTCGATCGACTCCTGGAGATTGAGATTGCAATGGACGTGGCGCAGGAAGAACTGCGTGATCCATTGGTCCTGCTGATCGCCGCCGGGCGAACCCCAGGCCAGATACGGCTCGCCGTCGCGCAATGCCATGGTCGGTGACAGCGTGGTGCGCGGCCGCTTGCCGGGCGCGAGCGAGCCGGGATGGTTTTCCTCAAGCCAGAACATCTGGGCTCTGCTGCCGAGGCAGAAGCCAAGCTCGGGGATAACAGGCGAGGATTGCAGCCAGCCACCCGACGGCGTCGAGGACACCATGTTGCCGGCCTTGTCGATGATGTCGAAATGCACGGTATCGCCGCGCACCTCGCCGAAGCGTCCCACGGTCGGTTCGCCGGCGCCGAGCGCGCCAACCGCCTCGCGCTGCCCTTCGGCGCGGCGGAGCTTGACCACGCCGCCGAAGCCTTCGACGGTGCCGGGCCGGAAGTCGAGCGAGGCCCTGTCGGTGACGAGCTTGCGGCGCTCGTCGTTGTACGCATCCGACAGCAGCGTCGCGATCGGGATGTCGGAGAACTTCGGATCGCCGTAGAATTTTTCGCGGTCGGCGAAGGCGAGCTTTGCGCATTCGATCTGGAGATGGATGAATTCCGGCCCGGTCGGATCGAGCCCGTCGAGCGCAAAGCCCTTCAACAGCGCGAGCTGCTGCAGCGTCACCGGGCCCTGGCTCCAGACCCCGGCCTTGCAGACGGTGTAACGGCCGTAATCGTAAGTCAGCGGCGCTTCGACGGTCGGCTGCCAGCGCGCCATGTCGTCGGCGGAGAGCACCCCGCGATGCGGGGAGCCGCTGACGTCCATCACCTCCTGCGTCCGGCAGAACTTGTCGATGGCTTCCGCAACGAAGCCTTGCGACCAGGCCTTGCGCGCACGCTCGATCTCGGCGTCACGACCACCGCCGCCGCTCTCGGCCTCGCTGAGGATGCGGGCGTAAGTCCCGGCCAGCGTCTTGTTGGTGAAGATCGTGCCGGGCTTCGGCACCTCGCCGTTCGGCAAATAGACCGCGGCCGAGGTTGGCCAGTGCTTGCGGAACAATTGCTCGACCGTCTGGATCGTCGCGCAGGCGCGCTCGACCAGCGGGTAGCCGTCGCGGGCGTAAGAAATCGCGGGCTCCAGCACGTCGCGCACGCGCATGGTGCCGTAGTCGCGCAGCAGCATCATCCAGGATTCGAAGGTGCCGGGAACACAGGCCGCGAGCAGGCCGGTGCCGGGCACCATGTCGAGGCCTTCGCTCTTGTAATGCGCGATGGTGGCGCGCGCCGGCGCCGGGCCCTGGCCGCAGATCACCTCGGTGCGGCCGCGCTTCACGTCGTGGACGATGACAGGCACATCGCCGCCGGGGCCATTCAGATGCGGCTCGACGACCTGAAGCGTGAAAGCAGTGGCGACACCAGCATCGAACGCGTTGCCGCCCTTTTCCAGGATGGCCATGCCGACGGCGGTCGCGATCCAGTGCGTTGAGGCGACGACCCCAAACGTGCCCTCGATCTCGGGACGCGTCGTGAAGGGATCCGGATTGACGATGCTGGCCATGGGCTACCTCGTTGACGGCGCGCGCAATTGATCACATCAGGCCCTGGGATGCCAAATGCACAGGCCGCATGGCACGCGCGCGTTATGCCGGGACCGGCGCGGTGTTCACGGCATGGCAGGCGACGCCGTCGATAAGTTTCGGAACTTCCTTGCGGCAAAGCTCGAACGCCAGCGGACAGCGCGGATTGAAGGCGCAGCCGGCAGGCGGATTGATCGGGTTCGGAATCTCGCCCTTCACCGGAATGCGCTGGCGGCCACTCATGGCGAGATCGGGTACGGCGCCGAGCAGCATCTTGGTGTAGGGCATGCGCGGGTTGGAGAACAGCTCGCGTCCCTCCGCGATCTCGACGATGCGGCCGAGATACATCACGCCGACGCGGCTCGCCATGTGGCGGACCACGGCGAGGTTGTGGCTGATGAACATGTAGGTCAGGCCGAACTTGTCCTGGAGGTCGCGCATCAGGTTCAGGATCTGTGCCTGCACGGAGACATCGAGCGCCGAAGTCGGCTCGTCACAGACGATGAACTCGGCGTCGGAGGCGAGCGCCCGCGCGATCGCAATACGCTGGCGCTGGCCGCCGGAGAATTCGTGCGGAAATTTCAACCGATCGTCAGGATGCAGGCCGACGAGGCTGAGCAGCTCGCCGACGCGGGCCTGGATGTCGCGTTCGCCCTGGATCAGGTCGAAGGCGCGGATCGGCTCGGAGATGATGGCATCGACCCGGAAGCGCGGGTTCAGGCTCGCATAGGGATCCTGGAAGATCATCTGGATGCGGCGGCGCAGCTTTCGTCGCGCCTGCGCCTGTCGCGGATCGGTCATCGAGATGCCGTCGATCAGGACGTCGCCGGAGCTCGGCGGCAAAAGGCCGACGACCATCCGGGCCACCGTGGTCTTGCCCGAGCCGGACTCGCCGACGAGAGCAAAGGTCTCGCCCTTCTTGATGTCGAAGGTGACGCCATCGACGGCTTTGAGAAATTCGAGATGCCCACCTTCGAGCACGCGGTTGAGCCAGGGCTTTGAAACGTCGAAGACGCGGCGCAGATTTGTGCCCTGGACGAAAGGCGTGCTCATGCCGCGGTCTCCGCCGGCACGGTGTCATAGAGATGGCAGGCGACCGATTGCGCGCCGTGCGGCAGCGGCTCGGGCCGGTCGACGCGGCAGCGGTCGAATGCGAAAGCGCAGCGCGGGTTGAACGAACAGCCGCGCGGGATGGCCGAGAGCCGCGGCATCGAGCCGGGGATCTGCACCAGGCGCTTGTCGTCGCCGGCAAGTGTCGGGATCGCGCCCATCAGGCCCTTGGCATAGGGATGCAGCGGGTTCTTGACGACATCCTGCACCGGACCGATCTCCGCGACACGGCCGGCGTACATCACCGCGACGCGGTCCGAGGTCTCGGCGATCACGCCCATGTCGTGGGTCACCAGCATGACGGCGGTGCCGTGGTCGCGGCCGAGCCGCTTGATCAGGGAGATGATCTGCGCCTGCACGGAGACGTCGAGGGCGGTGGTCGGCTCGTCCGCGATGATCAGCTCCGGCTCGGCACAGATCGCGAGCGCAATCACCACGCGCTGGCGCATGCCGCCGGAGAATTCATGGGGATAGCCGTCGATGCGCTTTTCGGGCGCGGGAATGCCGACCTCGGCGAGCAGATCGATGGCGCGGCGGCGCGCGGCCTGTTCGGATAAATTGAGATGGGTCCGGATCGTCTCCACAATCTGGTCGCCGACCTTGTACAGCGGATTGAGCGAGGTCAGCGGATCCTGGAAGATCATGCCGATGCGCTTGCCGCGGACGCGTCGCATCTCCTCCGGCGGCAGATCGTCGATGCGCAGGCCGGCGAGGCGAATCTCGCCGCCGGCAATGCGGCCGGGCGGGTCGATCAGGCCGATCACTGAAAGCCCGGTCACCGACTTGCCGGCGCCGGATTCGCCGACCACGCCGAGTACTTCGCCCTTGGCGATGTCGAACGAGACGCCGTCGATGGCGCGCAGTGTGCCGCGGCGCGAGGCGAACTCGACCTTGAGATTGCGGACGGAGAGGACGGGTTCGGTCATGAACGCTGTAGACTCATCGGAGTTTGGGGTTGAGCGCGTCGCGCAGCCAGTCGCCGAGCAGATTGATCGACAGGATCAACGCCGCAAGTGCAATTCCGGGGAAGGCCACGATCCACCATTCGCCTGCGAACAGATAGCCGTTGCCGATGCGGATCAGCGTGCCGAGCGACGGCATGGTCTCGGGCATGCCCGAGCCGAGGAACGACAGCGTCGCCTCGGTGATGATGGCGAGCGCGAGGTTGATGGTGGCGATCACGAGGATCGGCCCGGTGGTGTTCGGCAGCACGTGGCGCAGCATGATCACGGGGGCGGGCAGGCCGATCAATTGCGCGGCCGCGACATAATCCTTGTTCTTCTCGACCAGGACCGAGCCACGCACCGTGCGGGCATATTGCACCCAAAAGCTCAACCCGATCGCAAAGACCAGGACCGCCAGCATGCTCATCTCGTCGAGCTTGTTGCCGAAGACCGATTTGGCGATGCCGTTGATCAGAAGCGCGATCAGGATGGCCGGGAAGGAGAGCTGCACATCGGCGATGCGCATGATCAAACCGTCGACCGCGCCGCCGAAATAGCCGGCCGTCAAGCCGAGCAGGATGCCGATCGCGCCTGACAAGACCACGCCGAGCACCCCGACCAGCAGCGAGATGCGCAGGCCGTAGAGGATCGCGGACAGCACATCGCGGCCCTGCTCGTCGGTGCCAAGCAGGAACGGGCTCTGACCGTCGGCGGTCCAGAGCGGCGAGATGCGCGAATTCATCAGCTGGAGCTGCGCCGGGTCGAACGGATTCTGCACCGACAGCACCGAAGCGAAGATCGCGACCAGGAAGAACAGCAGCGTCACACCCGCCGCGATCATGGTGATCTTGGAGCGGCGGAACGAGTAGAACACGTCGCCGTCGAGCGCGCGCCTGAACCGGCCAGGCGGCGCCGCAGGGCGCTTCTCGGTTGTATGCGGAACGACAGCTTCGCTCATGTCAGTGTGCCCGGCTGACCGTCGAGCGCAGCCGCGGATCGACGATGGTATAGAGGATATCAACCACGAGATTGATGGTGACGAAGATCAGGGACACCATCATCAAATAGGCCGCCATGATCGGGATATCGACGTTCTGAACGGCTTGCACGAACAGGAGCCCCATGCCCGGCCACTGGAACACTGTCTCGGTGATGATCGCGAAAGCAATGACCGAGCCAAATTGCAGGCCGGCCACCGTGATCACGGGAACCATCGTGTTGCGCAGGGCGTGCCCGAAATGGATCGCGCGTGTGCTGAGGCCGCGGGCGCGGGCGAAACGGATGTAGTCGGTCCGCATCACTTCCAGCATTTCGGCGCGGACGAGCCGCATGATCAGCGTCATCTGAAACAGGCCAAGCGTGATCGCGGGCATGATCAGCGCCTTCAATCCTGATAAGGTCAGCAGGCCCGTGGTCCACCAGCCGATATGCACGACGTCTCCCCGCCCGAACGAGGGCAGCCAGCCGAGCGTCACCGAGAACAGGTAGATCATGAGGACGCCGATCAGGAAGGTCGGCAGCGAGATGCCGATCAGCGAGACGGCCTGGAATATATGCGTGAGCCAGCTGTCGCGGCGCAGCGCCGAATAAACGCCCATCAGGATGCCGCTGAGCATCGCGAAGATCGTGGCAACGATGGCCAGCTCGAGCGTCGCCGGCATCCGCTCCATCAGCAGATTGGTGACAGGCAGGCGGAACTGGTAGGACACCCCGAACTTGAACTGCGCAGCGTTGCCGAGATAGCGGCCGAACTGCACGATGACGGGATCGTCGAGGCCGAGCGATTTGCGGATCGCGGCGCGTTCGGCGCCCGACGTATCCATCCCGACCATCTGGTTCACGGGATCGCCGGCGAAGCGGAACATCGAGAACGCGATGATTCCAACGGCGATCATGACGCCGACGGCCTGGATTGCCCGGCGTAGTGTGAAAGCGAGCATCTGTTCCTTTCACATCTCTTCAGCAGCACGCATCATTGCGTTAGCCCGAAACAACAAGTCCCGGAAGCCAGATCTTGAAAGCGATGGCTTCCGGGACTTCCACAACTAGCCGACACCTACTCGCCTTGCATGGTCGCCCAGTAGAGCCTGACCATGTTGTCCGCGCCCTGGGTCAGCTTCACCTTCTTCGACACGCCCCAGGCGAGCGCCTGCTGGTGCAGCGGGATATAGGCCCAGTCCTTTATCGACAGCTCGAAAGCCTGCTTGATCAGGAGATCGCGCTTGGCCGTATCGGATTCCACGAGAACCTTGTCGGCGAGCTCGTCGAACTGCTTGTTGCAATAGCCGGCGAGATTGGCTTCACCGCGATTGGGGTCCTTGGGATCGTCGCGGCAGCCCATGATGTCATGCAGCACATTCTGGGAATCGAGCGTATCCGGGGTCCAGCCCAGCATGTACAGCGAAGTTTTGTAGCCGCCGGGCTTGAGCACCTTGGCGAAATACTGGGCCTTCGGTTGTGCCTGCAGGTCCACCTTGATGTTGATGCGGGCGAGCATGCCGACGATCGCCTGGCAGATCGCGGCGTCATTGACGTAGCGATCGTTCGGGCAATCCATCGTCACCTCGAAACCGTCAGCATAGCCTGCGTCTGCCAGAAGCTTCTTGGCGGCGTCCGGATCGAACTTCGGCCGGGTGAAATCCTTCGAGGGAAAGATCTCCGGTGCCACCATCAATGCGGACGGCGTGGAGAGTCCGCGCATGACGCGATTCTTGATCAGCTCGATGTCGATCGCCCGGTAAACGGCTTCACGAACGCGAACGTCCTTGAACGGGTTTTTGCCCTTGACGTTGGAATACAGCAGTTCGTCACGTGCCTGATCCATGCCGACAAAGAGGGTGCGGAGCTCGGGTCCTGTCAGCACGGTGGCGTTGGGGCTCGCTTTGACGCGCTCGATGTCCTGGACCGGAACCGGCTCGATCACGTCGACCTCGCCCGACAACAGCGCTGCGACACGCGTGGCCGGGTTTGAGATCGGGGTGAAGACGATTTCCTTCAGATTATGCTCCGGCTTGCCCCACCAGTTCGGATTGGCCTTGAAGACGGTCTTCACGCCCGGCTGATGGCTCTCGATGGTAAAGGGACCGGTGCCGTTCTCATGGAGCGAGGCATAGCTCGGGGTCGTCGCCGCGGCCGGCGTCGGTGCCACCGCATCGTTCGCCTCTGCCCATTTCTTGTCCATGATGTACCAGGTCGCCCACAGCGCCGTCAGGATGGGATTGGGCGAGCTCAGGACGAAATCGACCGTGTAATCGTCGACCTTGACGACCTTGGCATCGGCCGGGACGCGGCTGAGGAAGTTTGAACCTTTTGCCCGCACGCGCTCGGCCGAGAACACCACGTCGTCAGCGGTGAAGGGGTCGCCATTGTGGAATTTCACGCCCTTGCGCAGATGGAAGCGCCAGCGCGTTGGCTCCGGCGTCTCCCAGCTTTCGGCAAGCGCCGGGATGATCTTCAGGTCCTTGCCGCGGGCGACCAGGCCCTCATAGACATGACCGAGATGCGCGCTGGTGGTCGACTCGTTCAGGGTGTAGGGGTCGAGCGATTTCAGCTCACCCTGGTTGGCGTAGCGCAGCGTCTGGCTCGACACCGGCGACACCGCCAACGCAAGCGCACCGGCGAGCGTCGCCGCAAATAGACTTCGTCCGACTGACATTCTTGACCCTCTTCACTCGCCCCGACCGTCATTTTTGATTGTTCGGCGGGGCTGATCGATCCATGTTGCCCAGAGTTTCTCGACCCGTGCAAGCGCCATTCCAGCAAGGAACGCGCCAAGTTGCACCGCTTTGCAGCAATGCTGACCAGTCTTTTAAGGGAGACAGGCGCGCGAGCGACATTGAACTTTCGGCCGGGTCGGACCTCGAAAATGAGGTGGAAATGGCCCGCCGGCGCCCGTTCGCGCCGACAATTTGATTGACCATATCCGCCGATCGCGGCAGGCCGGTGTCCCGTCCCCGGCTCAGGTCGCTTGCGTCGCACACCATGTCGCGGCGATACTGTCTGACGCCGCTCGAATCTCATCCGGAGGGCACATGAAAGTTAATATCGAAATCGACTGTACCCCCCTCGAGGCCCGCCAGTTCTTCGGATTGCCGGATGTCTCGCCGATGCAGATTGCCGTCATGGATAAGCTGCAGCAGCAGGTCCTGAGCAATATCGATAAGGTCTCGCCGGAATCGCTGATCCAGAGTTGGTTCACCTTCGATCCCAAGCTGGCGGAACGGTTTCAGGACATGTTCGTGACCATGGCTGGTCTCGGCGCCCCGCGCAGCGGCGACAAGAAGAAGTAATGTCCGACGCGCGCGAGGCGGGGCCAGGCTCGGGCCGGCTTCGTCCGCCGGCCCTCGGCCTGCTGCTCGCGGAGGCGCGCGGCCTGTTCGAATTCAACGCCAGCGTGTTGCTGTCACCGCTGCTTATGCGCGCGCCCAGGGGCGACGGCCATCCGGTGCTGGCGCTGCCGGGCTTTCTCGCCAGCGATCTGTCGATGGCGCCGATGCGGCGCTATCTGCGCGAACTCGGCTATGAGGCACATGCCTGGCGCATGGGCCGGAATCTCGGCGGGCTGGCGCGGATGCGGGAAACCTTGCTCGCCCGTCTCACCGAGATCCACGCCGCAAGTGGACGCAAGGTCAGCCTGGTCGGATGGAGCCTCGGCGGTGTCTATGCCAGGGATCTCGCGCTTCAGGCACCTGAGTTGGTCCGCTATGTCATCACACTCGGCAGCCCCTTTGCCAATGATGTGCGGGCGACCAATGCGACCGCGCTGTATGAGGCGTTGTCCGGCGAGCGGGTTGAAAACTTTGCCGAACTGCGCGAGGCGATCGCCGGTGATCTCAAGGTGCCGGCGACGTCGATTTATTCGCGCGCAGACGGCGTCGTGAATTGGCGGACTTGCCTGCTGCACCCCTCGGACCGGGCCGAGAATATTGAAGTGTATTTCGCCAGCCATATTGGGCTCGGAGTGAACCCGGCGGCATTGTGGGCCGTGGCCGATCGCCTGGCGCAACCGGAGGGGGAGTTCTGGCCATTTGACCGCAGAGGGCCGTTTGCCATTGCATATGCCCCGCCGGAGCGGGCAGTATCGGTCTGACGAGAAGCGCCGTCAAAGGCGCCCGTCGAATATTCGGGAGGGAACTATGGCTGACGGTAAGAAACTGTCGTCGCTGGACGCATCGTTTCTCTATCTGGAAACGCCTGAGATGCCGATGCATGTCGGCAGCATGGCGATCTTTCGCCTGCCTGACGACTACAAGGGCGACTTCTTCGAAGACTTCAAGGCGATGATCGTCTCGCGGCTGCACATTGCGCCGATCCTCAAAGCGCGCCTGGAGAAGGCGCCGCTCGACATCGATCATCCGACCTGGGTCGAGGACGACCAGTTCGACATCGATCGTCACATCTTCCGCGCTAGCCTGCCGGCGCCGCGCGACCGCGCCACGCTCGAGCGCATCGTCGGCTGGATGCATGCCAAGCTCTTGAATCGTGCCCGCCCGCTCTGGGAGTTCTACGTGTTCGAGGGCATGAAGGACAATGAGGTCGGGCTCTATTCCAAGATGCACCATGCCGCCATCGACGGCGGCGCCGGTGCGGCGCTGACCAACATGATCTACGACATCTCGCCGATCCCGCGAAAGGTCGAGCCGCCGACGGGCGGGTCGAAGCCCGGGCAGGAGCCGCGCGACATCGCCGCGAACTTGCTCGATTCCTATCAGCAGCTCTTCAGCCAGCCGCTCGAAGCGTCGACGGCTGCGAAGAATCTGCAACTGCCGCGCACCGGCAAGAGCGATATTGGTTCGATCCTGTTCGACAACGCGATGTACCAGATCGAAAGCGCCGTGCGCTTCGCCGGCAACATCCCGACCGTGCTCAAGAGCGTGTCCGACGTACTCGGCAAGATCGCCGATCCCAAGTCGCGCGAGAGTCTTGCCAGCATGGTGTCGCCGCCGACCATGCTCAACAAGACGATCTCGTCGGAGCGGAGCTTTGCCGGCGTATCGATCTCGCTGTCGCGCGCGAAGGCGCTGGCCAAGCAGGCCGGCGGCAAGCTCAACGACGTCGTGCTCGCGCTGGCCTCCGGAGTCGTCCGCCGCTATCTGCTGCAATACGGTACGCTGCCGGCGAAGTCCCTGACCGCCGCCGTGCCGATCTCGCTGCGCGAGGAGGGCAACACCGAGGCCAACAACCAGGTGTTCGGCATGATCTGCTCGATCGCGACCAATGTCGCGGATCCCAAGGCGCGGCTCGAGGCGATCATCGCGCAGTCGACCAAGTCCAAGGAGATGTCGCATCCCTTGCGCGCGCTGATGCCGCAGGTCTCCAACATCTCGATGCTGGGCGCGCCGATCATGGTGCAGATCCTGGCGCTGCTCTACAGCCGCTCAAATCTGTCGGACGTGTTGCCGCCGGCCGCCAACATCACCGTGTCCAACGTGCCGGGGCCGCGTCAAACGCTCTACGCCGCCGGCGCAGAGCTGCTGCACATCTTCCCCGTGTCGATCTCGACCCACGGGCAGGCGCTCAACATCACCGTGCAGAGCTATCGCGACCAGCTCGACTTCGGCTTCATCGTCGGCGCCAACATCATCCCGCATGTGCAGGTGATGTGCGACATGCTGCCGGAGGAGTTCGCCGCGCTCGAAGCGGCCTATGGGCCGCCGGCGGCCGACATCAAGGGCGCCGCGGAATAAGGAACAAGCGATGATTGAAATGCCGCCGCTCCAGTTCGCGCAGACGAACGGAATCCGCATGGGCTATTACGATGCGGGCCCAGTGACCGACAAGCCGCCGGTTGTGCTGTGCCATGGCTGGCCGGAGCTTGCCTTCTCCTGGCGCCACCAGATCAAGGCGCTGAGCGAGGCCGGCATCCGCGTGATCGCGCCCGATCAGCGCGGTTATGGCGCGACCGACCGGCCCGAGCCGGTCGAAGCCTATGATATGGAGCATTTGACCGGCGATCTCGTCGGATTGCTCGATCATCTCAACCTCGAGAAGGCGATCTTCGTCGGCCACGATTGGGGCGGCTTCGTCGTCTGGCAGATGCCGTTGCGGCACCCCTCACGCGTTGCCGGGGTCGTCGGTGTCAACACGCCGCATTGGGATCGCGCGCCGATGGATCCGATCGCGCTGTTCCGTCAGCGCTTCGGCGACCAGATGTATATCGTCCAGTTCCAGGACCCCGCGCGCGAGCCGGACAGGATCTTTGGCAGCCGCGTCGAGCAGACGTTTGACGCCTTCATGCGCAAGCCGGCTGCGCGCCCTCCCGGTGCGCCCGAGGAACAGCCGATTGCCGGCATTGGTGCTTCGCCCCGCATCAACCTGGCGTTCCCGCAGATGATCGCGAACTACGACGCCAGGCATGATCCGCGCACGCCGATCCTGTCGGCGGACGAGAAGAAGGTGTTCGTCGACACGTTCACAAGAACCGGCTTCACCGGCGGCATCAACTGGTATCGCAATTTCACCCGCAATTGGGAACGCTCGAAAGGGCTCGATCACCACATCACCGTGCCCTCGCTGATGATCATGGCCGAGAACGACGCGGTGCTGCCGCCGTCGGCGGCCGACGGCATGGAGAGACTGGTGACTGACCTCGAGAAGTACCTGGTGAAGGACAGCGGCCATTGGACGCAGCAGGAGAAGCCGGAAGAGGTCAGCAGCAAGCTGATCGAATGGCGTAGAAGGCGGTTCGGCTAGCTCGTCATTGCGTGCGAAGCGAAGCAATCCAGAATGCATCCGCGGAGACGGTCTGGATTGCTTCATCGCTAGCGCAAAATTGCTCCGCAATTTTGTCGCGAGCTCCTCGCAATGACGAAGTTGGCGATCGCGGCAGGGGGAAACGTTTTTTATGTCATCGAAGAACCGTCTGGATCCGATTCCGCAGCCGCCAACCAAGCCGGTGGTCGGCAACATGCTGTCGCTCGACTCGGCCGCACCCGTGCAGCATTTGACCCGACTTGCCAAGGAACTGGGCCCGATCTTCTGGCTCGACATGATGGGCTCGCCGATCGTCGTCGTGTCCGGCCATGATCTCGTCGACGAGCTCTCCGACGAGAAGCGCTTCGACAAGACGGTGCGCGGTGCGTTGCGGCGCGTGCGGGCGGTGGGGGGCGACGGCCTGTTCACGGCGGATACCAAGGAGCCGAACTGGAGCAAGGCGCACAATATTCTGCTGCAGCCCTTCGGCAATCGCGCCATGCAGTCCTATCATTCGAGCATGGTCGACATCGCCGAGCAGCTCGTCCAGAAATGGGAGCGTCTGAACGCCGACGACGAGATCGACGTCGTCCATGACATGACCGCGCTGACGCTCGACACCATCGGCCTCTGTGGCTTCGACTACCGCTTCAACTCGTTCTACCGGCGCGACTACCATCCCTTCGTCGAGTCGCTGGTGCGCTCGCTCGAAACCATCATGATGACGCGCGGCCTGCCGTTCGAGCAGCTCTGGATGCAGAAGCGGCGGAAGACGCTCGGCGAAGACGTCGCTTTCATGAACAAGATGGTCGACGAGATCATCGCCGAGCGCCGCAAGAGTGCGGAAGGCATTGACGACAAGAAGGACATGCTCGCCGCGATGATGACCGGCGTCGACCGCTCGACCGGCGAGCAGCTCGACGATGTCAACATTCGCTACCAGATCAACACGTTCCTGATCGCAGGTCACGAGACCACCAGCGGCCTTTTGTCCTACACGCTCTATGCGCTGCTGAAGCATCCGGACATTCTCAAGAAGGCCTATGACGAGGTCGACCGCGTCTTCGGCCCCGACGTCAATGCCAAGCCGACCTATCAGCAGGTGACGCAGCTTACCTACATCACACAGATCCTGAAGGAGGCGCTGCGGCTGTGGCCGCCAGCGCCGGCCTACGGCATCTCGCCGCTGAACGACGAGACCATCGGCGGCGGCAAGTACAAGCTCAGGAAGGGCACGTTCGTCACGATCCTGGTGACCGCGCTGCATCGCGACCCCAGCGTCTGGGGACCCAAGCCCGATGCCTTCGATCCCGAGAATTTCAGCAAGGAAGCCGAGGCCAAGCGGCCGATCAATGCCTGGAAGCCGTTCGGCAACGGCCAGCGCGCCTGCATCGGACGCGGCTTCGCCATGCACGAGGCGGCGCTAGCGCTCGGCATGATCCTCCAGCGCTTCAAGCTGATCGATCACCAGCGCTATCAGATGCACCTGAAGGAAACGCTGACGATCAAGCCGGAAGGCTTCAAGATCAAGGTGCGTCCGCGTGCGGATCGCGAGCGTGGCGCCTATGGCGGCCCGGTCGCGGCTGCGGCTTCTGCGCCAAAGGCACCACGCCAGCCGACGACACGGCCAGGCCATAACACGCCGATGCTGGTGCTCTACGGCTCCAATCTCGGCACGGCTGAGGAGCTCGCGACGCGCATGGCCGATCTTGCCGAGATCAACGGCTTTGCCGTGCATCTCGGGCCGCTCGACGAGTATGTCGGGAAGTTGCCGCAGCAGGGCGGCGTGCTGATCATCTGCGCATCCTACAACGGCGCTCCGCCCGATAATGCGACGCAATTCGTCAAATGGCTGGGCGAGGATTTGCCGAAGGATGCCTTTGCCGGTGTGCGCTACGCCGTGTTCGGCTGCGGCAACAGCGACTGGGCCGCAACCTATCAATCGGTGCCGCGCTTCATCGACGAGCAGATGTCCAAGCATGGCGCACGCGCGGTCTATCCGCGCGGCGAGGGCGATGCGCGCAGCGATCTCGACGGCCAGTTCCAGAAATGGTTCCCGGCGGCTGCCCAGGTCGCGACCAAGGAATTCGGCATCGACTGGAATTTCACCCGCACCGCGGAGGATGATCCGCTCTACGCGATCGAGCCTGTCGCGGTGACGGCCGTCAACACCATTGTCGCACAGGGCGGCGCGGTCGCGATGAAGGTGCTTATCAATGACGAGCTTCAGAACAAGTCCGGTGCAAATCCGTCGGAGCGATCGACGCGCCATATCGAGGTGCAGCTGCCGGCCAACATCAGCTATCGGGTTGGCGATCACCTGAGCGTCGTTCCGCGCAACGATCCGACGCTGGTGGACTCCGTTGCCCGCCGCTTCGGCTTCCTGCCGGCCGACCAGATCAGGCTTCAGGTGGCTGAAGGCCGCCGCGCGCAATTGCCCGTTGGCAATGCCGTGTCGGTCGGACGCCTGCTCAGCGAGTTTGTCGAGTTGCAGCAGGTGGCGACACGGAAGCAGATCCAGACCATGGCGGAGCACACCCGCTGTCCGGTCACCAAGCCGAAGCTGCTGGCCTTTGTCGGCGAGGAGGCTGAAACGCTCGAGCGCTACCGGACCGAGATCCTGGGCAAGCGCAAATCAGTGTTCGACCTCCTGCTTGAATATCCGGCTTGCGAGTTGCCGTTCCACGTCTATCTGGAAATGCTCTCGCTGCTGGCGCCGCGCTATTACTCGATCTCGTCCTCGCCGTCGGTCGATCCTGCGCGTTGCAGCGTCACCGTCGGGGTGGTCGAAGGACCGGCGGCCTCCGGGCGCGGTACGTACAAGGGCATCTGCTCGAACTATCTCGCCAACCGGCGTGCGGGCGACACGGTCTACGCCACCGTGCGCGAGACCAAGGCCGGTTTCCGGCTTCCCGACGATCCGTCCGTGCCGATCATCATGATCGGTCCCGGCACGGGGCTCGCGCCGTTCCGCGGCTTCCTCCAGGAGCGCGCCGCGCGCAAGGCCAAGGGCGCCAGCCTCGGACCGTCCATGTTGTTTTTCGGCTGCCGCCATCCGGACCAGGACTTCCTCTACGCGGATGAGCTCACGGCGCTTGCTGCGAGCGGCATCACCGAGCTGTTCACCGCGTTCTCGCGGGCGGACGGACCGAAGACCTATGTGCAGCACGTCCTCGCCGCGCAGAAAGACAAGGTCTGGCCGTTGATCGAGCAGGGCGCAATCATCTATGTCTGCGGCGACGGCAGCAGGATGGAGCCCGACGTGAAGGCGGCGCTGGTCGCGATCTACCGCGAGAGGAGCGGCAGCGATGCGGCCGCGGGCGCCCGCTGGATTGAGGAGATGGGTACGAAGAACCGCTACGTGCTGGACGTCTGGGCCGGCGGGTGACCGCCAGCCCAATCGTGCTAAACGTCTCCCATGATTCCCTGGGAAAAAATCGACACCGCCAAAATCCCCGGCTCGGACGAGGAGCTCCGCCTGATGCGGCGGGGCAAGGAGTTTTCGATCAAACTCGGCACCAATGAGCTGATGAACAACCGCCTGTCGGGCTCCGAAGCCGCCCTCGCAACGCTCGCAGCGAAGCAGATCGAGAAGGTGGCAAGACCCGTCGTCCTCATCGGCGGCCTCGGTATGGGCTTTACGCTGCGCGCGGCGCTGGCCGCGCTTGGGGCCAAAGCGAAGATCGTGGTCTCCGAGCTGGTGCCAGCGGTGGTGGCGTGGGCGCGCGGTCCGATGGCGGAGGTCTTCGGCGACAGTCTCGATGATGCCAGGGTGAGCATCCGCGAAATCGATGTTGGCCAAATCATCCGAGCGAAGAGCTCGGCCTTCGACGCCATTCTCCTCGACGTCGATAACGGACCGGAGGGGCTTACGCGGAAAGGCAACGATGCACTGTACAGTGCGAGCGGATTGACGGCCGCAAAGGCGGCGCTGCGGCCCGGCGGTGTACTCGCCGTCTGGTCATCGGGGCCCAATCCCGCTTTCACCAAACGACTTGGCCGCGCCGGCTTCGACGTCAACGAGATCAATGTGCGCGCCACCGGCAAAGGCGGCGGGGCGCGCCACGTGATCTGGATCGCGAAGAAGGCTTAAGCCGCTTTGGCCGCGGCGCCATGCGCGTGCTTGTCGATCGCGCCGATGATCTCCGGCCAGAACCGCATCGGCAGCGCGTGGCCCATGCCCTCGATCATCAACAGCTTTGCGCCCGGAATTGACTCCGCCGTGTCCTTGCCGCCCTCGGGGCGCACCAGCGGATCGACGGAGCCATGGATCACCAGCGTCGGCGTCTTCACGCCATGCAGCCGTTCCTTGCGGCTGCCGGAGGCCAGCACGGCGCGGAGTTGCCGGCCGACGCCGGCGGGATTGAGCCCGCGGGCGAAGACGCGTTCGGCACGACCTGGATCGAGCGCTTCTTCCTCGGGAAAGGAGCCGGCCCGCAATATCTTCCAGGTCTCGCCGAAGCGCGTGATGAACTCTTCCTTGCTGCGCGGGGGCGGCGCCATCAACATCGCGGCAGCCTCCCGCGTCGGCGGCGGCACACGCGGATTGCCCGTCGTCGACATGATCGACGTCAACGAGCGTACGCGCTGGGGAAACGACAACGTCACTTCCTGCGCGATCATGCCGCCCATGGACGCTCCGACCAGATGCGCAGACTTGATGCCGAGCGCATCCATTAGGCCGACCGTGTCCTTGGCCATGTCGATCAGCTTGTAAGGAGCGGCCACGGGAATCCTGAGGAAGCGCAGCTTCATCAATTCGAGCGGCGTCAGCCGCTTGCCGCCCGTGAGATGGCTCGACTTCCCGATGTCGCGATTGTCGAAGCGGATCACGCGAAAGCCGCGCGCGGCAAGCTGCTCGCAGAAGCCATCGTCCCAGTGGATCATCTGCGCGCCGAGCCCCATGATCAGCAGAAGCGGCTCGGCATTGTCGTTGCCGAAAATCTCGTAGCAGATGTCGATGCCGTTGGCGCGAACGGTCTGCGGCGGCTGATGGGCGGAAGCGTTCACCGGATTGTTCCCCTGTGGCAGGCCGGAATTGTATCGCATGGTTTGCCGCCGCAAAGAAGCCGTACGACATCAGCCTGTCGCTTAGCCGTTGACCGGCCCGTCGCAACGGTGTGGTATGGCGGCAAAAGAGGGGCGCAAGAAGCCCTCGTGACCTGGAGGACGCCGATGACCGACAAGATCACCGACCCTGTCGCCCTGTGGCAGAAGATGGTCGGCGAGATGGAGAAGGGCTTCAACTCCTTCGCCACCAAGGCGATGGAGACGCCTGAATTCTCGCAGGCCATGAATCGGGCCGGCGGTGCTGCTGCGGGCGCTCAGAAGCAGTTCGGCGATCTCATGGAGAAATATCTTCTCTCGATGAACCTGCCGAGCCGCGAGCAGATGACCGGCATCGCCGAGCGGCTGCAAGCCATCGAGAGTCAGATCGGCGAGATCAAGTCGATGCTCAGCCAGATGTCGGCGGCGTCGGGCGGATCGCCGGTCGATGCCGCACTGCGGCCGCCGCGTACCAAACGTCCGCCATCCGAAGGCGGAGGGCCGAAATGAACGCGCCGACGGGACTTGATTTCGCTAGCATCCCGGAGCGCATCCAGGCCGAGGTGCAGCGCGCCATCCAGCGCAGCATCAAGGGCGTCGAATATTTCTCGACCTCGGGTCCGACGCTGGGATCGACCCCGAAGGACGTGCTGCATTCGCGCGGCACGATGAGCCTCTATCACTACCGGCCGATGTCGGACGAGATCTACCGCGTGCCGGTGCTGATCGTGATGGCAACCACCAATCGCGGTTACATCCTCGACCTCGTGCCTGGCCAGAGTTTCATCGAGTTCCTGTTGAAGCGCGGCTACGACGTCTACATGCTGGACTGGAGCGCGCCGCGGCCGGAGGAGCGAAGCCTGCGGATGGAGGATTATGTCCTCGACTTCATACCCGATTGCGTCCGCCGCGTGCAGGCCGATTCCGGCGAGCAGGACGTCTCTGTCATCGGCTATTGCTTCGGCGGCGTGTTGTCGCTGCTGTACGGCTCGATCTTTCCGGACGGGCCGATGAAGAATTTGATCTGCTTCACCACGCCGATCGACTTCCGCGAGATGAAGCTGTTCTCCAATTTCTCCGACCGCCGCTATTTCGACGTCGACCGCCTCGTCGACAGCGTCGGCAACGTGCCGCCGGAGATGATCCTGTCGTCGTTCGAGATGCTGCGTCCGGCCTCGCGCGCGGCGAGCCAGATCCAGCTCTGGGAAAACATCTGGAACGACGAGTTCGTGAAGTCGTACCGGATGTTCGACCGCTGGGCGACCGACACGCTGCCGCTGGCCGGTGAATATTTTCGCACCATCACCAAGGACCTGATGTGGGACAACAAGCTCTACAACGACACCATGTCGGTGGGCGGCCGCCCGGCAAAGCTCGCGAACATCAAGGTGCCGATCCTGCACGCGGTCGCCGAGCACGATCACATCGTGCCCTATGACGCGGCCAAACATCTGATCGCGAAGATCGGCTCGGCGGACAAGGAAGAGGTGATGCTGAAAGGCGGTCACGTCTCGCTGGTCGCCGGCGCCAATGCCATCAAGCGGCTATGGCCGAAACTGGATTCCTGGCTGGGGACACGATCGACATGAGTGAGCAGCGTACCTATCCGCGCCACGTCAAGACCGACGCCGGCGATATCGAGATCCGCCTGATGTCGGCCGCCGATGAAGCCGCCGTGCTTGCCTTCGGCAAAGGCCTGCCGACCCATGACCTGCTGTTCCTGCCGCGCAACATCAGCGAGCCGAAGGTGCTGTCGGCCTGGGTCAAGGAGATCGAGCGCGGCGCCATTCAGAGCCTGCTCGCGGTCAGGGGTGGCACGGTCGTCGGCTGCGGCACCCTGGTGCGCGACCCGCATTCCTGGTCGCCCCATGTCGGCGAGATCCGCATGGTGGTCTCGCAGGACGTGCGCGGGAAGGGGGTCGGGAAGGCGCTGTCGCAGGAGACCTTCGCGCTCGCGCTCGGGGCGGGGCTGGAGAAGCTCTCGGTCCAGATGACGGTCGACCAGCAGGCCGCGATCGCGCTGTTCGAAAGCCTCGGCTTCAAGGCTGAGGCGTTGCTCCGGGACCATGTCCGGGACGTCGACGGCAAGACCCACGATATCGTTGTGCTCGGCCACAACATCGCGCAGGTCCAGGCCCAGATGGAGGCCTATGGGCTGCCAGGCGCCGTCCAGCACTAAGAAGTGCCGTCCAGCACTAAGAAGTGCCGTCCAGCACTAAAAGCGCCACCCCGCCGGCCAAAAACCGCAAAACAACCCCATGCACAGTAGGCGGCGGGGGCAGGGAGGCATCAGAATGCCTCCAGATAAGGCTGATCACGAATTCGTGATGCCGCATTGCACCATGAATATTGCGTCGCACAATTAACAATGCCATATATCCAGTGCCCCGGGCCATCGAGGACGGGGTGAGCCCATAGCTCAACCTAATGAGGATGGAGAGAACCCCCATGACCACCGAAACCAACAGCGCTTTCGAGGGCTTCAAAGACGCTTTCAAGAACATCCAGAACCTGGAAGTTCCCGAGGCTGCCCGCGAATTCGTCAAGAAGACCGCCAACACCGCCAAGGACCGTGCTGCCGAGGTGTTCGCTGGCTCCGAGCGCGTGACCGCCGCCGTCGAGAACGCGGTGACCGAGTCCGTCACTGAAGCCGGCAAGATCAGCCGCAACATCCAGCAGGCGATCTACGAGGACGCCGAGGCGTTCTTCTCGGGTATCGACAAGCTCGCGTCCGCCAAGTCGTTCAGCGAAGCCGTCGAGATCCAGTCGAGCCTGCTCCGCGCCCGCGGCGAAGCGTTCGTCTCGCGCACCAAGGCGACCGCCGACTATCTCGGCAAGCTCGCCGCCAACGGTGCGAAGTCCGCTCAGGATAACTTCGCCAAGGTTTACAAGACCGCCTGATTGTGTGGTTGAGTTTGTTGCGTTGAGTTGAAACTGTGTTTTGAGGCCCGCTTCGGCGGGCCTTTTGTTTGCGCTGCCGTCATCATCCCCCGTCATTCCGGGGCGCCCGAAGGGCGAACCCGGAATTTCGAGATTCTCAGGTGCGCAATTGCGTACCTGAGGTTCGATGCTTCGCATCGTCCCGGAATGACGTAGTCTCCAATTCACAATGACTCGCCCCGCCACTTTCTCATTCGACACCCCTGGCGACGCCGAACGCGCCGCGGAGCTTCGCCGCGTGAAAGCGCTGGCGACGTTGGTGCTGGCCTCGACGCTTGCTCTGTTCATCGTCGCAAAATGGCTGCTGCCGGTGCATCCCGTGTTCGGCTTCGTCGCCGCTTTTGCGGAGGCCGCGACCATCGGCGGCCTCGCCGACTGGTATGCCGTGGTGGCGCTGTTCAAGCGGCCGCTGGGCCTGCCGATTCCGCACACGGCCATCATCCAGAGCAACCAGGCCCGTATCGCCGACAAGCTCGGCGAGTTCATCCAGGTCCATTTCCTCGAGGCCGGTCCCGTCGAGGCCAAGCTGAAGGAGATCGATTTCGGCTCCTTCGTCGCCGACTGGCTGCGCGACCGCAAGCGCAGCGATGACCTCGCGCGCTTTGCGCTGCGGCTGCTGCCGGAGGCGGTGTCCGCGACCGAAAGCTCCGGCCTGATGACCTTCATCATTCGCCGCATGTCGACACAAATCCAGGCGATCGACCTCGCACCGCTCGCGGCCGGCACGCTGCGCGGCTTCGTCGCGGAGGGGCGGCACCAGATCCTGTTCGACGATCTCCTGCGCGTGATGCACGAGACGCTGAACCAGAAGGAAACGATGGCGATGATCCGCGAGAAGGTGCGCGCGGAATTGCCGACCCTGCTCAAGCTCTATCGCGCCGACAAGTTTCTCGTGAACAAGATCGTCTCGTCCGCCACCGCGTTCTTCAACGAGGTGCGCAGCGATCCCAGGCATCCGTTCCGCGGCGAGTTCGACCGCATGGTGCTCAGCTTCGTCGACCGGCTCGGCACCGACCGGGCCTATATCGACCGCATCGACGGCTTGAAGCGCGATTTCCTGGCGCGGCCCGAGCTTGCCGATCTCGCCCGCACCGTCTGGGCCAACACGCGCTCCTTCATCGAGCGCAGCGCATCCGGCGAGACCCAGGTGCTGCAGCATCATCTCGCCGGCATGTTCGTCGCGGCGGGCGAAGCGCTCGCCGGCGATGCCGAGCTGCGCGGCGAGATCAACCAGGGCCTGGTCACAGTGCTGCGCAGCTTCGTCGCCGACCAGAAGAGCGGCGTCTCGACCTTCATCTCCGACCAGGTCAAGGCGTGGGACATGGCGCAGCTGATTTCGCTGATCGAAATCAACATCGGCCGCGACCTGCAATACATCCGCTTCAACGGCTCGCTGATCGGCGGGCTCGCGGGACTTGCGCTCTACACGGGCGAATTCCTGCTCCGATTGTTGTGACTTTTGCGTCACGCCTGACAGCATTAACGCGCGGGCCTATTGTGGCCCCGTGTCTCTCCCGCTTGAATATCGGGAACCGGCCGCCTAGCTGATTCATGTTGCGCTGCGGAACGATCAAGAAGCCGGCGTATTGGAATTCGTGCCCGTTGCCGATATCGCGGCCGGCGGGCTGTTCAGGAATTCTTCCCAAGGGGATCCATTGATGACCGCTACCGCCCAGACGCTGCGTCCGCCGTCCCGTACTCTGATGTTTCTGGAAGGGCGCGCGATCCACGAGTTCGGCGCGTTCCTCGGCGCGTTGCCGCTGCTGAGCCTTGCGCCGCGCGGCGACGGCCATCCGGTGCTGGTGCTGCCGGGCCTCGTCGCCTCCGATGTCTCCACGCGCGCGCTGCGCACCTTTCTCACCAGCAAGGGCTACGCCGTCAGCGGCTGGCGCCAGGGCCGTAACTACGGCCTGCGGCCGGGCGTGCAGCATGCGATGGTCGATCTGGTCGAGGAGCTCAACGACACCCACGGTCGCAAGATCAGCCTGGTCGGCTGGAGCCTTGGCGGCCTCTATGCGCGCCAGCTCGCCAAGATGATGCCCGATCGTGTGCGCCAGGTGATTACGCTCGGCAGCCCCTTCGCCGGCAATCCTCGATCGACCAATGCCTGGCGCGTCTATGAATGGGCCAGCGGCCGCCGCGCCGACGAGGTCGACCCGCGCTTCGGCGGCGACCTCGCTGCGCCGCCGCCGGTCCCGACCACCGCCATCTTCAGCCGCACCGATGGCGTCTGCGCCTGGCAGGGCTGCATGGAGAAGACGGGCGCGCAGACCGAGAGCATCGAGGTCGAGAGCAGCCATTGCGGCATGGGTCACCATCCCGCCGTCGTCTATGCGGTGGCCGACCGCCTCGCGCAGAAGGAAGGCCAATGGCGCCCCTTCGATCGCAGCGGCTGGCGCAGCCTGGCCTATCCCGATCCGGACAGGTAGTTCTTCGCCTCTCCCCGCACGTTGCAGGGCAATCGCATTTGAGAGCGGCTCCCCCGTGGCGCATCCTTCGAGACGCCCGCCTCTGGCGGGCCCTCAGGATGAGGCCTGGGTGTGTGGCAGCTGTTTAGCGGGTGCCGATGCCTGCTCAGCCTCATCCTGAGGAGACCGCGAAGCGGTCGTCTCGAAGGACGAGGCGTGCGCGCAGGGGAGAGGCAGAAGAGGCAGGCGTCGCTCCCATCCATTGTCGCGCCCGCACCAAACGCGCTAAGCCTGCCGCATGGCGCATCCGCTTTCTCGTATCATCGACCAGCTCAAGCGTGAGCCGTCGCGCACGGGCTCCATCGTCATCACCATGTTTGGCGATGCCATTGTGCCGCGCGGCGGTTCGGTGTGGCTCGGCACGCTGCTGGCGTTCTTCGAGGGTCTCGACATCGATGGCAGCGTGGTGCGCACGGCGATGTCGCGCCTTGCCGCCGATGGCTGGCTGACGCGCGAGAAGGTCGGTCGCAACAGTTTTTATCGTCTCGCCGAGAAGGGACGCGAGACGTTCGAGGCTGCGACGCGCCACATCTACGATCCGCCGCCGTCGGACTGGACCGGCCGCTTCGAGCTGCTGCTGATCGGCAACGGTGAAGACCGCGACGCCTCGCGCGAGGCGCTGCGAAATGCCGGCTTCGGCAGTCCGTTGCCGGGCGTGTGGGTCGCGCCATCAGGGGTGCCGGTGCCTGACGAGGCCGCGGGCGCGATCCGCCTCGAGGTGTCGGCGGAGGATGACAGCGGCCGTCGCCTGCTCAGCGCGAGCTGGCCGCTGGAGCGCACCGCCGACGCCTATCTGAAATTCATGAAGACCTTTGAGCCGCTGCGCGCCGCGCTCGCGCGCGGCACGGATTTGTCCGAGGCCGACGCCTTCACCGCGCGCATCCTCCTGATCCACTATTACCGCCGCGTCGTGCTGCGCGATCCGCTGCTGCCCGAAAGCCTGCTGCCGGCGGACTGGCCGGGCAGGGCGGCCCGCGCGCTCTGCGGCGAGATCTATCGCGCGCTGCTTGTCCCGTCCGAACAATGGCTTGACGGCCATGGAAGCAATGAGAAGGGGCCATTGCCGTCGGCGCGAAAGCTGTTGGAGCGGAGGTTCGGTAGCTGAAGCCGCGCGAGCTGCGTATTGCAGCGCCAACTGTGCCGGATGATCGATCAGCCGTTGACTACCGGAGGATTTGCAGCGCGGCCTGATCGCCCCAAATCCCCAAGCCGTCGACAATTGTCGGACTGTCCCAGACAATTCTCAGTTTCAAAGAAACTCAAGGCCTAAAGCCAGCCTTTCTTGCGCATTCCATGTACATCGCCCTCCGCCGATCCGAGAGGCCGTTTCCCTGTGACGGGGTTCCGGGCAGTGCCTCGAGTGTTTGGGAGACGCACTTTTCCATCGCGTCGTAGTGGGCTTGGGTTATCTGTGGCTGATGCTTCGATGCCGCATAAGTTGTTGTTGTCAGCAGCGTCGAGAGAAGGGCGGTCAGCACGAGAGTGGAACGTGCGTGCTTCATTGCTGTCTCCAAGGGGTTTGCTAATTCACGACACCAACGTGGGACGCTCCGAAGTTCGTTCCTTGCGCTAGATCAAGCTGCCCCCTGCGCCAATTCGAAGAGAGCGACAGTTTCCTGTGGATATATTCCTAGGAATAAAACCCTTACATGTCGGAAGCCTTGGTCCCAGCCTCGCTCGAAGCCCGAAGGCGATACAACCCAACTTTGGTCCCGCCCGGCCCACATTTGAACGAAGTCCGCTTATGCCCTCGATAGCGGTGTGAACGCGAGGTGACGCGAAATCCCACATCGGCCATCAACGGATCTTCCTTTTCGACAGCGGCTTTGAGCTAGATCAACTTAAGCGGCGGCCTCACGCGACAGCCTGAAACAGTTCTGCGGAGGGCTCAGGACATGGGTGCAAGTAGCGCAGGGCCGCGCATGACGCTTCTCTTACAGCCACCTGAACGCGACCTACGGCTCGACTTCATCCGCGGCATCGGACAGTGGATCATCTTCCTCGACCATATCCCAAATAACTTCTGCAATTGGTTCACCCTTCGCAACTTCGGCTTCAGCGACGCTGCAGAATTCTTCGTCTATGCCTCGGGCTATTCGATCGGGTTTGCGTATGGACCAGCCGTCAGGAACGGGCTGCTCTTAGCCGCAGCGAAGCGGCTTTGGACGCGAGCGTCGCAGCTGTATGTCGCGCACATCTTCCTGTTCTTGTTTTTTGTCGCGCAAGTCGCGCGCACCGCGGCTCGCTTTGACAACCCGATGTACAAGGACGTGTTCAATGTGGCGCAATTTCTCAATCGTCCCGATATCATGATCGGCCAGGCCCTTATGCTAAGGTATAAGCCAGTCAACCTCGATGTCCTTCCTCTCTACATCGTGCTGGTTCTCGCTGCGCCAGCACTGTTGTGGTGCCTGCTGCGGCGACCGAACTTGACCCTGCTCGCCTCTGCGATGGTTTATTTTGTTGCTCGGCATCTCGATTGGAATTTACCCTCGTTCCCAGGAGGCAAATGGTACTTCAACCCGTTCGCATGGCAGTTCTTGTTTGTATTCGGGATCTGGTGCGGTTTTGGTAGCGGGCCAAGGATAAGGTCCACAGCATTGTCTCGCTCGGTCACTGTTGTCGCGGTGGCATTGCTCATATTCGCGTTTCTGATCGTCATGACATGGCATGTGCCAAGTTTGGAAGGATTTGTGCCAGAGGCTTTAAGTCGTGCAATTTATCCAATCGACAAAACCAACCTCGACCCGCTGCGTCTCACGCATTTCGTGGCCACACTGATCGTGTTGCTGCATTTCCTTCCACCGGACGCGCACTGGCTCAGTTCCAAACGGCTGCGGCCAGTGATCCTGTGTGGTCAGCGCTCGCTGCCTGTATTCTGCTTCGGCGTATTCCTTTCCTTTGCCGCTTACTGGATCCTCGTGCAGGTCAGCGACGGCATCGTCGCCCAGATCCTTGTCAGCGTTGTCGGCATTGCTCTGTTGGTGAGCATAGCTTGGCTCGCGACGTGGTATCGCAGTCTTCCGAGCCTATTTTCGGTTGCGGAGAGCTACGTGCCCGAGCAGTAGTTGTTGACCAATCATTGACGCTCGCGCGGCATCAGCCAGGCCACGACACAGACACCGGCGGGCTTCGGAGGGCCACGAGGCGAGGCCGCATAGGGCACTGGAGCCCGGCCCGTCTTCCCACGAGGGGAGAAGAGAAGAAAGGCTAGGCTCCTTTTTTATGTTACAGAAATATCTTGCATGACGTAATTTTTGTTATATGTTGCCTCCAACAAATTGGGAGGACTGCGCATGTATACCCAGGCGCTGAACACGGCCGAGACCGACGATCGCGGTCTTGAGGATGCGGCCAAGGCTGCGCAGTTCCAGGCCCGCATCGATGCCGAGGAGCGCATCGAGCCGAATGACTGGATGCCGGCGGCCTACCGCAAGACGCTGACCCGCCAGATCTCCCAGCACGCCCATTCGGAAATCGTCGGCATGCTGCCCGAAGGCAACTGGATCACGCGCGCGCCGACCTTGCGCCGCAAGGCCGCGCTGCTGGCCAAGGTGCAGGACGAGTGCGGTCACGGGCTCTATCTTTATGCCGCTGCCGAGACGCTCGGCTCCTCGCGCGAGGAGCTGGTCGACGCCATGCTCGCGGGGAAAGCAAAATATTCCTCGATCTTCAATTATCCGACGCTGACCTGGGCCGACATCGGCACCATCGGCTGGCTGGTCGACGGCGCCGCGATCATGAACCAGATTCCGCTGTGCCGCTGCTCCTACGGACCCTATGCCCGCGCGATGATCCGCGTCTGCAAGGAGGAGTCGTTCCACCAGCGCCAGGGCTACGAGATCATGCTGACGCTGTGCCGCGGCTCGGACGAGCAGAAGGCGATGGCGCAGGATGCACTGAACCGCTGGTGGTGGCCGGTGCTGATGATGTTCGGTCCGCCCGATGCGACGAGCCAGCACAGCGACACTTCGACGAAGTGGAAGATCAAGCGCTTCTCCAACGACGAGCTGCGCCAGAAATTCGTCGATGCCACCGTGCCGCAGGCGCAATATCTCGGCCTCACCATTCCCGATCCCGGCATGACCCAGGACGCCGAAGGTCACTGGCGCTACAGCGAGATCGACTGGACCGAGTTCAAGCAGGTGCTCGCCGGCAACGGCCCGTGCAACCGCGACCGCATGGCCGCGCGCCGCAAGGCACATGATGAGGGCGCCTGGGTGCGCGAAGCGGCTGCCGCCTTTGCCGCCAAGCGCGCGCAGCGTCAGACCGCGCAAGCCGCGGAATAGGGAGATCAGGATGGCCACGCCGAACACGCCGCTGTGGGAAGTCTTCATTCGCAGCCGCAACGGGCTCGCGCACAAGCATGTCGGCTCGCTGCATGCGAGCGACGCCACCATGGCGCTGCAAGCCGCCCGAGATATCTACACCCGCCGCGGCGAGGGCCTGTCGATCTGGGTCGTGCCGTCGACCGCGATCACCGCGAGCGACCCCGCCGAGAAGGGCATGATGTTCGAGCCGGCGGAATCGAAGATCTACCGGCATCCGACCTTCTACGAGGTGCCCGAGGAAGTGGGGCACATGTGATGGGGGTGATGTGATGTCTTCCGCCAACATCCAGGTCTCCGAAACTCCGTTGGTGCTCTACGCGCTGCGGCGCGCCGACGATGCGCTGATCCTCGGCCACCGGCTGTCGGAATGGTGCGGGCATGCGCCGATGCTGGAAGAGGACATGGCGCTCTCCAACATCGCGCTCGACCTGATCGGTCAGGCACGCGAGCTCTACACCTATGCCGCCAAGGTCGAGGGCGGGGATAACGACGAGGACAAGCTCGCCTATCTGCGCGACGTCAGGCAGTACCGCAATCTGCTGCTGGTCGAGCAGCCCAACGGCGACTTCGCCCAGACCCTGGTGCGGCAGTTCTTCTATTCCGCCTTCGCCGATATCTATTGGCGCGCGATGATGGCTTCGCGCGATGCGACGCTCGCGGCTGTCGCCGCGAAGTCGGAAAAGGAAAGCGCCTATCATCTGCGCCACGCCTCCGAATGGATCGTCCGGCTCGGCGATGGCACGGACGAAAGTCACGCACGCGCGCAAGCCGCGATCGATCACCTCTGGGCCTTCACCGGCGAGATGTTCGCCGTCGACGACGGCGAACGCGCGCTGATCCACGCCGGAACCGCGATCGATCCCGGCACCCTGCGCGGCCACTGGCTGACGACGCTGTCCGACGTCGTCAGCGAGGCAACGCTTATACTGCCGCAGAACGACTGGATGCAGCAGGGCGGCCGCTCCGGCCGGCACAGCGAGCATCTCGGCCACCTCCTGTCCGAGCTGCAATCGATGCAGCGAACCTTCCCGGGGCAGACATGGTGATGGTGCTCGAGCGTGACCGTGAATTGCGTCAGCGCGCCTGGGACGCTGCGGCGAGCGTGGTCGATCCCGAAATTCCGGTGTTGACGATTGCCGATCTCGGCGTGCTGCGCGATGTCTCTCTCGATGGCGATCATGTCGAGGTCGCGATCACCCCGACCTATTCGGGTTGCCCGGCCATGAACATGATCGCGCTGGAAATCGAGATCGCGCTGGAGCGCGCCGGCTTCCATCGTCCGACGGTGCGCACGGTGCTGTCGCCGGCCTGGACCACGGACTGGATGAGCGAGGAGGGGCGCCGCAAGCTGCGTGCCTACGGCATCGCGCCACCGCAAGCCTCAAGCTCACGCCGCGCGCTGTTCGGCGAGCAAGCCGTCGCGTGCCCGCAATGCGGCTCTGAGAAGACCGAGCTGCTGTCCGAATTCGGCTCGACCTCCTGCAAAGCGCTCTGGCGCTGCAAGGCCTGCCGCGAACCCTTCGATTATTTCAAGTGTCATTGACCATGTCCGCCGCCGCACCGCGCTTTCACCGCCTGGCCGTCAACGACCTCCGCCGCGAGGCGTCGGACGCCGTTTCGATGACCTTCGCCATCCCGCGCGAGCTCGCCGACGACTATGCTTTCAGCCCCGGCCAGTATCTCACGCTGCGCACCACGCTGGACGGCGAGCAGGTGCGCCGCTCCTATTCGATCTGCTCCGGCCCTGACGACGGCGAGATCCGCATTGCCGTGAAGAAGGTGGACGGCGGCGCGTTTTCGAGCTGGGCCGCGGAGGAGCTGAAACGCGGCGATGAGCTCGACGTGATGACGCCGACCGGGCGCTTTGGTGTGATCCCTCCGGCCGAGACCGGGCGCATCCATGTCGGCTTTGCCGCGGGCTCCGGCATCACGCCGATCCTGTCGATCGTCAAGGGCGTGCTGGCGCGTGAGCCGGACAGCCGCTTCTTCCTGTTCTACGGCAACCGCACGACCGACAACATCATGTTCCTGGAAGCGCTCGAGGAGCTGAAGGACCGTTTCATCGATCGCCTCTCGATCTTCCATGTCATCTCCGGTGAGGAGCAGGATATCCCGATTCTGCATGGCCGGCTCGACGGCGGCAAGGTGCGGGTGCTGCTGCGCTCGCTGGTGCCAGCCGACAGTGTCGACCACGTCTTTATCTGCGGTCCCCTGGGCATGAGCGAGGAGATCGAGGCGACATGCCGCGATCTCGGCATTGCGGAGGAGCGCATCCATGTCGAGCGTTTCGTCTCGGAGTTCGGCGGCAAGCCGCGGCCGAGGAAAGTTGTTGTTTCAGATGCGCCGCCGAAGGCGATCGCATCGCTGATCATCGACGGCAAGCGCCGCGACGTGCCGGTCGCCGAGGACGAGGCCATCCTCGATGCCGCGCTGCGCGCCGGCGTGGATCTGCCCTTTGCCTGCAAGGGCGGCATGTGCTCGACCTGCCGCGCCAAGCTGGTTGAGGGCGAGGCGCCCATGGACATCAATTATTCGCTGGAGCCCTGGGAGCTCAAGGCCGGGTTTGTTCTCACCTGCCAGGCCAAGCCATCGTCGGAACTGGTCGTGGTCGACTACGACCACGTTTGACAGTCTTGGCCATCAGGCAGAACATCATGAGCAAGCATTTCACCGGGAGAAGCGCGTGAACGTCAAAGCCGCCCTGTCGCCTGAGGATGTCGCCCGCGCCTGTGCCGATGCGATGTGGGCCGAGGACGACGCCTCCAAGGGCCTCGGCATGGAGATCGTCGAGATCGGCCCCGGCTTCGCGACGCTGGCCATGATTGTGCGTCCGGACATGGTCAACGGCCAGCGCATCGCCCATGGCGGCTTCATCTTCACGCTCGCCGATTCCGCCTTCGCCTTTGCCTGCAACTCGCACAATGAGCGCGTCGTCGCGGCGCAGGGGCAGATCACCTTTCTCAAGCCCGGCAGGCTCGGCGACCGCCTCGTTGCGACGGCGCGCGAGGTGAGCCGCGGCGGCCGCTCCGGCATCTATGATGTGCGCGTCACATCAGGCGAGACCGTCATTGCCGAATTCCGTGGGCATTCGCGTGTCGTTCCGGGCACGTGGCTGCCGAGGCAAGATCAATAAAGAGAAGAACATATATGTGGGGAAACGAGAATGGCTTCGACGAAGCTGAAGGAAGGCGGCCACGTCCATAAGGCCGAGATGGACGCGCATGAGCGCGCCTCACGCGATGAGATCATGGCACTGCAGACGCAGCGGCTGGCCTGGTCGCTGAAGCACGCCTATGACAATGTCGCGCATTATCGCAAGGCCTTCGACAAGGCCGGCGTGCGTCCCTCGGACTTTCGCGAGCTGTCCGATCTCGCGAAATTTCCGTTCACGGTGAAGACGGACCTCCGCGACAATTATCCCTTCAACATGTTTGCGGTGCCGCGCGAAAAGCTGGTGCGCGTGCATGCCTCTTCGGGCACGACGGGCAAACCGATCGTGGTCGGTTATACCCAGCGCGACATCGACACCTGGTCGGACGTCATGGCGCGCTCGATCCGCGCCGCCGGCGGCCGCACCGGCATGATCATCCACAATGCCTATGGCTATGGCCTGTTCACCGGCGGGCTCGGTGTGCATTACGGTGCCGAGAAGCTCGGCTGCACGGTGGTTCCGATCTCCGGTGGCATGACCGAGCGGCAGGTGCAGCTCATCAATGATTTCAGGCCCGACATCATCACGGTGACGCCGAGCTACATGCTGGCGATCCTCGACGAGTTCAAGCGGCAGAAGCTCGATCCGCGCCAATGCTCGCTCAAGATCGGCATCTTCGGCGCCGAGCCCTGGACCAATGCGATGCGCGGCGAGATCGAGGACGCCTTCGATATGGACGCGACCGACATCTACGGCCTCTCCGAGGTGATCGGCCCCGGTGTTGCGCAGGAGTGCATCGAGACCAAGGACGGGTTGCACATCTGGGAAGACCATTTCTACCCCGAAGTGATCGACCCCGAGACCGGCGCGGTGCTGCCTGATGGCGAGAAGGGGGAGCTGGTGTTCACCTCGCTGACCAAGGAAGCGTTCCCCGTGATCCGCTATCGCACCCGCGACCTGACCCGGCTGCTGCCGGGCACCGCGCGGCCGGGCATGCGGCGCATGGAGAAGGTGACGGGCCGCTCCGACGACATGATCATCCTGCGCGGCGTCAATTTGTTCCCGACCCAGATCGAGGAGGTGCTGCTCGCGACCGATTGGTGCGGCGGCCACTTCATCCTGGAGCTGACCCGCGAAGGCCGCATGGACGAGCTGACCATCATCGCCGAGGCCCGGCCCGAGAGCTGGGATGGCCGCGGCCTCGTCGACCATGCCGACCGGATCTCGACCCACATCAAGAACACGATCGGTGTCAGCTCCAGGGTCCAGGTGGTCGCGCCGGCCACGCTTGAGCGCTCGCTCGGCAAGGCCAAGCGGCTCTACGACAAGCGGCCCAAGGATTGAGCAAGGATTGATCAAGGACTGAGTTGACGGATTGACTTGACCGCCCCCAGAGGCGACAAGGCCCGCGAGAAATCGCGGGCCTTTCCCATGTCGCCAGCCGATACCATGACCATCGAAGCACGCTGCGTTCGCCTCAATAGCAAGGCCGAAAACGCTGCTGCGCTTGCCCCCGATGTCGAGCGTCGCACGCTCGCGCGTGGCCCGAACGATCTGCTGATCGAGGTGAAGGCCGCCGCCGTCAATCCATCCGACGTCAAGGCTGCGACCGGACTGATGCCTTACGCCGTGTTCCCGCGCACGCCGGGCCGCGACTACGCCGGCGTGGTGATCGATGGTCCGGCCGGCACGGTCGGCAATGAGGTGTTCGGCTCCTCCGGCGATCTCGGCATCCGCCGCGACGGCACGCATGCGAGCCATCTCGTCGTCGAAGCCGATGCCGTGGTGGAGAAGCCGAACACGGTGTCATGGGAGGAGGCCGCCGGCATCGGCGTGCCCTTCGTCACCGCGATGGAAGGCTTTCGCCGCGCCGGTGTTCCGAAACCGGGCGAGACCGTGCTGGTGTTCGGCGTCAACGGCAAGGTCGGGCAATCAGCGGTGCAGATCGCGACCTGGCAGGGTGCGCGCGTCATCGGCGTGGTGCGCAAGGCGGAGGCCTATGAGGGCCACAGCAATGCGCCGATCGAGGTGATCGACGCTTCCACAACCGATGTCGCCACGCGCGTGCGCGAGCTGACCGGCGGCAAGGGCGCCGACATCGTCTTCAACACGGTCGGCGATCCCTATTTCCAGGCCGCGCACAAGTCGCTCGGCCTGCGCGGTCGCCAGATCCTGATCGCCGCGATCGACCGCATCGTGCAGTTCAACATTCTGGAATTCTATCGCGGCCAGCACACCTATGTCGGCATCGACACGCTCGGCCTGTCGTCGGCTGCGACAGGCGCGGTGCTGCGCGACCTGGAATCGGGCTTTGCGAGTGGGCGTTTGAAGCCGTTCCCGATCAAGGCGAGTGCGATCTATCCGCTGCAGCGTGCGAAGGAGGCCTATGTCGCCGTGGCCGGCTCGTCGCGCGATAGGGTCATCCTGCGGCCATGAAGCTCGTCATTGCGAGCGCGGCGAAGCAATCCGGAGTCTTTCCGCGGAGACAGTCTGGATCGCTTCGCGGAGCCTGTCATCGGGCCGCGCTTTGCGCGGACCCGGTGGCTCGCAATGACGGAAAATGGCGAGAGGTCTGAGAGCTATCGATGGTATCCACCCAACTCGTCATCCTCGCCGGCCTCGTTATCGGCCTTGTCTACGGCTCCGTCGGCCTGCTCAGCGGCTTCTGCCTGATGAGCAGCATGCGCGGATGGCTGGCGGAGGGGGATGGGCGGCTGGTGCGAACTTACGCGCTGGCGATCGCGGTTGCGATTGTTGCGAGCCAGCTCCTCGCCGGCAGCGGCATGGTCGATCTCGGCAAGTCGATCTATCTGCAACCCACCTTTTCGGTGCCGGTGCTGTTCCTTGGCGGCCTGCTGTTCGGCTACGGCATGGTACTGTCGAACGGCTGTGGTTCGCGCGCGCTGGTGCTGCTCGGCCGCGGCAATCTCCGCTCCTTCGTCGTCGTGATCGTGCTCGCCGTCGCCGCGCAGATGACGCTCAAGGGCCTGATTGCGCCGGCGCGCATTGCGCTGGTCCAGGCCTCGCAGATCACCGTCACCATGAATTCGCTGCCATCGGTGCTCGCGACGGTCGGTGTCACTGAATTGGTTGCGCGCGCGCTGGCCGCGGCTGTGATCGTCGTTGCGCTGATCCTGTTTGCCTTCGCTCATCCACCGTTTCGCCGCTCGCCGGGCCAGGTCGCGGCGGGCGTCATCGTGGGCCTTCTCGTTGCCGGCGGCTGGTATGTCACCGGCTATCTCGGTGCGGACGAGTTCAATCCGGTGCCGGTGACTTCGCTCACCTTCGTCGCGCCGATCGCCGATAGTCTGCAATATGCGATGCTCTCGACCGGGCTAACGCCGAACTTCGGAATTGCGACCGTGGGCGGGGTCTTCGCGGGCAGCCTGCTCACCTCGCTCGCCACCGGTCGCTTCAAGCTCGAAGGCTATTCCTCGCCGCGTCACATGCTGCGCTCAGGCACCGGCGCCGCGCTGATGGGGATCGGCGGCGTGATGGCGTTCGGCTGCTCGATCGGGCAGGGGCTCACCGGCATCTCGACGCTTGCGGTCGGCTCGTTCATCGCAGTCGCCGGCATCGTGCTCGGCACGGCGGCGGGCCTGCGCGGAGCCCTGCGCGTTCAGCCGCTCGCAGTCGCCTGACGGCGCAACATCCGATCGCCCAAGGTCGCAAGGCCGATGCCGGTCACGATCAGCGCGGCTGCGATGACGAGGCTGATGTCGATCGGCTCGCCCAGCAGGATCGCCGCGCTGGCGATGCCGACGAGCGGCGTCCCCGTGGTGCCGAGCGCCGTCGTCAGCGCCGAGATGCTCCTGTTGACCATCGACATCGCCCAATAGGCCAGCGCCGTCCCGACCAGGCCGGAATACAGGAGCAGCAGCACCAGCTTCCATGACCATGCCGCGTGCGGCAGGCCATCGGTGATGACGGCCAATGCCGTGAGCACGATGGTCGCAACCAGCAGCTGCCAGATCAGGAGCTGGAGCGGAGAGCCGATCCAGCGATGCGCCCGGAGATAGATGATGTTCGCGGCCCAGGAGATCGCGGCGAGGATCACCATGCCGGCGCCGAGCAGGACGTTGCGATTGCTCCAGTCGATCGAGTTGGGATTCAGGATGACGGCAAGGCCGACCAGGCCGAACAAGGCGCCGGCAAGCTTGGGTGCGGTCAGCGTATCCTTGCCGAGCATGGGGGCTGATATCGCGACCCACAGCGGCGTGGTGTAGCCGAGCACGATCGCCTTGCTCGCGGGCAGGAAGCGCACACCGGCCGCGACCAGGACAGAGAATATCGTCATGTGCAGCAGCGCCACGCTGAGGATGACAGGGATGTCGCGCCGCTCCGGGATCACCAGATTGTCGCTCGCCTTAAGGATCACGAACAAGCCGGCCAGCGCGATCCAGCTCCGGATCGCCGACGTCCACAGCGGCGGAAGGAACTGCACGATCTGCTTGGTCATCGACCAGTTCACGCCCCAGGCCAGCACAACTATCAGGAACAGGCCGACGGCGGCGCGGGGAGACAAGGAAGAGTTCATCGCAAGGTCCTTGAAGCGGTCCGGTGCGGTGGATAGCATCCGGACTGGCACCTGAAAAAGCGCCAGATTGGAAAGGAATAGAGTGCCAGTTTCGGACAGCATGATCTCCGGCCTGATCGTCCTGAACCGCGCCGACGAGCAGGGGCTGGTGGCGCAACTGACGGGCCAGCTTCGCGGCCTGATCGCGGCCGGCCGCATCGCCAAGGGCTGCGCGCTGCCGTCCAGCCGCAGGGTCGCCGGCGATCTCGGTGTCTCACGCAACACCGTCACCTATGCGTTCGAGCAGCTTGCCGCCGAGGGATATCTCGCCGCATCGCGTGGACGTCGTCCTGTGGTGACCGTCGATGGCGGCGAGCGGATCGAAGGCATGGGCGTTGCCGGACCGAAGGCCCGGTCCGCCAGGCCTCGGCTTTCACCCTGGGCTTCAAAGCTCAAGCAGACCGACTGGCCGATGTCCTATCAGGCGCCGCTCAAGCCGCTGCGTCCGGGGCATGGCGATGCAAGAGAGTTTCCGAACGAGGTCTGGGCGCGGTGCCTGCGCCGCAGCGCCGTGCGTGCCGCCAAGCGTGAGCCTGGTCCGGTCAACCGCGCGCGGCTGCGCGAGGCGCTGGCGCATTACCTCGCGGCCAGCAGGGGCGTTCGCGCAGCCGTGGACCAGATCATGATCCTGCCGAGCGCGCAGGCCGCCCTGACCTTGATTGCGGCCGTGCTCATCACGCCGGGCGATGAGGTCTATGTCGAAGATCCCGGCTATCCCGGCGCGGCGGCCGGCTTTCGTGCCTCTGGCGCGCGCGTCACCGGCATCGGGCTGGATCAGCAGGGCATGCAGCAGATGCCTGGGATGGCCGCGCCAAAACTCATCTTCACGACGCCGTCGCATCAGCATCCGACCGGGCGGCTGATGTCGCTGGCCCGCCGCACCGCGTTTCTCGGATCAAGCAGGGCCCGGCAGGACCTGGATCGTCGAGGACGACTACGATGGCGAACTCCACTATGACAGCCGCCCGGTGCCGTCCCTGCAAGGGCTCGATGCCCATGGCCGCGTGTTCTATGTCGGCACCTTCTCGAAGGCGATGACGTCGGATATCCGGCTCGGCTATCTCGTCGTGCCTCCGGCGCTGGTCAGCACATTCGAGATTGCGCAGCGGCATATCGGCCTGATCGCATCCAGCCACATCCAGGAGGCGCTCGCCGAGTTCATCACTGACGGGCATTTCCTGGCACATCTGCGCCGGATGCGCCGGCTGTACCATCTCAGGCGCGATCATCTCGTCGACGGGCTGCAACGCCATCTCGGCGAGGCGCTGACGGTCGAGGTGCCCCAGGGCGGCATCCAGCTGGTCGCCCGCCTGAAACGAGGGCGCGCCGATCAGGCGGTGGTGAAGCGCTTGGTCGACGCCGGCGTTGAAGCGCGCGCACTATCCAGCCTGGCGCTGGGCAAGCCGCGCGATCATGGCCTGCTGCTCGGCTTTGCGGCCTGGCGCGAGAGCGAGATAGCTGCGGCGGTGCGAACGATGGCGGCATGCTTCTAATCCACGGCCTTGGTCACGATACGGATCTCCGAGGTCAGCGTCCGGTGCACCGGGCACTTGTCGGCGATCTCCATCAGCTTCTTGCGCTGCTCGGCATCGAGCGCGCCGTCCATCGCGATCTCGCGCTCGATCTGGTCGAGCATGCCGTCGCGCGTCTCGCATTCCGCACAGTCCTTGGCGTAGATTTTCGCGTGCTTCAGCGTGACGGTGACGCGGTCGAGCGGCAACGATTTGCGGTCAGCATAAAGGCGCATGGTCATGGAGGTGCAGGCGCCTAAGCCCGCCAGCAGGAAATCATAGGGGCCGGGGCCGGCATCCTCGCCGCCGGCCGCTTTCGGCTCGTCCGCCACGAGATGATGCGGCCCGACGGTGATGAGCTGGTCGAACTTGCTCTTGCGGGTTTCCTGGACCACGACCTTGCGTGGTTCATCGAGGAGATCGATCGCTTTTGCGGTCTTTGCCGTGTCGATGTAGCGGCTGGCCCAGGCGGCGATCACGTCGGCCGCATAGAGCGCATCGGCCGGCTTGGTCAGCAGATGATCGGCGTCGTCGAGCGAGACGAAGCTCTTGGGATGCCTGGCTGCAACGAAGATCTTGGTCGCATTGTCGATGCCGACGGTGTCGTCAACGGGCGAGTGCATCACCAGCAGTGCCTTGTGCAGGCCGGTGATGTCCTTCATCAGCTCGTGCTCGACGATGTCGTCGAGGAATTCGCGCTTGATCCGGAACGGGCGTCCGGCAAGCGAAACCTCGACTTCACCCTGCGCGCGGATCGCATCCACATGTTCTCCGAACAGGCCGGTGACATGAGCCGGGTCGGAGGGTGCTGCGATGGTGACGACGGCTCTTGCCTCAGGAATCTTGCCGGCGGCCGCCAGGATCGCGGCGCCGCCCAGGCTATGGCCGATCAGGATCGACGGGGCCTTGCGGGACGTGCGGAGATGATCGGCCGCGCGCACGAGATCGGCGACGTTCGAGGTGAAGGTCGAATTGGCAAAATCGCCTTCGCTGGAGCCGAGGCCGGTGAAGTCGAAACGCAGGACCGCGATGCCCTTGGCGGCGAGCGCGACCGAGATGCGTTTTGCAGCGAGCGCGTCCTTGCCGCAGGTGAAGCAGTGCGCGAACAGTGCGTAGGCTGCGGGCTCGCCGTCCGGCAACTCGAGCGCCGCTGCGAGCTGATGACCGCCTTCACCGGTGAACTGGAAGCGTTCGGTCGGCATGGGCTCCCCCTTGTTTGCTTGAGGCTAGTCCCCTGAATAGCGCTGCTCGGCCCAGGGATCGCCGCGATTATGATAGCCGCGGACTTCCCAAAAGCCCGGCGCATCCTCGGTCACGAATTCGATGGCTTGCAGCCATTTGGCGCTCTTCCAGAAATACAGATGCGGCACGACGAGCCTGACAGGGCCGCCATGCTCCTCCGACAGCGGCTGGCCCGACCAGCTATGGGCCAGCAGCGCATCCTCGGCGGCAAAGTCTTCCAACGCGAGGTTGGTGGTGTAGCCGTCATAGGAATGCAACACGACGAAGCGCGCATCCTCGCGCGGCTGGCAGACCGCGAGCAGCTCGCGCGTGGCCAGGCCTTCCCACTGATTGTCGTAGCGTGACCAGGTCGTCACGCAATGGATGTCGGAGGTGAACTGCTCCTGCTTCTGCGCGGCGAAATCTGCAAAAGTCCAGAATATGGGATTATCGATCGCGCCGTAGACGTCCAGCCGCCAGCGCTCGCGCGACACCGGCGGCACGACACCGAGATCGAGCACCGGCCAGTCCTTTGTCAGATGCTGGCCGGGCGGCAACCGCTGGTCTTCAGGGCGCGTGACCTTGCCGGTAAGGAAGCGGCCTTCGCGCGCCCATTTTTCCTTGGTGCGGGTCAGCTTGCTGTTGGATGGCGTTTCGTCGGCCATGGTTTACTCGAAGTCAGCTACTCGTGGCGATGCATCGCGGATTCGCGCTTGGTGTCGCGCATGGTGGAATAGATGATCAGCGACAGGAAGATGATGCCGGCGAGATAGTAGTAAAACCACTGCTCGTGCCCGATGGTCTTGAAATAGAGTGCGATCGCCGGCGCCGTGCCGCCGAAGATGGAGACGGTGATGGCATAGGGTAGCCCGACGCCGAGCGCGCGGACAGTGGTTGGAAACAGCTCGGCCTTCACCACCGCGTTGATCGAGGTGTAGCCGGCGACGAACAGCCAGGCGCAGCTGATCAGGATGAACGCCATGAAGGGCGATTTGGTCTCCTTCAGCGTCATCAGCAGCGGCACGGTCGCGAGGGTGCCGGCGACGCCGAAGAAGATCAAAAGCGGCTTGCGGCCGATCTTGTCGGAGATCGCGCCGTAGATCGGCTGGAGGATGGTCGCGAACACCAGCGTGCCGAAGATCACGAAGGTGGTCTGGTCCTCGGTCAGCCCGACCGAGAGCTTGACGAAGGTCTGCATGTAGGTGGTGAAGGTGTAGAAGGCGGCGGTGCCGCCGGCGGTGAGGCCGACCACCAGCAGCAGCTCGCGCGGATAGCGCAGCAGATTGGTGATCGAGCCTGAGGGCTTCACCACCCTCTTGGCCTCCTCGAACGCCTCGGTCTCGTGCAGATTGCGCCGCATCACCGCGGCAACGATCGCGAGCGCCGCGCCGATCGCGAACGGAATGCGCCAGCCCCAGGCCTTCAGCTCATCGGGCGTCAGGAAGACCTTTTGCAGGAGCAATAGCACGATGATCGCGGTCAGCTGGCCGCCGATCAGGGTGACGTACTGGAAGCTCGAATAGAAGCCGCGACGCCTGGGATCGGCGACCTCGCTCAAATAAGTGGCGCTGGCGCCGTATTCGCCGCCTAAGCTCAGGCCCTCGATGATCCGGGCGAGCGCCAGGATCACAGGCGCGGCGAAGCCGATCGTCGCATAGGTCGGCGTCAGCGCGATGATCAGCGAGCCGAAGCACATGAAGACAACCGACAGGGTCAGCGAGATGCGCCGGCCGTAATGGTCGGCGAGGTAGCCGAAGAACCAGCCGCCCAGCGGGCGCATCAGGAAGGTCGCCGCGAAGATCACGGCGGCATTCAATTGCTGCACCACGGGATCGTTGCCGGGAAAGAAGGCCGGGGCGAAATACAGCGCGAAGGCCGTATAGGCGTAGAAGTCGTACCACTCGACGAGATTGCCGACGGAGCCGATGAAGATCGCCTTGATTCGCCGCTTGGCGTCGGCGATGTCGAAATGGTCAGAGGCCGGTTCGATTGCTTGCTCTGTCACGTCCGGCCTCCCAGAAGTCTATTGTCTGGGTGCCTACATCGCCTTTCCCAGCAGAAATGGCAACTGGCGAGGTCCCCGCACCGTGCCCTGCGACCAGGTCACGGTGCCGGCGGGATCGAGGGCGAAGTCCGGAATTCGCTTCAGCCATTCCTCGAGCGCAACCTGCATCTCCATTCGCGCCAGATTGGAACCGACGCAGCGGTGGATGCCGAGGCCGAAGGCGGCATGGCGGTTCTCCCGGCGATCGATCACGACCTTGTCGGCGTCCGGAAACATTTTTGGGTCCCGGTTGGCGGCCGGGAAGGACAGCAGCACCATGTTGCCCGCCTTGACCGGACAGCCCGAGACCGTGGTGTCCTTGACCACCTCGCGGGCCATCGTGACAGGCGAATAGGCGCGCAGCAGCTCCTCCACAGCGGTGGGAATCAGACCTGGCTCGGCGATCAGCCGCTCGCGATCTACAGGCGTCCGGGCGAGATGCCACAGTGAGGAGCCGATCGCGCTCCAGGTCGTGTCGATGCCGGCGATCAGGAGCAGCCGCAGCGAACCCAGCACGTGCGACTCTTCCAGCGGCTGGCCTTCCCGATCCCGGGCATTCATCAGATACGAGATCAGGTCGTCGGTCGGCTTCGACCGGCGCTCTTCGATATGCGTCCTGAAATAGTCGCTCATCTCCTGCACGGCCTGGAGCAGCTTGCTCTCGTCCCTGATGCCGAGCTCCAGGATCATGTGAATCCAGTTGATGAAGAGATCGCTGTCGCTTTCGGGAATGCCGAGCATGTGCGCGATGGCCCGCACCGGGATGTATTTGCTGTAGCGCGCGGCGGCGTCGACCTTGCCGTCGGCAATGAACCCGTCGATCAGCTCGTTGCAGATCGCCCGCATCCGCGGTTCCAGCTTCTTCATCGCATCCGGCGTGAAGGGCGGCAGCAGCAATTGCTTGGCCGGCTTGTGCACAGGCGGGTCCGACGTGATCGGCGGGGCCGCGTTCCTCGCGACCTCGGGCCGGACGTCGCGAACGATGATTCGGCGCGAGGAGAAATGCTCGGTGTCGTTGGCGATCGCGCGCACCGCCTCGTAGGTCGTCGGCATGTAGCAACCGAGGAAGCGCTCGGTGTGCACGATCGGACTCGCGGCGCGCAGCTCCTCCCAGATCGGAAACGGATCGTCCGTCCATTGCGGATCGGTGTGGTCGAAATCGTTGACCCAGTCGGTCACGGGCGGATGGGCGACGGGCTGGCTGACATCGGACATCGGAAGAATCCCTTGAGGCTCGTGTTCGCTGAAGGCACGCGCGGGCGGGCGCCGCGCTACTCCTCGATCACATCGATCGCGATTTCCGGGCAGTTGGATTTGGCAAGCCAGGCCTTGTCTTCGAGCCCTGGCGGAACTGTGCCATCTCCGGCCTCGTGGGCGTTGCCGTATTCGTCGAGCTCGAACAATTCAGGCGCCAGCGCCTTGCAGCGTGCATGGCCCTGGCATTTGTCGGGATCGACGTGAACTTTCAGTCGTTCTGCCATTGCGGCTCCCTCGGTCGTGTGCGCGTAGCCCGAGGGCTGCGCGTTCCTCTTGTCTATTGTCGGCGGCATTTGCCGCTCATTCTAAGTTATATGCTATTACATTCGCGGCAGGCTTCCCCTGTCAAGCGCAAACTTATAGGCTTGCCCCTAACATGCGATCGCAACTCGCCCGCAAGCCCGAGAATACCTACCACCATGGCGATCTCCGTGACGCCCTGATCAAGGCCGCGTTGCGCGAGGCGGAGCAGGGCGGGGCGGAAGCGATCAGCATCAAGGCGCTGGCAAAGCAGCTCGGCGTCTCCCAGCCGGCACCCTACCGGCATTTTGCCGATCGCGAGGCGTTGCTGGCCGCGGCGACGGCCGAGGCCTTCCGGCAGTTCAGCGCGATGTTGCGCGAAGCCATGACGAAGCCGTCGAAGCAATCGAAATTGTCACGGCTGGCGCAGGCGACGCTCGATTTCGGTCTGCGCCGTAACGGCGTCTACCGTTTGATGTTTGCGTCCCGCACCGTCTCTTGCGCGGCCAAGGGCAGCGAGCTGCACGAGGCCACGCGGGAGACTTTTGCGCTCGTGATCGAAGCGCTGGAGGCCCCCGCGGTCGGCTATTTGCGCGAGCGGCAGGCGCTGAAGATCTGGGCGGCGCTGCACGGCGTGGTGATGCTGGCCGCGCAGGGCCTGTTCACCGGCGAGGCCGCGCATGCCACGCGCGAGGAGCTGGTCGAGGATTTCGTCAACGAGACGAAGGCCGCGCTCGCCGTTGCGATCAAGGACGCGCAGCGGCGCAAGAAGGCGGGCGCTTAAGGCATTGCCTTCAACAGCCCCTTCAGCTTCTCGACCGCGCTGTCCGGCGTCGTCACGACCGGACGGCCGGTGGCCTCCGCGACCAGCGGAGCTGATGATGCGATGCTGAACTGGGCCAGTGCGATCACGTCGCAGTCGCGCAGGTCTTTTGACGCCTCGACGATCAGCCGGTCATGCATGGCGCGGTCGCCGCGATCGAGTGCGGCCAGCGCGCCCTCGGCGAGTTTCGGCACGATCTGGACGGAGGCCGGAAACTCCGGCGGCATCGAGGCCAACGTTGGCGGGAAGGTGGAGAGCAGGCCGATGCGCTTGCCCATCGTCACCGCTCGCTCGATCATGGCTTCGTTCGGCTTCAGCACCGGCATCGGTGCGTGTGCGCGCGCGACCGCTTCGATGCAGGGGCCGAAGGCCGAGCAGGTGAACAGGATCGCGTTCGCGCCCGTGGCTGCGGCGTAATCGCCGAGCGCGAGGAAGCGCTCCGTCATGGCGTCGCCAAGCTTGCCGTCACGCGCCAGATCCGCCGACAGGCTGTCGTCGAGCAGGTTCATCAGCCGCGCCTCCGCCCACGCCCGTGCGAACGCCGCCTCGATCGGGGCGATGGAGTGCTTGAGGGCATGAATCAGGGCGATGCGAGGAGATGTCGTCATTGAACGTGACTACCTGGGAGGTCTCGTGCCCCCGGACGCAGCGCAATGCGAAGTATTGCGCTGCAGAGCCGGGGCCCATTGTAGCTGCTGGGTCCCCGGCTCTGCGCAGCGGCGTACCGGACGATGCTTCGCATCGCCGGGAACGCCGCAGCGCGTCCGGGACATGCGGCTTTACTTGAACGGCACTGCGTACATCAGGCCGCCCTTGCTCCAGAGGCCGTTGAGGCCACGTTCGAGCTTGAGCGGGCTCGCTTTGCCGACGTTGCGCTCGTAGATCTCACCGTAATTGCCGGTGGCCTTGATCGCCGTGACCAGCCATTTGTTGTCGAGACCAAGCCGCGAGCCGAGATCGCCGGTGGTGCCGAGCAGCCGCTGGATGGCGGGCGTCTGCGACTTCGTCATCTCGTCGACATTGGCCTGGGTGACGCCGAGCTCCTCGGCTTCGATCAGGCCGTAGTGCAGCCAGGTGATGATGTCGCTCCAGACCTCGTCGCCATTGCGGGTGAAGGGGCCGAGCGGCTCCTTGCTGATGGTCTGCGGCAGCACGACGTAGTCGGCCGGGTTCGGCGCCGCGGTCGTCACTGCGCCGGCGAGCGCCGAGGCGTCCTGGGTCATGGCATCGCAGCGACCGCCGAAGAAGGTCTGATACATGGTGTCGACGCGGTCGAACACCAGCGGCTTCCAGTCGATGCCGTTGGCGCGGCCGTAATCGCCGAGCGTGACCTCGTGCGTGGTGCCCTGCGCGACGCAGACGGTGGCGCCCTTGAGATCCTTGATCTCCTTCACGCCGAGGTCCTTCTTCACGACAAAGCCCTGGCCGTCGTAGAAATTGATCGGACCCTGGCGCAGGCCAAGCGTCACGCCGCGCAGGTACGTCTGCGTCGAATTGCGGTAGAGCACGTCGATCTCGCCGGACTGCAGCGCCGTGAAGCGGTTCTGTGCGGTCAGCGCGACATAGCGCACCTTGTTGGGATCGCCGAGCACACCGGCGGCGAGCGCGCGGCAATAGTCGACGTCGAGGCCCTTGTAATTGCCCTGCGAGTCCGGTGCCGAGAAGCCGGCAAAGCCGGCGCTGACGCCGCACACCAGCGTGCCACGGCTCTTGACCGTATCGAGCATCGCCGCCTGGGCGACCACCGTCGATGCCGCGAGCACGCCCGCTGCGATAACCACTTTCCTCATCATGCTACTCTCCCCTCAATGATTGACACTACGCAACACGTTGTCGACGCTCATGCCGAGCTTGTCGACGATCTGGTCGATCTCATCTGCAGACGCGATATAAGGTGGCGCCAGCAGCACATGGTCGCCGCGGACGCCGTCCACGGTGCCGCCGCCGGGATAGCAGCCGAGCCCGTTGGCGAACGCTTCCGCCTTGATCTTGTGGTTCAGCTTGAGCGCCGGATCGAAAGATGTGCGCTTGGCGCGATCGGCGACGAGCTCGATCGCCCAGAACAGGCCGCGTCCCCTGATGTCGCCGACATGGCGGTGATTGCCGAAGCGCTCGGTGAGCCGCTGCTCGAGCTGCTTGCCGCGCTGCTTCACTTGCTCGAGCAGATTGTCCTCGCGGATCACGTCCTGCACGGCGAGCGCCGCTGCGCAGGCGAGGGGATGTGCGAGATAAGTGTGGCCATGCTGGAACGCGCCAGATCCGGCGCGGATGGTGTCGATGATCGCCCTGCTCGCCAGCATCGCACCGATCGGCTGATAGCCGCCGCCAAGACCCTTTGCGATCGCCTGGATATCAGGGGCGACGCCTTCCTGCTGCCAGGCGTGCGTGGTGCCGGTGCGGCCCATGCCGCACATGACCTCGTCGAGAATGAGCAGCGCGCCGTGCCGGTCGCAAATCTCGCGCACGGCCCTGAAGTAGCCGTCCGGCGCCGTCACCGCGCCGGCGGTGGCGCCGACGACGGGCTCGGCGAGGAACGCGGCGACCGTGTTGGGGCCAAGCCGCTGAAACTCCGCTTCGAGCTCAGCGGCGAGGCGCGCCACGAATTGCGCGTCGGATTCGCCGTCGTGCTGCTCATGATACGCAAACGCCGGTGTTACATGGCTGAAGGCGGCCGAGAGCAGCGGTGCGTAGGGCGCGCGGCGCCAGGCATTGCCGCCGGCGGCGAGCGCGCCGAGCGTATTGCCGTGATAGCTCTGGCGTCGTGCGATGAAATGCTGCCGCTGCGGTTCGCCGCGCTCGATGAAATATTGCCGCGCGAGCTTGATGCTGGCCTCGATCGCCTCCGATCCGCCGCTGACGAAATAGGCGTAGGCGAGGCCGCCGGGCTCATCGCCGACGAGCCTTTCGGCGAGCGCCTCGGCCGGCTCGGAGGAGAAGAACGCAGTGTGCGCATAAGCGAGCGTCGAGGCCTGCTTCGCCATCGCGGCGATCACACGCGGATGCTGATGCCCAAGGCAGGACACCGCCGCGCCGCCGGAAGCGTCGATCACCCGCCGTCCGTCCTCGCCAAACAGATAGACGCCTTCGCCGCCGATCGCCTTCGGCGGCGTCTCTCGCAGCGAGCGGTGCAGCACGCGGGTGGTGGGGGGACTCATGGGTCAACCTTTCTTCGAGACATAGGTGGAGGCTGCGGCGAGCCGCGCCTCGGTATCCTGAAGGCGCTTCTTGGCGGCCGTGCCGCCGAGCGAGAACGTTACCGCGGCCAGCGACTGCGCGATCGCGAGCGCGCCGGTGAGGCTCGGGAAGAATCCGGGTGAGGAGGCTGCTTCGAACAGCAGCACGTGATCGGCGCCTTCGGCCATCGGCGCGGCCAGGCTGTCGGCGATCGCGATCAGCGTTGCGCTGGCGTGATAGGCGGCCTGTGCGACGCGGACGCTGGCATTGGTGTAGGGCATGAAGCCGATCACGATCACGGCCTCGCCGGGACGGAACGCGCCGAGATCGAGATCGTCGGGGCCGGAGGCGCCGACGATCTGCACCTGCTCGGGCCGGAACAGCCTGAGTTCGTAGTTGAGCAATTCGGCGACGCTGCGGCAGCTGCGATAACCGGTGATCCAGATTCGGTTTGCATCGTGCAGCGCGCGGGCCGCGTCCGCGATCGCGTGAGCGGAGATGCGCGGCAGGCCGGCGGCTTCGGCCTCGAGCTTGTCGGTGATGAGCGTGACGTCGGCATGCGGGCCGTGGCGGCGCCCTTTTGCGCGAGCCGAGAACGGCGAGGTCTCGGACGGCCGCCGTGCCTCGGTCAGCGCCGCGCGCAATTCATCCCAGCCGGAATAGCCGATCGCCTTGGCAAGGCGCGTGAACGCGGCAGGATCGGCGCCGGCCTCCGCCGCGAGATCACGCATCGAGCGGGTGGTGGCGTCGTAATCGTTGGCCGCGACAAAACGTCCGACCTCCTGCAAGCGCAGGGGGAGCGATGGCAACGCAATGCGCAGTTCGCTCAACGGCGAGGATTTCGCTGATACGACCATGAAACATTTGTTGCATGGAAACGATTTTGATGCAACAGTTGATGCGCGCCGCCGGAAATCGCTGTTTTCGAGAAGGATTTTTGTGCTGTGACCTCAGATGATCCCAGGCCGCCGCCGCGCCGCAGTTTCCTTGGCGCGCTCGGGCCAAACGAATTGAGGGGCCTGTTCTGGCAGGTGCTGGTGGTCGGCATTGCCGTTGCCGTCATCGTCTTCCTCTGGTCCAACACCGTCACCAACCTCTCGGCGCGCCGCATCACCACCGGCTTTGCCTTTCTCGGCCGCGAGGCCAGCATGCCGATCGCCGACAGCCTGCTCGCGTATAATCCGAGAGACAGCTACCTCTGGGCCTTCGTCGTCGGCGTCGCCAACACGCTGCGCGTCGCGGTGATCGGCATCGTGCTCGCGACCATCCTGGGCACGCTGATCGGCATCTCGCGGCTGTCGGCGAATTGGCTGCTGTCGCGACTTGCCGCCGTCTATGTCGAGGTCCTGCGCGACATTCCGCTGCTGCTTCAGCTCCTGTTCTGGTACGTGCTGATGCAGGGTTTGCCGGCCGCACGCGCGGCGTGGCGGCCGATCGACGGCGTGTTCCTCTCCAATCGCGGCCTGATCCTGCCGGCGATCCCGATTCTGTCGCCGCAGCTCTCGGTGCTCGGCACCGCCGTGCTGGGCTTCATTGCGTTCCTTGTCCTCAGGCGATGGCTGGTCGCGCAGCAGATGCGCGACGGCAAGCCGCGCCCGGCCTGGCCCTTTGCGCTCGGCCTCATTGCCGTGCTGCCGGCCGCAATGTCGCTGCTGCTCGGCGTGTCCTGGACGATCGAATGGCCGCAATTGCGCGGCTTCAACTTCGTCGGTGGGCTGACGCTCGCGCCGGAATATTTTGCGCTGCTGATCGCGCTCGTCACCTACACCTCGGCCTTCATCGCCGAGATCGTGCGCAGCGGCATCCAATCGGTGCCGCGCGGGCAGTGGGATGCCGCCAGCGCACTCGGCCTGCGCCGCAGCTTCATGCTGCGGCAGATCATTCTGCCGCAGGCGCTGCGCGTGATCGTGCCGCCGATGACGAGCCAGTATCTCAATTTGACCAAGAACTCCTCGCTCGCGGTCGCGATCGGCTATCAGGACGTGGTCTCGGTGGCCAACACCACGCTGAACCAGACCGGCCAGGCGATCGAGGTGATCTCGCTGATCATGGCCGTGTTCCTCACTATCAGTCTTGGCATCAGCTTCTTCATGAACTGGTACAATGCGCGCATCGCGCTGGCGGAGCGCTGAGCATGACCGCGATCACCGACATGCCGGATCTGCCACGAGCCGCCCGCCGCCCGCAAATCGGCAACCCGGTGCTGCGTTGGCTGCGCACCAATCTGTTCTCGTCGATCGCCAACGGCATTCTCTCGATCATCCTGCTGGCGGTGCTGGCCAAAGGCGTGATCAGCTTCGTGCAATGGGGCATCGCGAACGCGGTCTGGCTCACGCCGGCCAACGATTCCAGCGCCTGCAAGGCCGTGCGCGGCTTAGGTGCCTGCTGGGCGATCATTCCTGAAAAGTACCGCTTCATCCTGTTCGGGACCTATCCGTTCGACGAGCAGTGGCGGCCGGCGCTGTCGGTCGCGCTGTTCATCGCGCTGTACTTTCTCTCCACCCGCCGCGCCCTGTGGCGGCGCGAGCTGGTCTATCTCTGGATCGGCGCGCTCATGCTGATCAGCGTGCTGATGTGGGGCGGCCTGTTCGGACTGTCGTTCGTCTCTCAGGATCGCTGGGGCGGCTTGCCGGTGACGCTGATCCTGGCGACGTTCGGATTGGCGTTCGGTTTCCCGCTCGGCATTCTGGTCGCGCTCGGCCGGCGCTCAAAGCTGCCGGCGATCCGTTCGCTCTCGGTGCTGTATGTCGAGCTGATCCGCGGCGTGCCGCTGGTCAGCCTGCTGTTCATGGCGAGCGTGATGTTTCCGCTGTTCATGCCCGCGGGGTTCAACATCGACAAGCTGCTGCGCGCGCAGATCGCGATCATCCTGTTCGCAGGGGCCTATCTTGCCGAAGTGATCCGCGGCGGTCTCCAGGCCGTGCCACGCGGGCAATATGAAGCGGCCGACGCGCTCGGGCTGTCCTACTGGCGCAAACATCGCCTGGTCGTGCTGCCTCAGGCGATCCGCCATGTCATCCCGCCGCTGGTCAACACCTTCATCGCGTTCTTCAAGGACACCAGCCTGGTGCTGATCATCGGCATCTTCGATCTGCTGACGACCGCCAAGACCGCGATCATCGATCCGGCCTGGCAGCAGTTTTCGGTCGAGGTCTACATTTTCGTTGCCGCGATCTATTTCGTCTTTTGCTTCGCGATGTCGCGCTACAGCCGCAGCCTGGAGGCCAGGGGAAGGTGAGGCTTCTCGTGTCCCGGACAAGGTGCAGCGCGCGAGTGCTGCGCTGCGTCGGGGGCACGAGAGCGGCTACTTCACCCTGGGATCGATCGGCGTCTGCCCGCGCACGCCCAAAATGTCCTCCAGCACCTTCGCGCCGGCGATCACCTTCGCATCCGCGCGCGGTGCGCCGACGACCTGGACACCCACCGGTAAGCCCGAGGCGGTGAAGCCGCAGGGCAGCGACAGCGACGGGCAGCAGGCGAGCGTGATGGCGTAGACGATGCCGAGCCACTGGATGTAATTCTCGAACCGCTTGCCGGCGCATTCGGCGACATAGCGGTGCTCGATCGGGAAGGGCGGCACGATCGTGGTCGGCGTCAGCAGCAGATCGTAGGTCTTGAAGAACTCGATCGCGCGCGCGGTCATGCCGACACGCTGGGCTTCGGCGCGGGCGAGCTGATCGACCGTGAGCTTGAGGCCCTCCTCGATGTTCCAGATCACCTCGGGCTTGAGCAGGTCGCGCTTGGTGCGCAGCAGATTGGCCTTGGTGATGGCGAAATCGAAGGCGCGCAGCACGTGGAAGCATTCATGCGCCTCGCGCCAGTCCGGATGCGCCTCCTCGACGATGGCGCCGGCCTCCGCGAAGCGTTCGGCGGCCTTGCGCGTGATCGCCTTCACTTCGGAATCGACGGGTGTGATGCCGAGATCGGGCGAATAGGCGATGCGTTTCGGCTTTTTGGGCGATTGCGCCGCCGACAGGAACGAGGTTGTGGGTGCCGGCAGCGAGAGCGGATCCTCCGCATAGTCGCCGCTCATGGCATCTAACAGCAGCGCGAGATCCTCGACATTGCGCGCCATCGGGCCGACCACGCCGAGATTGCGGTTGATGGCCGACTTGGGCGTATGCGCGACGCGGCCGATGCTCGGCCGCATGCCGACAACGCCGCAGAAAGCCGCCGGGCTGCGCAAGGAGCCGCCCATGTCGGAACCTTCTGCGAGCCACGCCATGCCGGTGGCGAGCGCCACGGCCGCGCCGCCTGACGAGCCTGCCGCCGATTTCGTCGTGTCCCAGGGATTGAGCGTCGCGCCGAACACGTCGTTGAAGGTGTTGGCGCCGGCGCCGAACTCCGGCGTGTTGGATTTTGCGTAGACCACCGCGCCATTGGCTTCGAGGTTCTCGACCATGAGGTCGGACTTGGCTGGGATGTTGTCCTTGAAGATCGGCGAGCCCTGCGTGTTCAGCACGCCTGCGACATCGGTCAGGTCCTTGATCGGCACCGGCAGCCCCGCCAGCAGCCCGCGCGCACCGGCCGGCTTCTGCATCAGGGCCTTCGCGTGCGTCCGCGCGCGATCGAAGCACAGTATCGGCAACGCGTTCACCTTGCCGTCGACATCCTTGACGCGCTTCTCCAGCACCTCCAGCAGCTCGAGCGGAGAGACGTCGCCGGAGCGCAAGATGTCGACGACGGTGCACGCGGTTTCGCGGATCAGGTCTTGAGACAAGTATTTAGCTCCTGTGCTTATTTGAGTTCATCATTGCGAGCGCGGCGAAGCAATCCAGAAATGGATCCGCGGGGACAGTCTGGATTGCTTCGCTGCGCTCGCAATGACGAGGACAGAGTTAGCTCCAGCCGGCGCTGATGCCGCCGTCCACCGTGTAGATCACGCCGGACGTATAGCCGGCGCGATCCGATGCCAGGAACGCCATGAGGTCGCCGATCTCGCGCGCATGCGCGGGGCGGCCGAGCGGCAGGCCTTTCTGGAATTCCTTGTAGCGGCTCTCATCGCCGAACTGGTGTTTTGCGCGGGTCTTGAGCAAGCTGACGTGGCGATCGGTGCCGACGGGACCGGGATTGATGCCGACCACTCGGATATTGTCGGCAAGGCTCTTGCTTCCGAGCGCCCGGGTGAAGGCCATCAGCGCGGCATTGCCGGCGCTGCCGCAGATGTAATTGGCGTCGAACTTTTCGCCGGCTGCGCCGATGTCGTTGACGATGACGCCGCCGCCCTTGGCCTTCATCTGCGCGTAGATATGCCGCGTCAGGTTGATGTAGCCGAACACCTTCAAATCCCAGGCGTGGCGCCAGGTCGCTTCATCGATCTTGTCGATGGAGCCGCCGGGGATATCGCCGGCATTGTTGACGAGCACGTCGATATCGGCGGCGTCCTTGGCGAGCCGTGCCACGTCCTCTTCCTTGCGCAGATCCACGACACTCGTCGCGGCATCGATCTGATGCGCGGAGCGCAGGCGGTCGGCCAGCGCCTTGAGCTGATCGCCGCTGCGGGCGGCGAGCAGGAGGTTTGCGCCTTCCTCGGCAAACGCCTCGGCGGCGGCGGCGCCAATGCCCTTGGACGCGCCTGTGATCAGGACGCGCTTGCCACGCAGATGCAGATCCATGGGAGCTACTCGCAGAATGGGTACCGGATGAAATCAGTAGGCGTTCGGTTGCGCCACGGTCAACATTGCAGTGCAGCGTTGCACTGCTGCCGACTTTGGTCCATTGCAGTGCGGTCAAAACGACGGCGGCTGCCGGACCAACCAAGGACGTTCTCGATGAGCAAGAAACAATACCGCATCGCGGTCATTCCCGGCGACGGCATCGGCAAGGAAGTGATGCCGGAGGGCCTGCGCGTTCTGGAGGCGGCGGCGAAAAAGCACGGCGTGTCCTTGCATTTCGATCATTTCGACTTCTCGTCCTACGACTATTACGAGAAGCACGGCCAGATGATGCCTGAGGACTGGAAGGAGAAGATCGGCAAGCACGACGCGATCTATTTCGGCGCGGTCGGCTGGCCGGCGAAGATTCCGGATCACGTCTCGCTGTGGGGCTCGCTGATCAAGTTCCGCCGCGAGTTCGACCAATATGTGAATTTGCGCCCGGTGCGGCTGATGCCCGGCGTGCCGTCGCCGCTGGCGGGCCGCAAGCCCGGCGACATCGATTTCTGGGTGGTGCGCGAGAACACCGAAGGCGAATATTCCTCGGTCGGGGGCCGCATGTTCCCCGACACCGACCGGGAGTTCGTGACGCAGCAGACGGTGATGACCCGCACCGGCGTCGACCGCATCCTGAAATTCGCCTTCGAGCTCGCCCAGTCGCGGCCGAAGAAGCACCTGACCTCGGCGACCAAGTCGAACGGCATTTCCATCACCATGCCCTATTGGGACGAGCGCGTGGAGGCGATGGCCAAGAAGTATCCGTCCGTGAAGTGGGACAAGTACCACATCGACATTCTCACCGCGAACTTCGTGCTGCACCCTGACTGGTTCGACGTCGTCGTCGGCTCCAACCTGTTCGGCGACATCCTCTCCGATCTCGGCCCGGCCTGCACCGGCACCATCGGCATCGCGCCGTCGGGCAACATCAACCCTGAAGGCAATTTCCCCTCGGTGTTCGAGCCGGTGCACGGCTCGGCGCCTGACATCGCGGGGCAGGGCATCGCCAACCCGATCGGCATGATCTGGTCCGGTGCGATGATGTTCGAGCATCTCGGCGAGAAGGAAGCCGGCAAATCGATCGTCGAGGCGATCGAGCGCACGCTGGCAGAACGTACGCTGCGCACCAAGGATCTCGGCGGCAATGCCGATACCACGGCTTGCGGCAAGGCGGTTGCGGATATGGTGGACTGAGGCGGGTGACCCTGCGTAGGGTGGGTTGGCCCTGCGCGCCGCGCGAAGCGTGGTCCGCTGGGCGCAACCCACCTCTTCTGTTCCCGCGGATACGAACAGGGTGGGTTACGTCGCGCAGATGCGCTTCGCGCTTCTGCACGACTAACCCACCCTACGATTAAAACATAAGCTTCGGTCGTAGCTAGCCCGCGATCTTCTCGATCGCCGCCTGGTCCAGCCCGAACTTCTTTCCGGCCTCGATGATCTCGTGCCAGGTGGTCGGATCGACCGGAATGCCTTCCGCGAGCCGCTTCTTCTTGGTCTCGCGCTCGGGTTCACCGGCGATCTTGACCTTGTCGACGCCGGGGCCGGGAGGCGAGCCGGTGTGCCAGGCGACGAAGCTTTCGACCTCGCGTGCAAGATTCTCCGCGGTGCCGAGCTTGGCTGGATCGATGATGATCGAGAGCATGCCGTTGATGACGTTGTACTTGCCGTCTGACGGGCCCTTGACCACCTGTCCGCCGGAGAGCGCACCGCCAAGAATTTCGCAAACCAGCGCGAGCCCCGAACCCTTGTGTTCGCCGAATGGCAGGATGGCGCCGTATGGCGGGATCACGGTGTAGCGCGGATTGACGGTCGGCTTGCCCTCATGATCGATGATGGTGCCGGGCTCGAGCTCGGCGCCCTTGTTGTGGGCGACGCGGGTCTTGCCCTGCGCGATCCGGCTGGTGGCGAAGTCGAGCACGATCGGCTCCTTACCCCTGCGGGGAATGCCGACGCAGAACGGGTTGGTGCCGTGGCGCGCATCGCTGCCGCCCCAGGGCGCCACGATCGGGCGCGAGATCACGTTGACGAAGTGGATCGAGACGAGGCCGTGGTCGATGCACTGCTCGGCCCAGTGGCCGATGCGGCCGATGTGGTGCGAATTGGAGAGGCCGACGAGACACACGCCGTTCTGCTTGGCGCGCGCGGCCGCGAGCTCCATCGCTTCATGGCCGATCACCTGGCCGTAGCCGGTGAGGCCGTCGAGGGTGAGCAGCGGACCGGTGTCGAGCACGATCTTGACGTGCGCGTTCACGGCGAGGCCGCCATTGACGACGCTCTGGACATAGCGCGGGATCATGCCGACGCCGTGTGAGTCATGCCCCCTGAGATTGGCTTCGACCAAGTTGGTCGACACGAGCTCGGCTTCGCGGTCCGAGGAGCCGCCGGCCTTGACGATGGCGCGGATGGCGTTGGTGAGCGGCTCCGCCTTGATGGTGCGATAGTCGGCCATTGTTGTTGCTCTTATCCCTTCACGATTTGATGGGGGCGTAGGGTGGGTTAGCCCCGGGCTGCGCGAAGCGCAGTCCCTTGGCGTAACCCACCACTTCCGTCTCCGAGGAACCAAAGAGGTGGGTTATGCCTAGCAGATGCGCCCTGCGCATCTGCAGGGCTAACCCACCCTACGAATTCACGATCCGGCGGCAATGGACCCATGCCGCCTCAATCAGGTTCTCGCTCGCTTCCGGCGTGCGGAAGGCGGAATGCGCCGACAGCGTCACGTTCGGAATCTTCGTCAGCGGATGATTCGCCGGCAGCGGCTCGATGTTGAAGACATCTAAGCCGGCATGGCGGATATGGCCCGAGTTCAAAGCATCGATCATCGCCTGCTCGTCGACGATGGCGGCGCGCGCGGTGTTGATGAAGACGACGCCCGGCTTCATCTTGGCGATCTTCTCGCGGGTGATCATGCCGCGCGTCTCGTCGTTGAGCAGCAGATGCAGGGATACGACGTCGCTCCGCGCCAGCAGCGTGTCGAGATCGGTGAACTCGACGCCCGGATGGCTCTTCGGCGAGCGGTTCCAGGCGATCACCTTCATGCCGCTGCCGGACGCGATCCGTGCGACCTCCGCCGCGATGCCGCCGAAGCCGATCAGGCCGAGCGTCTTGCCGGTGAGCTGCATGCCGCCCTCGCGCAGCCAGTTTCCGGCGCGCATCTCGCGGTCCATCATCGCGATGACGCGGGCGGAGGCCCACATCAGAGCGACCGCGGATTCCGCCACCGCCGTGTCGCCATAACCCTTGATCAGATGCACGGAGATGCCGAGCTCGGCGAGCTCCTCCGGGTTCATGTAGCTGCGTGCGCCGGTGCCAAGGAATACGACGTGCTTCAGCCCCGTGCACTTCTTCGCAACCTCGGTCGGAAGCGCCGTGTGGTCGACAATCGCGATCTCGGCGCCGTCGAGGATCTCAGGATATTGCTCGGGCTTGATGTCGGGATCCCTGTGGATGCGAACCTTGGGATCACCGGGCTTCTCCAGCCGCTCCATGATGACGGCGAGCGCCTCATTGGCGTCGACGAAAACTCCGCGCATGTCTATCTCCGATCAGGATGCGACGCCGGCAACCGCCAGCACGGTGTGCATCAGCACGTTGGTGCCCGCGGCGCAGTCGGGCTGCGTGGCGTCTTCCAGCTCGTTGTGGCTGACGCCGTCCTTGCAGGGGACGAAGACCATCGCTGCCGGCATGATGGTGTTGAGGTTGCAGGCGTCGTGGCCGGCACCGGAGGTAATGCGGCGGGAGGAGTAGCCGAGCGTCTTGGCGGCATTCTCGACCGCGGCGATCAGCTTCGGATCGAAATGTGTCGGTGCCTTGCGCCAGACCAGATCGATCTTGACCTCGACCTTGCGGCGTGCAGCGATCTCGGCGATGGCGGCGCGTAAGTCCCGATCGAGCGCATCCATGATCGCGCCATCGGCGCTGCGGCAATCCATGGTGAAGGCGATCTCGCCGGGAATGACGTTGCGCGAGGGCTTTGCGATCACGGCTTCGCCGATGGTGCCGACGGCGTTTGGTCCGTGCTTCTTCGCGATGGCCTCCATTGCCAGCACGATCTCCGACAGTGTCGCCAGCGCATCGCGCCGCAGCGGCATCGGGGTCGATCCCGCATGGCTCTCGAAGCCGGAAATCTTGCCGTCGTACCACAGCACGCCCTGGCCGGAATCGACCACGCCGATGGTCTTGCCCTCGGCTTCGAGGATTGGTCCCTGCTCGATGTGCAGCTCGACAAAGCAGCCGAGTTTCAGGAAGCCGACCGGCTTGTCGCCGCGGTAGCCGATGCTGTCGAGCGCCTGGCCGACGGTGGTGCCGTCGATGTCCTTGCGCGACAGGATATCGTCGGTGGTGAAATCGCCGACGTAAGCGGCGGACGCCATCATTGCCGGTGCGAAGCGCGAGCCTTCTTCATTGGTCCAGTTGACGATGCAGATCGGCGCTTCGGTCTCGATACCGGCGTCGTTCAGCGTCCGGATCACCTCGAGCGCGCCGAGCGTTCCCAGAATGCCGTCATACTTGCCGCCGGTCGGCTGGGTGTCGAGATGCGAGCCGATGCCGACGGGCAGCTTCGACATGTCGCGGCCCTTGCGCAGGCCGAATTGCGAGCCGAGCGCATCGGTGTGAACCTCAAGCCCGGCGTCTTCGCAAGCCTTTCGGAACCAGTCGCGAACCTGCTTGTCTTCGCGGCTGAGCGTCAGCCGCCGCACACCGCCTTTGGCCGTCGCGCCGAATTGCGCGGTCTCGTGGATGGAGCCCCAAAGGCGGGCGGAATCGATTTGAAGGTTGGTCGCGGCTCGGCTCATGCGTCTCTTCCATTATTCGCTGTCATTCCGGGGCGATGCGAAGCATCGAACCCGGAATCTCGAGATTCCGGGTCTGGTGCTTGCGCACCATCCCGGAAGGACGGGAAAGGTTGTCCGGCGCCTTTTTCAATGACGCGCCAGCGCGGGCGCGTCAACCGCGAGGCTGCTCTGCGCAATCTGACATGCAAGCTCGGCGACGCGCTGCACTGCGACGACGTCGGGGGAGGCGAGCCAGCTCGCCGTGAATGTCAGCGGTGCGATCTGAAGGTCGGTGTCGAGCAATTGCAGCCGGCCGTCGGCGAGCTCGTTCTCGACGATGGCGTCGGGGATCACGGCGATGCCGAGGCCTTCCACCGCCATGTGGATCACGGTGGCGAGCGAGGCGGAGGCGTGAAGACGGATCGGCGGCAAGTCGGGCCGGTCGAACACCTCGCGTACCACCTCGTAGGGCCTGGTCTTGCGCGGGAAGGTGATGATCGGAAACCGCGCGAGATCGGCGAGCGTGACAGGCCCGTGGCCAAGCCCGAGTGACGGGCTGGCGAGAAAGCCGATCGGATAGTCGGCGAGCATGCGGTTGTGCACGCCCGAGGCCGACAGCGGTCCGACCACGAAAGCGAGCTCGATCTCTTGCGCGAGCAATCGCGCGGTGAGGTTCGGCGTGATGTCGACCTCGATCTCCAGCGACAGGTTCGGATAGATCTCGTTGACGCTCTTTACCAGCCGCGGCAGCCAGGTGTGCACGATGGTCTCGGCGACACCGAGCCGCATCACGCCGCGCATGGCAGAGCGATCGCCGATCTCGGCCATCATCGCGGCGCGCAAGCCGATCAGCTTCTCGGCGTAGACCATCATCTGCCGGCCGCTCGGGGTCGGCGAGGCCACGCGATGGTCGCGGTTCAGGAGCTTGACGCCCATCTCGCGTTCGAGCTGGGCGATGCGTTGGGAGATCGCCGGCTGGGTGGTATTGAGCCGCGCCGCGGCGCCGCGGAAGCTGCCGAGCTTCACAACCCAGAGGAAGGTTTCGATCGACCTGAAGTCCAGCATTGGAAGGATTTTCCCGATCGATAAAGTTACTTTATCGATATCGATTAAAAAGGACGATTAGACTTTATAGTATGCTTGATGTTGGCTAGGCTTGTCGAGTTCATAGGCAGGTCGATGAAATGACTGTTTTGGTGGCAGTGCAGCAAACTGAAACGCCCGACACGCTCCCGAGCCGCCAGGCGCGGCTGGCCTATCGCGGCGGCCAGGTCGGATCCACCGCAGGGGTCGCCCCTGGCTTCGTCCAGGGCAATCTGGCGATCCTTCCCGCCGAATACGCCAGCGCCTTCCACCGCTTCTGCCAGCTCAATCCGAAACCGTGCCCGATCATCGGCATGTCTGATGTCGGCAGCCCCTACATCCCCGCGCTTGGCGCCGACCTCGACATCCGCACCGACGTGCCGCGCTACCGTGTCTGGCGTGACGGCGAGGTCGTGGACGAGCCTACCGATGTCACCAGCTATTGGCGCGACGATCTCGTGACCTTCGTACTCGGCTGCTCGTTCTCGTTCGAAGAGGCGTTGCTCGACGAGGGCATGCCGATCCGTCACATCGAAGAGAACGTGCGCGTTCCGATGTACCGCACCAACATCGCCTGTGGCGAAGCAGGGCCGTTCGCCGGCCCGATGGTGGTCTCGATGCGTCCGTTCAAGCCGGCCGATGCGATCCGCGCGGTGCAGATCACCTCGCGCTATCCGGCCGTGCACGGTGCCCCCGTGCATCTCGGCCATCCGCATTTGATCGGCATCAAGGATATCGCCAAGCCTGATTATGGTGATCCCGTACCTGTTGCCGATGACGAGATTCCGGTGTTCTGGGCCTGCGGCGTGACGCCGCAATCGGTGATCAACGCCGCCAAGCTACCTTTCGCAATCACGCATTCGCCCGGCTTGATGCTGGTGACGGATCTGAAGAACAGGAACATGGCCGTGATTTAGTAGGCAGCGTTTGCTGCTTCTTCGGGCTTTACGCAGTTTGCCAATCGTTTCATTCGATACGCGCGAATAACAGGGGACTTAGCCAATGACGATCACTCGCCGCGACGTTCTGCTCGGAGCCACCGCCGCTGCCGCACTGCTGCCGCTAGCCGCACGCGCGCAAACGTCCGAGGTGGTGATCGGCGCGACCTATCCCCTGTCGGGTGCCGGCGCCCAGGTCGGTGTCGATGCGCAGCGCGCATTCGAGACCGCAATCGACATCATCAACAACGATCAGGACTTCGTCCTTCCGCTGGCAAAGGGCGTCGGCTTGCCGGGTCTCGGTGGTGCCAAGATCCGCATGGTGTACGCCGACCACCAGGGCGACCCGCAAAAGGGACGCGCCGAAGCCGAGCGACTGATCACCCAGGAGAAGGTTTGCGCAGTGCTCGGCTCCTATCAGAGCGCGGTCGCGGTCACGGTCAGCCAGATCTGCGAGCGTTACCAGGTCCCGTTCCTGTCGGCGGACAATTCCTCGCCCAGCCTGCATCGCCGCGGGCTGAAGTACTATTTCCGCGCTTCGCCGCATGACGAGATGTTCTCGGCGGCGATGTTCGACTTCCTCGACTCGATGAAAAAGAAGGGCGTCAAGGCCGATACGCTGGCACTGTTCCACGAAGACACGATCTTCGGCACCGACTCCGCCAACGCCCAGACCAAGCTCGCAACCGAGCGTGGCTACAAGATCGTCGCCGACATCAAGTACCGCGCCAACTCGCCGTCGCTGTCGGCTGAAGTCCAGCAGCTCAAGGCCGCCAATGCCGACGTGTTGCTGCCCTCGAGCTACACCACGGACGGCATCCTGCTGGTCAAGACCATGGCCGAGCTCGGCTACAAGCCGAACGCGATCCTGGCCCAGGCGGCCGGCTTCTCCGAAAAGGCCCTTTACGATGCCGTCGGCGACAAGCTCGACGGCGCGATCACCCGCGGCAGCTTCTCGCTCGATCTCGCCGCCAAGCGGCCGATGGTCGGCAAGATCAACGATCTGTTCAAGGCGAAGTCGGGCAAGGATCTCAACGACAACACGTCGCGGCAATTCATGGCGATGATCGTGATTGCGGACGCCATCAACCGCGCCAAGTCGACTGACGGCGAGAAGATCCGCGATGCGATGGCTGCAACCGACATTCCGGGCGAGCAGACCATCATGCCTTGGAAGCGGGTCAAGTTCGATGACATGGGCCAGAACAACGACGCCGATCCGGTGCTGCTGCAATATATCGGCGGCAAGTTCGTTACCATCTTCCCGGCGCAGGCGGCGGTAGCCGAAGCTGTCTGGCCGATGAAGTGAGGAAAGAATCGGAAGCTCGCACGATAGCTTCCGATCCTGGTCATGGGGAGTAAGGCGGAGGGCCGCGTCGGCTAAGACGAGGGCACGCCCGTCCTTTGCGATGCGCGTTCGATGTCGCCCCTCGGGGTGAGGGCTTTTTCTGGGGGACAAGTTGCTGACAGTCGAAACCATTGTCCAAAGTCTCGCGAGCGGCCTGTTGATGGGCCTGCTCTACGGACTGATCGCCGTCGGCCTCGCGCTGATCTTCGGCCTGATGGACGTCACGAACTTCGCCCATGGCGAGTTCCTGATGATCGCGATGTACGCGTCCTTCTTCCTGTTCGCGTTTTTCGCCATCGATCCCTTGCTCTCGGCACCGCTGGTCGCGGCTGCGATGTTCGTGTTCGGCGCGGTGATCTACCTGTTGATCGTACGGTTCGCGATGCGGGCCAAGACCAATGCCGGCATGGTGCAGATCTTCACCACGTTCGGTCTCGCCATCGTCATGCGCGGACTGGCCCAGCTGTTCTTCACGCCGGACTATCGCAGCATTCCGCAGTCCTGGCTCGGCGGCAAAACCGTCTCGGTTGCGGGCATCTTCCTGCCGGAGCCCCAGCTGGTCGGTGCGCTGGTCTCGATCGCCGCCTTTGCCGGCCTCTACTTCTTCATCCATCGCACCGATTTCGGCCGCGCGCTGGAGGCTACGCGCGAAGATCCCGGTGCGGTCGCACTGGTCGGCATCGACAAGAACCGCGTCTTCGCATTCGGCTGGGGCCTTGGCGCTGCGCTGGTCGGTCTCGCCGGCGCGATCATGGCGGTGTTCTTCTATATCTACCCCGACGTGGGCGCGTCCTTTGCGCTGATCGCCTATGTCACGGTGGCGCTCGGTGGCTTCGGCAGTGTGTTCGGCGCCTTTGCCGGCGGCATCATTGTCGGCCTGGTTGAAGCGGTCACCGCCCTGATGCTGCCGCCGTCGCTGAAGTCGGTCGGCATCTATGCCGTGTACCTGCTCGTCGTCTTCATTCGGCCGCGTGGCCTGTTCGGGTCGATGTGATGGACAAGAATTTTGCCGCGCGGCGCCGCCGCGATCTCATCATTGCCGCGGTGCTGGCCGCGCTTGCCGCGCTCGCGCCGCTGTTCGTCAAGAACGTCTATGTACAGAACATCCTGGTCCTGACCTTGATGTATGCGGCGCTGTCGCAGAGCTGGAACATCCTCTCCGGCTATTGCGGACAGATCTCGCTGGGCCACGCGCTCTATTTCGGCATCGGCGCCTACACCACCGAGCTGCTGTTCACCAAGTTCGGCGTGTTGCCATGGTTCGGCATGCTGGCGGGCGGCGGGATCGCGGCTGTTATCGCGATGGGGCTCGGCTATCCCTTCTTTCGCCTCCGCGGCCATTACTTCGTGATCGCGACCATCGTCATCGCCGAGATCGGGCTCCTGCTGTTCCAGAACTGGGAATGGGCGGGCGCTGCGATGGGGATCACCATTCCGGTACGCGGCGACAGCTGGCTGAAATTCCAGTTCATGCGCAGCAAGCTGCCGTATTTCTATTTCGCGCTGGCGCTGTGCTGCATCGCCTGGTTCGTCACCTGGTGGCTGGAGGACTCCAAATGGGGCTTCTGGTGGCGCGCGGTCAAGGACAATCCGGAAGCGGCCGAGAGCCTGGGCGTCGTCGTGTTCAATTCCAAGATGGGGGCGGCGGCGGTCTCCGCGTTCCTCGTCGCCGTCGGCGGCGCCTTCTACGCGCAGTTCCTCGCCTATATCGATCCTGAAAGCGTGATGGGCTTCCAGTTCTCGCTGCTGATGGCGCTGCCGGCTGTGCTCGGCGGCATTGGCACGCTGTGGGGGCCGGTGCTTGGCGCGGCCATCCTGATCCCGATGACGGAGCTGACGCGCTCCTATATCGGCGGCTCCGGCCGCGGCGTGGATCTCATCGTCTACGGCACGCTGATCGTCTTGATATCGCTGGCGCTGCCGCAGGGACTTGTGAGCCTGCTCTCTCGTTCGAAAGCGAAAGGAGCCACGCGATGACCGCGCTCCTTGAAACCCGGGGCGTCTGGCAGCGGTTCGGCGGCCTCGTCGCCAACAGCGATGTCTCAATCTCGGTCGGTCGCGGCGAGATCGTCGGCCTGATCGGTCCCAACGGCGCCGGCAAGTCGACGTTGTTCAATCTCATTGCCGGCGTTCTGCCGCCGACGCAGGGCTCGATCTGGTTCGACGGCGAGGACGTCACCCATCTGCCGGCGGCCGAGCGCTGCCAGCGCGGGGTGGGGCGCACCTTCCAGGTGGTCAAGAGTTTTGAGACCATGACCGTGATCGACAACGTCATTGTCGGTGCGCTCGTCCGCAACACGGTGATGCGTGAGGCGCGCCGCAAGGCGCACCAGGTGCTGGAGTTCACCGGCCTTGCCGCGCGCGCCGACGTGCTCGCGAGCGATCTGGTGCCGGCCGAGAAGCGCCGTCTCGAAGTCGCCCGCGCGCTCGCGACCGAGCCAAAGCTGCTGCTGCTCGACGAGGTCCTCACCGGCCTGACGCCGACCGAGGCGCAGACCGGCGTGGCACTGGTGCGCAAGGTGCGCGATGCCGGCATCACGGTGTTGATGGTCGAGCATGTCATGGAGATCGTGATGCCGCTGGTCGATCGCGCCATCGTGCTCGACCTCGGCAAGGTCCTGGTCGAGGGCAAGCCTTCTGAGGTCGTGCGCGATCCCAAGGTGATCAAGGCATATCTGGGAGATCGTCATGCTGTCGGTGCATGAAATCACGACCGCCTATCAGGGCCTGGTCGCGATCTCCGCGGTCAGTATCGAGGTCAGCAAGGGCGAGATCGTCTGTGTCGCCGGGGCCAACGGTGCCGGCAAGTCGACGCTGCTCAAATCGATCGCCGGTGCCGAGCGTCCGCGCTCGGGCACCGTGACCTTCGACGGCAAGCTGCTCAACGGCATGGCGCAGCATCACATCACGGCCGCTGGCATTGCCTATGTGCCGGAGAACCGCCGCCTGTTCCCGCGTCTGTCCGTGCGCGACAATTTGCGCCTCGGCAGCTATCTCTATCGCGGCGAGGCCAACCGCGAAGAACCGCTCGATCTGGTCTTCAAGCTGTTTCCGCGCCTGTCCGAACGGCTCGAGCAGCGCGCCGAAACGCTCTCCGGCGGCGAGCAGCAGATGCTCGCCATTGGACGCGCCTTGATGACACGGCCGCGGCTGTTGATGCTGGACGAGCCCTCGCAGGGCATCATGCCCAAACTGGTCGACGAGATTTTTCAGGCGGTGAAGCTGATCCGGGATTCCGGCATGACCGTCCTGATTGTCGAGCAGCGCATGGCCGAATGCCTGGAGATCGCCGACCGCGCCTACATCCTGCAAACCGGCCGCGTGCTGATGCAGGGCCCGTCGGCGGAGATCAAGGGCAATCCGGACGTGCGCAAGGCGTATCTGGGGCTGTAGCCGCCAGGGCTGCCTCCACAATCGTCATCCTGAGGTACCGCGCCCTTGCGCGCCTCGAAGGATGCGCCGCACGCGCCTGTAGCCCATCCTTCGAGGCTTCACCTTGCGATGCAAGCGCATCGCAAGGCTCGCACCTCCAGCGACAACCGCTTCGCGGTTGCGCGGGGATGACGGCGGTGGGTGTGGTGGGCGGCCATCGCCACATCCTCCGTCATTGCGAGCAGCGAAGCAATCCAGAGTCTCTCCGCAGAGGCATTCTGGATTGCTTCGCTGCGCTCGCAATGACGAGGAGAGAGCTGGGCTCTAATGCTCGTGCTCGTGCTCCGGCAAAGTCACCCCGAACACCTGCACCAGATCCTTCACCTGCTCCGGCGATAAATACCGCGGGTTCAACCCGCGCAGCAGCAGATACAGCTTCGCCGTTTCCTCCAGTTCCTCCGTCGCGAACACGGCCGCTTCCAGCGTGTCGCCGGCGACGACAGGGCCGTGATTGGCGAGCAATACGGATGAATATTTCCCGGCCAGCCCCTTGATCGCATCGGCCACCGCAGGATCGCCGGGGCGGTAATAGGGCACGAGCGCGGTGGCGCCGCATTTCATGAGGTAATAGGCCGTCATCGGCGGCAGCGCGGCGCGTGGATCGATCTCCGGCAGCATCGAGAGCGCGACCGAATGCGTGGAGTGCAGATGCACGATCGCCCGTGCGCTTCCGCGCGTGTCGTAGAGCGCGGTGTGCAGTGGAACTTCCTTGGTCGGCGCGTCGCCCGAAACCAGCCGGCCCTGCTCGTCCAGCCGCGACAGCTTTGCCGGATCGAGGAAGCCGAGCGAGGCATTGGTCGGCGTCACCAGCCAGCCGCCGCCATCCAGTCGGACACTGATATTGCCTGATGAGCCCGGCGTCAGCCCGCGCTCGAACAGGGACCGTCCGAACCGGCAGATATCCTCGCGTAGCCTTGTTTCAATGCTCGTTTCGGTTTTCATGGCCGTCATGCCTGCTTGTCTCACGCTTTGGCAGCGCGGCCAAGCCGTGTTATTCGAGATCACGAGCCGCCGCAAAGGCGGTCCTCCAGGAAACGTTCGCAAGGTCTAGTTGAAGGGTCAGTTGCATGTCCGCCTCCACGACACAAAATCAGCGCATCGCCGTCATCGGGCTCGGCTCGATGGGATATGGCATGGCGACCTCGCTGAAGCGGGCCGGCCACACGGTGACCGGCTGCGACGTTTCGGCTGATGCGGTTGCGCGTTTCGTCAAGGATGGCGGGGCCGGAGCCGCGACGCCGGCCGAGGCGGCCAAGGGCGCCGACATCGTCGTCAGCGTCGTCGTCAATGCGGCGCAGACCGAGACGATCCTGTTCGGCAAGGACGGCGTCGCCGAAACCCTGCCAAAGGACAGCGTCTTCATTTCCTCCGCCACCATGGATCCTGACGTCGCGCGTCGTCTCGCCAGGCAATTGGAAGCGACCGGCCGGCACTATCTGGATGCGCCGATCTCCGGCGGCGCGCAGCGGGCGGCGCAAGGCGAGCTGACGATCCTCGCCTCCGGCAGTGCGGCCGCCTTCGCCAAAGCGCGCCCCGCGCTCGATGCCATGGCGGCCAAGCTCTACGAGCTCGGCGATGCCGCAGGCCAGGGCGCCGCGTTCAAGATGATCAACCAGCTGCTTGCCGGCGTCCACATCGCGGCTGCCTCGGAGGCGATGGCGTTTGCGGCCAAGCAAGGCCTCGACATCCGCAAGGTCTATGAGGTGATCACCGCATCCGCGGGCAATTCCTGGATGTTCGAGAACCGCATGCCGCACGTGCTCGACGGCGATTACACGCCGCGCAGTGCCGTCGAGATTTTCGTGAAGGATCTCGGCATCATCCAGGACATGGCGCGCAGCGCCAGATTCCCGGTGCCGGTCTCGGCCGCCGCGCTGCAGATGTTCCTGATGACCTCAGCCGCAGGCATGGGCCGCGATGACGACGCGTCGGTGGCGCGAATGTATGCGCAGGTCACCGGCGTCAAGCTTCCCGGCGACAAGTAAGAGGATCTGCAATGCCCCGTTTCGCCGCCAACCTTTCGATGATGTTCACCGAGGTGCCGTTCCTCGATCGCTTTGATGCGGCCGCGCAGGCCGGATTCACCGCCGTTGAATTTCTCTTTCCCTATGAGCATCCGGTGGAAGCGGTTGGCGAGCGGCTCAAGCGCAACGGCCTGACGCAGGCGCTGTTCAATTTGCCGCCGGGCGACTGGTACGCGGGCGAGAAAGGTTTTGCGGCGCTTCCCTCACGCTTCAATGATCTCAAGGCGAGCCTGGAGACGGCGCTGCCCTACGCCAGGGCCACCGGCGTGAAGCGGCTGCATTTGATGGCGGGCATCGCCAACCGCGGCGAACGCCTCGCGATCGAGGCCTTCTACAAATCGGTCGCATGGGCCGCCGAGTTCTTCGCAGCCCACGGCATCGACATCGTGCTCGAGCCGATCAATCCGCGCAACGTGCCCGGCTACTTCCTCAACGATTTCGGCTTCGCGCGCGATTTGATCCAGGAGCTGCGATTGCCCAACTTGAAGCTCCAGTTCGACATCTATCACTGCCAGATCATCCATGGCGACGTGACCATGCGCCTGCGCGAGATGATGCCGATCATCGGCCATATCCAGGTCGCCAGCATTCCCTCGCGCAACGAGCCCGATGGCGAGGAGCTGAACTATCCATTCCTGTTCGAAGAGCTCGACCGGCTCGGCTATGCCGGCTTCGTCGGCTGCGAATACAATCCGCGCGGCAAGACCACTGATGGTCTCGCCTGGTTCAAGCCCTATGCGGGAGTGAAATCGTGACACTTGCGTTGGGCTGCATTGCCGACGACTACACCGGCGCCTCCGATCTCGCCAACACGCTGACGCGCGCGGGCCTGCGCACCGTGCAGACCATCGGCGTGCCCGCGGATGATCTTGATCTGCCCGAAGTCGACGCCGTCGTGGTGTCGCTGAAGAGCCGCTCGATCGAGCCGGGGCTCGCGGTGTCGCGCTCGCGTGCGGCCGAGACATGGCTGCGCAGCCGCGGCGCGAGCCATGTGCTGTTCAAGATCTGCTCGACCTTCGACTCCACGGATGCCGGAAATATCGGTCCGGTCATGGACGCGCTGCGTGCCGATTGCGGCGAGGCCGTCGTGCTGGTGACGCCGGCCTTTCCCGAGACCGGCCGCACCGTCTATCAGGGCAATCTGTTCGTCGGCGCCGTGCCGCTGAACGAGAGCCCGCTGAAGGACCACCCGCTCAACCCGATGCGCGATTCCAACCTGGTGCGCGCGCTGGCGCGCCAGAGCAAGACGCAGGTCGGGCTCGTCGATCTCGCGACCCTCTCGCGCGGGGCGGAGGCCGTGCGCAGCCGGCTTGCCGAATTCTCGGGCAAGGGCATTGGAGCCGCGATCATCGACGCCGTGTTCGACCGCGACCTCGAGACCATCGGCCTTGTCGCCGCAGAGCATCGGCTCTCGGTCGGCGCCTCCGGCATCGGCCTCGGGCTCGCCCGCGCGCTGGTGTCGACCGGCAAGGTCAAGTCGGCCGCGGCCAGCAGCGAGCAGGGGGCCGCCGTCGGCGGACAGGTGGCGTGCCTCGCCGGAAGCTGCTCGCAAGCCACCTTGCAGCAGATCGCCAACGCCGAACGCGTCATGCCGGTACTGCATCTCGACACCGACCGTATTCTTACGGGGACAAATGAAGCGCAGCGCGCGCTGGACTGGGCGAGGGAACGACTGGCCCAGGGGCCGGTGCTGATTGCATCGAGCGCGACGCCGGCCGACGTCGCTGCCCTTCAGTCGCGCCACGGCCGCGACGCCGCCGGACACGCGATCGAGCAGACGATGGCCGACATCGCGGAAAATCTCGTGAAATCAGGCGTGCGGCGGCTGATCGTCGCGGGCGGTGAGACGTCCGGGGCCGTCGTCGACCGATTAAGGATTCCCGGGTTTCTCGTCGGAGTGGAGATCGCGGCGGGCGTCCCGGTGCTGCGCGCTGTTGGCGCTGCCGCAGGTGAGATGCTGCTTGCACTGAAATCAGGCAATTTCGGCGGGCCGGAGTTTTTCTCGGATGCGATGAGGCTCATGCGCTGAGCGCAGGGCATTCTTAGCGCGCTGTTCATCTCTTTCGGGTTCCTTATCGGCGCGGAGTCGTCGCATTTGGTCTTCGGCCAGATGTCGGCGCAGCTCCCTTTGGTTGATCCTTAAGACACCCGGACGCGCCCGCGCCAGCACAAGAGACCTGATTATGCTCGCCACTATCTCCATCCGCGCCAAGATCATCAGTGTCGTGGCGTTCCTGCTGGCCGCAATGGCCGGCATGGGCCTGCTCGCCGTCATGAAGATGCGGTCGATGAATGCCAATACCGTCGACATCACCACGAGCTGGATGCCGAGCGTGCGGGTGCTTGGCGAGATGCGGGCCGCGGTCATCACCTATCGCAACGTCGTTCGCGAGCACATGCTGTCCGAGACGCTGGACGATAAGCTGGCGCAGGAAAAGACTGCGGCGGTCGTGACCGAGGCGCTGGGTAAATCCCGAAAGGCCTACGAGGCGATGATCACCTCGCCGGAAGAGCGGGCGCTCTATACGGAGTGGTCGAAGCTGTGGAGCGAATACCAGAAGGGCGCCGAAGACGTCATGGAATTGTCGCGCAACGAGTTTGGCAAGGTCCCGCACGCGGCGCATGAGTTGAATGCCAAGACCGTCAACAAGATCGGTCTGAAGTCTGACGAGGTCCTGGCGAAGGATATCGAGCTCAACACCAAGGGCGGTGATCAGGCGGCAAAGGATGCCGCCGACAGCTACTCCTTCGCGTTCATGCTGCTCGCGGTCATCCTCGGTGCTGCCATGATCGCCGGCATCGGCGTCGGCTTCTACCTCGTCCAGGACGTCTCCAGCGGCATCGACTCGATCACACGGCCGATGCAGGCGCTCGGCCGCGGCGATCTCTCCGCCGAAGTCCCGCACCGGGGCGAGAAGACCGAGATCGGCGCCATGGCCGACGTGCTTCAGGTCTTCAAGGAGGCCCTGATCGCCAAGAAGGCCGCCGACGAGGCGGCAGCCGCCGATGCCGAAGCCAAGATCGAGCGCGGCCGCCGTGTCGACAACATCACCCGCGAGTTCGAGACCATGATCGGCGAGATCGTCCAGACCGTGTCGTCGGCATCGAGCCAGCTGGAGGCCTCCGCCTCGACGCTGACCTCGACCGCCGACCGCTCGCAGCGGATGGCGACCACGGTTGCCGCTGCGTCGGAAGAAGCCTCCACCAACGTGCAGTCGGTGGCTTCCGCGACCGAAGAGATGGCCTCCTCGGTCGGCGAGATCAGCCGGCAGGTGCAGGAATCTGCGCGGATGGCGGGCGACGCCGTCGGCCAGGCCCGCGCCACCACCGAGCGGGTCAGCGAGCTCTCCAAGGCTGCCTCGCGTATCGGCGATGTCGTCGAGCTGATCAACACCATTGCCGGCCAGACCAACCTGCTGGCGCTGAACGCCACCATCGAGGCGGCGCGCGCCGGTGAAGCCGGCCGCGGCTTCGCGGTGGTTGCCTCCGAGGTGAAGGCGCTCGCCGAGCAGACCGCGAAAGCGACCGGCGAGATCGGCCAGCAGATCTCCGGCATCCAGGCGGCGACCAGCGACTCGGTCGGCGCCATCAAGGAGATCTCCTCGACCATCGAGCGTCTCTCGGAAATCTCCTCGGCCATCGCGGCCGCGGTGGAAGAGCAGGGCGCCGCGACCCAGGAAATCGCCCGCAACGTGCAGCAGGCGGCACAGGGCACCCAGCAAGTCTCCTCCAACATCACCGACGTGCAGCGCGGTGCGACCGAGACCGGCACGGCCTCTTCGCAGGTGCTCTCGGCGGCGCAGATGCTGTCCAACGATTCGAGCCGGCTGAAGAACGAGGTCAGCAAATTCCTGACCAACGTTCGCGCGGCGTGAGCTAAATTGCATCCAACTCGCCCGCGATCTCGGCAGGAAGATCGAGCTCGCGGTCTTGTAGGGTGGGCAAAGGCGCTCTTGCGCCGTGCCCACGTCTTTTCATCAAATAGCCAAGACGTGGGCACGCTTCGCTTTGCCCACCCTACGAGATCAAGCCACCCGCCACTCCGGAACGCCGTCGGCGGCCATCGTGATGTCGCCGAGCGAGCCGACCGGCGTGCGGTCCATGTTCAGCAGATGCCCTAGCGTGCCCTCGTCGCTCGCCGGAATCCGCGCCAGCGTGCGCCGGTCATCTTCCGTCCGCAGCATCACCACGCCGTGCTCGACATCTCCGCCGCGGCCATAGAGCACCGTAAAGCTCTCGACCTTGCCCTTGCCTGAGGCCTCCGTGACGAACTGCGGCACCGCGCCCTTGTTGCGATCGGCCTCGCGTTGCACGCTCGTCTCTTGTGCCAGCGCGTCGCGCGCCGCAATCTTCGACACGACCAGCGCGTGATGCTTGGTAACAAAACCGCCCTGGCCGTAGAGCAGGCCGAGCTTGTCGCCACCGCGTATCCGGCGCACCATGGCGCAGGCCGCATGCGTCATGTAGGTGTTGAGCGGCGCACCGAAGAAGGTGAGGCCGCCGGTCACGGTCGGCTGTACGTCGGCGGAAAGGCCGAGCGTTCGCCGCGCCATCTTCGGCACGCACGGAAAGCAGCTATAGAGCTCGATCGCGTCGAACTTCTTGCCGTCGCCGCCCGCGAGATCCATCGCGGCCTTCAGCACGGCGTTCTGCGGATGGCTCTCATAAAACTGGTCGCGCAGCAGATAGTCGCGCGGCTCCTCGGCCGAAGCGCCGCCAAGCGGATAGACCAGCTTGTCTTCGGCGATCCCGGCCGCGCGCGCCTTGGCAAGGCTGGTGAGTAACAGCGCACCGCCCATGTTGACGCTGGGGTTGGCGACCATGAGCTTGTTGTAAGGCCAGGCGATCAGCCGGTTGTCCGCCGTCGGCGTCGTGATCTCGTCAGGCGTATAGCGCCGCTTCAGCCAGGCATTTGGATTCTGCGCGGCGGCTTCCGAATAGCGCGACCACAGTGTGCCGGATTCCGCCATCGCCTGGTGCGGTGTCTGGCCCCAATGCGCGGAGGAGGCGGCCTCGTAGAACGGATAGACCGTGACGGGGCGGAATACGCCGAGCTTCACCGCCAAGGGCTTCTGGAACGCTGCGCCGCGCTTGGGCTCTTCGACGTCATGGGCGAACGGTGTCCATGGCAGCTTGACACCGGCGCGATCGGCTTTCGTCGCGGTCGATTGCGCCTCGGCGCCGCAGACGGCAGCTACCGTGCACTCACCGCGCGCGATGCGCTTTGCCGCCTCGTGGATGTAGCGGATCGGGCTCTCGCCGCCGACCGGGCCGTAATAGCAATGCGCCGGTGTGATGCCGAGCCGTTGCGCCAGCAGCTTCTCCGGATCGCGATAGCGCCAGCTCAGGAAGTTGACGACGTCGAGCGACTGCACCTCACCGATCAGCCTTGCGCCGGCGTCGGCTTCTGCGCGCTGCAAGGCCCGTTCGAGCAGGTCGAGCGGTTCGAGGCCGTCGGTGATCTCTTTGGGGCGGTCGACGATCTCGCCGATGCCGACGATGACGGGGATGCGGTGATCGGGGATGGGGAAACTGGTCATTTCTTCTTGCTTTACGTTTCAGGTCCTGGGCACGCCGTCGCCCTTCGAGGGCCGCTGAAGAAGCGGCCACCTCAGGGTGACGGCTACGGAGGAAGCGTCATCCTGAGGTGCGAGGCCGGCGGCGCAACGCGCCGGCGGGCGAGCCTCGAAGGATGGGCTGCTGGGCGTTGCTCTGGCCACGTACACCGTCACTCCGCCACCAGTGCATTCATGTGCTCGATGGCTTCGGCAAACTCTTCCTTGAACTCCTGCACCACGGCGCCGGCCGATTTCACGCTGTCGATCAATCCGACGCCCTGGCCGACGAAATAGCTGACGAGAGCGCGCGCCTTGGCGTTGCCGGCGGCAGCTGCCCGGTCGATCGAATCGAAGGCGTCGCGGCTGACGATGCTTTGCAGCGGCATCGGCAGCGCGCCCGGGCTTTCGGGGGCGCGGTCCCAGGCATCGGTCCAGACCGAGCGAAGCTGCCGCGCCGGCTTGCCGGTGCGGCCCTTGGAGCGGACCGCATCGCGTGATGATGCCGCGATCATCTTCTCGCGAAAGATCTCGCTGGTCTCGGATTCAACTGTCGCCAGCCACACCGAGCCGGTCCAGGCGCCGGCTGCGCCCATCGCCATGCAGGCCGCCATCTGTCGTCCCGTCATGATGCCGCCGGCGGCCAGCACCGGCACGTCACGGACCTTTTTGATCGCCTTGATCACTTCAGGCACCAGAACCATGGTTGAGACCTCGCCGCAATGGCCGCCGGCCTCGGTGCCCTGCACCACGAGAATGTCGACGCCGGCCGCGACCTGGCGCAGCGCGTGCTCCTTGGCGCCGACCAGGGCCGCAACCGGCACGTTGTGCTTCCTGCCCATCTCGATCATGGCCTTGGGCGGCACGCCGAGCGCGTTGGCGATCAGCCGGATCGGATGATTGAACGAGACTTTCAGCAGCTCCAGCGCGGTCTCGGCATCGAAGGGTTGCGGCTGGTCGTCGTCCACCTCTGTCGTCGTCAGCTCGATGTCGTACTTCTTCAAGAGGTCGCGCGTGTAGGCGCGGTGCTCCTGCGGCACGCGCGCTTCCAGGCTCTTCCAGGTGACGTGTTTTTCGCCTGATGTAGAGATGTTTTCCGGGATCAGGACGTCGATGCCGTAGGGCTTGCCATCGACGTGATCGTCGATCCATTTCAGCTCGCGTTCGAGCGTATCGGGCGTGTGGACGGTGGCGCCCAGCACGCCGAAACCGCCGGCGCGGCTGACGGCGGCAACGACGTCGCGGCAATGGCTGAAGGCGAGCAGCGGGAACTCGATGCCCAGCATGTCGCAGATCGGCGATTTCATGGTCCTCTCCCCCGGCGGCCTTGGTGGTGCTCTTCTTGTTTGGCTTGGCGGGCCGTTCGACGCCAGGCCTTCCTTGCCAATGATGCCACGCCGGATTCGGGCGAGCATCTTGCGCGCAGGCGTTGCGTCGCGGACGAACCATTCGGCTCCGGAAGATGTCGTCGAGTGGGCCAGATCAGCAGTGGCGCAGGCTGGGCCGGCCGGACTGCATGACGATGGCCTGAGGCCCGCGCCGGACGCAGAGCCGGCGGGGCTTGCGATCGGCTATTCGCGGGCTAATTAATGCAGGCGCATCTTTCCGCCGGAGCAATCGCATGACCGATACCCCTTACGTGCCGCCCAAGGTCTGGACCTGGAACAAGGAGAATGGCGGTCAGTTCGCCAGCATCAACCGGCCGATCGCCGGCCCCACCCACGACAAGGAACTGCCGGTCGGCAAGCATCCGCTCCAGCTCTATTCGCTGGCGACGCCGAACGGGGTGAAGGTGACGGTGATGCTGGAGGAGCTTCTGGCGCTCGGCCACAAGGGGGCTGAATACGATGCGTGGCTGATCAGAATAGGCAATGGCGATCAGTTCGGCAGTGGCTTCGTCGACATCAACCCGAACTCGAAAATCCCGGCGCTGATGGACCGCTCCGGCCCCGAGCCGATCCGCGTGTTCGAATCCGGCTCCATCCTGTTCTACCTCGCCGAGAAGTTCGGCGCCTTCCTGCCCAAGGACACCAAGACCCGCACCGAGGCGATGTCATGGCTGTTCTGGCAGATGGGCAGTGCGCCGTATCTCGGCGGCGGCTTTGGCCATTTCTACGCCTACGCACCGTTCAAGATCGAGTACGCCATCGATCGCTTTGCGATGGAGGTCAAGCGCCAGCTCGACGTGCTCGACCGGCGTCTGGCCGACAACGAATATCTCGCAGGCAAGGAGTATACGATCGCCGACATGGCGGTGTGGCCGTGGTACGGCGCGCTCGCCAAGGGGCTGGTCTACGGCGCCGGCGAGTTCCTGTCCGTGCAGGACTACAAGAACGTGCAGCGCTGGACCGATGAGATCGCGAAGCGCCCCGCGGTGAAGCGGGGCCGCATGGTCAACCGTGTCTCCGGCGATCCCGCCAGCCAGCTCCACGAGCGCCACGACGCATCCGATTTCGAGACCAAGACGCAGGACAAGCTCGCGCCGGCGACGTAGCTCGAACTGCGTAGGGTGGGCAAAGCGAAAGCGTGCCCACCACTCTTTGTGACGCCCGAGATGGTGGGCACGGCGCGCGAAGAGCGCGCCTCTGCCCACCCTATGGCTCTTCCCGAGCGGGAAGAGGAGAGACCTCTACGCCATGCTCAGCTCGTGGCGGCCGACCACCATCCAGTGCACCTCGTCTGGACCGTCCGCAAAGCGCAAATGACGGACGTCCTGGTACATCTCGGCCAGCGGGGTCCAGTGCGAGATGCCGGTGGCGCCGTGCATCTGGATCGCCTGGTCGATGATCTTGCAGGCGCGCTCGGGCACCATCGCCTTGACCATGGAGACCCAGACGCGGGCCTCCTTGTTGCCGAGCACGTCCATCGCCTTCGCCGCCTTCAGCACCATCAGCCGCATCGCCTCGATCTCGCAGCGCGCCTGCGCGATGATCTGCATGTTGCCGCCGAGATGGGCGATCTTCTTGCCGAAAGCCTCGCGGGTGAGGCCACGCTGCACCATCAGGTCCAGCGCCTTCTCGGCCTTGCCGATGGTCCGCATGCAGTGATGGATGCGGCCCGGCCCGAGGCGCAGCTGTGAGATCTCGAAGCCGCGACCCTCGCCGAGCAGCATGTTCTCCTTCGGCACGCGCACATTGTTGAAGCGCATATGCATGTGGCCGCGCGGCGCATGGTCCTGGCCGAACACGTACATGGGCCCGAGCACCTCGACGCCCGGCGTATCGCGCGGCACCAGGATCTGCGACTGCTGCTTGCTCGGCGCTGCGTCCGGATTGGTCTTCACCATCACGATGAGGATCTTGCAGCGGGGGTCGCCGAGGCCGGAGATGTAATACTTCTCGCCGTTGATGACCCATTCGTCGCCGACGAGTTTGGCGGTGGTCGAGATGTTCTTGGCGTCGGAGGAGGCGACGTTCGGCTCGGTCATGACATAGGCCGAACGGATCTCGCCGTTGAGCAGCGGCTTCAGCCACTTTTCCTTCTGCTGCTTGGTGCCGACGCGCTCCAGCACCTCCATGTTGCCGGTGTCGGGCGCCGAGCAGTTCATGGTCTCGGATGCAAGCGGGCTCTTGCCGAGCTCGGCGGCGATATAGGCGTAATCGAGATTCTTCAGGCCCTGGCCGGTCTCGTCATCAGGCAGGAAGAAATTCCAGAGGCCTTCCTTCTTGGCCTTGTTCTTGGCGACCTCAAGCACCTCGAGCTGCTCCGGCGTAAAGCTCCAGCGGTCCTCCTTGCCTTCGCCTGCCTTGGCGAACTCGATCGACATCGGCTCGACCGTCTCGCGGATGAACTTCTTGACGTGATCGTAGAGCGGCCGGACCTGGTCCGACATGCGCAGGTCATTGAGCTCATCGCCCGGATTGAGCGTGTAGTTGGTGGTGCGGGGAATATAGGCGTGTTTTGTCATTGTTCCTCCCGGGGGCGCTGATCGTGTTGGCCGGGAGAATAGTCGCAGCGTCCCGAAAGTGCGAGCGCGTATTTTTTCGCGCGAGCCATGCCATGCGATGGAATTTTCGCGAGACGTTTGAAATGTTGTTTGAATGGTGCGGACGGAGGCGGCAGGCACGCGCCTCACTCTCCGCTGTCATCGCCCGGCGAAGACCGGGCGATCCAGTATTCCAGAGGCCGCAATGATAGAACCGAGAAGTCGCGGCGTACTGGATGCCCCGCCTTCGCGGGGCATGACAGTGGTGGTTGCTGCAGCTCAGCTCGGCATCCGATGCATCGCGCAGATCTTGTTGCCATCGAGATCGCGTAAGTAAGCGAGATAGAGCTTGTTTCCCGCGCCCTCGCGGATGCCGGGCGGGTTTTCGATCGGCGTTCCGCCGGCGGCGACGCCGGCAGCGTGCCATCTGTCGACCTGCTCGGGCGAGTTGGCGGCAAAGCCGATGGTGCCGCCATTGGCGCAGGTCGCCGGCTCGCCGTTGATCGGCTTAGTCACCGAGAACACGCCGGTCCTGGTGAAGTAGAAGATGCGGTGACCATCGACCTTGGCCGGACGCACGTCGAGCGTGCCGAGCAGCGCGTCGTAGAACGCCTTGGCCTTGTCGAGATCGTTGGTGCCGATCATGACGTGTGAAAACATTTGCCCGTTCCCCCGGATTTTGTGGCGCGTTTCCTGTTTTTGGCAAGACGTCTTGGTATGTCGCGCATCAGCCCCTGCGCGCAAGATTGCTTGTTATGCCATGATCACCATGGACAAGACCGCGCCAAAAATCAAATATGCGCCCCGGCAAAACCAAATTCCGGCCTGCGAAACATCGCGCCGCAACTGACGAGGAAACCATGCAGTTCAAACATGTCACGCTCGAATTCGATGGTGCGGTCGCGATCCTCAAGCTCGACCATCAGGAGGTGATGAACGCGGTCTCCGTGGACATGCTGGGCGGCCTCTCCGATGCGCTCGACGCGATCGAGGAGAAAAAGGACGAGGTGCGCTGCGTCGTTCTGACCGGCGCGGGCCGCGCGTTCTGCACCGGTGCAAATCTTCAAGGCCGCAACGACCAGTCGAAGAAGACCAAGGCCGGCTTGACGCTGGAGACCGGCTTCCATCCGTTCCTGCGCCGCATCCGCAACCTGCATTGCCCGATCGTGACCGCCGTCAACGGCCCCGCCGCCGGCGCCGGCATGAGCTTCGCGCTGCTCGGCGACATGATCTTGTGCGCGCGTTCCTCCTACTTCCTGCAAGCGTTCCGCCGCATCGGCCTCGTGCCGGATTGCGGCTCGACCTGGCTGTTGCCGCGGCTGATCGGCAAGGCGCGTTCGGTCGAGCTGTCGCTGATGGGCGAACGGCTGCCGGCCGAGAAGGCGCTGGAATGGGGCCTCGTCAACCGCGTCTATGATGACGGCGTGCTGATGGAGGAGGCGATGAAGCTCGCGCGCGACCTCGCCAGTGGCCCGACGGTCGCTCTGTCGCTGATCCGCAAGCTCTATTGGGATAGCCCGGAAAATTCCTTCGAAGAGCAGCTCAATCTCGAATTCCAGTGTCAGCTCCGTGCCGGCGATACCCAGGATTTCCGCGAGGGTGTCGGCGCCTTCCTCGAGAAGCGGCCGGCCAAATTCAACGGCAAATGATCAAAGGCAAATGATCGAGGCGGAGCTTTCCCGCAGCGTCCAGCGCTGGTGTCCGGGCGCAACCGGCGCTACCTCCGCGGCAAAGCTGTCGGGCGGCGCCAGCCAGGAGACCTGGCGCTTCGACATCACCCATCCCAACGGCCCGATCGGCGCGATCCTGCGCCGTTCGCCGAAGGGCTATGGTGCTGCGCCAACGCGCGCGGCGGGGCTTGCGGCGGAAGCGCAGCTGATGCAGCTGGCCTTCGAGGCCGGCGTGCCGTCGCCGCGCGTGATGCATGTGCTGACGCCGGATGACGATCTCGGCACCGGTTTCATCATGCAGCGGGTCGAGGGCGAGACCATTGCCCGCAAGATTCTCCGCGATGATGAATTCGCGGCGGCGCGTCCCATCCTGGCGCGGCAGATCGGCGGTGTGCTCGCGGGCTTGCATCAGCTTCCGCTGGAGAAATTGCCCGGCTTGCGGAGCCGTAGCGCGACGCAGGAGATCTCGGAGTTCGATCGCGACTATCGCAGCCTGAACTGGCCAAAGCCGGTGTTCGAGCTTGCGCTGCGGTGGCTACGCGACCACGATCCGGGCCCGTCGACTGAAGTGACGCTGGTCCATGGCGATTTCCGCAACGGCAATCTCATTATCGGGGCCGACGGTGTCCGGGCGGTGCTGGACTGGGAGCTCGCCCATCTCGGCGATCCCATGGAAGATCTTGGCTGGGTCTGCGTGAACTCATGGCGCTTTGGCGAGATCGACAAGCCTGTCGGCGGCTTTGGCTCGCGCGAGGAGCTGTTCGCCGGTTATGAGGCTGCCGGCCGCAAGGTCGATGCAGCGCGCGTCAGGTTTTGGGAAGTGATGGGCACCCTGCGCTGGGGCATCATGTGCGGCGGCATGATGCAGCGATTCCGCGAGGGGCCGGATCATTCCATGGAACGCGCCATGATCGGACGCCGCGCCTCGGAGACCGAGATCGATCTGTTGCGGCTGCTCGCGCCGCGGGGAGATTAGGCATGCAGGACGAACCGACACCGATCGAGCTGACCAAGGCGGTCGCCGATTTCCTCCGCAACGACATCACGCCGCTGATATCGGGCCATCAGGCTTTCAAGCTGCGCGTTGCGATCAACATCCTCGATCTCGTCACGCGACAGCTGACGCGGGAGGCGGGGAGTGACGCCAAGGAGGTCGAGCGGCTGCGTGCGCTGCTCGGTGTTGACGGCTCGGTCACCGAGCTGAACCGCGTGCTCGCCGGGCGCATCGCCAAGGGGGAGATGGATCTCGCAACGCCGGGCCTCGCCGAGCATCTGTGGGCGACTACGATGGAAAAGCTTGCCGTCGACCAGCCGAACTATGCGTCCTACAAGCGCGAGCTGGGGCGAGGTGGCTAGGCGGCGGCCACATTCTCCGCCGTCATTCCGGGGCGTCGCGTAGCGACGAGCCCGGAATCCATTCATCCACCGTCGCCGAAGCCCGATGGATTCCGGGCTCGCGCCCAAGAGGGCGCGCCCCGGAATGACAGACTGCCCTTATCTCCCCACCCATTTCGGTGGCCGCTTCTCGGAAAACGCCTTCGGCCCCTCGATGTAATCCTGCGAGGCCACCATCGCCTTCACGGCCGGATATTCGCGCTGCTCCTCGATCGCCTGCTCGAGCGACACGGCGAGGCCCTTCCGGATGGTCTGCTTCGAGGCGCGGATCGACATCGGCGAGTTCTTCGTGATCATTTCCGCCCAGCGCAGCGCGCCGGCGAGCGCCTCGCCCTGCGGCACCACCTCGTTGACGAAGCCGAGCTCATGACCTTCCCTGGCGCTGACATGACGCGCGGTGAGGATCATGCCCATGGCGCGCTTCAGGCCGATCTGACGCGGCAGCCGGTGCAGGCCGCCGGCGAGTGCGGCAAGGCCCACGCGCGGCTCGGGCAGGGCGAAGGTCGCATTCTCCGAGGCAATGATGAGATCGCAGGCCAGCGCGATCTCGAAACCGCCGCCCATGGCGACGCCGTTCACCGCGGCGATGATCGGCTTGTCGCAGTCGAAACGCGAGGTGAGGCCGGCAAAGCCGCCCTTGTCCCAGCCGCGCTTGCCGCCGGCCGCCTGCCATTTCAGATCGTTGCCGGCGCAGAATGCCTTGTCGCCGGCGCCGGTGACGACGGCCACCCATTGCTCGGGGTCCGCGGCGAAATCGTCGAACACCTTGTTGAGCTCGAAATGCGCGTCGATGTGCAGCGCGTTGTAGACCTCGGGCCGCGACAGCGTGACGATCGTGATCGGCCCCTTGCGCTCCACCTTTGAAAATTTCAGCTCCATCGCGCGCTCCCGCATTTTCTCGTGAAGGAATAATGGAATTATACTATCGCGCCACAGCGCGAGAGCGCCATCGAATTGCGCGGGTGCGCCCTGCGCGCCTCACACGCGTCGGCTTGCTTGACTTGCGCGCGCTCTTCTCACCTTAATCGTGCGAAGCAAAAGCGCGCCTAGCGCCTTAACGCAAAACGATAAAATCGATCCGGGAGAGAACCTGTGGATTTCTCACTGCCTGCCGATCTCGTCGCCTATCTCGGAGAGCTCGATCGCTTCATTGAGCGCGAAATCAAGCCGTTGGAACAGGTCGACGACAACATCCGCTTTTTCGATCATCGCCGCGAATGGGCGCGCACCGATTTCGAGAATGGCGGCCTGCCACGGCATGAATGGGAAGCGTTGCTGCGCAAGGCGAAAGACCTTGCGGATGCGGCTGGCCATCTGCGCTTTCCGGTGCCCAAGCAATATGGCGGCAAGGACGGCTCCAACCTCTGGATGGCGGTGATCCGCGAGCATTTTGCCGCGAAGGGCCTTGGCCTCCACAATGACCTCCAGAACGAGCACTCCATCGTCGGCAACTTCCCCGTCGTCACCATGCTCGACCGCTACGGCCGCGACGACCAGAAAGCGATGATCGACGGATCGATCAAGGGCAAGTACCGCATCACCTTTGGCCTGACCGAGCCGCATCACGGCTCGGACGCCACGCATATGGAGACGCGTGCGGTGCCTGCGGTCAGAGACAACGTCAAGGGCTGGATCATCAACGGCGAGAAGATGTGGACGACGGGCATGCATGTCGCCACGCATTGCGCGCTGTTCGCGCGCACGTCAGGCAATGACGGCGACGCGCGCGGCATCACCTGCTTCCTGGTGCCGGCCAAGAGCCACGGCGTGAAGGTCGAGGAATATATGTGGACCTTCAACATGCCGACCGACCATCCCCGTGTCAGCTTTACGGACGTGTTCGTGCCTGAAGATGCACTGTTCGGCGAGGTCGGCCGCGGGCTGTCGCTGGCGCAATGCTTTGTCCATCAAAACCGCATCCGCCAGGCCGCGAGCTCGCTGGGCGCTGCCGTCTACTGCATTGACGAGAGCGTCAGATACGCCCGTGAGCGAAAGCCGTTCGGCAAGGCGCTTGCCGAGAACCAGGCGATCCAGTTTCCGCTGGTTGAGCTTGCGACCCAAGCCGAGATGCTGCGCCTGTTGATCCGCAAGACCGCCTGGGAGATGGACCAGCTCACCGAGGAGCAGATCGAGCGCACGCTCTCCGACCGTGTCTCGATGTGCAACTATATTGCAAACCGTCTTTGTTGTGAGTCGGCCGACCGCGCCATGCAGGTCCACGGCGGCATGGGCTATTCACGCCACAAGCCGTTCGAGCACATTTATCGGCATCACCGGCGTTACCGCATCACCGAGGGCAGTGAGGAGATCCAGATGCGCAAAGTGGCGGGTTTCTTGTTCGGCTATATGGGTCCGGGGAAGCATTGAGGCTTGCACCGGTGCCGTAGGGTGGGCAAAGCGAAGCGTGCCCAGGATCCCTTGAATACGGAACGAGATGGTGGGCACGGCGCTTCGCGCCTTTGCCCACCCTACGGCACCTGCGGATCAATTTACCCGTCTATCCTTCCCCGTCCAATACGCCTCCCTCAATTGCCGCCGCAGGATCTTGCCGCTGGGATTCCGCGGCAGCGCCGGCAAGAACTCCACGCTCTTCGGCGTCTTGTAGCCGGCGATGCGCGTCCGGGTGAAGTTGATGATGTCGGTGGCGGTTGCCTGCTTGCCCGGCTTCATCACCACGACGGCCTTGACCGCCTCGCCCCAGATGTCGTCGGGCACCCCGATCACCGCGGCTTCGGCGACGTCGGGATGATCGCACAGCGCGCTCTCGACTTCGGCGGGGTAGATGTTCTCGCCGCCGGAGATGATCATGTCCTTGATGCGATCGTGGATGTAGAGGTAGCCGTCCTCGTCCACGTAGCCGGCATCACCCGTACGCAGCCAGCCGTCACTGCGCAGCGTTGCGGCGGTCGCCTCCGGCAAATTCCAATAGCCGGCCATGTTGGAGCCGGAACGCGTTGCGATCTCGCCGACCTGGCGCGGTGGCAGAGGTTGGCCGTCAGCATCCAGAATCGCGATCTCGACGCCCGGCAGCGCCTTGCCGGCCGAGCGCATCCGCTCCAGCCCCTCGATATGGTCCTCCGGCGGCAGTGCGACGATGGTGCCTGTCGTCTCGGTCATGCCGTACATCTGCACGAAGCCGCATTTGAAGACCTCGATGCATTCCTTCAGCAGCGCCGCCGGAATGGGGGAGGCGCCGTACAGCATGTATTTCAGCCGCGAGAAGTCGACCGTCTTGGCGCGCGGCTGCCGCACCACGAACTGCATCGCGGCCGGCACCATGAACAGTTTAGTGATGCCCGACTGCTCGAAAAAATCCAGCACCTTGGTCGGATCGAACTCGCGCGCGATCACGCCGCGTGCGCCGTGATAGAGCCCCATCACGCCCCACCCCGAGCCGCCGATGTGGAAGATCGGCATCGCGACCAGCGACACGTCGTCGGTCGACCACCGGTTCCATTCCGGCTTGTCCTCGGCATTGCCTGTCTGCACGAGGTTGAGGAAGTTTGCATGGCTCAGCATCGCGCCCTTTGGCTTGCCCGTGGTGCCTGACGTGTAGAGCTGGATCGCGATGTCGCGGGTGTCGATCGCAACCTTCGGGTCGTCGCCGCTCTGCGCGTCCCGCCAGGCCGTGAAATCCTGCCACTCCGGCGCGCCGCCCTCGGTCGTGATGATCGTGCGCACGCCCGGGATTTGGTCCCTGATCTGACGGATTTGCGTGATGAATTCCGGTCCCACGAACAGCACGGGCGCCTTGCAGTCGGAAACGATGAAGGCGACCTCGGGTCCTGCGAGCCGCCAGTTCACCGGCGCCATCACCACGCCGGCTTTCATCGCGCCCATCAGCAGCTCGAAATAGAAATCGCTGTTCTTGCCGAGATAGGCGATGCGGTCGCCCTTCTTCACGCCCATCGCGAGAAGCGCGTTGGCGACCTTGTTGGTGTTGACGTCGAATTCGGCAAAGCTGGTCACGCGGCCCTCAAACTCGAAGGCGGTCGCGTTGCCGCGGCTCTTGGCGCGCTCGCGCACCATGTCGGCGAGGTCAGCCAATGGCTGTGTAGACATGTTTCTCCCGCGGTGTTTTGTTTTTATGGCTGGGGAGTGTGGCGTCATCCGCGGGTGAAGACAAGGTGGGGAGGGCGCTACTCTCTCAACGTCGTCGTCCCGGCGAAGGCCGGGACCCATAACCACTAAACACAATTTTGCGAAGACAGGTCACGACCAGCCTTCGCCAGACTACTCTCGGTGAGTATGGGTCCCGGCCTTCGCCGGGACGACGCTTGAGCGCGGAGCGAAACTTCCGTGCTGCTCTCTACACAGAGAGAGAGACTACCCCCGCTTCGCCCGGTCCTTCTCGTTCTGCGCCATGATGCTCTCGCGCGCGGTCTTCCAGTCGTCGTCGCTCCAGTCGCGGAGCTGGTAGAAATTGCCGCCCATGGCGAGCGCCTGGGCGCCGTCCATGGCGATGGTCTCGCCATTGATCCAGTCGCAGCCGCCGGAGATCAGGAACACCGCGAGGTTCTGCAGCTCCTCCATGGTCCCGACCCGGCCCATCGGATTCATCGCCTTGGTGCGCGCGCCGGCCTCGTCACCGGGCTTGATGCGCTTGCTCATGCCTTCGGTCGGAATTTCCCCGGGTGCGATGGTGTTGAGGCGGATGCCGTGGCGGCCCCATTCGGTCGCCAGCGACATCGTCATGGCGTGGATCGCCGACTTGCTCATGGCCGACGGCACCACATAGGGTGAGCCGTTGCGCACCCAGGTCGTGGTGATCGAGACGACGTTGCCGGGCTGCTTCAGCGCGATCCAGCGTTTGCCGACCGCATGGGTCACGTAGAACGTGCCGTGCATGACGATGTTGGCGACCGCATCGAAGCCGCGCGGCGACAGCTCTTCCGTGCGCGAGATGAAATTGCCCGCAGCGTTGTTGATGAGATCAGTCAATGGCGCGTCGCGAAAGATGTTGTCGATCATCTCCTCGACGGCGAGCGCGTTGCGAATATCGACGCCGTGGCTGGTGACGCGCCCGCCATACTCACCCATCAGCTCGATCGCCGTCTCGTCGCAGACGATCTTGCGCCGGCCGCAGATGTGCACCTCGGCGCCGAGTTCGAGGAAGCGCGCCGTCATCGACTTGCCGAGCCCGGTGCCGCCGCCGGTCACGAGAATGCGCCGACCAGCCAGAAGATTTTCCTTGAACATGGCTGTTTCTCCCGTACGTATCGTCAGTTAATTGGTCGATTGACTAAATCCGGCCGTCAGCTTTCTGTAAAGCGGCACCGAACAAGAACAGGGGAGAATTCATCCATGGAAGAGCGCGTCTCGATCTCGATCTCGGAAGGCGTTGCCCACGTGCGCCTGGTGCGCGCCGACAAGATGAATGCGCTGGATCAAGCCATGTTCGAGGCGCTTGTCGCGGCAACCGAGCGTCTTTCCCGGGAAAAAGGCGTACGCGCTGTCGTGCTGTCTGGCGAGGGCCGCGCCTTCTGCGCTGGTCTCGACATGGGACGTTTTGCCGCCATGAAGGAGAAGGGCGGCAACGGAATTCCGGGTGGCGAAAATCGAGATCTCACCAAGCGGACGCATGGCCAGGCCAACTTCCCGCAACAAGCGGTGTGGGGCTGGCGCCAGCTTCCGGTTCCGGTGATTGCGGCCGTGCACGGCGTTGCCTTCGGTGGCGGCTTCCAGCTCTCGCTCGGCGCCGACATGCGCTTCCTGAGCGCCGATGCGCGGATGTCGATCATGGAAATCAAATGGGGCCTCGTGCCTGACATGGCAGGCACGCCGATCCTGGCGAGCCTCGTGCGCGACGACATCCTGCGCGATCTCACCTACACGGGCCGGATCTTCTCCGCGCAGGAAGCGATGAGTTACGGTCTCGCCACTCGCATCTGCGATGATCCGCGCGCTGCGGCGCTCGAAGTCGCGCGTGAGATCGCCGGCAAGAGCCCCGATGCGATCCGCGCCGCCAAGCGACTGCTGAACAATCTCTCGGTCGATCCAGGACCTGCGCTGCTTGCGGAGTCGGTCGAGCAGCAGAAGCTGATCGGCAGCCCGAACCAGACCGAAGCGGTGCGGTCGAACCTGGAGAAGCGCGCCGCGAAGTATGTGGATTGAGTTCGTCATTCCGGGATGCGCCGCAGGCGCAGGCCCGGAATCCATCCCGCCGCATTCCCTGCCGTGACATGGATTCCGGGTTCGATGCTTTCGCATCGCCCCGGAATGACGACCATGATTGTGCCTCTGTCGAAACCCGACGAAAGATCGGAAAACAAGAATGAGCGAAACGTCCAAATTTCTCGGCATCGTCTCCGGCGACCGCCGCCGTGCCCACACCGAGGTCGCCGATCGCGCCGACCGCATCGCGTCCGGGCTCGCCATGTCAGGTGTCGAGCAAGGTGATTGCGTCTGCATGCTGATGCGCAACGATATCGCCTTCCTCGAGGCCGCCTACGCCGCGATGCGGCTTGGGGCCTACGGCGTGCCGATCAACTGGCACTTCAAGCCGGAGGAGATCAACTACATCCTCGGTGACACCGGCACCTCCGTGCTGATCGGACATGCTGACATGCTGCACGTCCTGCGCGATGCGATTCCTGATGGCGTCACCGTGCTCAGCGTGCCGACGCCACCGGAAATCCTGAAGACCTACAAGATCGATCCCGATCACCTCGAGACGCCGGACTTCGCAATCGATTTCGAGTCCTGGCTCGAGCAGTATCAGCCCTATGACGGCCCGGTCGTGCCGCAGCCGATGAACATGATCTACACGTCAGGCACGACAGGTCATCCCAAGGGTGTACGTCGCAACGCCCCGACGCCGGAGCAGCAGGCGGCCGGCGAGCGTATGCGTGCGACGATCTATGGGTTGAAACCCGGCGCCCGCGCGATCCTGCCAGGTCCGCTCTATCACTCCGCGCCGAACTCGTTCGGTATCCGTGCAGGCAAGCTCGGCGGCGCGCTGGTCCTGATGCCGCGCTTCGAGGCGGAAGAGTTTCTCGAGCTGATCGAGCGGTACAAGATCGACACCATCTTCATGGTGCCGACCATGTTTATCCGCCTGATGAAACTGCCGGAGGAGGTCCGCAAGAAGTACGACGTCTCCTCGCTCCGTCACGTCATTCACGCGGCCGCGCCCTGTCCGGCGGACGTCAAGCGCGCCATGATCGAGTGGTGGGGGCCGGTGATCTATGAATTCTACGGCTCGACCGAGTCCAGCGCCGTCACCTTCGCGACCTCCGAGGACGCGCTCAGGAAGCCGGGTACGGTCGGCAAGATCTCACCCGGCGCCGAGCTGCGCTTCATCGGCGACGACGGCCGCCTGCTCGGCGTCGGCGAGATCGGCGAGATCTATTCCCGCATGGCGGGGCTTGCCGACTTCACCTACCACAACAAGCCGGAGAAGCGCGCCGAAATCGACCGCGACGGTTTCATCACCTCGGGCGACGTCGGCTATATCGACGAAGATGGTTACGTCTTCATCTGCGACCGCAAGCGCGACATGGTGATATCAGGCGGCGTCAACATCTATCCGGCCGAGATCGAGTCGGTGCTGCATGCCATCCCGGGCGTGCATGATTGCGCCGTGTTCGGCATCCCCGATGCCGAGTTCGGCGAGGCGCTGATGGCGGTGGTCGAGCCGCAACCGGGCGTCACGCTCGGCGTCGCCGACATCCGTGCGCGATTGAAGAGCTCACTCGCCGACTACAAGGTCCCGAAGCATATCGAGATCCGCACGGGCCTGCCGCGCGAGGACTCCGGAAAAATCTTCAAACGCCGCCTGCGAGATCCCTATTGGGAGCAGGCGGGGCGGAAGATTTAAACGCCCTGTAGCCGGATGGAGCGAAGCGCAATCCGGGACTTAACTCTCCGGATGCAAAGGCCCCGGATTTCGCTGCGCTCCATCCGGGCTACAGGCTGACCTCTAAACCAGCTCTCCGCCGACGAACAACAGGAACGACCGGCCCGGTACCTTGTAGACGCTGTCGAAGTCGAACCGGACGCCGGATGCGCCGTCGGCGGCATTGGTGTCGAGCAGCAGCGACCAGCACGGTCCGGCCGTGGTGTGCGGCAGCTTGAAGTCGACTTCGCCCTCATAGCTGTTGAGGATGATCAGCACGCTGTCGTCCTCGCCGTGGCGCGGGATGGCCGTCTTGCGTGCACGGCCGTCGAGCACGGCGCCGAAGCATTTCAGCCAGCCGCTCTCCCACTCGGCGCTCGACATCTCGCTGCCATTGGGATTGATCCAGACGACATCGCGGATGTCGAGCTGCGCATCATGCACGCCGGTGAGGAAGCGGCTGCGGCGCAGGATCGGATAGTCGCGCCTCAGCTGGATCACCCGCTTGGTGAAGGCGAGCAGCTTCTGCGCATGCTCGCCCATCGTCCAGTCGAACCAGGAGATATCGCTGTCCTGGCAATAGGCGTTGTTGTTGCCCTGCTGGGTGCGGCCGAACTCGTCGCCGCCGAGCAGCATCGGCGTTCCCTGCGAGAGCAAAAGGGTCGCCAGCATGTTTCGCTTCTGCCGCTCGCGCAGGGCGACGATCTCCTGGTTGTCCGTCGGGCCTTCGACGCCGCAATTCCAGGAGCGGTTGCTGGAATTACCGTCGCGGTTGCCCTCGCCATTGGCTTCGTTGTGCTTGTCGTTGTAGCTCGCCCAATCGTTCAGCGTAAAACCGTCATGAGCCGTGATGAAGTTGACGCTGGCCCATGAGCGACGGCCGCCCCAGCGGCCGAAGATGTCGCCGGAGCCGAGCAGCCGCGAGGCGAGGGCGGAGGGCGGCGCCTCGCCGCGCCAATAATCGCGCACCGTGTCGCGATATTTGTCGTTCCACTCCGCCCAGCCGGGCGGGAAGCCGCCGACCTGGTAGCCGCCGGGTCCGCAGTCCCAGGGCTCGGCGATCAGCTTGACGGTCGACAGCAGCGGATCCTGATCCATCGCCTTGAGAAATCCGCTCTGCTCGTCGAAGCCGTAGACCTCGCGTGCGAGAATGGTGCCGAGGTCGAAGCGGAAGCCGTCGATATGCATATGGCCGGCCCAGTAGCGCAAGCTGTCCATCACCATCTGGATCACGCGCGGATGCGACAGGTTGACGGTGTTTCCGGTGCCGGTGTCGTTGATGTAATAGCGCTTCCGGTCGGGCAGCAGGCGATAATAGCTCGCATTGTCGATGCCCTTGAAGGATAGGGTCGGCCCAAGCTCGTTGCCTTCGGCGGTGTGGTTGTAGACGACGTCGAGGATCACCTCGAGGCCTGCGCCGTGCAGCTTCGAGACCATCTCCTTGAACTCGCGCAAGGAATTCGGCACGTCGGAGGCGTAGCGCGGGTCGGGTGCGAAGAAGCCGATAGTGTTGTAGCCCCAGTAATTGACCAGGTTCCTCTTCAGAAGATTGTCGTCGTTGATGAAGGAATGGACCGGCAGCAGCTCGATCGAGGTCACGCCGAGCGATGTCAGATGCGCGATCATCTCAGGCGCGGCGAAGCCGGCATAGGTGCCGCGCAGGTTGTCCGGCACCGCAGGATGCTTCTTCGTAAAACCCTTGACGTGGGTCTCGTAGACGATGGTCTCGTCCCAATGGACGTTCTGGCGCGCCGCCTCGGCCTGCCAGTCGAAATCAGGATCGACCACGACGCATTTCGGCATGAACGGCGCGCTGTCGCGTTCGTCGAAGGTCGTATCGTCGCCCGTCTCCATGATGTAGCCGAACACGGCCGGATTCCAGGTCAGGCTCCCGGCATGGGCGCGGGCATAGGGATCGAGCAGCAGCTTGTTGGGATTGAAGCGATGACCGGCGTCGGGCTGATAGGGCCCGTGGACGCGATAGCCATAAAAGGTGCCGGGGCCGACGCCGCTGATGTACCCATGGAAGACCTGATCGGTATATTCCGGCAGCTCGAAGCGATGCGTCTCGCGATCGCCATCGTACAAGCAGACTTCCACCTTGGTTGCATTGGCTGAAAATACCGCGAAGTTGGTGCCGTTGCCGCTCCAATGGGCACCCAGTGGATAGGGCAGGCCTTCCTCGATGACGAAATCGGACATGCGACCCCCCCTAGGCCCCGATGGCCGCGACAGCAATGCCATTGCGCCCCGAATGTTTCAAACGCCGTGCCATTCTGGGCAATGCGTGCGTCAATTCGATGAAGTGGGTGCCGCCTTCGCAACGACGATTTTCCCACCTATATAAGTGGGGTCATTGGCCTCCGGATCATCCCAGGGTTCTTAAACTCATGTCCCCAGTTTCCATCCTGCTCAACCTGATCTGGATTCTCATCGGCGGGGCCTGGATGGCCTTCGGCTGGCTGGTGGCTTCAGTGATCATGGCCATCACCATCATCGGGCTGCCCTGGGCGCGGGCGGCGTTCAACATCGCCATCTACACGCTGCTGCCGTTCGGCTCGCGCGCGGTCAGTCGTGACGAGGTCACCGGCATGAGCGACATCGGTACCGGCGCCCTCGGGGTGATCGGCAACATCATCTGGCTCGTTCTGGCCGGCTGGTGGCTGGCGCTCGGCCACCTCCTGACCGCCGTGCTCTTCGCCATCACCATCATCGGCCTTCCCTTTGCTTGGGCCCATCTGAAGCTCGCCGGCATCGCGCTCTGGCCGATCGGCAAGGTGATCGTGCCGGCCTGACTCTGCCGGGCCGCCGGCCCCAGCGGCGGCTGTGTGCACCGCCCCCAACTTCGTCTTGCACTGCGGCAGAAAAATATCGCACACTCGGTCCGCCGGGGAGCCATTGGGAGCTCTAGAAAAAGGAGCGAGCCATGTCCCTCCAGACCGTACCATCCGACGCTGCCGATCTTCGCCCGAACCGGCCTGAGGACGTCCAGGCGCTGGAGGCCGATGTCCGGCTGCGCGACGATATCCGCCTGCTCGGACGCATCCTGGGCGACACGGTGCGCGACCAGGAAGGTGCCGACGTGTTCGACCTGGTCGAGCGCATCAGGCAGACCTCGATCCGGTTCCACCGCGACGAGGACCGGATTGCCCGCCGCGAGCTCGAGCAGATCCTCGACAGCATGTCGACCTCGGAGACGGTTCGGATCGTCCGCGCCTTCAGCTATTTCTCCCACCTCGCCAACATTGCCGAGGACCAGAACAACATCCGCCAGATGCGCAGCCGCAGCGCCGCCAACGGGTCCGGCGTGCTGGCGCAAACATTGGCCAAGGCCAAGGCCGCCGGCATCGGCGCCGACGCGCTGCGCAGCTTCTTCAAGACCGCGCTGGTCAGCCCGGTGCTGACCGCGCATCCGACCGAAGTCCGTCGCAAGAGCACCATGGACCGCGAGATGGAGATCGCCGCGCTGCTCGACCGCCGCGAGCGGGTTGCGCTGACCGCGGACGAGGCCGCCGCGAGCGACGAGCAGCTTCGCCGCGAGGTGCTGACGTTGTGGCAGACCAATCTGCTCCGCCGCACCAAGCTCACCGTGCTCGACGAGGTCGCCAACGGCCTGTCGTTCTACGACTACACCTTCCTGCGCGAGGTACCTCGACTGGTCAACGCGCTGGAAGACCGGCTGGAGGACGGCGGCGAGCAGGCCGCCAGCGAGCTCGCTTCGTTCCTGCGCATGGGCAGCTGGATCGGCGGCGACCGCGACGGCAATCCCTTCGTCACCGCCGACGTGATGCGCGGCACGCTGCGGCTGCAGTCGAGCCGTGTGATGCAATTCTACCTGAACGAGCTCCACGTGCTCGGCTCGGAATTGTCGATCGCCGCCCATCTCGCCGATGTCTCCGAGGAGCTCCGTAACCTCGCGGAGCGCTCGCCCGACACCTCGCCGCACCGGAGCGGCGAGCCCTATCGCCTTGCGGTCTCAGGCATCTATGCGCGCCTGACCGCGACGGCCGAGAAGCTCGAGGTCGAGATCACCCGCCGGCCGGTCGGCAAGGGCGCGCCCTACGGAAGCGTCAAGGAGCTGCAGGCCGATCTCGACGTGCTGCACCGCTCGCTGATCTCCAACAACGCCCGCGTCATCGCGCGCGGCCGGCTGCGGCTGCTGCGACGCGCGGTGGATTGCTTCGGCTTCCATCTGGCGCGGCTCGACATCCGCCAGAACTCGGCGGTGCACGAACGCACCATTGCCGAGCTGATCGACGCCGCCAACCCCGGAATGTCCTATCTCGCGCTCGGCGAGGAGGCGCGCATCTCGCTCCTCACCAACGAATTGCGCTCGACGCGCGCGCTGGTCTCGCCCTTCGTCAAGTACAGCGATGAGACCATGGGCGAGCTCAACGTCTTCCATGCCGCCGCGGAGGCGCATGCGAAGTTCGGCTCGGACGCGATTCCCCAGTGCATCATCTCGATGTGCAAGGGCATGTCCGACATGCTCGAGGTCGCGGTGTTGCTCAAGGAGGTCGGCCTGGTCCATCCCTCCGGGCGCAGCGCCATCAACATCGTGCCGCTGTTCGAGACCATCGAGGATCTGCAGGCCTCTTCAGGCATCATGGACCGCATGCTGTCGCTGCACGATTATCGTCGCCTCGTCGACAGCCGTGGCAGCGTGCAGGAAGTCATGCTCGGCTATTCCGACAGCAACAAGGATGGCGGCTTCGTCACCTCGGGCTGGGAGCTCTACAAGGCCGAGATCGGGCTCGTCGAGGTATTCGAGCGTCATCATGTGCGGCTGCGCCTTTTCCACGGCCGCGGCGGCTCGGTCGGCCGTGGCGGCGGGCCGAGCTATGACGCTATCGTCGCCCAGCCGGGCGGCGCCGTGAACGGCCAGATCCGCATCACCGAGCAGGGCGAGATCATCTCGTCGAAATATTCCAACGCCGAAGTCGGACGCAACAATCTGGAGATCCTGGCTGCGGCGACGCTGGATGCGAGCCTGTTGCGGCCGCGCGAGAGCGCGCCGCGCCGCGAATATCTGATCGCGATGGACGAGCTTTCAAATCTCGCCTTTAGGGCATACCGCGGTCTTGTCTACGAGACCGAGGGCTTCGTCGATTATTTCTGGTCCTCGACCGTGATCAACGAGATCGCGACGCTGAACATCGGCAGCCGTCCGGCCTCGCGCAAGAAGACCCGCGCGATCGAGGATTTGCGCGCGATCCCCTGGGTGTTCTCCTGGGCGCAATGCCGCCTGATGCTGCCGGGCTGGTACGGCTTCGGCAGCGCGGTCGAGCAGTGGATCACAGACCATCCCGACAAGGGCATGCCGTTCCTGAAAGAGCTCTACGGGGAATGGCCGTTCTTCCGCATGCTGCTGTCGAACATGGACATGGTGCTGGCGAAGAGCTCGATCGCGATCGCCTCACGCTATGCCGAGCTGGTGCCTGATGAGGCGCTGCGCGAAAAAATCTTCGGCCGCATCCGCCGCGAATGGCATTCCTGCATCGAGACGCTGCTCGATATCATGGGGCAGGACCGCCTGCTGCAGGGCAACCCGCTGCTGGAGCGCTCGGTGCGTCACCGCTTCCCATATCTCGATCCGCTCAACCACGTGCAGGTCGAGCTGCTCAGGGAGCATCGCGCGCAGAACCCGGACGAGCAGGTGCTGCGCGGAATTCAGCTGACCATCAACGGCATCTCGGCGGGATTGAGGAATACGGGTTAGCCGTCATTCCGGGGCGCCCGAAGGGCGAACCCGGAATCTCGAGATTCCGGGTCTGGTCCTTCGGACCATCCCGGAATGACGGTGGCGCAGCGTTACACCGGATCCCAGGGGAAAATATCCGCGGAGCGATCCAGCTTGTAGAACGAGCCCTTCAGCGCCGGCATGCCGTGTTCGGCGATCGACTGCGGCGTCCAGCCTTCGCTGCGATGGACCGAGCGCAACGGGCGGTTCTGGCTGAACAGGAACAGCTCGTTCATGCGTGCGCCAAAGATCTGCCCGGTGACGTCCTTGGCGGCATCGGAGAGCAGATAGGCGCAGATCGGCGCGATCTTTTCCGGGCCCATCTGCTTGATCTTCTCGACCCGGGCCTTCTCGGCCTCGGTCTCGGTCGGGATGGTACCGATCATGCGGGTCCAGGCGAACGGCGACACGCAGTTGGAGCGCACGTTGAAGCGGCCCATGTCGAGCGCGATGGATTTCGACAGCCCGACGATGCCGAGCTTGGCGGCGGCATAATTGGCCTGGCCGAAATTGCCGATCAGGCCCGAGGTCGAGGTGAAGTGCACGAAGGAGCCGCTTTCCTGCTCGCGGAAGATGCGCGCGGCGGCGTGGCTGACATAGAACGAGCCCATCAGATGCACCTTGATGACGGCCTCGAATGCTTCCACGCTCATCTTGTGGAAGATCATGTCGCGCAGGATGCCGGCATTGTTGACGACGCCATCAAGCCTGCCGAAGGCATCGGTCGCGGTCTTGACGATCTTGCTGGCGGGGATCGCTTCGGCGACCGACTCGAAATTGGCGACCGCCGTGCCGCCGCGCTTCTTGATCTCCTCGACCACCTCTTCGGCGGGCGTGGCGCTCGAGCCGGCGCCGTCGGCAGCCGCGCCGGGATCGTTGACAACGACCTTGGCGCCCTCGGCCGCACAGAGCAGCGCGATCTCGCGCCCGATACCGCGGCCTGCGCCGGTGACGATGATGACCTTGTCCTGCAGTGATTTGCTCATGTGGTGCCTCCTGTTTTGTCCGTCAATCCGGGATGGTGCGAAGCACCAGACCCGGAATCTCGAGATTCCGGGTTCGCGCTAAGCGCGCCCCGGAATGACGGGCTGTTACCTCTCATTCGTAAACACGATCGTGCCTGACGCCGCGAACATGCCGCCGACGCCATGGCACACGGAAATCTTCGCATTCGCTATCTGCGCCGGTGCGATGCCGCGCATCTGGCGCACGCTCTCCTGCAGCGCGTACATGCCGTACATGCCCGAATGCATGTAGGAGAGGCCGCCGCCATTGGTGTTGAGCGGAAGCTTAGCCCCCGGCCGCGTGTTGCCATCAGCGATGAATTTGCCCGTCTCCTCGTACGGCATGAAACCGAGATCGCCGAGCCCGAACAGCGGCAAATGCGCAAAGGCGTCGTAGATCATGAGGTGATCGACGTCCTTGTGCGCGATGCCGGCCTCCTTGAACGCGAGCGGTCCCGCGGTCTTGAATGCGCGCGAGGAGTTGAACGTCTCCATCTGGCTCACCATCGGCGTTTCCACGCTCTCGCCGGTGCCCATGATATAAACGGGCTTGCGCGGAAAATCCCTGGCGCGGTCGGCCGAGGTGAGGATCAGCGCGCCGCCGCCGTCGGTGACGAGGCAGCACTGCAGCAGCCGGAACGGATAGGCGATCATGCGCGAGTTCAGCACGTCGGCGACCGTGATCGGATCCTTCATCATCGCCCGCGGATTCCTGGCCGCCCATTCGCGCTGCACGACGGCGACCGACGCGAGCTGTTCATGGGTGATGCCATAGGTCTTCATGAAGCGCAGCACGGGAATCGGGAACATGCTGGGCGGGCCGTAGACGCCATAGGGCGCCTCGAACTGGCCCTGCAGACTGTCGGCGGGGATCGAGCGCGGCGCCTTGCCGATCATCGACTTTCCGCTCTCGGCATGGGTGATCAGCACGGTCTTGCAAAGACCAGCCTCGATCGCGGCGGCCGCATGGCGGACGTGCAGCATGAACGAGCAGCCGCCGACGGACGTGCCGTCCACCCAGGTCGGCTTGATGCCGAGATAGTGGCAGACCTGCTGTGGCGTTTCGACCGCGGTGGCAAAGCCGTCGATGTCGGAGAGCTTCAGCCCGGCATCGGCGATCGCATTGAGTGCTGCATCCGCGTGGAGCTGGAGCTGCGAGGCGTTGGGGATGATTCCGAGTTCGGTGGTCTCGGCCGCGCCGACGACGGCAACCTGGTTCTTGCGCATGGCTTACCCCTTCGCCGGACGGAATATGGGAAGGGTGATCTTGTCGTCCAGCTGCTGGAACGCGACCTCAAGCTTCATGTCGAGCGCGAGCGCCTCCGGCGTCTGCGGGCAGTCGATGATGTTGCTCATCATCCGCGGTCCCTCGTCGAGCTCAACGACAGCGATCGCGTAAGGCGGCGTGAAGCCCGGCGCGGCAGGGCGGTGGTTGATGACGTAGCTGTAGAGGAAACCCTTGCCGCTCGCCTTGAAGACGGAGACCTTGCGTGAGGCGCAGGACGGGCAGAACGGGCGCGGCGGAAAGTAGACATGCGCACAGGCATCGCAGCGTTGCAGGCGCAGCTCGCCCGCTTTGGTGCCGTCCCAGAAATGCTGGGTCTCCGGCGTTGGTTTCGGTCGTGCGCGCTGCGGTTCGGCCATGTCGGCAGCTCCTCCCAAAGGCGAGAACTCGATGCTCGTCTGTTTCAATCTTGATGCGCCAATTGACTATCGCGCGTCAACGGTCCAGCACTGAGCTCTGCACGCCCCGTATTCCACCATGCGCACAATTGCTGACGGCGTGCTTGTGTGCCAGTAAGTTCGCACGGTACATAAGTGCCGAGACAAGAAGAGATCGGGAGGATTCCATGTTGAGATCAGTAGGCGTTGCGCTGGTTGCAGGTCTGACCTTCGCTGCGCCGGCCCTTGCTGCGGATGCGCCGGCCGAGATCAAGATCGGAACGCTCTACGCCTCGAGCGGGCGCTATGCCTCGATCTCGATGCCGGTTCACTATGGGCTGAAGCTGTGGGTCGAACAGAAGAACGCCGAAGGCGGCGTCTATGTGAAGGCGTTCGACAAGAAGATCCCGATCAGGCTCGTTGCCTATGACGACCAGAGCAACACGGCGACCGCGGCGACATTGTACAATCAGCTCATCACCCAGGATAAGGTCGATCTTCTGGTTGCCGATTCCGGCTCGGTGCTGACCGCGCCTGCGGTTGCGATTGCTCGCGACCACAAGATGTTCCTGTTCGACCAGACCGGTACGGGCGCCAGCTTCTTCTCCAAGGACAATCCCTACATCGCCCTGATGGCCGACCCGGTGTCGACCGTCTGGCCGAAGCCGGTCGCCGATTTCGTCTCGCATGATGGACCTGGCCTCGGCATCAAGAAGGTCGCGATCCTCTATGCGACCAACGAGTTCACGGGCACGCAGGCCAATGCCTTCCGGAAGTTCGTCAAGGAATCGGGCGCGCCGATCGAGATCGTCTACGATCAGGGCGTTCCCACCGAGACGACCAACTACACCGTCATCATCAACAACATCGCCAACACCAACCCGGACGCGGTGATTCACTTCGGCTATGCGCCGAACGACATCGCCTTCCTTCGCAACGTTCAGGACGTCGGCGTCGTCTTCAAGATGCTGTTCTCGATCTATGCCGGTCTGGAGACCGAGCTGCTCGAGAAGAACGTCGGCGAGAAGGGACTGGAGCACGTCTTCACCTACGTGCCGCCGCAAGAGCTGAAATATCCGGTGAATTTCGGCATGAACATCGACGAGTACAAAGCGGCCTGGAACAAGAAATATCCTGACGGCAAGGTCGAGTTCGGCTTCAACTCGGTTGCCGGCTACACCACGGCTCTGGTGATCGAAAAGACCCTGTCGGTCGCGACCAGCCTCGATCAGCTCGAGCTGCGCAAGGCAACCTTCAGCCTGTCCAACCAGCTGCAAACGCTGGACGGCACGTTCGCGCTCGATGAGATGGGCGGTCAGATCGGTGAGCTCACGCCGCTCGGCCAGCTCGAGCTTGGCGATCACGGGCATCTCAAGTTCATCTCGATCTATCCCCATGAGACGGCGACCGGAAAGCCGGTCTATCCGCGTCCATGACGGGAAACCCCGCTGAGCAAGTGCTGGGAGTCGGCTGCTGATGTTGACCTACGCGTTGGTCGCCGGCGTCCTGTTCGGGCTGTATTTCAGCCTGGTCGGTATGGGGCTCAATCTCGTCTTCGGCGTCATGCGCATCGTCAACCTTGCGCATGGCGACGTCTTGATGCTCGGCGCCTTCGTGGCGCTGGGCGTCGTCACCCTGGCCGGAATCGACCCGCTGTTTGCGGTGCCGCTGGCATTCGTGCTGTTTCTGCTGGTCGGCACGCTGCTTTATTGGGTGCTGGTGCCGCGTCTGCAGGGATCGGCAAATCCCGAGATGCTGTCGATCATCCTGTTCTTCGGCCTGTCGCAGGTGGTCGAAGCCATCACCACGATCTTCGCCGGCACCAGCGAGCGCTCGATCCAGAGCCGGCTGCTCGGCACGGTGTTCTCGACCATCAAGGTCCAGCTGTTCGGCGGCAAGCCGCAGAACGGTCCGATCCGCATCCTCGGCCAGGGATTTCCCGCGCCGTGGGTGATTGCTGCCGGAATCAGCCTGGTCGCGATCGGTCTCGTTTACGTCTATCTCTATCGCACGCGGCTCGGCACCTTGACGCGCGCCGTGATGTCGCGACGCGACGAGGCGCTGGCCTCGGGCATCGATGTCGATCGTGTCTCGGCCGCGGCGTTCGGAATTGGACTCGGGCTTGCTGCGGTTGCGGGCGTGTTTGCGCCGTTCATGTTCGGCTCGATCACGCCGGCCTTCGGCGCGGACGCGACGGTGACGTCGTTTGCGATCGTCGTGCTGGGTTCGCTCGGCAATCCGCTCGGCACGGCCCTCGGCGGTGTCGTCTATGGTGTCTGCTATATGCTGGTGCAGACCTATCTCAGCTCATGGGCGGACCTTCTGCCCTATGTGCTGCTGATCCTGATCCTCTTGCTACGTCCGAGCGGCCTGCTTGGAAGGCGGGTGCGCGTTGCCTAATGCCGTCAAGCATGTGCTGTTCATTCTGGTGCCGTTGATCGCCGTGTTTGCGGTGTTGCCGGGCCTCTACCAGAACCATCTGCTGTTGTTCAATTTCGTCACGTTCCTGATCCTCGCGCAGGGCGTCAACATCATCTACGGCTTCACCGGCTATTTGCCGTTCGGCTATGTCGGCTTCTTCGGGGCCGGCGCCTACGGATTTGCGGTGCTGGTGATGCATTATCAGTCGCCGGCGCTGGTGGCCGTGCTGGCGGCGGGGCTGGTCGGTGTGCTGCTCGGCCTGCTGCTGACACCGCTGTTGCGGCTCTCCGGCGCCTATTTTGCCATTGCCAATCTCGCCGCGTCGCTGGCTGTGCTGCACCTGGTCGCCAATCCCGCATTGGAGGGCATTACCAAGGGGCCGTATGGCGTGTCGCTGACGGGCACGTTCAACCCCTCGCACGCCTATGATGCGGCGCTGGTGGTGCTGACATTGACGGTGGGCGGTGTCGTCTTCCTGAAGAATTCGAGCTTTGGGCTTGCACTGCAGGCCGTACGCGAGGATTCGGTGAGCGCGTCGATGGCGGGGGTCAACGTCGTCAAGATGCGCATCGCGGCCTGGCTGGCCTCGGCGCTGGTGGCGGGGCTCGCCGGCGGCATCTATGCCTGGTACGTGTCCGTGTTCTATCCCGACAATGTCTTCAGCGGCGAGTTCAGCATCTTCGCGATCGTCTTCGCGCTGTTCGGAGGTGTCGCGACGATCTCCGGTCCGATCATCGGCGTCCTGATCCTGTACGGCGTCTACAATCTGATCGGGTTCACGACCCCGCAATATTTCCAGCTCATCTACGGTCTTCTCATCATGGGGTTGGTGTTGTTCCTGCCGGCAGGGCTGGTCTCGCTGGCGACGCGGAGGGGCTGGCATGTCCCCTGACACAAAACCCATTCTCAGCGTCGATAAGCTGGTGAAGCGCTTCGGCGGTTTCGTCGCGCTCGACGGCCTCAGCTTTCATGCCGCGCCCGGCGAGGTGCTGGGGCTGGTCGGTCCGAATGGTTCGGGCAAGACCACGGCGATCAACGTGATTTCGGGTCTCTACGCCCCCGATGGCGGCGAGGTCGCTTTCGATGGCGAGCCCATCGGCGGCATTGCGTCCCACAAATTGGTCCATCGCGGCATCAACAGGACTTTCCAGGTGCCGAAGCCGTTCATGTCGCTGACCGTGCGGGAGAACGTCAGGGTCGCCCTGGCCTACGGCCACATTGGCGGAATGCCGCCGGCGCTCGATGCGCTGCTCGACGAATATCGTTTGGACGCGGTCGCCGATCGGCCGGCAGCCGATCTCAACAGCGCGCAGCAGAAGATGCTGGATCTGGTCCGCGCCCTGGCGACGCGACCGCGCCTGCTGCTGCTCGACGAGCTCGCCGCCGGGCTCAATCCCGCCGAGCTCGACTGGATTGCCGAGCGGATCAAGCAGCTCGCGGCAGGCGGCATGTCGATCATCGTCGTCGAGCACCTGATGGGCTTCATCGAGCACATCACCGACCGCGTCATCGTTCTCAATGCGGGACGGGAAATCTTCGAGGGTAAGCTCGCTGCGGCCGTGAAGGAACCGCAGGTGATCGAGGTGTTTTTGGGAGGCGAGCATGCCGCCTGAAGCAACACCTCTTCTCCAGGCGCAAGGCGTCGATGCGGGCTACGGCACCATGCAGGTGCTGTGGGGCGTCGATCTCGACGTCAAGTCCGGCGAGACGGTCCTGCTGCTCGGCGCCAACGGTGCCGGCAAGACCACGTTCCTGAAATCGCTGGTCGGCCTGGTCGAGGCCCGTCACGGCAGCATCGCGCTCGGCGGCCAGGATATCGCGCATATGCGCTCCAGCGACCGCATGAAGCTCGGCATGACCTACATGTCGGAGCTCGCGGTGTTTCCTGACCTGTCGATCGAGGAGAACATCCTGGTGGGGGCCCAGGCGCTGGGACATGCCAACCCGCGCCGGCGCCTCGACGAACTCTATGGCCTCTTTCCCGTGCTGCGCGACAAGCGCCGCGACGCTGCCTCCAGCCTGTCAGGCGGGCAGCGCAAGATGCTCGGGATCGCCAAGGCGCTCGCGGCCGAGCCGAAGCTTCTCGTCATGGACGAGCCTTCGGCCGGGCTGTCGCCGCTGTTCGTCAAGGAGGTTATCCGTATCCTGAACGGCCTGCAGGGGCGCGGGATCGCGCTTTTGATCGCCGAGCAGAATATCGGTTTCCTTGAAGTGGCAACCCGCGTATTTGTTCTGGAAGGCGGGCGCATTCGCTTTTCCGGCACGGTTGCCGAGATGACCGACAACGAGGCGCTGCGGCGCGCCTATTTTGGATTGAAATAGCGCGGCAGCGTTTTGGCCGCGCCCGACGCAGGCGAACCAGACATGCCGAACGCCCCGACCCTCGCCACACTGGCCGACGATCTCGAAAGTGGCCGTACCACCTCCCGAAAACTGGTCGAGGCGTGCATCGCCAGGATCGCCGATCCCGCCGGCGAGGGGCAGCGCACCTTCATCCATGTCGACAAGGACGCCGCGCTGACCACCGCCGATGCCATGGATGCCCTGCGCAAGGTGAAGGCGGCGCCCTCGCGCTATGCCGGTATCCCGATCTCGATCAAGGATCTGTTTGACATCAAGGGACAGACCACGCGCGCCGGCTCCCGCGCGCTCGACGATTCCGATCCGGCCGAGCACGATGCGGCGGCGGTCGCGCGGCTGCGCAAGGCCGGCTTTGTCGTGATCGGACGCACCAACATGACCGAGTTCGCCTATTCCGGCATCGGTATCAATCCGCACTATGGGACACCTAAAGGCGCCTGGAACCGGGCCGAGGGGCACGTGCCGGGCGGCTCGTCCTCGGGCGCGGCGGTCTCCGTGCTCGACGGCATGGCCCATGGCGCGCTCGGCACCGACACCGGCGGCTCCTGCCGCATTCCCGCGGCCTATAACGGCATCGTCGGCTACAAGCCGACGCAGCGCCGCGTGCCGCTGGACGGCTCCGTGCCGCTGTCGTTCTCGCTCGACAGCATCGGCCCCTTGGCGCGCTCGGTCAGTTGTTGTGCCATTCTCGATGCGGTGCTGGCGAACGAGCCGGTCACGGCGCTCACGCCGCGTCCCGTGAAGGGCATGCGGCTGGCCGTGCCGACCACGGTTGCGCTCGACGATCTCGACGCTCCGGTCGCGGAAACCTTCGAACGCGCGTTGAAATCGCTCGCCGATCACGGCGCCATCATCGAGCGCATCGAGATGGCCGAATTCCACGACATCGGCCCGATGAACGCCAAGGGTGGCTTTGCGGCGTCCGAGAGCTATGCCTGGCATCGCTATCTCATCACCTCCAAGGGCGACGTCTACGATCCCCGCGTCTACGTCCGCATCATGCGCGGCGAGGCGCAGAGCGCGGCCGACTACATCGATCTGCTCAACGAGCGCCGCTCGCTGATCGCCCGCGTCAACGCCCGCATTGCACCCTACGACGCGCTGGTGCTCCCGACCACCGCCAACACGCCGCCGAAGATCGCAGATCTCGCCGACGACAAGGCGTTCACGACGCAAAACCTGCGCGCGCTGCGCAATTGCACGCTGATCAACGTGATCGACGGCTGTGCCATCTCGCTGCCGGCGCATCGCGAGGGCGAGGTTCCCGTCGGCCTGATGCTTGCCGGAGCGGGCGGCTCGGACCGCCGTATTTTTGAACTTGCTGCCGGCATGGAGGCCGTCATTCGTGTTTGATCTGACCTTCACCATCGACGCGCAGGACACCACCACGCCGCTGACCTTGGCGATCGACCAGATGGTCATCGCCGGATGGACCGGCCGCGATCCTGTTGCGCGCGACAAGCACATTGCCGAGCTGCAGGAGATGGGTATCGCCCCGCCGGCCTCAACGCCGATCTACTACCGCGCCTCGGCGCGGCGGCTGACCCAGGAAGACAGCATTGAATGCACCGGCGGCGATTCCTCAGGCGAGGTCGAGTTCGTGCTGGTCGGCTGGCAGGGCCGCATCTTCGTCGGCTGCGGCTCGGATCACACCGACCGCAAGGTCGAGGCCTACAGCGTCACCGTGTCCAAGCAGATGTGCGACAAGCCGATCGCCTCCACGCTGTGGGAGCTCGAGGATGTCATCGGCCACTGGGACAAGATGATCCTGCGCTCCTACGCCACCATCAACGGCCAGCGCGTGCTCTACCAGGAGGGTACGCTGGACGCGATGCTGCCGGTGGCCGAGCTCATCGCGCGGGGCTTCGCGGGCGGCAAGTTCCCCGACGGCTGCGCCATGTTCGGCGGCACCTTTGCGGCCAAGGGCGGCATCCGCCCTGCGGAGCGCTTCGACTTCGAGCTGGAGGATCCCGTGCTGAAGCGGATCATCAGGCACGGCTACGAGGTGGTGACGCTGCCGGTGCGGGGCTGAACTCTCTCCGCGTCATTGCGAGGAGCTCTTGCGACGAAGCAATCCAGACTGGTTCCACGGAGGGATTCTGGATTGCTTCGCTCCGCTCGCAATGACGGGCCGAGATAGTCATCGGAAATCGGGTGGCCGCGGCTGCTCGAACCTGCGACACACTCTTCGTCATTCCGGGGCGCGCCCTCTTGGCCGCGAGCCCGGAATCCATCGTGCGGCAGCGCCGATGGATGAATGGATTCCGGGCTCGCGACTGCGTCGCGCCCCGGAATGACGAAGGATGATAGCAATGGCCATCGCAAAACGTGTTCCCGTCGGGTTCGATGAAACGACCGAAATCGCCACCCATGTCGACACCCTCGACTGGCCCCAGATCACCGCCGAACTCGACTCCCACGGCAGCGCCGTCCTGAAGAGCGTGCTGACGCCCGATCAATGTCGCGCCATCGCCGCGCTCTATTCCGACGACGCGCACTTCCGCAGCCGTATCGTCATGGGCCGCCACGGCTTTGGTCGCGGCGAGTACAAATATTTCTCCTATCCGCTGCCCGATCCGATCGCGGAGCTGCGCCCGGCGCTCTATAGGCATCTGCAAGGCGTCGCCAACCGCTGGAACGAGGCGATGGGGATCGACATCCGCTATCCGACCTCGCACGCCGCGTTCCTGAAGCGCTGCCATGAGGCGGGGCAGGCCCGGCCGACGCCGCTGCTGCTGCAGTACGAGGCCGGCGATTACAACTGCCTGCATCAGGACCTCTACGGCGAGCATGTGTTCCCGCTCCAGGTCGCGATCCTGCTGTCCGAGCCAGGCCGCGATTTCGCCGGCGGCGAGTTCGTGCTGACCGAGCAGCGGCCACGCATGCAGTCCCGCGCCGAGGTGGTTCCACTGACGCAGGGCGACGCCGTTGCCTTTGCTGTGCACCATCGCCCGGTGCAGGGGACACGCGGCACCTACCGCGTTAATCTGCGCCACGGTGTCAGCCGGATCAGGTCCGGCCAGCGCCACACGCTGGGTGTGATCTTCCATGATGCCAAATGAGCGGAGCCATTGACGGCTGATTTGTTCGACAGCGTTGCCGAAGCCCAACCGTCGCGCGAGGAGATCGCGGACGGCGCCGTGCTGCTGCGCGGCTTCGTCAGGCCGATCGAGGGCGAGCTGATCGAAGCGGTGCGCGCCATCGTGGTGCAGTCGCCGTTCCGGCGAATGACCACGCCCGGAGGCTACCAGATGTCGGTGGCCATGACCAATTGCGGCGAGCGCGGCTGGATCACCGATCACACCGGCTACCGCTATGATCCCATCGATCCGCGAACCGGCGCGCCATGGCCGGTGATGCCGCCGGTGTTTCGCGATCTCGCCCGCCGCGCGGCGGAGCAGGGCGGCTTCAAGCACTTCGCGCCCGACGCGTGCCTGATCAACCGCTACGAGCCCGGCACGCGGCTCTCACTGCATCAGGACAAGGACGAGCTGGACTATTCGGCGCCGATCGTCTCGGTCTCGCTCGGCCTGCCCGCGGCCTTCCTGTTCGGCGGCCTGGCGCGCGCCGACAAGCCGCGTCGCTTTCGCCTTGTGCATGGCGATGTCGTGGTGTGGGGCGGGCCGAGCCGGCTCGCCTATCACGGCGTCGCGCCGCTGGCCGAGGGCGAGCACGGGCTGCTGGGACGTATCAGGATCAATTTGACGTTCCGCCGGACGCGCTGAAAGAGCGGTCGTTCCGGAGCGATGCGAAGCATCGAATCCGGAACCTCGAGATTCCGGGTTCGCGCTTTCGCGCGCCCCGGAATGACGGACTAGGGCTTCTGCGGGTGAATGAACGCCCACGGGCTGACTTCCGAATCCCTGGTCACCTCGATCGAGATCAGATACGGCCCGCGATGGGCGAGCGCCTTCTCCATCGCGGACTTGAACTGGTCCGGCGCCGTGACGCGCGCGGATGCCACGCCAAAGGACTCCGCCAGCTTGACGAAGTCAGGATTGACCAGATCGGATGCCACCACCCGGCCGTCAAAGCGTTCGCGCTGGTCGCGGCGGACATTGCCATAGGCGTTGTTGTTGAACACCAGCGTCACCACGCCGATGTTGAACTGCACGGCGGTGGCCAGCTCCTGCACGCCGAACATGAAGCCGCCGTCGCCGGTAATCGCAACCACCGGCGTGTCGGGACTGGCGACTTTGGCCCCTAACGCCGTCGGGAAGCCCGAACCGAGCGTGCCCTGATAGCCAGAGGTGATGAAGGTCCGCGGCTGGTAGATCGGAAAGCCGTACCAGGAGGCGAAGCCGAACTGCGACAGCTCGTCGGTGACGATCGCGTTCGCCGGCAGCACCTCGCGCAAAATGTTGAGATACGCCATCTGCGGCTGGACGCGCTGGATCTCTGCCAGCGCCGTCGCGGTCGCCTCGCGGATCGCCCCGCGGCGGCCGGCGATCTTGCTGTAGCCGACCTTGCTGACGGCGGCGACGAGATCGGCGGTCGCGGCCTTGGCATCGGCAACGATGGAAGCGTCCGAAATGAAGCGCCGCATCTCGACGGGATCGATATCGATCCGGATGCTCTTCAATCCGTCCGGCCGATAAGGCCAGCGCGACATCGTCGGCAATTCCAGCCGCGTGCCGATGCCGATCATCAGGTCCGTCTTGGCCCATAGCTTGTAGGCGGCGGCCATGGTCAGGCCAAGCTCGTGCGCATTGGAGACGATGCCGCGGCCGCTGCGGAAGGCGACCACGGGCGCATCGATCATCTCGGCGAGCTCGAGGATTTCCTCGCCTGCCTCGATCGCGCCGCTGCCGACGAAGATCATCGGTGCTTTGCTGGCCTTGATGAGCGCTGCGGCCTGCTTGATCGCATCGGGGTCTGGGAGCGGCGCGGGCAGGGGCTCCAGCACCTGCGCAGCGGCGGTGTCCGCGCGCTGCGTAAAGATATCCCAGGGCATCTCCACCGAGGCGGGGCCGCGTCGGCCGGACATCATTTCCTGGAAGGCGCGCGCCACCGTGGTCGGTGCATTGGCAGGAGCTTCGATTCTATCGGCCCATTTCACATAGCTGCGCAAGGTCGCGAGCTGGTCCGGCATCTCGTGCAGATGGCCGCGCCCCTTGCCGAGAAACTGCGTCGGCACTTGTCCGGTGACGCACAGCACCGGCTCGTTGCAGCCGAAGGCGGTGAGCAGCGCTGCGCTGGCATTGAGCACGCCGGGGCCGGGCACCACGCTGAACACGCCGGGTCGGCCGCTCGCGCGCGCATAGCCAAACGCCATGTAGCCGCAGGCCTGTTCGTGCCGCGCGCCGATCACCTTGAGCTGAGCCTGGTGGAAGGCGTCGAACAGGCCGTAGACCTGCGCGCCCGGCAGGCCGAACACGGTGTCGACGCCATGGGCGACGAGCCCGCTTACGATCGCTTCGCCGCCGGTCAGGGTGGTCATTGCATCATTCCATTCGTGTTGTTGTCTTAGGCTTCGTCGACGACGCCGTTGCGTAAAACTCCGATACCCTCGGCCGCGACCTCGATGACGTCGCCGGGCTTCAGGTAGCGCGGCGGATCGAACCGCGCACCCGCGCCGGTCGGCGTGCCCGTGACGATGATATCGCCGGGGACCAGCGTCGCGAAGGTCGAGATATAGCTGATGAGATAGCGGAACGGAAACATCAGCCGGCTGGTACGGTCGTCTTGACGCAGCTCGCCATTGACATGCGTGGTCAGCCTGATGTCTGCGATCTGCGCTTCCCTGATGTAGGGCACCAGCCACGGCCCGAGGCTGCCGCTGGAATCAAAGTTCTTGCCTTGCGTGACGTTGAATTTTGCGTGGCGCAGCCAGTCGCGCACCGAGCCTTCGTTGCAGAGCGTCAGCGCGGCGACGTGATCGAGCGCAGCGCTCTGCTTGATGTGCCGGCCGGCCTTGCCGATCACCAGCACGATCTCGCCTTCATAGTCGAGCTGCGCGGACGCGCGCGGGCGCACCAGCGGCGTGTCGTGGCCGACGAAGGAGCGGGGCGAGCGCATGAACATGCTCGGATATTTCGGCGCCTCCTGGCCGTCCTTGTATTCGGCGTTGCGGTCAGGATAGTTGACCCCGATGCAGATGATCTTTTCCGGCGCGGGCACCGGCGGCAGCCATGTGATCTCGCCGAGCGCGTGAACCGGCGTACGGCTGGCGGCCTCTTCGGCGAGGGGCACGTGCTTGCCGGCGGCGATCACCTCGCGCAGCGTCGGATAGTCCTTGGCGTAGCGCGCCGAGAGATCGACGATGCCGCCCTCCAGGACGGCGCCGTAGCGGGTTTCACCCTTGACGGAATAGGTAGCGAGGCGAGGGAGTTTCATCGCTTAATCCGCCACCAGCACGTCGGCGACGAATTTCGGCTCCCGTACGGCCTGGCCGGTGAACGGCGAGCCCTGTTCGAACCAGGAGCGGGGGGCAGGTGCGCCCCACAGCGTCTGGCGGCGCGGGTCGCGCAGCGACCAGCGTAGCGGCTCGTGGTCGTGATCCCCGGTAAAATAATCGCTGGTGTAGAGCTCGAGGCGGTGGCCATCGGGATCGCGGACGTAGAGGAAGAACGCGTTCGAGATGCCGTGGCGCCCGGGGCCGCGCTCGATGTTCTTCACAAAGCCCTGTGAAGCCATCACGTCGCAGAGATGGATGATGTTCATCGCCGTCGGCGTCCAATAGGCGAAGTGGTGCAGGCGGGGGCCCTTGCCATTCGTGATCGCAAAGTCATGGACGTTGCCCTTGCGATGCATCCAGGCGGCGGCGATGCGGCCGTTCGGTCCATCTTCCTCGGCGTATTCAGTGAGGCGGAAGCCGAGCCGCGCGTAGAAGTCGACAGTGTCCTGCACTTCGGCGGCGAAGACGTTGAAATGATCGAGCCGCTGCGGGTGGCAGCCTCGGTAGAGGTCGTAGCGACGCAAGAGATGCGGCCGCCGCTCCATCGAGGCATAGAGCTCGATCTGGAAGCCGAAGGGATCGGTGAATTGCAACGTGCGCCCCTGGAACGGCTGATCGACGAAGGCATGGGCGAGGCCGTTTTCGGACAGAAACTTTGCGGCCTTGTCGAGATCGCCGTCATTGCCGACCTTGAAGCCCAGCCGGGCGCAGGCCGGCGCCGCAGCTTTCCGCAGCACCAGCGAGTGGTGCTGATGCTCCTCGGCGGCGCGCAGGTATACGACGTTGTCGTCGGCATCCTCGACATGCAGACCGACGGTGATCTCGTAGAACTCGCGGCTCAGCTTCAGATCGGTGACGTCGAGCACGACGTGGCTCGAGCGGATGATGTTGAACGGCGGCTCGAAGATATGGTGCGGTACGGGCATTGGCGTTTCCCCTCTTGTCATTCCGGGGCGTGCGAAGCACGAACCCGGAATCCATCACGCGGCAGAGTTGGTGGATGAATGGATTCCGTTCGATGCTTCGCATCGACCCGGAATGTACCGTTTCCTAAATTCCCAGTTTCTGAATCTTGTGCGTACCCCGCGCCAGCGAGACATGCTTGGTTTCCATGTAGAAGTCGAACGAGTAATCGCCGCCGTCGCGGCCGATGCCTGAGGCCTTCATGCCGCCGAACGGCGTCGGCAGATGGCGGACGTTCTCCGAGTTCAGCCAGATCATGCCGGCTTCCAGCGCGTCGGCGACGCGCAAGGCGCGGCCGACATTGTTGGTCCAGACATAGCCGGTGAGGCCATAGCGGATGTCGTTGGCGATCTCGATGGCGTCGGCTTCGTCCTTGAACGGCAACACGGTGAGGAAGGGGCCGAACACCTCCTCCTGCGCCACGCGCATCCTGCCGTGCGCGCCTGTCACCAAGGTCGGCTCGACATAATGTCCGCCGCCCGGACCGTCATAAGCCTTGCCGCCGACGGTGATGGTCGCGCCGTCCTGGCGCGCGACGTCGAAATAGGAGCAGACCTTTGCGAGGTGCCGCTCGTGGATCAGCGGCCCGATCTCGGTGGCGGGATCGAGGGGATGGCCGACTTTCAGCGCCTTCACGCGCGCAGTCAGCTTCTCAACGAATTTCTCGGCAATGTTCTGCTGGATCAGCAGGCGGCTCGACGAGGTGCAGCGCTCGCCATTGAGCGAGTAGATCATGAACACGACGGCATCGAGCGCGCGGTCGAGATCGGCGTCGTCGAACACGATGACGGGGTTCTTGCCGCCGAGCTCGAAATGCACGCGCTTCAGCGTCGGCGCGCCCTGCACCATGATCGCCGAGCCCGTCGCACTCTCACCGACGAAGCCGATCGCCTTGATGGCGGGGTGCTCGGTCAGCGCCTTGCCGGCCTCTTCGCCCAAACCGTGCACGGTATTGAGCACGCCGTCGGGCACGCCGGCTTCCTTGACCAGCCGCGCCAGAATGGCCGCCGTCACCGGCGACCACTCGGCCGGCTTGTGCACGACGGTGCAGCCGGCGGCGAGCGCGGGGGCGATCTTCCAGGTCGAGAGCATGAACGGCGTATTCCACGGCGTGATCACGCCAACCGGGCCGATCGGCACGCGGGTCGAGATGTTCCAGTGCTCATCGCTCGGCGTGTTGAGGCCGTCGCGCGCCTCGGCGCATTTGTCGGCGAAGAAGCGGAAGTTCTCGGCGGCACGGATCGCGGCCTTGGCCATGAAGCGATAGGCTTGTCCCGTGTCGATGCATTCGAGGACGGCGATGTCCTCGGCATTGTCCTCGATTGCATCGGCAACGCGATGCAGCAGCTTGCGCCGCATTACCGGTCCCATGTCGCGCCAGGACTTGAAGGCAAGCGCCGCGGCGGTAGCCGCGGCATCGATGTCCTCGGCGTTGCCGCGCGCAACGCTTGCGAGTGTCGCGCCGTCGACCGGGGACTTGGTCTCAAAAGTCTCGCCTGATATCGACGGCACGATCTTGCCGTCGATCATGTGACCGATGCCGTCCGCCCTGAGTGTCTTCAGCAGCGGCGCGACGCGGTCGCGATTGGCCTGGAATACGTCGGCTTTCGGAGCGGGCTTATCCATGGGCGGCTTCCACTTTCAGGGCGTCGTGGATGTTGTTGCGCTTCCAGCTGGTGTCCTTGTCGTTGATCTGCATGTCGAACGACAGAGCGAACTTGCTGGCGGCGAAGACCGGATCGAGATGCTTTGCGAGCGCCTGGAAGACGTGCTCGCCGGCTTTCCGGCGGGTCGGCAGATCGCGGCCCTCGCCGATGCGCAGCACCATGTCGAGGAAGCCGTAATCGTGCCTGCCATCTGCGATCGCGTAATGCTCGCATTTGATGGCGCGAACACGGATGCCGCCGAGCGGGAAGATACCGGTCTCGACCGCCGCTTTGCGCACGACCTCGCACACCGCGCCGATGTCGAGGCGGCCATCGAGATTGGCCGAATATTCGATCGTGAAATGCGGCATGGCGGTTTCACTCCTTAGGTCGTCTTAAGCGAAGTAGCAGCTGACCGAGCCGTAGGCACCGTAATCGGCTTGAATTGTGTCGCCCTTGCGGGTCTCGATCGGGCGGATGAAGGAGCCGGCGAGCACGACCTGGCCGGGCTCGAGCGCAAGGCCGAGCGTCGCGATCTTGTTGGCAAGCCAGGCAACCGCGGTTGCGGGATGATTGAGCACGCCGGCGGCAAGGCCGGTCTCTTCCAGCTGGCCGTTCCTGAAGCAGAGCGCACCGATCCAGCGCAGGTCAGCCTCGAGCGGACGGATTGGCCGCCCGCCGAGCACGATGCCGGCATTGGCCGCATTGTCGGCGATGGTGTCGTAGATCTTGCGCGTCGCCTTGGTCTTGGCATCGACGCGCTCGATCCGCGTGTCCAGGATCTCCAGCGCCGGCACCACGAAGTCGGTGGCGTTGAGCACGTCGAACATCGTGCAGTCCGGCCCCGCCAAGCGTTTGCTCATGACGAAGGCGAGCTCGGCCTCGATCCGCGTCGCGATGAAGCGGTCGGTCGGAACGATCCCGCCATCTGTGAAGAACATGTCGTCGAGCAGCACTCCGGAATCAGGCTCGTTGATGTCAAGCGCGCTTTGCATCGCCTTCGAGGTCAGGCCGATCTTGTGGCCTTTGACGATCCGTCCCTCGGCGATCTTGATGTCGACCCATGCCTTCTGAATCGCGTAGGCATCGGCGATGGTGATCTCGGGGAAATCCTGCGACAGCTGCCGGATCTGCACGCGGGTCTTCTCCGCCTGGTGCAGACGGCCCGCGCAAGCTTGGATATCGTCGTTGGAAAGCGCCATCCGTGATCTTACAAAACCTGGTGCCCGGAGATGCTTAACATGTTAAGTGAATGCGTCAAACACAAATCGGGCTTGCTGCACTGCAAACGTTTGGTGGTCTGAAAGGGTATCATGGCGAAGAGACCGGCTGATCCGATCAGCGCAAGCGCGCCTGCCGCCCGGCAAGTGCCGATGCGCGACTTCTCGCGCTCGCTGCCGATGTCGCTGCTGCGGGCGCGCGAGGCGGTGATGCGGCAGTTCCGTCCCTCGCTGCGCGAGCATGGCCTGACCGAGCAGCAATGGCGTATCCTGCGCGCGCTCGCCGCCATCGAGGCCGCCGAGGTCACGGAACTCGCGCGCACCGCTTTTCTCCTGGGGCCAAGCCTCTCGCGCATCCTGCGCGATCTCGAGGCGCGCAATTTGATCGAGCGCAGGACGGCGAAGGCCGACCAGCGCCGCAGCATGGTCTCGATCTCGAAAGAGGGCGTGAAGCTGATGGCCTCCGTTGCGCCATCCTCGGAAGCGATCTATGCGGAGATCACGCGGCGCTTCGGCGCACGCAAGCTCGCTGAATTGCAGGAGATGCTTGCAGAGCTCGAGCGGAGCCTTGCGGAGCTTGGCGCGAGCGATGAGGCAAGTGCCGAGGAGTGAAACCAGATATGCGCGCCAGCGCGGCAACAGCCATGGACATTGCCGCCGTTTTTCGCTCAAAGTGCCGCCCAAGCTGATCCGTCCAAAATCGGCACCGGAAGGCAGGATCGCGCTGTCGCGACGCTCGTCATGGTGACGAAGATCCAAACAGCGGTCGAAGCAACAAGAAGGAAGGCAACGTGGCGAACAAGGTCAAGGAAATCTGGAAGTCGGGCAAGGCCGTGGTCAATGCGTGGCTGGCCATTCCCTCCGGCTTCTCCGCTGAGATGATCGCGCAATGCGGCTTCGACAGCGTCACCGTCGACATGCAGCACGGCGTGCAGGACTATCTGTCGATGGTGCAGTGCTTCCAGGCCATGGACAAGCACCCGGTGACCCCGATGGTCCGCGTGCCCTGGAACGAGCCGGGCATCATCGGCAAGGTGCTCGATGGCGGCGCCTATGGCGTGATCTGCCCGATGGTCAACACGCCGCAGGAGGCCAGGAACCTCGTTTCCTATTCGAAATATCCGCCGAAAGGCGTCCGTTCCAACGGCCCGATCCGCGCCGGCATGTACGGCACCGCGGGCTCGTACCAGAAGACCGCCAATGCCGACACCATCCTGCTGCCGATGATGGAGACCAGGACTGCGGTCGAGAACATGGAAGCGATCCTCGACGTCGAGGGCATCGACGGCGTCTATGTCGGCCCGTCCGACCTCGGCTTCTCCTACGGCCTGGAGCCGAAGCTCGACCGCACCGAGCCCGAGATCCTGGCGATCTACGACAAGATCATCAAGGAATGCGGCAAGCGCGGCCTCAACCCCGGGATCCATTGCAGCGGCGCCGAAGGCGCAGCACGCGCCATCAACATGGGCTTCAAGCTCGTGACGCTCTCGAACGAGGTCGGCATGATGACGACCTACGCCAGGATGCAGGTCAACGCCACACGCAAGGATTCCGGCGGCAAGGCCTGACAAGTCTCGCGAATGGCGAATGGGGAGTAGCGAACGGCTGCTCCCTTTTCCATTCGCCACTCAACATTCGCTACTCGCCTCCGAAGGAGACTCCCATGACCATCAGCCCCGTCATCCGCCTGCATCCCGATGATGGCGTGCTGATCGCGCGCGCCAGCCTGCCGCCGGGAACATTGGTGGCCGACGGCGTCACCACGGTCGAGCGCATTCCCTCCGGCCACAAGGTCGCGATCAAGCCGTTCGCGGTGGGCGAGCCCGTGATCCGCTATGGCCAGATCATCGGCTTTGCGACGAAGGCGATCGCGCCGGGCCAGCACGTGCACGTGCAGAACATCGGCATGGGGGATTTCGCCAAGGACTACGCCTATTGCGCCGACGTCAAGCCGACGCCCAATTTCGACCTGCCCGCGACCTTCGAAGGCATCCGCCGCCCGGACGGCCGCGTCGCCACGCGCAATTATATCGGCATCCTCACCTCGGTGAATTGCAGCGCACATGTCGCTGGCCTCGTCGCCGACGTCTTCAAGAAGAATCCCTTCACGGGCGACAATCCGCTGGCCGAGTTTCCGAACGTCGACGGCGTCGTCGCCCTGACGCACAAGACTGGCTGCGGGATGACGCAGAACGAGCCGCTCGCGCTGCTCCGCCGCACGCTCGGCGGCTATGCGCGTCACGTCAATTTCTCCCACGTCATCGTGCTCGGCCTCGGCTGCGAGGTGAACCAGATCGGCGGCCTGATGGAAGAGCAGAAGCTCGCCGGCCGCCTGCGCGCGATGGACATCCAGGAGGTCGGCGGCACCCGCAAGACCGTTGAAGCCGGCATTGCCTTCGTGCGCGAGGCGCTGACCGACGCCAACAAGGTCAAGCGCGAGAGCGTGCCCGCGAGCGAGCTCACCGTGGCGCTGCAATGCGGCGGCTCGGACGGCTATTCCGGTGTCTCGGCCAACCCGGCGCTGGGTGCGGCCAGCGACCTCATCGTGCGCCACGGCGGCACCGTGATCCTGTCGGAGACGCCCGAGACCTATGGCGCCGAGCATCTCTTGACGCGGCGCGCCGTCAGCCGCGAGGTTGGCGAGAAGCTGGTCGATCTCATGCGCTGGTGGGACGAATACACCGCGCGGGAAGGCGCCGAGATGAACGCCAACCCGAGCCCCGGCAACAAGGCCGGCGGCCTCACCACGATTCTGGAAAAGTCGCTCGGCGCGATGGCCAAGGCCGGCACCACCAACCTCGTCGAGGTGCTGCGCTACGCCGAGCCCGTCACAAAGAAGGGCTTTGTCTTCATGGACACGCCCGGCTACGACCCTGTCGCAGCAACGGGGCAGGTCGCCGGCGGCGCCAACCTCGTCTGCTTCACCACCGGGCGCGGCAGCGTGTTCGGCTGCAAGCCGGCGCCCTCGATCAAGCTCGCCACCAACACGCCGATGTACAAGCGCATGGAAGAGGACATGGACGTCAATTGTGGCACCATCCTCGAAGGCGAGGAGAGCGTCCAGCAATGCGGCGAGCGCATCTTCGATCTCATCCTGAAGACCGCCTCCGGCCAGCCGACCAAGAGCGAAAGCTTCGATTTCGGCGGCGCCGAGTTCGCGCCCTGGGTGCTTGGCGCAACGATGTGATCGCGCGCGGCGGTAGCTGGACACAGCAGGCCGCCGGCTACGTAATCATACGTAGGCGTCATTTGATCGCACGGGTTCCCGTGCTCACCGCTGGTTAATATTTGCTGCCGTAATCCTGAATCGAAGCGGGCTCGACTCCTCAAGGCGCTGCCCCTTCGCGAGGGATTGGGCGAGATGACGCGTGCGATACGACCGACCGGCGTGGAGAGTTTCCTCGGCGAGGAAGAGCTGATCGTGTCGAAGACCGATCTGAAGGGCCGCATTACTTACGCCAACGACGTCTTCGTCCGCATGGCGAAGTACAGCTACGCGGAGCTGATGGGCGCGCCCCACAGCCTGATCCGCCATCCCGAGATGCCGCGCGCCGTCTTCAAGCTGCTGTGGGACACGCTGCAATCCAGGCAGGAGATCTTCGCCTATGTCGTCAATCTGGCGAAGGACGGCAGCCATTACTGGGTATTCGCGCACGTCACGCCGACCTTCGACGAGCGCGGCAATATTGTCGGCTATCACTCCAACCGTCGCAAGCCCGATCCCGTCCAGATCGAGCGAATCAAGCCGATCTACAAGACGCTGTGCGCCGAAGAGGCGCGGCACGCCAATGCCAAGGATGGCATGCATGCGAGCTTCGATGCGATGGTCGGACTCCTAAAGCAACAGGGTGTCGGTTACGATGAATTTGTGCTCTCTCTCTAAGGCGCAGGGAGCGGCCGCGCTCGCGTGGGTTTTTGCCGTGGTCGCGCTCGTCCTCTCGCTTCTTGGCGTGACCGGACTTTTCGCTGCGGCATTGCTCGGCGCAACCGTCGCGCTGCTCGGCTACGCCGTCTGGTGCCAGCATCGCACGGCGGTGGCCGTCGACGAGGTGGCCGATGTCTGCCGCAAGGCCTCGCACGGCGATCTCGAAGCGCGTATCCTGAGCGATCGTCAGGCCGGCCGGATCGGATCGATCCAGAAATCGGTCAACGACATGCTCGACATCACCGACGCCTTCGTCCGCGAAGCTTCGGCGTCGATGGACTATGCCAGTCGAGGCAAGTATTTCCGCAAGATCCTCGCGCGCGGTCTGCCCGGCTCGTTCCGCCGTTCGGCCGCCGTCATCAATTCCGGCACCGACAGCCTCGGCCGCCGCGTGGTCGAGATCGGCGATCTCGCACGACAGTTCGGTACTCATCTCGACGCCGTCGCCGGCACGCTGATGGGCGCGGCAACGGATCTCGAATCCGACGCCGGCCAGATGGCGACCGCAGCCGAGAAGACCAGCCGCCAGACCTCCGGCGTGCTCAGCGCCTCCGACCAGGCCTCGCGCAACGTCGCGACCGTCGCCGGTGCCGCCGAGCAGCTCGCATCCTCGATCGCCGAGATCGGCCGCCAGGTCACCGGCTCGACCGCGAGCACGGGCCGCGCCGTGACTGAAGCGAACCGCGCCGGCAGCGAGATCCGAAACCTGGCGGATGCCGCGCTGCGGATCGGCGACGTCGTCAAGCTGATCAGCGAGATTGCCTCGCAGACCAATCTGCTCGCGCTCAATGCCACCATCGAGGCGGCGCGTGCCGGTGAGGCCGGCCGCGGCTTTGCGGTCGTGGCTTCCGAGGTCAAGAGTCTCGCCAGCCAGACCGCCAGGGCGACCGAGGAGATCAGCGCCAAGGTCGGCGAGATACAGCAATCGACCACCAACTCGGTCGCGGCCGTCGAGGCGATCGCACAGACCATCGCCGAGATCAACGGCATCACCGCCTCGATCGCGACCTCGATCGAGCAGCAGGGTCTCGCCACCCGCGAGATCGCCCGCAACGTCCAGGAAGCCTCGGCCGGTACCGCGCAGATGTCCTCCAATGTGACGGGCATCAGCGAGGCCGCCGCCGACACCGGCCGCGTCGCGGCCCGCGTCAACAGCGCCTCCGAGCGCGTCCATGGCGAGGTCGAGACTCTCCGGCGCGAGGTGACGCAGTTTTTGCAAAGGCTGACCTCGGCAGCGTAGCGCGGCCGCTAGCTTGCTCCCGTAGCCCGGATGGAGCGAAGCGCAATCCGGGGCGGTCCATCCGCGGATGAAGAACCCCGGATTACGCTTCGCTCCATCCGGGCTGAGGGGCAACCGGGATACTTCATAGGCACCCTCTGCCCGTTGTTAGTGCTTGATCGCATTGACGTCAGGTGTTCTGCTCAAAAAAGCTGCTGGAGCACCGTACCCCGTGTCGATCTACGTCGCATTACACCACGTCACGCACTACAAATACGACCGCCCGATCGATCTGGGACCGCAGACCATCCGCCTGCGGCCGGCGCCGCACACGCGGACGCCGATCCTGAGCTATTCGCTCAAGGTCACGCCATCCAATCATTTCGTGAACTGGCAGCAGGACCCGCAGGGCAACTGGCTGGCACGCTACGTCTTTCCGGAGAAGACCAGCGAGCTGAAATTCGAGGTCGACTTCACCGCGCAGATGACGACGGTCAACCCGTTCGACTTCTTCGTCGAGCCCTATGCCGACAGCTTCCCCTTCGAGTATCCCAGGGATCTCAAGACCGAACTGGCGCCGTATCTGGAGACCATCAAGCCTGATCCGGCCTTCGCAAAATATCTGGCCTCGATCCCGCGCGAGGCGCCGAACACGGTCAACTTCCTGGTCGACCTCAATCGCGAGCTGCAAAAGAAGATCAGCTATATCATCCGCATGGAGCCCGGCGTGCAGACGCCGGAGGAGACGCTCACCTCCTGCGCCGGCTCATGCCGCGACTCCGCCTGGCTGCTGATCCAGACCTTTCGCCATCTCGGCCTCGCCGCCCGCTTCGTCTCCGGCTATCTGATCCAGATCCGCCCCGACATCGATCCGATCGAGGGGCCGCCCGAGGTCGAGAACGATTTCACCGATCTGCACGCCTGGGCCGAGGTCTATCTGCCGGGCGCGGGCTGGATCGGGTTTGACGCGACCTCGGGCATGCTGGCCGGAGAGGGGCACATCCCCGTCGCCGCCACGCCGCACTACCGCTCGGCCGCGCCGATCTCGGGCGGCGCCGGCTTTGCCGAGGTCGAGTTCTCCTTCGACATGAGCGTAAAGCGCATCCGCGAAGCGCCGCGCATCACAAAGCCATTCTCGGACGATTCCTGGGCGCGCCTCGATGATCTCGGCGAGCAGGTCGACGGCGATCTCGCCGCGCAGGACGTGCGGCTCACCATGGGCGGCGAGCCGACCTTCGTGTCCGTCGACGATCTCGAAGCGGCGGAATGGAATACGGAAGCCGTCGGTCCGACCAAGCGCACGCTCGGCGACGAACTGATCCGCCGTCTGCGCAATCGCTTCGCACCGGGCGGCCTGCTGCATTACGGACAGGGCAAATGGTATCCGGGCGAGAGCCTGCCGCGCTGGGCCTTTGGTCTCTACTGGCGCAAGGACGGCGTGCCGATCTGGAAGAACGCCGACCTCATCGCTAAAATCGAGAATCCCAGGCGCGCCCAGACCGAGGATGCCGAGGATTTCATCGAGGGCACGGCGGCACGGCTCGGGCTCGATCCCGGCTACATCATTCCGGCCTATGAGGACACGGTCTACTGGCTCCAGAAGGAAGCCGAGCTTCCGATCAACGTTGACCCGTCCGACTCGAAATTGTCCGATCCCGAAGCGCGCGCCCGCATGGCGCGGGTGTTCAACCAGGGCCTCCGCGCGCCGCGCGGCTTCGTGCTGCCGGTGCAGCGCTGGAACGCGCCGCCGCGCTGGCGCAGCGAGCGCTGGCAACTCCGGCGCGGCCACCTGTTTCTCTCGCCGGGCGATTCACCGCTCGGCCTGCGGTTGCCGCTCGGCTCGCTCGGCTATGTCCCGCCCAATCAATATCCCTACATCGTCGAGCAGGACCCGATGGAGGCGCGCGGCAAGCTGCCGGTGTTCACGCTCCCGGAGCGCCCGAAAGCGCCGCCGCGCGCCGCGCCCGAGCATCTCAACACATCCATTCCCGTCCGCACCGCGCTGTCGATCGAAGTACGCGACGGCGTGATCTGCGCCTTCATGCCGCCGGTCGAGCGCATCGAGGATTATCTCGAGCTGATCGCGGCGATCGAGGCCACCGCCGAAGAGATGCAGCTCCAGGTCCATGTCGAGGGCTATGCACCGCCGTTCGATCCGCGCATCGAGGTCATCAAGGTGACGCCCGACCCCGGCGTGATCGAGGTCAACATCCAGCCGGCGCAGAGCTGGCGCGACGCGGTCGAGATCACCTCGGGCCTCTATGAGGACGCCGGCAAAGTCCGTCTCGGCGCCAATCGTTTTCTGCTCGACGGCCGCCACACCGGCACCGGCGGCGGCAATCACGTCGTGATCGGCGGCTCGAGTCCGCAGGATTCGCCCTTCCTGCGCCGGCCCGATCTCTTGAAGAGCCTCGTATTGTACTGGCAACGGCATCCGTCGCTGTCGTACTTCTTCTCGGGTCTCTTCATCGGCCCGACCAGCCAGGCGCCGCGCATCGACGAAGCCCGCCACGACAGCATCTATGAGCTCGAGATCGCGCTCTCGCACGTGCCGCCGCCGGGCTACCAGGTGCCGCTGTGGCTGGTGGACCGGCTGTTCCGGCATCTGCTCGTCGACATCACCGGTAACACCCACCGCTCCGAGATCTGCATCGACAAGCTCTATTCGCCTGACGGTCCGACGGGACGTCTCGGCCTTGTCGAATTCCGCGCGCTCGAAATGCCGCCCGATCCGCGCATGTCGCTGGCGCAGCAGCTGCTGATCCGCGCGCTGATCGCAAAGTTCTGGCGCGAGCCGCAACAGGGCAAGTTCGTGCGCTGGGGCACCGCACTGCATGATCGCTTCATGCTGCCGCATTTCATCTGGGAAGATTTCCAGGATGTGCTCTCCGAGCTGAAAAGCTCCGGATATGCGTTCGAGCCGGAATGGTATCTTGCCCAACTCGAATTCCGCTTCCCCGGCTTCGGCCGCGTCCATCACGGCGGCGTGACGTTGGAGCTGCGGCAGGCGCTGGAGCCCTGGCACGTCCTGGGTGAAGAAGGCTCGGCCGGCGGCACGGTGCGCTATGTCGATTCGTCGGTCGAGCGGCTCCAGGTCAAGGCCGAGGGCTTCGTCGAAGGCCGCCACATCATCACCTGCAACGGCCGCCGCCTGCCGATGACCTCGACCGGCCGCTCGGCCGAGGCCGTGGCCGGCGTCCGCTTCAAGGCCTGGCAGCCGGCCTCCGGCCTGCACCCGACCATCCCGGTCCATGCGCCGCTGACTTTTGACCTGATCGACAGCTGGAACGGCCGCTCGCTCGGCGGCTGCGTCTATCACGTCGCCCATCCCGGCGGCCGCAACTACGAGACCAAGCCCGTCAACACCTACGAGGCCGAGGCGCGGCGGCTGGCGCGCTTCCAGGACCACGGCCATACGCCGGGGCCGATCCAGCCGCCGCCCGAGGAACGCACAAGTGAATTTCCCCTGACCCTCGACTTGCGAACCACGCTCCTGCAATGAGTATGATGGTTGGGCAGGGAGAGGCGCATGGGCGAGGGCGCAGCCGAAGGGGACAGGGGGACAGGTAAGGGGCAAGGCCAGCGTGACGGCCAGCGCCGCCTCGCGCAATGGGTCCGCGATTACAGCCGCCTGCCTGGCATCCCCGACGAGTTCCTGGGCCCCGATGGGGCCCCGCGCACGGTCTGGAGCCGGTTCTTCGAGGCTTTTGGTGCGCTGGCGCCTGACGAGGTCGAGCGGCGCTTCGGCATGGCCGACCGTCACTTGCGCGAGGCCGGCGTCACCTATCGCGCGCCAGGCGACAGCGCCGATCGACCCTGGATGCTCAGCCATCTGCCGCTGCTGATCGATGAAGCCGATTGGCAGCAGCTCTGCGCCGGCATCACCCAGCGCGCCGAGCTCTTGGAGCTCGTGCTGCGCGACATCTATGGCGAGGGCCGGCTGATCGCGGAGGGCGCGCTGCCTGCCGGCGCGATCGCCGGCAGCCCCGAATATCTCCGCCCCGTCTGCGGCGTGCCGCCGCCAGGCGGGCGTTATCTCTCGCTCTATGCCGCCGATGTCGGCCGCGGGCCCGACGGCCGCTGGTGGGTGCTCGGCGACCGCACGCAGGCGCCGTCGGGCGCCGGCTATGCGCTCGAGAATCGCCTCGTGCTGTCGCGCGCCTTCTCCGATCTCTACAAGTCGATGAACGTGCCGCGCGTCGCGCCGTTCTTCGAGGCGTTTCGCGATTCTCTGCGCGCGCGTGCAGACCGCGACGAGCCGCGCATCGGGGTGCTCACGCCCGGCAGTTTCAGCGAGACCTATTTCGAGCACGCGACGCTGGCGCGCTATCTCGGCTTCCTCCTGGTCGAGGGCGACGATCTCGCCGTCAGCGACAACCGCATCCACATCCGCACTGTTGCGGGGCTGAAGCGGCTCGACGTGCTCCTGCGCCGCGTCGATTCCAACTCGCTCGATCCGCTCGAGCTCGATGCCTCCTCGCATCTCGGCGTGCCCGGCCTGATCGACGTGCTGCGCAAGGACGGCGTCGTCGTCGCCAACATGCCGGGCTCTGGCGTGTTGGAGGCAAGGGCGCTGCTCGGCTTCCTGCCGGCCTTGAGCCGTCGCCTGCTCGGCGAAGAGCTGAAGATGCCGCATATCGCGACCTGGTGGTGCGGCCAGAAATTGGCGCGCGACGAGGTGTTGTCGCGGCTCGACGAGGTCGCGATCGAAGGCGCCTATCAGCGCGGCGTGCCGGGCTTCGATAGCAACGGTCCGGTGCTCGCGAGCGAGCTCGATGTCAAAGGACGTCAGCGCCTGATCGATTCCATAGCTGCGCGCGGCATGGATTATGTCGGCCAGGAGGTGGTGCGCCTGTCCACCATGCCGGTGTGGGAACACGGCCAGCTGACGCCGCGGCCTTTCGTGCTGCGGGTCTTTGCGGCCGCAACGCCCGAGGGCTGGGCCATCATGCCCGGCGGCTTCTGCCGCATCGCCGAGCAGGCGGACGCGCGTGCGGTGTCGATGGGCGATGGTGCGCGCGCCGCCGACGTCTGGGTTGTCTCCGAGAAGAAAGTCTCGACCGCATCCCTGCTGCCGGCCACCGACAAGGTGCGCATCCGCCGCATCGCCGGTGTGCTGCCGAGCCGCGCCGCGGACAATCTGTTCTGGCTCGGCCGCTATCTCGAACGTGCCGAAGCAACGCTGCGGCTGGTGCGCGCGCTGGGCTCGCCGAGCGGGCCAAACAAGGGCACCGCGGCCTCGCTGCAATCGGCCGAACGGATCCAGCGTCTGCTGGTGACCTGGGGCGCGATCTCGCAGACCTCGCGCGCGGCACCGGGGCGCATCGTCGCCGAAGCCTTGCAGAGTGAGGCGCGTTTCGGCTCGGCGCTGTCGCTGGTGCGCTCGGCGCTGCGCACGGCCACCTCCCTGCGCGAGCGGCTGTCGCCCGATGCCTGGCAGGTCATCACCGAGATGGCCGAGCGTCTCTCCTACGAGGTCGAGGACGACGACAGCGTGCTGAGCGCGGCCGAGCTGACCCTGCAGGAACTTGCCAGCTTCGCCGGCCTTGCGCAGGAGAACATGAACCGCGCCGCCGGCTGGCGCTTCCTCGATATCGGCCGCCGCACCGAGCGCGCCATCAACACCGCGCGCTTCGCGCGGCAGTTCGCCTATGACGAGGCCGGCGATGAGGATCTCGACATCCTGCTGACGCTTGTCGATTCCCAGATCACCTATCGCTCGCGCTATCTGCTGGCGCCGATCCTGGCGCCGGTGCGCGATCTCGCGGTGCTCGACAGCTACAATCCGCGCTCGGTTGCGTTCCAGGTCGCGACCTTGAACGAGCATATCGCGGCGCTGCCGAGCCTGAAGGAGCACGGCCTGATCGAACAGCCGCAGCGGCTTGCGGTGGCGGTGCAGGCGATGCTGGCGACCGCGGAGGCCGAGAAGCTCGAGGTCAAGGCGCTGTTCGCGCTGGAGCAGGACCTGCTCAGCCTCGCCGAGGCGATCGGGCTGCATTACTTCCCGCATGGTCCGAATGCGAGCCGGCCGGAAAAGCTGACGGGGCTGGCGTGATCTACGACATCCAGCACGTCACCACCTACGAATATGAGAACCCGGTCAGCTTCGCACGCTGCACGCTGCGGCTCGAGCCGAACAGCGCTCACGGTCAGGAGCTGATCTCGCACAAGGTCGAGATCCGCCCGCGTCCGTCCGAGCGCAACGTCCGCCGCGACTTCTTCGGCACGCTGACCGAGAGCATCGTCATCGAAGCCGCGCATCGCAATTTGCGCATCGACTCGCGCTCGCGCGTTTCCGTCGATCGCAAGCCGCCGGCGCGCGATGCCGTGAGCCCGAGCTGGGAGAGCATCCGCGACATTGCCTTCGAGGCCACGAGCCTCGGGCCGTCCTCGCCGGTCGGCTATGTCTTTGCCAGTCCGCTGGTGCCGGTCCTGCGTCCCGTCAGCGCCTACGCTGCGGAGAGCTTCAGGCCCGACACCGGCATCCTCGCCGGCGCGGTTGATCTGATGCACCGCATACGCGCCGAGTTTCGCTACGACCCCAAGGCTACTGCGATCTCGACGCCGCTCAACGAGGTCTTCGACCAACGCCACGGCGTCTGCCAGGATTTTGCTCATGTCATGATCGCGGGACTGCGCGGGCTCGGCCTGCCTGCGGCCTATGTCAGCGGATACCTGCGCACCATTCCACCACCGGGCCAGGCGCGCTTGCAGGGCGCAGACGCAACGCATGCCTGGGTGTCGCTGTGGTGCGGGGCCGAGCTCGGCTGGATCGATTTCGATCCGACCAACGATCTCCTGGTCGCCAACGACCACATCGTGCTGGCGGTCGGCCGCGACTTCTCCGATGTGTCTCCGGTCGACGGAATCATCGTCGGCTCGCCGAAGCAGAAGCTCGGCGTCGCCGTGGACGTGCTGCTGGTGGAATGACCGGTCCGCAATGCGGTGCAGGCGCTCTGGCCGCGCCGCGGTACCGCCAGCGCCCGGGCTTCCTCACAACATGAACGGTCGGCCATTGGACATGCCGGCAGAGCGCCCGCACAACCTGACCGTGGCGTGCATCGCAGTGTGACCGTATCCGTGATGTTGCGCGGCGGGAGGTAACACATTTACGTATTTTTGTTCCGGGATTTGGTCAGTCGCCCCAGATTGGGCTATGCTGGCGGCTGCGTCGAGGACCAGAACGAGGCTCGGGAGTTGCCGTGGGACACCACCGACAGACGGGACTGCATCCATGATGACGTTACCGCGACTGGCGGCTGAATCCCTGGAGAAGTTGCTGGGCTCGTTCATGCGTCGCAGGTACGACGAGACCTATGCCAGGGTCGTGGAGGCCTCGACACGCACCGCGATGGAATGCATCGGCAACAGCGATGCGCTCTATCACAACATCGAGCACACGATGCTGGTGACGCTGGCGGCCCAGGCGATCATGCTGGGCCGCAATCTCCATGCCCATATCGATGCCGAGGATTACATTCACGTTCTGATCGCCTGCCTTGCGCACGATATCGGCTACGTCCGCGGGCTGTTTCCGGAAGACGACGAAGACGGTTTCATCATCGACGAGGCCGGCACCAAAGTGTCATTGCCGCGCGGTGCGTCCGATGCCAGTCTGATGATGTATCATGTCGACCGCTCGAAACTTTTCGTGCGGCGGCGGTTGCCGCCGATCCGTGGCGTTGACTCCGAGCGGGTTGCCCGCGCCATCGAGGGGACGCGCTTTCCGGCCCGCCAGGGCCAGGAATACGACCACGAGGCCTCGATCCTGCGCGCCGCCGATTTCATCGGACAGCTCGGCGATCCCAACTATCTGCGCAAGGCCAACGCGCTCTATTACGAGTTCGAGGAAGTCGGCATGAACCGCCAGCTCGGCTACGACTCGCCCGCCGACATCGTGAACCGCTATCCGCAATTCTACTGGAACAGCGTCGCACCCCACATCCAGACCGAGATCGGCTATCTCAACAAGACCGAGATCGGCCGGCAGTGGATCGCCAATCTCTACAGCAATGTGTTCCGCGCCGAACGCGAGATCTCGCTGTCCGGACCGCAGAAATAGAATTCTCAACCGGTCTGCGCGACGGCACCACTGATGGCGCCTTCGATGCAATCGCGCCGAACGGAATCCAACGTCCGCCGCAGCCAGGTCTTGATCGTCCCGACCGGCACCCCGAAGCGCTCTGCCAGCATCCTCCGGCTTTCGCCGTCGAGATAAGCCCGCGACAGCAGTTGACGGCGTTGATCGGGAAGCCGCTGAATGGCGCGAGCCGCGATCGGTTGAACGAGGTCGTAGTCGAACGCACCTTCGTGCTCGGAGATTTCGGGCACCGACAGCGCTTCGTCGAAATCCGCCATCGGCACCTGCTTGAGCCTGACAGCGTCGATCGCGGTGTGGCGCATGATCGCACACATCCAGGTGATCGGTGAGGAACGGGCAGGATCGAAGCGGGCCGCATGTTTCCAGATCTTCAAATAGGCGTCCTGGAGCAGGTCATCGAGATCGGCGTTCACAGGCGCAATCGGGCGTGCAGTCATGCGCAGCTTGTTGCGCGTCGCGGCGAAAAGCTCGGCGAAGGCGCGCTGGTCGCCGCGCCCGACCCGGGCGAGAAGATCGCTCAGGCGTTCGATCGTCGGGTCCCGTGCCGTCCGTCTGCCGCAGCTCATTCCCTCATCCTCCAGCATTGCTTGCCAGGAGAACGGCGGCGCGATGCGACTGGATCACATGAGGATGCTCAAAGCCGCACGAAGGGCGAGATCAACCGGCCAAGCCAGCCGTGCATCTGCAAGTCGCCGCGCATGGCCACAAGGCACAGGCACGGCATGTCGCTGCCGACGATCGGCTGGTGATCGACCTCGCCGTCGCCGAAGTCGAAATCGCCTGGCCTGAAATCGCCGCCCTGATGGCTGAAGCTGCCTTTGAGCACCAGCGTCAGCTCGGTCCCTGTGTGCGAATGCTCCAGCATGCGCGTGCCAGGTGCGGACCACAGCAGGAACGCGCGCGAGGTGTCCGCGCCAGGCAGAACGATCGGCTGCATCTTGACGCCCGGTGCCACGCGCCGGCTTTTGGCGAACCGGCATTTGCGCAGCATCTCGGGCAGGTCATCGTCAAGCAGCGGCACCGGCCGCGAAGAGGCCGGCGCATGCGTTGATGTCGTCTCCGGCTCGTCGATCGCAGCCATGATCGTCGCGAACGCATCGTCCGCCATGGCGACCGGAGCGGCCTGTTCAAGCGCGGCACCCGCAAGCTGCTCGATCGCGGCGATGAAACGCTGGCAGCGTGGGCATTGCGCGGCATGGACGCCGATGACGAGGCGATCGGCTTCGTCGAGCCGGCCGGCGGCGAAATCGCCCAGCAGATCTTCGGGTGGATGATGGTTGATGGTCATGTCAATCGTCCAAGAGATCTCTGAGCCGCGCCATGGCGAGCCTGATGCGAGACTTCACCGTTCCGAGCGGGATACCGAGCCTTTCCGCGATCTCGCTATGCGGCTGCTCCTCGATAAACGACATTCGGATCACGGTGGATTGCTCGTCTGACAATTGCTGAAGCGCCGCCGATACGCGCGATATGTCGTCGCGCCGGCTCATCACGGTTTCGGGCGAGTCAGCGACCTCGGGCGTCTCATCTTGCTGCGCGCTCACGGCAGCCTTGGCCAGCCGCGTCGCAGCCCTGGCGGAATCGATGCGCAGATTGCGCGCGATCGTGAAAATCCACGCAGCCGCGCCCGCGGACGTCGGGTCGAACCGGGCCGCCTTCCGCCAAACCGTCAGGAGCGTCATTTGCGCGATCTCCTCCGCGGCGTCGGCATTCATCCCGGTCCTGACCAGGAATCCCTTCACGCGCGGAGCAAAATGCTCGAACAAAAGCTTGAACGCGTCCCGATCGCCATGGGCCGCGACACGTCCGATCAATTCAGCCCATTCCACTGTCGCCTTGGGCCTTTCTTTGGGCCTTTCGTTGGGCCTTCCGCCTGAAACTCGTCGAGGCCAATCCCGCCGGGGAACTGCTGCAGGCTTGCTGCGCCACAGGGGCCTGCTCGCAGCGGTAAGACCGGTCGTCATGGAGCCTCTGATAACATGTCCCAACCATAACGCCGGGCATGGCCATCCGGATCACTCCATGAACCGGCTTGTTTTAGGGACCGGGCCCGGGCGCGACAAGCCTCGGCATTCTGAACCGCATCAGGCTGTGCGCCGAAACGGATGGATTGCCGGAGGCGTTCGATTTACGCTGCGGGAGGTAGCGAGGTGCGCAGCATGCAATACAAATCCGTCACGACTGAGGTTCTGGAGATTGCCTATCTCGACTACGGCGCGCCCGATGGCTGGCCCTGCATCATGGGTCACGGCTTTCCCTATGACGTAAACGCCTATGCCGAGGCCGCGCCGATCCTGGCCCAAGCGGGCGCACGGGTGCTGGTGCCGTGGCTGCGCGGCTACGGGCCGACGCGGTTCCGCTCGGCTCGGACGTTGCGTTCCGGCGAGCAGGCGGCGCTGGGCGCCGATCTCTTGGCCTTCATGGATGCGCTCAAAATCGAACGCGCCGTCGTCGGCGGCTATGATTGGGGCGGCCGTGCGGCCTGCATCGTCTCGGTGCTCCACCCCGAGCGCGTCGTCGGGCTCGTCTCCGGCAATTCCTACAACATCCAGAACATCGCGCGCGCGATGGAGCCGGCTTCGCCGCCGCATGAGGCCGCGCTGTGGTACCAATATTTCTTCCACAACGAGCGCGGCCGCCGCGCACTGGAACGTAACCGGCGCGGCTTTGCCCGGCAGCTCTGGACGATGTGGTCGCCGAAATGGCAATTCAACGACGCGACCTTCGACAGAACTGCGGTGTCGTTCGACAATCCCGATTTCGTCGACGTCGTGATCCATTCCTATCGCCACCGCTTCGCGCTGGTCGAGGGTGATCCCGCCTACGCCGCGATCGAGGCGAAGCTCGCCGCGCAGCCACAGGTCCGCGTCCCCACGATCGCGATCGACGGCGACAGCGACGGCGTCATCCCGGGTACCGCTCATCATGCGGAGAAATTCGAGGGTTTCTACGAGCGGCGCGTCTTCGCCGGCGCCGGTCACAATCTGCCGCAGGAGCGGCCCGCCGAATGGGCTCAGGCCGTGCTGGACGTGCGGAAAGCGGCGTCCTGATTTTCGCGACCGCGGGAACTTTTCGCGGTCGCCGTCGTCCAATCCTGAACTGCCAGGGAGATGACACATGGCCGAGGACAAGAAGCCGAGCGGACCTGATCTGACCAAGGGCGTGGCGATTGGTGATTTCAAGGAGGGCAAGCTGCTCGGCCATGTCGGCGAGGAGGACGTCCTGCTGGTGCAGGCCGGCAGCGAGATCTTTGCGATCGAGCCGCTTTGCAGCCACTATCATGGTCCGCTCGCCGAGGGGCTGGTGGTCGGCGACACCATCCGCTGCCCCTGGCATCACGCCTGTTTCGCCTTGCGGTCAGGCGAAGCCACGCGGCCGCCGGCGCTGAATGCGCTGGCAGTATGGGACGTCACGCGCGATCAGGACTGGATCACCGTTGCGCGCAAGCGCGAGGCGCCGAAGCCCTCGATCGCTCATCGCAGCGCGCCGACGTCAGAAAAATTCGTCATCGTCGGCGGCGGTGCGGCCGGCTTCGTGGCGGCCGAGACGCTTCGCCGCGAGGGCTTTGCCGGCGCCATCACCATGCTCAGCAATGACGGTGCGATGCCGGTCGACCGGCCCAACCTCTCCAAGGACTATCTCGCCGGCAACGCGCCGGAGGACTGGCTGCCGCTGCGCGGCGAGGACTATTTTCAGGACGCCGGCATCGATCTCAGGCTCAATACCAGCGTCTCGGGGATCGACCCGAAGACGCGCAGCGTCACGCTCGGCAATGGCGACAAGCTGCCATTCGATCGGCTGCTGCTCGCAACCGGTGCCGAGCCGGTCAGGCTGCAGATACCAGGCGCCGACCAGCCGCATGTCCACATCTTGCGCTCCGTCGCCGACAGCCGCGCCATCATCAAGGCATCAGGAAGCGCCAAGCGCGCGCTGGTGATCGGCGCCAGTTTCATCGGGCTCGAGGTCGCGGCCTCCTTGCGCGCGCGCAAGATCGAGGTTCACGTGGTCGCGCCCGAGGAGCGGCCGATGCAGAAGGTGCTCGGCCCCGAGATGGGCGACTTCGTCCGGTCACTGCACGAAGACAATGGCGTGATCTTCCATCTCAACGACACCGTCGAGAAGCTCGATGGCACCCGTGCCACGCTGAAGAGTGGCGGCATGATCGAGGCCGACCTCGTCGTAGCAGGCATCGGGGTCAAGCCCCGCCTCGCGCTGGCGGAGCATGCGGGGCTTGCCGTCGATCGCGGCGTCAGCGTGAGCGAATATCTCGAGACCAGCGTCGCTGGAATCTTCGCGGCCGGCGATATCGCGCGGTGGCCGGATCCGCATTCGCGGCAGACCATCCGCGTCGAGCACTGGGTGGTGGCGGAGCGGCAGGGCCAGACCGCGGCGCGCAACATGCTCGGCAGACGCGAGCGTTTCGACGCCGTGCCGTTCTTCTGGAGCCAACACTACGACGTGCCGATCAACTATGTCGGCCACGCCGAGAGCTATGACGACATCGCGATCGAAGGCAGCATCAAGGACCGGGATTGCCTGTTGCAGTACCGCAAGGATGGCCGGGTGCTCGCCGTTGCCTCGATTTATCGCGATCTCGATAATCTCAAGGCCGAGCTCGAGATGGAGCGGTCGCGCGCTTGATCTGCGTCAACGTCGGCGGCCGCCTGGCTGATTTGCTGGTTGCGGTCCCCGGTCCCGTGCTATCTTGAAATGTGCTCTGGGGCATCACATGCAGGAGGTGCGTCATGACGTCTGCTTCGGATAGCTCTTCCCATCTCGGCCTCGGTTCCGGCGTTGCGGCGCTGCATGGCAAATGGGGCTGGATCGTCGCCATGGGTGCGGTCTATCTCATCGCCGGCTTCGTCGCACTCGGCAGCGTCGTGATGGCAACGGTGGCGAGCGTGCTCGTGGTCGGTGCGATGATGATCGTCGCCGGTGCGGTCGAGATCATCGGCGCCTTCCAGATGAAGAGCTGGGGCAAGTTCCTGATCTGGGTGCTGCTCGGCGTGCTCTACGTCATCGCCGGCATTCTCACCTTCGACAACCCGCTGTTCGCGGCAGTCTTGCTGACGCTGTTCCTGGGCATATCGCTGATCGCCTCCGGCGCCGTCAGGCTGTTTCTCGCCTTCAGCATGAAGCGCGAGAGTCCGTGGGTGTGGGTCGCGTTATCAGGCGCCATCACGCTGCTGCTCGGCCTGTTGATCGTGGCGCGCTGGCCGGTCAACAGCGTCTACGTCCTCGGCCTGTTCCTCGGCATCGATTTGATCATGGCGGGCGCAGGCTGGATCAGCCTCGGCCTCGCGCTGAAGCGGCGCGGATAGCAATCGGCAACTCGACGCCGGGCCGCCGACGAATCGCGGCGGCAACAAGGCCGTGCGCGACCTCGTCGCCGCGGCCACATCGTGGTGTTCAGCTAGAGTTCCCGGCCACTGCGGATTCATGGGCGCCTGCGCAAGGCCTCGCCGCTGAGCGCGTAAGACTCCGGGGTATGTGATCGATCACGGCTGAGGTCATGTTGCTGACTCATTCCCTGTTTTAGACAGCGACAACGAAAACACGCGGGGCCGCTTAGGTTCCCGCAACGGTTCCGCGGCCAGGGGTTGGCGCGAATTCGCAAGAGACTGGCGCAAGTTCAAGAACGCTGACGCGTTCGCTTGGCCATGCCTGCGACATCGGGAACCGCACGAAAATCAAAGGAGATGTAATGGTGTTCCGCTCGAGCGCCGCAACTTGCGGCGCCCTGGTTGCGCTTGTCGTTTCAGTAACCGTTGCTCGCAGTGAAACAAGTGGGGTTCAATCAAGTGCCGTCGTCGAGGCCGCCTGCGAGGGAGCGATCGTTGGCGCTGCATCGACCTATAATCCGTTCAAGCCCGGCAAGGAGGAGGGCGGACCGAAAACGGCCTCCGGCGAGCGTTACGATCCCGAGGTGTGGACCGCTGCGATCAAGACGAGCTTGCGTCGGAAATTCGGCGGGGTCCAATTCGGCGCGAGACCGAAATTTGCGCTGGTCGAAGCTGTCGGCAAGAAGGTCATCGTCAAGATCAACGACGTGGGGCCGCTCAGGCCCGGCCGCATCATCGACCTCAACGAGCGGACGATGCGCCATTTCGATCCGCGCATGAAGCTTGGCGTCATTCCCGACGTCACGGTCAGGCCGCTGTCCGGCAATGATTGGACACCGGGGCCGGTGGGCTGAAGCCTCGTTAATCTGGATCAACGAGGAAATGCCGCGGGATGGCGCGATGCGATCGCGCCTTCCCGCTCGCATCGTGCGGAGCCTCATCATGTGGGTCCTGAGGTATGTGCTCAGTCCCATGAGAGCACCGTCCCAGTCGCTTCAGCTGCGGTTTTGGCACAAACTGCACAGACGCGCTGCGTTATCATAGGTTAACTTTGGCCATGGGCAGCGAGCTGATCATACGTGTCGTCGTCGTTGCGGCCGCTGCTTTCACCGTGGCTGCCGCTTCCGTGCTCATTTTCGGCTATTGATCTATCTCAATCGACGCACCGCGCCCCGGCGTTTCCTGCGTTCGGCAGGACAGGCGGACGAGGTGCGATGATGCAGCCTTGGGCTTTGCATTCGCTGGTGTGGGGGCTGACGGCGATCGGCTTGATAGCCATCGTCTCCATGCTGCTTTGAGGCTGTCGGTACCCGAGCCGTTGCAGATCCAGGCGCGCCGGCGGACGATGAGGCATGATAGGCAAGCCCATCCTCATCGTGTTCGGCGGTCTTTCCGCCACCATGACGACGTCATGCCGATGGCGATCATCCCGCCTTGGCGATGCGGTTGTCCGCGCGCAGGTTCTGGAAGAAGTTTTCCACCTCCCGCGACAGCGTGTCCGCGGTCGCGGTCAGGCTGCTCGCCGCTGACAGCACCGAGGATGCCGCCGTATCCGTCTCGCCGATGGCGTCACGCAGCGAGGTGATGTTGGCGACCAGCGTCTCGTTGCCCTGGGCGGCGCTCTGCGCATTGGAGGAGATCTCGCGCGTGGCCTGGTCCTGCTGGCCGACGGCACCTGCTATCGCCGAGGTGACCTCGTTGATCTCGCGCACCGCGCCACCGATCTCGCGCACCGCATCCACCGCGTTGCGGGTGGAGGCCTGGATCATCGCGACGTTCTCGCTGATGTCGGCGGTTGCCTTCGCCGTCTGTCCCGCCAGCGCCTTCACTTCGTGCGCGACGACGGCAAAGCCACGGCCGGCATCGCCGGCACGGGCGGCCTCGATGGTGGCGTTGAGCGCGAGCAGGTTGGTCTGCTCGGCGATGGTCTGAATGAGGGTCAGCACGCCGTCGATGCGCTGCGTGGCGGCGGCAAGGCTCTCGATCTCGGCGATCGATTTCTCTGTGCGCTGGCCGGTCTGCTCGACCGCGCTTGCGCTCTGACGCACCTGGCGGCCGATCTCCTCGACGGAGGCCGACAGCTCCTCGGCCGCACCTGCGACCGCGGTGACGTTGTGCGAGGCCTGCTCGCTGGCGTTCGCTGCCGTTCCGGCGCGGTTGCTCGCATCTGCGGTGACGCGTGTGATGGTCTGCGCGGTCTCGCGCATGACACTGGCGTTGTCGCTGAGCCCGCGCATGATCGCGCCGACCGCCTCGCGGAACGCCTCGACCGATTGCTCGATATGGCGCGCGCGCTCTTCGTGCGCGGCGGAGTGCTGCGAGACCTGCGAGGCGAGGTTGCGGTTGCGGCCCATCGCGTCCTGGAACACCTCGATGGCGCGGGCCAGCGCACCGATCTCGTCGGCACGCCCCGAATGCGGCACCACGACATTCTCGGCGCCGTCGGCGACCTGCTTGATGGTCGCGGTGATCGCGGCGAGCGGCCGGGCGATCGAGCGGGCGATGATGATGATGCCGATCACGACCAGCGCCAGCGCGAGGCCGGCGAGGCAGGTCAGCACCAAGGACAGCGTGCGGTTGGTCTCGGTCTGAAGCGCGATCTGCCTGGCGCGCTCGGCATAGACCTTGGAGAGCGCCTCGAGGTCCTTGTTCAGCGCCGAGCGCACCGCGCGGTTGGCGTCGTTGTCGCCCCATTCGCGTCCCGCGGCTGCATTGATCTCGATGCCGCGGCGGACCAGCTCCTTGCGGAACTCGACGAACTGCTCGATGCGCTTCTTGAAGGTCGCGAACTGCTCGGCGTCATCGGCCTTGATGATGCTCTCCCAGCCCTTCACGACGCCGAGAATCTGCTCGTTGAACTTGAGCAGGCCCTCGCCGTATTTCTTCACCACCGCCGGCTCGGTCGACATGTAGACGCCGCGCGATTCCATCACGACCGCATAGACCAGCGAGTTGACGCGCTCGACATTCAACGCAGCCGCATTCGCCGTCTCGATCGCGCTCGTCAGCTCGGCACTGCGGCGGCTGTTGTAGTCGGACAGCATCGCGATCGCCGCGGTGAGCAGCGCGAACAGCGCGAAGATCGCATAGAGCTTGGTGGCAAGCGAGAAACGGCCTGCGAGGCCGGCGGCATTCCCAGATCGGTCGATTTGCATGCTGTTCGGGCCCAGATGGCCAGGAGCGGCCGGTGTGCGCGGTCGTATAAATTGACGCAAAACTATGCAGAATGAAGATGGACGCAGTGTTAACGCGCAAGTCCGGCGCGTGCGCCGAAGCTCGAGGGAAATGCGAGCTATCTCAGTGGTTTGGTGCCGCGCGATCGGTTCCCGGCAGATTGATCCGGGCATCGCCCGGAATGCCCCAAACATCGGCGTGCATACTGACCGTCAAGCGCGTATTCCCTGACACCAGCGCCGCCTTTCGCGCCGACCGGAGTCGGTCACTGGCCGACGATTTCAGGAGGGGCCTTTGGTCTATCGCCACACCATCGACGCCACGACCTATCGCTTCGCCGACCTACGCGACCTCCTGGCCAAAGCGACGCCGCCGCGCTCCGGCGACCGGCTGGCCGGCATTGCTGCCGAGAGCGCCGAGCAGATGATCGCCGCGCGAATGGCGCTGGCCGACGTCCCCCTCGGGCAGTTCTTGCAGGAGGCCGTCATTCCGTATGAAGCCGACGAGGTCACCCGCCTGATCATCGACAGCCATGACGCCAGGGCCTTGGCGCAGGTCTCTTCGCTGACGGTCGGGGCATTCCGCGACTGGCTGCTATCGGACGCCGCCACTCCCGAGACCTTGCGCAAGCTTGCGCGGGGCATCACGCCGGAAATGGCCGCTGCGGTGTCAAAGCTGATGCGCAACCAGGACCTGATCCTGGCAGCGCGGAAATGCGAGGTCACGACCGCCTTCCGCAACACCATCGGCCTGAAGGGGCGGATGAGCACGCGGCTGCAGCCCAACCATCCCTTCGACGACGCCAGGGGCATTACTGCCTCGATCCTCGACGGGCTGCTGCTCGGAGCCGGTGATGCCTGCATCGGCATCAATCCGGCGAGCGACGATCCGGCCGTGATCGGGCAATTGCTGCGATTGCTGGACGAGATCATCGCGCGGCTGAAAATCCCGACGCAAGGCTGCGTGCTGACCCATGTCACCACGACGCTGTCGCTGATCGGGCAGGGCGTGCCCGTCGACCTCGTCTTCCAGTCGGTCGCCGGCACCGAGGCTGCCAACCGCAGCTTTGGCATCGACCTTTCGCTGCTGAAGGAGGCGCACGCGGCCGGGCTGTCGCAGAAGCGGGGTACGGTCGGCCACAACGTGATGTATTTCGAGACCGGCCAGGGCTCGGCATTGTCGGCGGGCGCCCATCACGGCGTCGACCAGCAGACCTGCGAGGCGCGGGCCTATGCGGTGGCACGCGCTTATGCCCCGCTGCTGGTCAACAGCGTGGTCGGCTTCATCGGCCCGGAATATCTCTACGACGGCAAGGAGATCATCCGGGCGGGGCTGGAGGATCATTTCTGCGGCAAGCTGCTCGGCCTGCCGCTTGGCGTCGACATCTGCTACACCAACCATGCCGAGGCGGACCAGGACGACATGGATAATCTCCTGACGCTGCTCGCCGCGGCCGGCGTCACCTTCATCATGGGGGTGCCCGGCGCTGACGACGTCATGCTGAACTACCAGTCCACGTCCTTCCACGACGCGCTCTATGTGCGCGACGTCTTCGGTGTGGCCCGCGCGCCGGAGTTCGACGACTGGCTGGTGCGATCAGGCATTGCCGGCGTCGACTTCCGGCTTGCGGGCGATGCGGGCCTCTTGCCCGATTTTGCCTCGTGGCTGATCGCGTGATGCGAAAAGATCCGGCAAAACCCTGTCCGCCGCCGTGAACCGGGGAAACCACTGGCGCGTCTCACGAATTAGTTCGCTGCCACAATATTGAGGAATTCCGGTCGCAGCGTTACGCTATGTTTCTGGAGACCTCGTCAGTACCGTCAGCAGAACGTGGTTGGGGGAAGTTCGATGCGCGCTGAAAGCAACGGAACGAGCCGAAAGATTCTCTGCGTCTTTCCGCGTTACACCTCATCCTTCGGCACCTTCGAGCACGCTTATCCGCTGACCGATGGAGTCCGCGCCTTCATGCCGCCCCAGGGCCTGTTGCTGCTCGCGGCCTACCTGCCCAGGGAATGGCAGGTCAAATTCGTCGACGAGAACCTCCGCCGCACGACCAAGGAGGAGTTCGAATGGGCAGAGGCCGTCTTCGTCAGCGGCATGCACATCCAGCGCCAGCAGATGAACGACATCTGCCGCCGTGCCCATGAATTCGACCTGCCGGTGGCGCTCGGCGGTCCCTCGGTCAGCGCCTGCCCGGATTATTATCCCTCGTTCGACTATCTGCATGTCGGCGAGCTCGGCGATGCCACCAATCAGCTGATCGAGATTCTTTCGCGCGATACCTCGCGCCCCGAACAGCAGGTCGTGCTCACGACCAAGGACCGCGTGCCGATGACGGAGTTTCCGATCCCGGCCTATGAGCTCGCCGACGTGAAGCGCTATTTCCTCGGCAGCATCCAATATTCGAGCGGCTGTCCGTATGAGTGCGAGTTCTGCGACATTCCCGGCCTCTACGGCCGCAACCCGCGGATCAAGACGCCGCAGCAGATCATCGCCGAGCTCGACCGTCTGCGCGAATGCGGCATGACCGACACGGTCTACTTCGTCGATGACAATTTCATCGGCAACCGCAAGGCCGCGATGGACCTGTTGCCGCACCTCATCGAATGGCAAAAGAAGACCGGCTATGTGATGCGGCTCGCCTGCGAGGCGACGCTCAACATCGCCAAGCGTCCCGAGATCCTCAAGAAGATGCGCGAGGCCTATTTCATCACCATCTTCTGCGGCATCGAAACGCCGGACCCGGACGCACTGAAGGCCATGCACAAGGACCACAACATGATGGTCCCGATCCTCGAGGGCGTGCGCACCATCAATTCCTACGGGATGGAGGTGGTCTCAGGCATCATCATGGGGCTCGACACCGACAAGCCCAACACCTCCGATGCGCTGCTCGCCTTCGTCGAGGAATCACGCATTCCGCTGCTCACCATCAACCTGCTTCAGGCCCTGCCGAAGACGCCGCTGTGGGACCGCCTGGAGAGGGAAGGGCGCCTGGTCGACGACGAGGGGCGCGATTCCAACGTCGACTTCCTGCTGCCTTATGACGAGGTTGTCGCGTCCTGGAAGCACGCCATGAGCGTCGCCTACGAGCCCGAGAAGGTCTACGAGCGCTTCCAGTATCAATGCGACCACGTCTACGTGCACCGCCTCAAGATGCCGGTGCCGGACGAGATGAAGGCCTGGGCCAATATCCGGCGCGGCCTCGTCATGCTGCGCAACATCTTCTGGAAGGTCGGCGTGCTCGGCGATTACAGGCGCGTGTTCTGGAAATTCGCGCTGGGGCGGATCCGCCGCGGTGACATGGAGGGCCTGATCGGCTGCACCATGATCGCGCATCATCTCATCACCTTTGCGCGGGCGGCCACCAGCGGCAAGCAGAACGCCTCGAACTATTCGATCCGCTTGCGCGAAGCTTCCGTTCCCGCCGAATGAGCGACGAGCCCGTTCCGGCACGCCCGATCATCGACCTCAAATCGTTCACGCCTGCGCGCGTTGCGCTCGGGCGCAGTGGCGCGAGCCTGCCGACCAGGCCGCTGCTCGATTTCACGCTGGCGCATGCCCGCGCCCGCGATGCCGTGCATGCCGCCTTCGACGCGCCGCGTCTGGTTGCCGAAGTGAGGGCGCTCGGCCTTGCCGCCACCGAGGTCCGGAGCCGGGCCGCCGATCGCGGCGACTATCTGCGCCGGCCGGATCTTGGACGGCAGCTCGATGCCGGCTCCGCCGCGACGCTGGAAGGGATTGCCGCCGCGCCGTGCCAGCTTGCGGTCGTCATCGGTGACGGCCTGTCGGCTGCTGCGGTCCATGCCCATGCGGCCAGGCTGCTGCAAAGCCTGCTGCCACGCCTCGCCGAAGAGGAGGCGGTCGCGATCGGCCATGTCGTCGTCGCCTCAGGCGCGCGCGTCGCCCTTGGTGACGAGATCGGCGCTATCATCGGCGCCCGCATGATCGTGATGCTGATCGGCGAGCGGCCGGGGCTATCAGCGCCCGATAGCCTCGGGGCCTATCTGACCTTCGCGCCGAAGCCCGGCCTGACCGATGCCGAGCGCAATTGCGTGTCGAACGTCCACAAGGCCGGCTTGAGCTATGACGAGGCGGCCCTCAAGATCGCCTGGCTGGTCCGCGAGGGGCTGGCGCGCCAGGTCACGGGCGTGGCGCTCAAGGACGAGAGCGCCGACCGCGCCCCGCGTCGAATCGGCACGGCCGTGCCAGAATGACGGGCATTCCGGCAAAATCGCCGCATCTTGATCGATTCGGAGACCCCCGGCGTGCTTGCGAGAAGGGCGCTTGACCTGCTAAACCGCTGCCGGCGATTTTCCGCGCGTTTTCAACGGGCAAGCCTCCCATTGGTATGGCGTTTTCAAGCCGTTCGCGGAGCGCAATAAGCTCTCAAGACCGAGTCGATTGAGGAACTGGACAAAGGCATGCTCGAAAAGCACCGCGAGAATGAGGTTCATGTCGACAAGGTCGAGCAGGGGCCTGCGTCCTCCATCGCCTTCGGGCTGGAGCGTCTCGGGCTGATCGCGGTCCGGGCGCCGATCGTCTCCTGCGTCATCCTGCTCGCGCTGATCGTCGCCGCCGTGTTCGGCATCGAACGGATCAAGATCGACGATTCGCTGTCGCAGCTGTTCCGCTCCAACACCCGCGAATTCCGCCAGTACGAAGAGGTGACCAAGAAGTTCCCGGCCGAGGAGTTCGACGTCCTCGTCGTGGTTGAGGGCAAGACCCTGCTGGCGCGGAATAACCTCGAGAAGCTCCGTGACTTCGTCACCGACATGCAGCTGGTCGAGGGCACGCGCGGCCTCGTCTCGCTGTTCTCGGCGCGTCAGGCGCCGGCGCCGGGCAAGCTGCCGGCCGCTCTGTTCCCGGCCGAGCTGCCCGAGGGCGCGGCCTATGACCAGTTCATCGAGACCGTCAAGAACAACGAGATCATCCGCGGCAAGCTGTTGTCCGAGGACGGCACGCTCGCGCTGATCGTGCTCTCGCTCGATCCGCAGGTGGTCGCCTCCAGCAAGCTCGGCAAGGTCGTCGGCGACATCCGCGCGCTGATGAAGGAGGATCTCGGCGACACCGGGCTCAGTGTGCAGCTGTCCGGCGTTCCGGTGATGCAGCTCGAGATCCGCAACGCGGTCGAGCGCGACGGCCTCACCTACAACATCCTCGGCATTCTCGCCGGCTGCATCATCGCCATCATCTTCTTCCGCAAGATCTCGTTCATGGTGGTGGCGGCATTCCCGCCGATGATCGCGATCCTGATCGCACTTGGCGCGCTCGGTTGGGCCAATTTCAATCTGAACATGTTCCTGAACGTGATGACGCCGCTCATCATGGTGATCTCGTTCTCGGACTCGATGCAGCTCACCTTTGCCGCGCGCGACCGGCTGATCGCAGGACAGGACAAGTTCACCGCGTTCAGGAACGCGGTGCTGGTGGTGGGCCCGGCCTGCGTGCTGACGCATGGCACCGCCGGCATTTCCTTCATCGCGCTGCAGTTCTCGGACTCCGACCTGATCCGCAAGTTCGGCGAAGCGGGCTTGGCTGCCACCATCATCGCGCTCATCACGGTGCTGTCGCTGGTGCCGGTGTTCGGCGTGCTGTTCGTGCGCAACGAGAAGATTTTTGCGGTCAAGTTCCAGAGCGCGGACGCCGGCGTGCAGGCGCTGCGCAATTTCTGCTACTGGATCGCGGTGCGCATGGTCGGCCGGCCCGGTCTGTTCAGCCTGATCGCGCTGCTGTTCGTCGGCAGCCTCGGCGTCATCTACGCCAATCTTCAGCCGCGCTACCGGCTCGCCGACCAGGTGCCGGACAAGCGCCAGGCGGTGGCCGCCAGCAACCGGCTCGACGCCAAGCTGACCGGCGCCAATCCGGTCAACGTGCTGATCACGTTCCCCAAGGGTCAATCGCTGTACTCGCCGGAGACGCTGCAAACCATCGCAGACGTGCATGCGACCGTCGAGAAGGCGGCCGGTGTCGGCAACGTTTGGTCGCTAGAGACGCTGCGCCGCTGGCTGGCGGAAAAGGCCGGCAGCAGCGACGTCGCGACGCTGAAGGAATACGTGGGCGTCATCCCCGAGCATCTGGTGCGACGCTTCATCGATGCCGAGCAGGATGCGGTGGTCGTGGCCGGCCGCGTGCCGGACAAGGATTCCAGCCAGCTTCTGCCGATCGTCGACAAGCTCGATTCCGAGCTCGACGTCGTCCGCAAGAAGCATCCCGGCTACGAGGTTGCCGTCACCGGTCTGGCCGCCATCGCCGCGCGCAACTCGGCCGGCATGATCGAGAAGCTGAACCGCGGCCTCACTGTCGAATTCGCGCTGGTCGCGATCTTCATTGGTCTTGCCTTCCGCTCCTGGGTCGTGATGCTGGCCTGCATCCTGCCGGGCATCTTCCCGGTGGTGATGTCGGGAACGGTGCTGTGGGCGATGGGCGAGGGGCTGCAATTCGCCAGCGTCGTCGCGCTCACCGTCTCGTTCGGCCTCGGCCTGTCCGCGACAATCCACTTCCTCAATCGTCTGCGATTGGAGAGCAAGCCCGGCGTCGGCTCGGCGCTCGCAGTGGAGCGCGCCACCGTGCTGGTCGGACCTGCGCTGATCCTGACCACGGTGGTGCTGGCCTGCGGCCTCGTCGTCACCGTCTTCTCGGACCTGCCGTCGCTGCGGCTGTTCGGCTGGCTCAGCGCCTTCTCGATGGTGGCGGCACTGGTCGCCGACCTCTTCATCCTGCGGCCGACGGCGATGTGGCTGATCAACCTGCACGCCAAGCTGCACGGCGCCGACAAGCCGGCGATCTGAGCGGGACGACTAATTCTCGTCAGCAAAAAGCCCCGGCTCGAGAAGAGCCGGGGCTTTGTTGCTTTCGAGGTAGAGTGGGCAATCAGCCCTTTGTCATCGTGATGTTCACGCCGCGGATCTCGCCCTTGGACGAGATCTGCACCGTCTGCTTGGAGCCGTTGGTGCGCAGCGACAAATTGGCGGCAAAGCCGTTGGCCTCGACGAACACTTCGATCTGGCCGCCGCCGGCGGTGCCCTGCAAATTGCCGAAGATGTTGCGGTTGGACTCGCTCCAATTGCCGGAGATCCGCTCGCCCTGGCTGGTCACGTCGCTGGTGAGGTCGAATTTGTAGCTGTCGGAGGCGCAGTGCAGCGCCTGCTTGAGGTTGAGGCCGGTGCCGGCGACCTTGTAGTCCGCCTTGCAGCGGATGCGCTCGGTGGAGCCGTCGGACAGCGACACCGTGCCGGTGCCGGTCCAGGCGCCGTCGAAGCCGGCGAACGGCCCGGACGACTGAGCGTGGCTTGTCGCAACAGAGAAGAGCAGCGCTGCACCAATGCCGGCTGCCTTGATTGCCAGTTCAGATCGCCCAATGAATTTCATCATCAATATCCCGTTTTGGAACGACGGCTGCTTCATCGCAAGCCGTCTCGCCACATCGAAAGTTTAGTGTTGCCAGCCTATATCAGGTTCAAGTTCTGTGCCGGATAGGCCCGGTTGGCCGCGGCGTCAGGCTCGCGAAAGCGGTTCTCACCTGCCAGTTCGGCCCCGGATTCCCTCTATTTCCATAAGTTTCCGGGCCAATTGGCCGGCCGGACAGATGCAGCTCTGCAACAGGTATGCAGTAAAACACCGTGTGCCGGAATTATGACGTAGTATCAACCTCTTACATCTGCCAATGAAGGCCGAGGGAAGACCTGATTTGGTGGGCGCGGCGCCAATTTGGCCGCATTTACCAGCGCTTGTGCCTCCTCCGGTGCCGCACGCTTCCAGCGGCAACTTGCCATCAGAACAATCCGTTCCGGCTCTCCGCCCTGTGCTGTCCGGGATTGGTGCGATTCTGCCGTCAGAATGAAGGAATACAATGCGTAAGCTTCTCGTCGCTCTCACCGTGCTGTCGGCCACCCTGTCCACGGCTGCATTCGCCCAGCAGGGCGGCCGCGGTACCGAAGCCGAGCAGAAGGCCTGCACGCGCGACGTGCAGAAGTTCTGCCGTCCGGTTATCGATCAGGGCGATTTCACCATCCTGGCCTGCCTCAAGGAGAACCGGGCCAAGATCTCGCAGGCCTGCGACCAGGTCCTGAAGGATCACAACCAGTAAGATCGGCCACTGGCCCACAAAGGCGGCCGTGGGGCCGCCTTTTCCGGGCCGGATCCGCAAGGGGCTGCCATCGCGCGACAGGATTGGTTTTGCGGCCGTATTCCCCTATATGGGGGCCGCGGCGGCGTCGCCGGCATGAGCCCGCGCGAACGCAAAAGCCCTTTCTGTCCAAACGATTGTTGATCAGCCCTCGATGACCTCTGCGAGCGAATTGCGATCCGGCAAGGGTGACCGCGACGAGAATTTTCCCGTCGCGTCCTGGATCATTCATCCCAGTCATCGCGCCCTGATCCTGGCCTATTACAATTTCGTCCGGACCGCCGACGACATCGCCGACCACGGAAGCTTGCCGGCGGACGAGAAGCTTCGCTATCTCGACCTGCTCGAGGCGGAACTGCTCGGCAAGGGCGAGTCCCAGGCCGAGGCCGTCACCTTGCGGCGCGCGCTCGCCGAGCGCGGCATGGCGCCGCGCCACGCGCTCGACGTGCTGATCGCGTTCCGCATGGACGTGACCAAGCTGCGCTACGAGACCTGGGACGAGGTCATCCACTATTGCCGTTATTCGGCGATGCCGGTCGGCCGCTTCATGCTCGACGTCCATGGCGAGAGCACCTCGACCTGGGCGGCGTCGGATGCGCTGTGTGCGGGCCTGCAGATCAACAACCATCTGCAGGACTGCGGCAAGGATTATCGCGAGCTCAATCGCGTCTACCTGCCGCGCGACGCGCTGGCAGCACACGGTGCCTCGGTCGAGCAGCTCGGCCTCGCGCAGTCGCCGCCGGCGATGTTGGCCTGCCTGCAGTCGCTTGCCGTGCGCAACGAAGCGCTGCTGGGCGAGGGCAGGTCGCTGGCTGCCGAGATCCGGGATGTCCGCCTCGGCGTCGACGTCGCGGTGATCCAGGCCTATGCCGACCGCATCGTGCGTCTGTTGAAGGTGCGCGATCCCCTGCGCGAGCGCGTGCATCTGAACAAGTTCGAACTGCTCACCTTCAGCCTAGCCGGTATCGCCGGTGAGCTCGGCCGCCGTGCGATCGGCCGCAAAACCATCACCAATCCGGGGACTGCCCATGACGCTTGAGGCGACCGCGCCCGGCGCCAATTATGGCTCGTCCGCATCGAACAGCTCCTTCTACGCTGCGATGCGCATCCTGCCCCGCGACCAGCGCGAGGCGATGTTTCAGATCTACAGCTTCTGCCGCCAGGTCGACGACATCGCCGATTCCGACGGCCCGCGCGATCAGCGGCTCGCCGCGCTGCAGGAATGGCGCAACGACATCGACGCGCTCTACCAGGGCAATCCGCCGCCGCGGCTGAAGGACTACGTCGCCTCGGTCAAAACCTTCGGCCTGAAGCGCGAGGATTTCCTTGCCATCGTCGACGGCATGGAGATGGACGTGCCGCAGGACATCCGCGCGCCCGACATGGCGACGCTGGATCTGTACTGCGACCGGGTTGCCAGCGCCGTAGGGCGGCTGTCGGTACGCGTGTTCGGCCTGCCGGAAGAGGACGGCATCCTGCTCGCCTATCATCTCGGCCGCGCGCTCCAGCTCACCAACATCCTGCGCGACATCGACGAGGACGCGGGCCTCGGCCGGCTCTATCTGCCGCGCGAGGCGCTGCTGCATGCCGGCATCACCTCCAACGATCCGAACCGCGTCATCGCCGAGCGCGCGCTGCCGAAGGTCTGCATGCCGCTGACGCAGCGCGCGAAGGCGCATTTCGAGAAGTCGGACGAGATCATGAACCGCAACAAGCGTCGCGCGGTGCGCGCGCCGCGGATCATGTCGAACTACTACCATTCCATCCTGGACCTCCTGATCGCGCGCGGCTTCAACGCGCCGCGCCAGCCCGTGCGTGTGTCGAAGGTCACACGCATTTTGATCCTGCTCCGCTACGCTTTCATCTGATGCAAAACACAGCTCACATCATCGGCGCTGGAATTTCCGGCCTCTCCGCCGGCGTGCGGCTCGCCAATGCCGGCTACAAGGTCGCCGTGCACGAGGCGACGCACCAGGCCGGCGGCCGCTGCCGCTCCTATTTCGACGGTGCCACCAATCTCACCATCGACAACGGCAATCATCTGCTGCTGTCCGGCAACAGCCACGCCCGCGCCTATGCGCGCGCGATCGGCACCGAGGCGGGCCTGGTCGGGCCTGAGACCGCGCAGTTTCCCTTCGTCGACATTAAGACCGGCCAGCGTTGGCAGCTCGATCTCGGAGGCGGCCGGCTGCCGACCTGGGTGTTTGATGAGGGCCGCCGCGTGCCCGATACGGGTCTCACCGATTATCTCAAGCTGGCCCCGCTGATCTGGGCGTCGGAGCAGACGCTGGTCGGCAAGTCGATTCCGTGCGAAGGCACGCTCTACCATCGCCTGGTGCAGCCGCTGCTGCTCGCAGCCCTCAATGTCGATCCGCCCGAGGGCTCGGCCGGGCTTGCCGGCGCGATCGTGCGCGAGACGCTGCTGGCGGGCGGGCAGGCCTGCCGTCCGCTGATCGCACGCGACGGCCTCAGCGCCGTGCTGATCGAGCCCGCCGTGAAATTCCTCACAGAGCGGGGCCACGCCGTTCAGCTCGGCCATGAGCTGCGCGGCTTCGTCACCACCGATGGCAAGGTCAGCGCGCTGAATTTCGGCGGCGAGGACGTGGTCCAGCTAGCTGCGGGCGACGTGGTCGTGATGGCGGTGCCGCCGCGCGCCGCGACGAGCCTGCTGCCGGGCCTGACCGCGCCGACCGAATTCCGCGCCATCGTCAATGCGCATTTCCGCTTTGAGCCGCCGCCGGGATCGGCGCCGATCCTGGGCGTGATCGGCGGCGTCGTGGAATGGCTGTTTGCGTTCCCGAACCGGCTCTCCGTCACCATCAGCAATGGCGACCGTCTCGTCGACATGCCGCGCGAGGAGCTCGCACAGACGATCTGGAATGACGTCTGCGCGGCCGGCGGGGTCTCCGGCGAGCTGCCCCCTTGGCAGATCGTGCGCGAGCGCCGTGCCACATTTGCGGCAACGCCGGCCCAGAATGCCTTGCGTCCGGGGCCGGTCACACCGCTGAAAAACCTGTTTCTCGCCGGTGACTGGACTGCTACGGGATTGCCTGCAACGATCGAGGGATCGGTCCGGTCGGGTGATCGCGCCGCCGATCTGGTGCTGGCCGCCAAAAAATCCTGAAAAGCGGGCCTGATGCAATGTCCAGCTCACTTTCAAATCGACGCCAGGAGCAATCGAGCGACATGGATTCCGTGAACGCGACCAGCCGCGAAGCTTTGGAATCGAGCATTGCGTCAGCGACGCAAGGCGTGCTCGGTTTCCAGCAAGCCGACGGCCATTGGGTGTTCGAGCTCGAGGCCGACTGCACCATTCCGGCCGAATACATCCTGCTGCGCCATTATCTCGCCGAGCCGGTCGACGTAGCGCTCGAGGCCAAGATCGGCAACTATCTGCGCCGGGTCCAGGGCGCCCATGGCGGCTGGCCGCTGGTGCATGACGGCGAGTTCGACATGAGCGCCAGCGTGAAGGCCTATTTCGCGCTGAAGATGATCGGCGACTCCGTGGACGCGCCGCACATGGTGCGCGCGCGCGAGGCGATCCACGCCCGCGGCGGCGCGATTCACAGCAACGTCTTCACCCGCTTCCTGCTCGCGACCTTCGGCGTCGTGACCTGGCGCGCGGTGCCGGTGTTGCCGATCGAGATCATGCTGCTGCCGTTCTGGTCGCCGTTCCATCTCAACAAGATCTCCTATTGGGCGCGCACCACCATGGTGCCGCTGATGGTGATCGCGGCGCTGAAGCCGCGGGCGAGGAATCCCAAAGGCGTCGGCATCGACGAACTGTTCCTGCAGGATCCGCGCTCGATCGGCATGACCGCGAAGGCGCCGCATCAGAGCATGGCCTGGTTCCTGCTGTTCCGTTCGCTGGATGCGATTCTGCGTGTCCTCGAGCCGATGTTTCCGAAGAGCTTGCGCAAGCGCGCGATCGATGCCGCGCTCGCCTTCACCGAGGAGCGGCTCAATGGCGAGGACGGCATGGGCGCGATCTATCCGCCGATGGCCAACATCGTCATGATGTACGACGCGCTCGGCAAGGACGAGAATTTCCCGCCGCGTGCGATCACGCGCCGCGGCATCGACAAGCTGCTGGTGATCAAGGGCGAGGAGGCCTATTGCCAGCCTTGCGTGTCGCCGGTGTGGGACACGACGCTGTCGGCGCATGCGCTGCTGGAAGCCGGCGGCGACAAGGCGGTGCCTGCGGCCAAGCAGGGCCTCGACTGGCTGATCCCGAGGCAAGAGCTTCAGGTGAAGGGCGACTGGGCGGCGAAGCGCCCCGACGTGCGCCCGGGCGGCTGGGCCTTCCAGTACAACAATGCGCATTATCCCGATCTCGACGACACCGCCGTGGTGGTGATGTCGATGGACCGCATGCGCCGGGAGCACGGTGCCACCGGCTATGACGTAGCGATCGACCGCGCCCGGGAGTGGATCGAGGGCATGCAGAGCGACGATGGCGGCTGGGCCGCCTTCGACGTCAACAACCTCGAATATTACCTGAACAACATCCCGTTCTCGGATCACGGTGCGCTGCTCGATCCGCCGACCGAGGACGTCACGGCGCGCTGCATCTCGATGCTCGGCCAGCTCGGCGAGACCGAGAGGACCAGCAAGCACGTCGCCGCCGGCGTTGCCTATTTGCGCAAGACCCAGCACCCCGAGGGGTCCTGGTATGGCCGCTGGGGCATGAACTTCATCTATGGAACCTGGTCGGTTCTGTGTGCTCTCAACATGGCCGGCGTCCGTCACGACGACCCCATGATGCGAAAGGCCGCCGCCTGGCTGGCCTCGATCCAGAACAAGGACGGCGGCTGGGGCGAGGACGCCGTCAGCTACCGGCTGGACTACCGGGGATGGGAACCCGCCCCCTCGACCGCCTCGCAAACGGCATGGGCCTTGCTTGCCTTGATGGCTGCTGGCGAGGTTGATCACCCGGCCGTCGCCCGCGGGGTGGAGTACCTGATTGCAACACAAAACGAAAAAGGACTGTGGGACGAGCAGCGCTACACCGCCACAGGCTTCCCCCGCGTGTTCTATCTACGATATCATGGTTACCCGAAGTTCTTTCCGCTGTGGGCGCTGGCGCGATATCGGAACTTGCGGAACACCAACAGCAGGGTGGTAGGGGTCGGAATGTGACTTTGGGGACGGGGGACTATGTTACCGCGGGCAATGCCATTGATCCGCGGCCGATCTTGATCGTGACTGGACTCGTTCAGGAGGCCCGCATTGCCGCCGGTCCCGGGATGGCGGTCATTTGCTCGTCCAGCAGCCCGACGCAGTTGCGCGCGCTGCTGACGGTGGTTGATCCCCAGACGATTCGCGGCGTGATCTCGTTCGGCGTGGCCGGCGGGCTCGACCCGAGCTTGCGCTCCGGCGACGTCGTGGTGGCTTCCGAGGTGCTCTCGGGCGATGCCCGCTGGGCCGCCGGCCTGTCGCTCAGCGAGGACCTCATCGACAAGCTGACCTCCGGCCGCCGCCGGGTGGTGCGTGGCAGCCTCGCCGGTGCCGAGGAAGTGGTCACCGGCTCATCCTGCAAGGCGGCGCTGCATTCCGAGACCGGCGCCTCCGCCGTCGACATGGAGAGCCACATCGCCGCCGCCTATGCCGCCGAGGCCGGCCTGCCCTTCGCCGCGGTCCGCGTCATCAGCGACCCCGCCCACCGCGCGCTGCCAGCGCTTGCCCGCGCCGCCATCAAGCCCAACGGCCAGATCGACCTTGCTGCGGTCTTCCGCGGCATCGTCCGCAATCCGGCCACGCTCCATGCCCTGGTCTCCACAGGCCTCGACTTCAACCGCGCGCTGCGCTCGCTTCGCGGCTGCCGCGATTTCCTGATCGGCACGGAGCTGGTCGACAGCGAGGCGCTGGTGGCGGAGACGATCTGAGCGGTTTGTTCGAACCGAGACCAGAGAAGAGGCCCGGTCGCGCGACCGGGCCTTTTTGTTGGTGCCGTGGGCCGGGTGGAGCGCGCTGTCGCGAAGTGCGCGCGTCGCGATTGGCTCACAAGGCCGACATCGCTGCTTCGAGAATATCGAGAGCCTGGTCGAGCTCGTCCCGCGAGATCGTCAGCGGTGGGCATAGCGTGACCACGTTGCCGCCGCCGAGCTTGAAGCTCAGGCCTGCTTCCAGGCAGCGATACAACAGGCGCTCCGCGCGCGCGTTGGCATCAAGCTCGTCGCGGCGGCCGATCTCGACGCCGAGATAGAGGCCTGCGCCGCGCACCTCTGAGATCAGCGGATACCGCTCTGCCATCGACCGCAGCCGTTCGAGCGCGTGTGCGCCGAGCACGCGCGCCGTGGTGAGCAGTTGCTCGTCCTCGATCACATCGAGCGTGGCGAGCGCCGCAGCGCAGCCGACCGGGCTCTTCTCGTGGGTGTAGTGGCCGAGCGCGCCCTCGGGCACCACGTCGAGATCGGCCCGCGCCACGATCGCCGCCATCGGCATGATGCCGCCGCCGAGACCCTTGCCGAGCACCAGAATGTCGGGTGTGGTATCAGTCTGCTCGCAGACGAACATGGTCCCGGTGCGGCCGAGGCAGCTCGGCACCTCGTCGAAGATCAGGAGCGCCCCGTGCCGGTCGCAGCTCGCGCGCACGCGTGGCCAGAAGCCTGATGGAGGCAGCTCGACCGTGGTCCAGCGCATCGGCTCGGCGATCACGGCCGCGACGTCGCCCTGCACCTCGAGGATATAATCGATGTAGTCGGCGAGGCGTTCATGCGCGCGGCCGTCCTGTCCGAAGAAGCGCGCGGCGAGGCCCGGCGGCGGCACATGCTCCGTGCCCGGCAGCAGCGGGCCGGCGCCGCGCCGGAACAGCGCTTCGCCCCCGACCGAGACCGCGTCGAGATTGGCGCCGTGGAAAGCATCCCACATCGACAGGGTCTTGTGTCGCCCCGTCGCATAGCGGGCAAGCTTCAGGGCCATGCCGATTGCGGCTGAGCCGCTGGGAGCCAGCAGCACCTTCTCGAGTGAACCGGGCGCCAGCTCGGCGAGGCGCCGGGCGAGGTCGATGGCGGACCTGTTGGTATAGCGGCGCGGGCAGAAGGGCAGGGTATCGAGTTGCGACTTGATGGCCGCCACGACGCGAGGATGACCGTAGCCGACCTGATGCACGCTGTTGCCGTGGAAATCGAGGATGCGCCGGCCCTGGAGATCGACGATGTGGCTGCCTTCGGCGCCAGTCGCCACGTTCAGGCACGGCGTCGACAGCGATTGGCGCAGGAACCAGCGCTCATCCTCGTCGAGCCATTGCTTTGTCTGCGCGTCGAGATGGCGCTGCTGGAATGCAAGTCGCTCCGCCGATAGATTGACGTCGCCCTCGGCGGCGCTCATGTCGGACGTGCTCATGGCCGCTCTCCGCGGGCCAGCCGGCCCTCGATCGCTGCGATGACAGGGATGATGTCGGCGACGCCGTCGATTACGTAATGAGCGCCGGCGTCCGTCAGCCGCTCGATCGCGGCCGCGCGCCGCTCGGCGAAGGCTTGCGGCGGCAACGCCGCCGTGTCGGCGAGCGACAAGCCGAACTCGTTGCCGGTGACGGCAACGCCGACGGTCCAGCAGCCGCCGTTGAGGCCTTCCTTGATCCCGACCTCGGTGTCGTCGACCTTGACGCAGCTCCAGGCCGGCCAGACCGCGAGCTCCAGGAAGGCCTTGTAGAGCATGAACGGCGTGGGCCGGCCATCGGGCGTGTCGCCGGTGCAAACGATGCTGTCGGGCGCATAGCCTTGCGCGGCCGCGACCGGAATCACCTTGGCCATGATCTCGCGCGTGTAGCCGGTACTGGAGCCGATCTTCAGGCCACGGCGCCGCAGGTGAGCGACAGCCTCAGCCACGCCCGGGATCACGTCGGCGTAGCGGGCGGCGACCTCGACATTCATCGGGACGAACACCTGATAGAGCGCATCGATGTCGGCTTCGGTCGGCTCGTGTCCATGCTTGTCGCGCCAGGCGGCGATGATCCGCGGCAGGCGCATGAGGGCGGCGATGTGCGGGCGCTTGGCCATGCCCATGGGCCCGCGTGCCTCGTCCACGGTGATGGTCACGCCGAAGCGCGCGAATGCCTCGACGAACACGCCCATCGGGGCCAGCGAGCCGTGGTCCACCGTCGTGCCGGCCCAGTCGAACACCACGGCCCTGACGTGCTCGAACGTATCGCTCATGCCGCTCGGCTCCCGGATGTCAATTCGTCAATGACTTCCTCGGCGATCGCAAACGAGGTGCTGGCGCCGGTGCCGCTGGTGATCATGACGAGGCGCACGGTTTGAGATGGGCGATCGATCAGCATCAGCCGGTCAGACGCCGAAGAATAGGTGCCGATCCAGCGCTCGCGGATGACGGGTGTTGGCCAGGCCAGGACCTGGCGGAATTCGTCCATGATCAACTTGTCCACCGCTTCAGGACCGAACGGGTCCGGCGTCGCGTCATAGTGATGGGAATCCCCGACGACGAGCGAGCCATCCTCGCTCTGCACGGCGATCAGATGCACGCCGTTGGCCAGATGCTCGCCCTGCTCGGATTCAAGTCGCTGCTTCAGCGCGGCCGCCTCCGGCAGTTCGGCGTAGCCGAGATAGCGCACGAGGCCGAGGTCCGACATCACGGCCGCGTTGAAGCGCGGCGCGCTTGCTGAAGCGACCCGCAGCATGTGCAGCTTGCAGCGGACGAGGTCGTAAGCGCTGATGCGTTCCGGATAGAGGCTCAGGAAATCGTCGCCGGGGCAGACCACGCAGAGCCGGGCCCGGACCGGCCCGCGCGTGGTGTCGATGTCAGGCGGGGCGACCTCCCTGGCCAACGTCTGATACAGGAAGGTGACGCCGTGCACCTCGGCGAGCCACTTCGCCAGCGCCGGCACGGCGATGCGCGACTCCACCCGCAAATCGTGCGGGCTCGCCAGCACGGCTTGCAGATGGTCGGTGCGCAGCATCGGGAAACGGCGGCCCGCCTCAAGCGGGCTCAGAAGCTCGCAACCCTCGCCCATCTCGGTGGTGCGGAACGCCTCGAGCACCGCCGCGGCTTCCGGTCGTCGCACCGCGACCGCAAGTCCGGCATGCTCGATCCTGATGCCCGCGGCCGCGGCCACTTCGGCCCAGACCTGCCGCGACCGCATCGCCCGTTGCCAGCACCGGCCGCGTTGCTGCCCGGTGACGGTGACGAAGCCGAAATTGCGGATCGAGGCACCGTTCGCCCTTGCGTCGCGCTCGATGACCACGACCCGCAAGCCGCGGCGCACGCCCGCAAGCGCGTGGGCCAGACCACAGATGCCGCCGCCGATCACGGCCAGATCGAATTCGTCCCCGGACACGCTCACCGTTTTCTCCACATCTGCGCGCGCGCAAGATAGCCCTGCGTGAGTAACATATAGATGGCGCGTGTGACGGCCGCTGTGGCGAACACCACCATGGCCATGGCTGCCGCCGGGGCCACGTCGCCCGCGTCATCCATGTTGAGCACGGCGATGGCCGCAAGCGTCGTGTGCGGCGCGTAGATGAAGACCACCGCTGATACGGTCGTCATCGCGTTCACGAACAGGTACATGGCGATATCAAGCACGGCCGGCAGGCAGACCGGCAAGGTCACGCGCATGAAGGTACGCCAGAACGGCACCTTAAGCGATGCCGAAACGGTCTCGAACTCCTGGTCGATCTGCTTGAGCGCCGTCACCGCGGTCAGGTGCGAGACCGAGTAGAAATGCGAGATGGTGCAGATGACGAGGATGGCCATCGTGCCGTAGATGAATTTCAGCGGATTGGCCGGGTTGTTGAAGAAGAAGATGTAGCCGAGGCCGAGCACCAGACCGGGAACGGCCAAGGGGAGCAGCGCGAGAAACTGCACGAAGCCGCGAATGGCGCGAAAGCGCGGGGTCTTCTCGATCAGATAGGCGCCGGTAAAGATCACCGCGGTCCCGAACAGCGCGGTGAGGCCGGCCATGACCAGCGAGTTGAAATAGCTGCGCCAGCCGCCACCATCCATCATGTCGAAGTCGAAGTTCCTGAAGCTGGGCGTCAGATTGTAGGGCCAGAGCGTCGCGATCGAGGCGAAGAAGGACACGCCAAGAATGACCAGGATCGCGAACGCGATCAGCGAACAGATCGCCAGCATGGCGCGGTCGATCGTGGCGTCGGGCTTGGGCGCATACGGCACGGCGCGCGCGGAGAGCAATGCCAGCTGGCGCCGCTGCATCAGCTGGTCGACGACGAAGGCCAGCGCCGCCGGCAACAGCAGGATCAGGCCGACCACCGCGCCCATCTGGAAATTCTGCTGCCCGACCACCTGCTTGTAGATGTCGGTCGCGAGCACGTTGAACTTGCCGCCGATGACCTTGGGCACGCCGAAATCGGTGATGACAAGGGTAAAGACGACGAAGACCGCGCTGATCAGCCCGTAGCGCGCGCCGGGAATGGTCACCGTCCAGAAGGTGCGGTGCGAACTTGCCCGCAACGCTTCCGCGGCCTCGTACAGACGCGCGTCCGAAATCGCCAGCGCCGTGGTGATGATGATGAGCGCGTGCGGGAAGGTCCAGAACACCTCGCCCATGACGATGCCGATCGGACCGTAGATCGATGCGCCGAAAAGCATCCATTTGACGAGGCCCTGGTTGCCGAACAGGTAGACGAGACTGATCGCGGGCAACAGCGAGGGCGCGAGTATCGGGATCTGCGCGATGATGCGGAACAGTCCGCGCCCTGGCATGCAGGTGCGGGTCAGCCCATAGGCGTAGACGAAGGCGAGCAGAACGCAGATGAACGTGCTCAGCAGCGAGACCCAGATCGAGTGCCAGATCGAATTGGCCAGCGCCGGACTAGCGAAATAGGCCTGGAAATTGGCGAGGCCGACGAAGCTGCCATCTGCCGCCTGGAAGCTCTTGGACAGCAGCGCCCAGAGCGGCAATAGCACCGTGACGATCAACCAGAGACCGAGCGCGACCACTGCGCCGCGCATGATCCAGTCGTCGCGCCCGAGCTTCTGCCGCAGCGGTGCGATGGCGGCGGCACGGTCCGGCAGACTCAGCGTTTCGGTCGTCATCGCTGCTGTCCCGTGTCAGGCCGGCGCGGAGCGCGGCTGGGCAAATACGCGCAACCGCTGCGGCGGCAGCGCGACTTCGATGGTCGCGCCCGAGGAAATGCCGAGGTCGCGCACGGCGTTGATGGAAAAGTCCGCCGAGAAATTCAGGTTGGTGCCGCTCGCATGCAGGGTCGTCGCGAAATGATTGCCAATGAATTCCATCACGCCGACCTGCACCGACAGGCGATTGTCCGCATGCTCGCCGATGTCGCGCACCACCACGTCCTCCGGCCGAAGGCAGACCGTGACGGCCGCGCCCTCGGCGAGCGGCACATCCTCGCCGAAATCGAGCACGGCTCCGCTGACATTGGCGCGCTTGCTGGTGACGAGGCGTCCTTCCAGAAAGTTCATCTTGCCGACGAAGTCGGCGACGAAAGCCGTCGCGGGGCGGCCGTAGATCTCGTCGGGCGTGCCGACCTGCTCGATCCTGCCATGGCTCATCACCACGATCCGGTCGGACATGGTGAGCGCCTCCTCCTGATCGTGGGTCACCATGATCGTCGTCAGCTTGAGGCGCTGCTGCAGGTCGCGGATCTCGCCGCGCAGGCGCGCCCGGACGCGGGCGTCGAGGGCGGACAGCGGTTCGTCCAGCAGCAGCAGGCCGGGCGATAGCGCCAGCGCGCGGGCGAGTGCGACGCGCTGCTGCTGTCCGCCCGAGAGCTGCGCCGGATATTTGCCGGCCTGCTCGGGCAGGCCGACGAGTTCGAGAAGCTCCTTGACCCGTTTGTCGATCGCGATGCGCGGCGTGCCTGCCGAGACAAGGCCGTAGGCGACGTTGTCCTTGATCGTGAGGTTCGGGAACAGCGCGTAGGACTGGAACACGATGCCGAAATCGCGCTTGGCCACCGGCAGCGTCGAGATGTCGAGCCCGCCCTGATAGATCGACCCGGTGGTCTGCACGTCGAGGCCGGAGATGGCGCGGAGCAGCGTGGTCTTGCCGCAGCCGGACGGCCCGAGGAATGAGACGAACTCGCCCGGCATGATGTCGAGATCGACAGTGTCGAGCGCGGTGAACGCGCCGAACTTCTTCGAGAGGTTGCGGATGCGGAGATAGGGCACCGTCGTTGGCGTGCTGTCCATTCTACTGTCCCGCATTGACCGGCGGCGCGCGTGCACCGCCGGGTTCGTTGCTCCGAGCATCCCGGGCGGGATGCTCGGTTCAGTTCGCTCAGTTCGGGGTCTTCAGTTCTTGTTCTTCTTCAATTCTTGGGCTCGGACTTGCCGTCGTAGCGCTTGCTCCACTCCGCCAGGATCTTGTCGCGGTTCTCCGCGGCCCAGGCGAAGTCGTTCTTGATCAGCATCTTGTCGATGTCACCCTGGATGAACTCCATGGAGCTTGCGATGCCCGGCAACGCGACGATGGCGAAGTTCTCGGCGTAGAGCCTGTTGGCCTCCGGCGTCGCCGCCCAGTCGACCAGCTTCTTCGCCGCCTCCACCTCCTTGGTCGTCTTCATGATGCCGATCGCCTCCATGTCCCAGCCGAGGCCTTCCTTGGGCAGGACGATGCTGATCGGCGCGCCGCCCTTCTTGGTCTTGTTGGCGCGATATTCGAACGAGAGGCCGATCGTGTACTCGCCGGCGGCGGCCTGTCGGCACGGCTTGGAGCCGGAATGGGTGTAGGCCGCGATGTTCTTGTGCAGCTCGTCCATGTACTTCCAGCCGCCGTCCCAGCCGAACATCTGAAGCCAGGCGGAGACCATCAGAAACCCGGTCCCCGACGAGGCCGGGTTCGGCATGGCGATCTGTCCCTGGTAGACCGGCTTGGTCAGATCGGCCCAGGACGCAGGCTCCGGCAGGTTCTTCTTGCCCGACTCCACGGTGTTGACGCAGAAGGCGGATGCCCAGACATCCATGCCCACCCATTCCGGCGTGGCGGCTGGATCGCGCATCTTGGCGTCGACCTTGTCGAGACCGACAGGCGCGTAAGGCATCAGCATGCCTTCCTTCTGCAGCAGCATCAGCGAGGTTGCAGCAAGACCCATGACCACGTCGGCCTTGGGGTTTGCTTTCTCTGCAAGGAGTTTTGCGGTGATGATGCCGGTGGAGTCGCGAACCCAGAGGATGTTGATGCCGGGATTGGCCTTCTCGAAGGCGGCCTTGTAGGGCTTGATCTGGTCGGCCTCCAAGGCCGTGTAAACGGTGAGGTCTGCCGCGCGAGCTGTCGTGGCGAGGCAGAACATGGCGGCGATCGACGCAACAGCGCATCGCAGACCGGTTGTCGTGCACAGGTTCATGTCGGGCTCCATCGATGTTGGCCAGGGGCCGGCGCCGTCAGGGCAGGGAACCCGGTATTGTTAGATGACATTCCCGTGACGTGCATGTCGGATTTTGTGCACGGCGCGCCTCGATTGCTGTGTCTCTGCACATCTTGAGTGCAGTATCGCTCAAGTGCACTGCAACTTCGGCACCGGGGAAGCGGTCACCGGGCACCGCCGAGGCCGGCTGCCCCGCGAGACTGCCGGGGTTTTCTGATCGGCGCGGAGCTGGTGGACAGTCCGTCGGACTGATCGCCCGTACCCGGTCGACGAGCCTGTGCTTGACCGGCTTGATATGAACGTAATCAACATGCCGGGCGAAATCGGCTTCGTCGCGAATGGTGTGCTCCCACTGCGTTGCCAGATGCCCGGTTCGCTCTTGGCCGAGCGGCTCTGGGATATCCTTTCATTTCGTGGCAGCCGGCGCAAAAAGGCGAATTTGATCAGCTGCCAGCGCATTGCAAAATCGGCGTCAGCTTCCAAACGGTGTGGAGGTGATCAGGCAACCCCACGATGGCGTCGATCGTGAATGGGTGACGTCGGCGTGTCTCGCGAAACGCCATGCGCAGCAGCTCGACATGATACGTCACTCTCCTGGCCATTCTGAAGCACCTGCCCTTCGAATTGCCCCAGCGCGGATCGTGCGGTTGCTGCCCCAGATGATATTGGTTGCAAGTTGAAACCGCAAGGTATAGGGATATGTGGTTTCAAGATAAAACCACTCCAGGTCACGATGATGATTGAAGCCGACGCCACATTCGCCAGCACATTTCCGTTCGCACCGCATTTCACGAACGCTCCGGGGTTTCAGATGCATTACGTTGACGAAGGGCCGCGCGAAGGTGAAGTTGTGCTGTGCCTGCATGGCGAGCCGACTTGGGGCTATCTGTTTCGCCATCTCATTTCGGCACTGAGCCCAACGCATCGGGTGGTCGTGCCCGATCATATGGGTTTTGGTAAGAGTGAGACCCCGCCGGAGCGCGGCTACTGGCTTCAGGACCACATCGATAATTTGGAGGCGTTGGTCCTTGCACTCGATCTCACCGGTATAACCCTGGTCATGCATGATTTTGGCGGTCCTGTCGGAATGGGGTTCGCCGCCAGGCATCCTCTTCGCATCAGCAGGATCATCTCCGCCAATGGGCCAACGCCGTTCGGTCAGGCCGATCTCTTCGAACGCGTAATGGCGAATGCTGCCGTCTCGCCTTGGTTTCAGTGGATTGCGAAAGCGGAGTCCGAGGGGCGGCTCGAATCCGTGCTCGGCCAACTAGGATTCAACATCTTCAGCACGCTGAAGCTCAACGGCTTTGAAAACAACGCCATCATTTCGGATAGCTTCATCGGCGCCTATGCCGCTCCCTTCGCGCGTCCTCAGGATTGTCTCGGCGCGATCGGCTGGGCGAAGGGGTTCGCCATCGGCTCCCACAAATTCGAGGAACCCGACGCCGCGGCCGTTCGCGCCATTCGAGAAAAGCCAGCATTGGCAATCTGGGGCGAGGCTGATCGCACGCTGAATGCAGAACATTTCCTGCCTCTGTTCGCGGAAATTTTTCCGACTGGGCAAATTACGCGCCTGCCTGCCACCGGGCACTATTGCTTCGAGGATTCCCCAGAAACAGTTGCACGGCTCATCGCGGACTTTCTCAGCCAAACCTGCGTCAGAAGACCAGCGTTATAGATCAATCCGAGGTCCGCCTGGTCGGAGCGCGGTCCCTAGTGCAAGGTTTCGAGAGGGGTGGACACGCGCGGAGCGCCGACCCACTCGATTCATCAAATACTTCCCTCGCGTTTGGCGTGAGTATTGGTAACTCCAACAATGCCCTTTGGGGCCAAGTGATTGCGGCGGCAGGCTTAGCGAAGGCTGGCGTCGTCAACACCGGCGCCACAATCATGCGGCAAAAAATGCCCTCAATTCCGTTTCCGATCTGGCGGTTTCGATCGGACGGGAGATAGCGAGTGTCCGCAGTATCGGTCAGGTTTCGGCATACGCCGAGGGCCTGTTTTCCGTACGCCATTTCAATTCCGCCGACGTGCCAGGCAACGGAGGCTTAAAGCCGTTTATCATCCACAATTCGAAAGGCGTATCATCTACGTGCAGCTCCCAGCGATAGCCGCGTCCAGCGACATAAGGCTCGAGCACGCGAGCACATCCCTGCAAGAACTGCTGCTGCATTTTGGGATCATCGATCGATCGGGCGATATGGTCCACTGTGACTCTCACGAAGTCATTCGCAGGCTCGCCGCCAATATAGAGTCCTCCCTTCGGAATTTTGTGAAAGAACACATTAACATAGAAGCGAGGCAGAAAGCTTTCGTAGATGGCGGTGATCTTCTGTGACAGCTGCTGCTTATCAGAATCGGTGAATACATTTTCGGGGTGATAGATCTGCCACATCGGCATTTTCGGTCTCCTTTTTAAATTGCTGCTCTGCTTGATCGGCTAACTGGCTGGCGTACCGGGGCGCGCGCTAGCCGGCTCCGCAAGGCGCCGCCACAAGACCGGAGTGGGCACCTTCGAAACGCCCATGCCGTTTCGTCTTGAAGATTCGGGAAGGTTTCGGCCGTGCTCGCCAGAGAGTCGCTTGGCAAGCGCCTCCAGCCGATCAAATTGCCGTGCAACCAGCACGAGATCACATCCACGTGCTGCCAATCGGTCCGCACGGACAGCACCGATACCTGAAGATGCGCCTGTGACGAGGGTCGTCCCCTTGATCGCCCGTTGCGCTGATTCATCGAGAGCCCCTCTGTATGCTCACTCTCCTTATGCAACTACAATAATAAGAGTTAGTCAAGCTCTTATCATCGGAGTGACAATGTGGTACCGTGTGCCAGCGTCAAACGGGCAGCACAGGGACCAAACAATGCGCTCAAAGGGTTTCGAGGGGATGGTGTGTTCCGTCGCCAAAGTCATGGGAGCGATTGGCGATCGCTGGGGCATGCTCATCATGCGAGACTTGCTGCTGGGACTAAGCCGTTACGAAGATTTGCGCCACTCAACCGGCATCACCAACACCACGTTGTCGGATCGCTTGAAGATGCTGGAAGAAAACGGGCTGATCGAGCGAAGGCTGTATCAGTCCCGTCCCGATCGTTTCGAGTACAGACCGACCGTCAAAGGGCGCGATATTGGTCTTGTCATGCAGGCTATGGTGCAGATTGGCGACCGGTGGAGTCCCGCAGGCGTGAAACGGCCGCCCTTGAAGTTTGTTGATAGTCAAACCGGCCGTAGCGTTAAATTAATATCGGTCGACTCGGAAACAGATAATCCTGTGGCGCCTCAGAATATTGGAGCTCAAGCCGGGAGCGGCGCCGACGATCTTATGATCTGGCGCTTGACTAGATGACGTATCTCTCGGCGTCGTCCGAGCGCCGAGTGCAGGCGCACTTTGTTGTAGACCTCCGCGATGAAGCTAGTGATGTGGCGGCGGGCGTCGCCCAGGTCGGCAAAGGCTTTGCCGTTGATCGGTTCGGCCTTGAGCGTTTTCGTGAAGCTTTCGGCCTTGGCGGAGACGATCTGAGGGGGATTTCTCGCTGGCAAAGAGAAAAGGCCCGGTCGCCATTGGCGGCCGGGCCGTTTGCTTTGACGGTGTCCGTAACCCGGAGCGACCGAAACGCTCGAGGCTCCCTGCGGTCGAGGGCGGTGCCACCGTCATCGCAACTCGGTTCGCTCGCGCGAGGCCTCCAGCCGCAACCATTTGCTCACGCGTGTCACGCTCCGGCGAACCTTATGTGCGGATGGGAATACGATGTAATATCCGAGGGCGTCGGAAAAATCGGCGTCGAGCAGCTTGACGAGCTGGCCGCGCGCGAGAGCCGCGGAGGCGAGCGATTCGCGCGCCATCGCGATGCCTTGCGCGTTGATGGCGGCTTCGACGATGACGCCACTATCGTCGTACTGAATGGCGTCGGTCAGGTCGAGTTGATGGCCGGTCTGGCGGGCGTAGCGGGCCCAGTACCGGTAGACCGGGTCCTCGATGATGGGATAGCTCGCGATCTCCGGCAAGCTCTTCGGCATTGCCCGCGCTTGAAAGAGCCGTGGACTACAGACCGCAATCATATGGTCCTTCATCAGCAGATCGGCATGAAGGCCGGGCCATTCGCCGTCGCCGTGGCGGATCGCCATGTCGACGTTCTCGACTTCGAAATCCACATAGTGCCGCGTGACATTCAGCGCCAACTGGATGTCCTTGACCTCCTGGTGAAACTTGGAGAGGCGTTTGACCAGCCATAGATGCGTGAATGACGGCGACACGCTGAGACAGATCTGCTCGATCCTCTTGCTCCGCTGCGTCGTCCTGGCTTGGGACGTTGCCGTATCGATGCGCTCGAGCGCCTTGCTGATGGCTTCGAAATATGTCCTGCCGATGTCGGTCAACACGACCGTCGCGATGCCGCGCTTGAACAGGGCGGTGCCGATGAAACTTTCGAGGTTTCGTATCTGCTGGCTGACTGCACTCTGGGTGATGTGGAGTTCGTCGGCCGCCAGGGTGAAGCTTCTCCTGCGTGCTGCGGCTTCGAAATAGCGCAATGCATTGAGGGGAGGCAGGTTCGCGAAGGTCATGCCTTGGTTTTTCTAATGCGTATTAGAAATTGTCAATTGCCACGACGCAACTAATTCACAAAGGTGTCACGCAGGATCGATGCGGACCCGTCAGTGGCGCCCGGGACGATTTGAAGACCAGCGTGATGGGGCATCGCCGCTCGATGAGGATACAGCCGTTCGGGTTAGCCTTCATCGCCTTCCGGCTCTCGCGCAACAGCTACTTTCACGTGGCGTTCAGCGTCTTGTATTTCCAGAGCCTTGGCTTCTCACTCGCAACGGCTCTCTCGTTGGAAAGCTTCTACTACATCGCCAAGGCGGGTTGCGAAGTCCCGTGCGGCGTGTTTGCGGATAGTGTCGGCCGTAAGCTCACGCTCGTGCTCGGCTCGCTGGCGGCTGCGTCCTGCTATCTCGGTCTCGGGCTGTGCGACCAATATTGGCAGATGATGCTGTTCGAGGCCGGACTTGGCCTGTCGATGTCGATGGCATCAGGCACGGACTCCGCTCTGGTGTATGACGAGTACAAGGCGCTCGCAAAGACCGCGGAATATGAGCATGTCGAATCCATCGGATGGGGTATGCGCAACATCGCGCGGGGTGTTGCCTCGGCCTTCGGATCGCTCTTTGCGACCTGGTACACGATGGGCAGCACCTTCATTCTCACATCCATCGCGATCTTCATGTCCGCGCCGGTTGCGGCCATCTTCCTGAAAGAGGGAGGCCGTCGAAAGACGTCGCTCGGAGCCGTGGTCGCATCGGCAGCTTCGCTGGTCCGGCGCAACGCCGAGTATCGCCGCGTCCTTCTCCAATTTGCGATCATCACGATCGGGGTCAAAGCCGGCTTCTGGGCGTTTCAGCCCTTCTCGGATCTGCATCATCTGCCGCTGGAATGGATCGGCACGTGCTTCACCGCGCTGCTGTTCATATCGCTGGTCGCCTCGTTTTTCGTCAAGCGGATCTGCCGCGTCTTTGGCTTGCTGCACACGCAGACGGCGCTGATCGTGGCAGCCTTCGCCATCATGAGCCTGTCCTTTGCCTCCGAAGGCAAGGCCGGCATCCTCATCGTTTCCCTAGGGCTTGCGCTTCACGCGATCGCGCAGGGCATTTCCGACCCGATCATGCGCATCCTGATCAATCGGTATGCCGACTCGGATAGCCGCGCGACGGCCATGTCGGTTGCGTCCATGGCGGGAGACGGATCGTTCTCGCTCGTAGCCCCTCTGTTCGGATATCTGATCGACAAGCAGGGCGGCGCGGCCGCCAGCATTGCGATCGTGGCCGTGACGTTGTGTTCGCTCTATCCCGACCTGATCAAACTGCATCAAGCAGGCATGAAAAAGCAAACGGTCCATAAGCGGGGGTAGGTGCTGCGACGAGCTGCTGCTCTGGATAGGGACAGGGCAGCATGCCATCATGCCGGTGTTTTGCCCGACGGGTCAAGCTAATTTCGCCAAATACGAAATTTGGGTTGGCCTCGGATCGCCCTCCTCTACTGTGCATGGGGTTGTTTTCCATTTTTGTGGGAGAGTGAGCAAAACAAAAGGCCCGATCGCCATGGCGACCGGGCCTTGTTCGTTCGTATCGGCTGTTGCGCTTACGCCGCCGTCGAAGCCTTCCGCGCCGCCTTCGCGGCTGCGGCTTCAGCCTCGTCCTTGCGGATCTCGGAGAGCTTCTTCTGGACCTGCTCGGAGAAGATGTACTGCGCCGGGCGCTGCTTCGACAGGTCGATCTCCGGCGCCATCGGGCCGGTGGTCTTGATGCCGCGCAGCGACACCCACATCGCCTTCAGCGGGTTGTTGAGGGCTGCGGTCGCCGCCGTCGGCTCGTAGCCGCAATGGGCCATACAGTCGGCGCACTTCTCGTAACGACCGGTGCCGTAGCTCTCCCAGTCGGTGGTGTCCATCAGCTCCTTGAAGGTCTTGGCGTAGCCTTCGCCGAGCAGGTAGCAGGGCTTCTGCCAGCCGAAGATGTTGCGCGCGGGCATGCCCCACGGCGTGCATTCGTATTCCTGGTTGCCGGCGAGGAAGTCGAGGAACAGGCCGGAATGCATGAAGTTCCACTTCTTGCCCTTGCCCATCGCGAAGACGTCGCGGAACAGCTTCTTGGTCTTGGTGCGGTTGAGGAAGTGCTCCTGGTCCGGCGCGCGCTCATAGGCGTAGCCGGGCGACATCGAGACGCCGACGCCGAGCTCGACGGTGAGGTCGAGGAATTTTGCGATCTCCTCGGCCGGATGGCCGTCGAAGATGGTGGCGTTGACGTTGACGGTGAAGCCGCGCGCCTTGGCCGCCTTGATCGCGGAGACGGCGCGGTCGAACACGCCAACTTGCGACACCGCCTTGTCATGGTGGTCACGCAGGCCGTCGAGATGCACCGAGAAGAACAGGTAGGGCGAGGGCTCGAACAGGTCGAGCTTCTTCTCCAGCAGCAGCGCGTTGGTGCAGAGCGAGACGAACTTCTTGCGCGCGACGAGGCCGCGCACGATCTCGCCGATCTCCTTGTGGATCAGCGGCTCGCCGCCGGGAATGGCGACCATCGGCGCGCCGCACTCGTCGGCCGCGTCCCAGCACTCCTGGGCGGTCATGCGGCGGTTGAGGATCGCGTCGGGATAATCGATCTTGCCGCAGCCGACGCAGGCGAGGTTGCAGCGGAACAGCGGCTCGAGCATCAGCACGAGCGGATAGCGTTTGCGGCCAAGCAGTTTCTGCTTGAGCAAATAGCCGCCGATACGCATTTCCTTGAAGAAGGGGATTGCCATTACACGTTTCTTTCTGGGCTTGAAATTCGGGTAGGTCAGCTTGCAGCCAGCTCGGCCGGAAGCCTGAATTCGATGTTTTCCTCGCGGCCGGGAAGTACCGAGACCGTCACCGGTCCGATCCGCCGCAGCGCTTCGATCACGTCATCCACCAGCACCTCGGGCGCCGAGGCGCCGGCCGTGAGGCCGACGGACCTCGCACCTTTCAACCACTGCGGGTTGAGCTCGCTTCCATCGGCGATCAGATAACTCGCGACGCCGGCCTCGGTGCCGATCTCGCGAAGCCGGTTCGAATTCGAGCTATTGGCAGCGCCCACCACCAAGATCACGTCGACCAGCTTGCTCAAGTCCCTTACCGCAGATTGGCGGTTCTGTGTCGCATAGCAGATATCCCGGATGTCTGGGCCTTGAATATCTGTAAATTTGGCCTGAAGGGCCTCGATGATGCCCTTGGTGTCGTCGACCGACAGGGTGGTCTGGGTGATGTAGGCCACTGGCGTATCGGCAGGCAGCGTGAGGGCCTTGGCTTCCTCGACGCTCTGGACCAGCAGAACCGGGCCGGGGACCTGGCCCATCGTGCCCTCGACCTCGGGATGGCCGGCATGGCCGATCAGGATCAGGGTACGGCCCTTGGTGATGTAGCGCTTCCCCTGATTGTGAACTTTCGTGACCAGGGGGCAGGTGGCATTCAGCACCGGCAGGTCGCGGGCGGCAGCCTCCTCCTCGACGCTGCGGGCGACGCCATGGGCACTGAAAACGGTCACGGCCTTCGGCGGAACTTCAGACAGCTCCTCGACGAAGATGGCGCCCTTGGCCTTCAGGCTCTCGACCACGTATTTGTTATGCACGATCTCGTGGCGCACGTAGACCGGCGGGCCGTATTTCTCCAGCGCCCGCTCTACGATCTCGATCGCGCGCACCACACCGGCGCAAAAGCCGCGCGGCTGCGCTAGATAAACTTCCATTGGACGCCCATCACGCAAGTTGCACCAATCCGCTTCATTGTCCCCGGCGGCACCCCGATATGGACCCATGCTGCAATATCCGCACCATCGGTGTCGCAACCGCGGTAACTGCCCACCCCCATCGGGGGCCTGGTCGCATGCAGGCACAGCACTTTGTGTCAAAAAATCGGCAATAAGGAAAGGTGGGAATGAGCTGCTGGTTCCCGGCAGTGCCGGTCAAGGTATTATAGTAGTTGGCCTACAAGAGCCGGACAGCGACGTTTGTGCCCACCCCCTCCGTCACTTTGCCGCCTCAAGTCTCCGGCTATACCGGCCGTCCCGCATGATTTTGCCACGGTTTCCCGGCGTTCACATCGAACCTTGTTCCGCTGAGAACCACTCAAAACAGCAATAGGTTTCGCTCCGGAACTCCGATAAACAGCGGGCGTTTCCGGCAAGCTGTTAACACCAGAAAGAAAATACGTGCTGCAAAGCGTAGTCGTTGCCATCGTCAGGGCCTGCACCCGGTTTGCCTCCCTCGTCGTCGTTCTCGGGCTCCTGCTGGCGGTGGGGGCGGGCTATTACACGTCCAAGCACTTTGCCATCAACACCGACATCAACTCGCTGATTGCCCAGAATCTGGACTGGCGCCAGCGCGATCAGCAGTTTGACCGAGCCTTCGATCGCGACGCCACGATCCTCGCGGTTGTTGAGGCCAGGACGCCGGAGATGGTAAACGCGGCGGCGAAGGCGCTGTTTGCCAAGCTCAAGGACGACAAGACCCACTTCCAGTCGATGCAGCAGCTTGGCACCGGCGAGTTCTTCGAGAAGAACGGCCTGTTGTTCCTGCCGACCGAGGAGGTCGCCAAGATCACCAGCCAGTTCGAATCCGCAGCGCCCCTGATCGAGATCATGGCCGGCGATCCCTCGATCCGCGGCCTGACCGGCGCGCTGGAGACCGGGCTTGCCGGCGTCAAGCGCGGCGAGGTCAAGCTCGACAGCACCGAGCGGCCGTTCAACCAGATCGCACAGACGGTCGAGACCGTGCTCAACAAAGGCAATGCGGTCTTCTCCTGGCGCGAGCTCGTCAGCGACGAGCCGCTGAAGGATTCCGACAAGCGTGCCTTCATCGAGTTCAAGCCGATCCTCGACTACAACGCGCTGGAGCCCGGCAAGGATGCCACCGATGCGATCCGCAAGGCGGCGGCGAACCTCAATTTCCCAACCAAATACCAGGCGCGCGTGCGGCTGACCGGCCCAGTGCCGATCGCCAACGAGGAATACGCCACCGTCCAGGAGGGTGCTGTCGTCAACGGCGTCGGCACGGTGCTCGTCGTGCTGTTCATCCTGTGGCTGGCGCTGCATTCGGCCAAGATCATCTTCGCCGTGTTCGTCAATCTCTTCGTCGGCCTCGCGATCACCACCGCCGCCGGCCTCATGATGGTCGGCTCGCTCAATCTGCTGTCGATCGCGTTTGCCGTGCTGTTCGTCGGCCTCGGCGTCGATTTCGGCATCCAGTACAGCGTCCGCTACCGCTCGGAGCGTTACAAGGTCGATGATCTCCGCAAGGCGCTGGTGCTTGCCGCCAGACGCTCCGCGATCCCGCTGTCGCTCGCTGCGATGGCGACCGCAGCCGGCTTCCTCTGCTTCATCCCGACCGATTACAAGGGCATCGCCGAACTCGGCCAGATCGCCGGCGTCGGCATGCTGGTGGCGTTCATCTCCTCGATCACCGTCCTGCCGGCGCTGCTCAAACTGCTCAACCCGCCCGGCGAGAAGGAGCCGGTGGGCTACGCCTTCCTGGCGCCGCTCGATCATTTCCTGGAGAAGCACCGCGTGTTGGTCGTCGGTGGCACGCTGCTGCTCGCGGTCGCCGGCCTGCCGCTGCTCTATTTCATGAAGTTCGACTTCAACCCGATGAACCTGCGCAATCCGCACGCGGAATCGATCGCAACATTCCTCGACCTGCGCAAGGATCCAAACACCGGCGCCAACGCCATCAACGTGATGGTCACGTCGGAAGAGCAGGCCCAGCAAGTTGAGGCGAGGCTCGAAAAGGTCCCGGAAGTATTGCGGGTGATGTCGCTCAACAGTTTCGTGCCTGAGGACCAGGAGCCCAAGCTGAAGCTGATCGCGCAAGGCGCCAAGGTGCTGAACCCCGCGCTCAATCCGGACCAGGTCGATGCAGCGCCGTCGGACCAGGAGAACGTCGAGTCGCTGAAATCCTCGGTCGGGAATCTCCGCCGGACCGCGGGCGACGCCAAGGGGCCCGGTGCGGTTGCCTCGCGTAGGCTCGCGGACGCCCTGGAGAAGCTCGCCAACTCGGATGAAGCGACCCGCAACAAGGCGCAGGATGTGTTCGTTACGCCGATGAAGATCGTGTTCGACCAGCTCAGAAACGCGATGCAGGCCGGGCCGGTGACCCTGAACTCATTGCCACCGGATCTCGTCAGCGCCTGGAAGAGCAAGGACGGCATCATTCGCGTCGAGGCCCAGCCCAAGGGCGATCCGAACGACAACGATACGCTGCGCAAGTTTGCGGCAGCTGTGCTCGCTGCCGAGCCGACCGCAATTGGTGGACCCGTCTCGATCCTGAAATCCGGCGACACCGTGGTGAACGCCTTCATCCATGCCGGCATCTATGCGCTGCTGGTGATCGGCCTGTTGCTGTGGATCACGCTCCGTCGCATTGTGGATGTGCTGATGACGCTGGTGCCGCTGTTGGTTGCAGGTGCAGTGACGCTCGAGATCTGCGTGTTGATCGGCCTGCCGCTGAACTTTGCCAATATCGTCGCGTTTCCGCTGTTGCTCGGCGTCGGTGTCGCGTTCAAGATCTACTATGTCGTCGCGTGGCGGTCCGGCAGGACAAACCTGCTTCAGACCAGCCTGACGCGCGCGATCTTTTTCAGCGCGCTGACGACGGCGACGGCGTTCGGCAGTCTGTGGCTGTCGAGCCATCCGGGCACGTCCAGCATGGGCAAGCTGCTCGCACTTTCTCTGGTGACGACGCTTGCCGCAGTGCTGCTGTTCCAGCCGGCCCTAATGGGCAAACCCCGCAATCTCAGGGAGTAGGCAGATGTCGCCGACCGGGTCAGTGGCGCCTTTCTGACCCGGCTTCGCCGCGGCCGCACTCTTCGGAGCGGCCGCCGTCGGCGCAGGTGCCGCGGCAGCCGGCGCTGGCGCAGACTTGGGCGCTGCACCGGTGGTTTTTGGCGGGCCCTTGGCCATGGCGTTGGCGGTGCTCGGGGGGATCGGCGGACCAACGCGGGTCCAGGTCTCGCCGCCGCACAGGAAGCCCAGCACGCAACCCTTGATCTCGAGCTGGTCGGTGCCATTTGGCGTGATGGTCGCACTATACATCTGACCATCCTTGGCGTTGTAGACCTGACCTTCCCATTGCTCGGCGCCGGGCGTCTTCTTCATGTTGATCAGGGTCGCCATGCCCAGTGTTGGCCTGTTCTTTTTTGAGGCATCCGGGTTGTTCTCGTCGCGGCCGCCAGGCTGTTTTTCCCAGGAAACCGCGCCCCACATGCTGTCATTGCATTGCGCGACACGGATATTGGCGACGCCGTCGGCGACCCGCCAGTCGCCGGTCGGATCCGCGGCAAGTGCAGGTGTCAGGCCGGCGTAACCACCTGCCAGTATAATTCCGGTGTAAATGGCCAAACGCATATGTGTTCCTCGGCAGTGCAACATGGTCTAAAGCTGTGCTTGCGAAGATGGTCCGAAAAAGGGCAAAAGGCCGCACAGACCCTTTTCCGTTTGCTGACCGTTTTCAGTTGACGAAGCGGCCCTCAACCGAAGTATGTAGCGGATGAACAGTCCAAATCCAGACATGTCCCAGTTGTTCGCGGACCGTCAGGCCCAGCGCAGCACCCTGCATAATCGGTACCTGAACGAGCAGTTCGTCCGGGTTCTCAAGACCATCGGCTACGACGTCGGCTTCCAGAAGGGGCAGGGGCAGTACCTCTACGATCGCGAGGGGGCACGCTATCTCGACCTCTTGTCCGGCTTTGGCGTGTTTGCGATCGGGCGCAATCATCCTGTCATGCGCGAGGCGCTCAAGAGCGTGCTTGACGCCGATCTGCCCAATCTCGTTCAATTCGACGTCTCGACCCTGGCCGGCGTGCTCGCCGAGCGGCTCCTCAAATATGTTCCCTATCTCGACAAGGCCTTCTTCGCCAATTCCGGCGCAGAATGCGTCGAGGCCGCGATCAAGTTCGCGCGCGGCGCGACCGGGCGCCCCGGCATCGTCTATTGCGCCCACGGCTATCACGGCCTGACCTATGGCGCGCTGTCGCTGACCGGCGATTCGAACTTCCGTACCGGCTTCGAGCCGCTACTGCCGGGTTGCACCTCGGTTCCGTTCAACGATCTCGCCGCACTCGAGAAGGCCCTGGCCTCGCGCGAGGTCGCTGCCTTCGTCGTCGAGCCGATCCAGGGCAAGGGCGTCAACATGCCCTCCGACGAGTTCCTGCCGGGCGCGGCCGCACTCTGCAAGAAATACGGCACGCTGTTCGTCGCAGACGAGATCCAGACCGGCATGGGCCGCACCGGCCGCTTCCTCGCGGTCGAGCACTGGAATGTCGAGCCCGACATGGTGCTGTTGTCGAAGTCACTGTCGGGCGGCCACGTCCCCGTCGGCGCCGTGCTGACGCGCAAGAGCATCTTCGACAAGATTTTTAATCAGATGGACCGTGCCGTGGTGCACGGTTCCACGTTCTCCAAGAACGACCTGGCGATGGCCGCAGGTATTGCCACTCTCGATGTGATGGAGTCCGAGAAGCTGATCGAGGCTGCCGCCAAGCGCGGCGCAGAGCTTCGCCTCGCGCTTACCCGCATGGTCCCCGGCTACGAGCTGATGAAGGAAGTGCGCGGCAAGGGCCTGATGATCGGCATCGAGTTCGGTCCGCCGAAATCGCTGCGCCTGCGCGCCTCCTGGAACGTGCTGGAGGCCGCCAACAAGGGCCTGTTCTGCCAGCTCATCACGGTGCCGCTGTTCAAGGATCACAAGATCCTGACCCAGGTCGCCGGTCACGGCAGCCACACCATCAAGCTCTTGCCGCCGCTCACCATCACCGAAGAAGACTGCAGCTGGATCGAGCGCGCCTTCGACGACGTGATCGCCGGCAGCCACAAGGTCCCCGGTGCGATCTGGTCGCTCGGCAAGACGCTGGTGGACAACGCGGTGCGACGGTCGGCGTAAAGCATGATCCGGAAAAGTGCGAAGCGGTTTTCCGAAAAGATCATGCTCAAACAATAACCTAAAGCGCGATCACGATTCATCCTGATCTCATCGCGCTTTAGGCCGTTCGCTCGGCCGCGTCAGGCCGTGTCCAGCTCAATGCGCAAACACCGTATTGAACATCGGCGAGACATCGTCGTTCTTCTCGATCGCGAGAATGGCGCGGCGTTGCGTTGCAAAGAGGATCGGGATGTCCATCCAGTCTTTGCTTCGGATCAGCAGCGAATTTTTGGACGCATCCTGCGGCACCGCGGACAGGCCGATCAGGAAATGCGCGTCGGCGACCCTCACCGAGAGCGCGGCAAGGGGCGCGCCCTTGGCCTGCTCGTTGGCCTTCATCAGGAGGCCCGGGACCTGTTTGATCCGACCGGCGGTGAAGCCTGGGCCAACCTCGATCTGCACCGTATGAGTGGCAGGCAACGCGGAATCGAAATTGCGTCGGATGGTGAGCGTCATTTGCAGTTTTCGCGAGGGTATCTCGACGGTGCCGCGTATCGTGACGTCGCCTGATGGCGCCGAGGCATCGGTCGTCGGTTCGACCTGCCAGGTGATCTGTCCCTCTACGCGGTGACCTTTCGGATCGCTCAGGTCTTCCTCGTAGAGGACGGCGCGCATCGTGGTGGCGAGTCCGTCCCGGGCTGCTGCCGGCCCGGATGCGGCGATCGTCCAGGCAAGGGCTGCAGCGAGAAAAAGAGCGCGGATCATGGCGTTGAATTAGCAGCGCGCCTCTGACCCCGCAATCGAAAGTTGTGATTGCGCCTCGTTATCGAGCGTTGCTACCCCTCGACATTCGCCTTCATCGCCGCCTCGAACTTGTCGACGAACTCGCTGAGCTCGTCGCCGCCGATGTCGCTGATGGCCCAGAAGTTCAGGCCGCGCTCGCCCCAGCGGCGGCAGTTGAAGCCCTGCATGGTCTGCGTCTTCGGTGGCCGATGCTCGGTGCTCGCGGTCTGCGACACGAACAGGTTGATGATGTGCTGCCGGCGCTTGTAGACGACCGCGCCGATGGCGCGCGCATCGATATAATCGAGCCGGCCGCCGACCAGCGTAAAGCCTTGCGCGGTGAGGTCGATCACCGGCGGGGCGACGTCGAGCTTGCCGTTGAACCACGGCTTCACCGTGTGCTGGTCGGTCGAGACCACGTCGATGAGATGGCCCGCCTGGAGCGAGCGCAGATGCGCGGAGACGACCTCCGAGAGGATGCGCTGCTGGTCGTCCTGGCGCAGCACGACAGCAACGACGCCTGAAGCGGCGAGTGCGGAGACCGCTGAACCCATCGCAAAGCCGCGCAGCACCGAGCGTCGGCTGGGCTGCGGCCGCGCTTGCGGGATCGACGCCTCGATACGAGTCCGGAGGCTGGCAGGCGCGCTGTAGCGCAGGTTGGTGTCGGCCAGTACGCGCTTCATCTCTCGCTGGGCCGCGAACTCGGCCGCGCAGGCCGGGCAGGCGGCGATATGAGCTTCGACCTCGCGGTCGTGGCCGGCATCAAGCTCGTTGTCGAGCAGCGCGTGAAGCAGGATTTTTGCTTCGTCGCAGGTCATTTCGAGTGCTCCTCTTCCGCCGCCCAGGCCGCGCGCAGCATGGCGCGGGCGCGGGCAAGGCGGGACATCACGGTACCGACGGGGGCGCCAACGGCTTCGGCAATTTCACGATAGGACAGGTTGTTGATCTCCCGCAGCACGAAGGTTTCCTTGAACGGCTCGGCGAGCGCGTCGATCATCTTGCGGATGGCGCCGGCGTCGCGAGTGCGTAGCACCTCGGTCTCCGGGCTCGCCTCGCTCTCCTGCCACATCGGCGTCTGGTCGGCCGCGCCCGGCGTATCCTCGATCGCGGCGTGCGAATGCGCGCGCCTGGCATATTCGGCGTTGCAGACATTGCGCAGGATCGCGAACAGCCACGGCTTCATCGCCGGGCCGCGATAGCTGTCAAAGTGCTTCAGCGCGCGCAGATAGCATTCCTGCACCGCGTCCTCCGCGTCGGAGGCGTCGCGCAGGAGATAGCGTGCGAGCGTGTAGACGTCGTCAAGATAGGGCAGTGCCGCCTCGCGGAAGCGCTGCGCCTTCTGGAAATCGTCGCTGACGGGCATCGCCTCTCGCTTTGCCTCTTGCTGCGTTTGGTCCGTCGTTTCGTGTTTCGCGTCGTTTTGGGGCCTGACCGAAGGCGCGCGAGCCCGGCCGGTGTGCGACCACCGGCCGGGCAAGACAGAGATGCCTTGGTTGGAGACGTTACTCAACCTTGATCATCCCGGTCATGTGCGGGTGCAACGAACAAAAATACTTGTAGTCGCCCGCGTCGGTGAAGGTGAACGTGAACTTGTCGTCGGTATCCAGGGTTTTTGACCGGAACTTGCCGGCCGACACCACTGTGTGCGGGATGTCGTCCCGGTTGGTCCAGGTCACGGTCGTGCCGAGCTTGATGTTGAGCTCCGGCGGTTGGAAGACGAAATTGTCGATATGCACCTCCATGGCGTTGTCGTCGGCACGGGCGGTCGTGACGGGGAGCAGGATGGCCGCGGCCACAGCGACGGAAAAGTCGCGGCGATTGAGTGTCTTCATGGTCAGCTTCTCTTCAACCTTGGATCAACCTTGGAGCGGCGTGTCGATGATGGCGAGCCGCTGCTCGTTCTGCTTGAAGTTGACGCTGGCGACCCCGAGCATCGATCGGAGCTTGGCGTCCTCGACCTTCATCGGCCCGGGCGAGGCGGCGGTGCCGGGCGCCGGCTGCGGGAAGGCGGTGGAGCGCGCGGTGTGGAAGGTGACGTTGCCCTCGACTTTCTGCATCACCTGATGGATGTGGCCGTTGAGCACGGTGACCGAGCCGAAGCCCTTGACGTATTCGAGCGCGCGGCCGCCGTCCTCGGTGCCCCAGCCCCATTCCGGATAGACGGTCCAGAGCGGGATATGGGCGAACAGCACGATCGGCGTCGACTTCGACTTGCCGCGGAGATCGTCCTCGAGCCAGGCGAGCTGCTCGGTGCCGAGATTGCCGAGACCGCCGGCCTTGAGATCGACGACGTTGACGAGCCCGATGAAGTGCACGCCGCCGGCATCGAAGGAGTACCATCCCTGTCCCTTGGTGCCGCGGCCGTAACGATCGCGATAGAACTTCACCTCCTCGTCGAGGAAGTCATGCTCGCCGGGCACGTAGTGCACATCCAGCTTGGACTGCGAGATGATGCGGTCGGCATTGTCGAACTCGGCTGCCTTGGACAGATGGGTGATGTCTCCGGTGTGGATCATGAACGACGGCTTGGCCGGCATCGCATTGATCTTGCCCACGGCTTCCTCAAGCGTGCCGAGCGCATTGGGATTCGCCGGCTTGTCGAAGCCGACATGGCTGTCGCTGATCTGGAGGAAGGTCATGCCGGGCGCGGCGGCAGTTGCAGCCTCAGCGGAATCGATGATGCCAAGCGAGCGCGGCACGCCGCCGGTGATGGTCCAGAGCACCCCGGTGCCGGCCCATGTCATGCATTCGAGCACCTTGCGCCGGCTGACGCCGTCGTCCCCGTGATCGTGTCTGCTCATCGCAACGTCTCCTTTGGCCCGGGATTGGGCTTCGGGGAGGTGATCGGGGGAGGGGCCGGTTTATTCCTGGGAGCGATGACGTTTTCGTGATGTGAGATCACATAAGCCGGGCGCGGGACAAGGGAGGTGAACGGGGCCGATGGAAATGCGCTGGCTGATCATGATGACGGGAGGCTACTTCGCATCCTCCAAAATCATCGCGGCTCCCTTCTCCGCGATCATCGCCGTCGGGGTATTGGTGTTGCCCGAGGTGATCGTCGGCATGATCGAGGCATCGACGACGCGTAGGCCGCCGAGGCCATAGAAGCGCAGGCGTTCGTCGACCACGGCCATGGGATCGTTCGCCGCTCCCATCTTGGCCGTGCCGACGGGATGGAAGATGGTGGTGCCGATGTCGCCGGCGGCTTTTGCCAGCGAGGCGTCGTCGTCTCCGACGGTGGGTCCGGGCAGATATTCTGTCGGTCGATATTTCGCCAGCGCCTTCTGCTGCATCAGGCGGCGCGTGGTGCGGATCGCGTCGGCGCCGACCTGGCGGTCGTCGTCGGTCGACAGATAGTTCGGCGCGATGATCGGCTTGTCGTCCGGGCTCGCCGAGCGCAGCCGCACGGTGCCGCGCGAGGTCGGCTGGAGATTGCAGGCGCTGACCGTGATCGCCGGGAAGCGGTGCAAGGGATCGCCGAACTTGTCGAGCGACAGCGGTTGCACGTGGAACTGGATGTTCGCGCGCGCGCGCGTTGCGTCAGACCGCGTGAAGATGCCGAGCTGCGACGGCGCCATGGTCAGCGGGCCACGGCGGCGGAAGGCATAGTCGAGACCCATCAGGCCGCGGCGGAACAGATTGTAGTAGGTCTCGTTCAGGGTTCGCACGCCCTCGACCTTGTAGATCGCGCGCTGCTGGAGGTGGTCCTGCAGATTGCGCCCCACGCCGGGCTTGTCCATCACGATGTCGATGCCGAGCGGCGACAGCCAGTCGGCCGGCCCGATGCCGGAGCGATGCAGCACCTGCACCGAGCCGATCGAGCCCGCGGAGAGGATCACCTCGCGTTTTGCACGTGCCTCGACGATCTCGCCGTTCTGGAAGAAGCGCACGCCGACGGCGCGGCCCTGTTCGATGATCAGGCGGTCGACCAGCACATGCTTTTCGAGCCGAAGATTGCGACGCCTCAAGGCCGGCTTGAGGAAGCCGCGCGCCGACGACCAACGCCGGCCGCGCTTCTGGTTGACGTGGAAATAGCTGGTGCCCTCGTTGTCACCGGTGTTGAAGTCAGGAATGCGCTTGATGCCCATCTCCTCGGCTGCATCGCCGACGGCGTCGAGAACATCCCAGGACAGCCGCGGCGCCTCGATGCGCCAGCCGCCGCCGGCGCCGTGATGCTCGCTGGCGCCGAGGAAGTGGTCTTCCAGCCGCTTGAACAGCGGCAGCACGTCATTGTAGCCCCAGCCGGTCATGCCGAGCTGGCGCCAATGATCGTAATCGGCAGCCTGGCCGCGCATCGAGATCATGGCGTTGATCGCCGAGCAGCCGCCGATCACCTTGCCGCGGGGATAGGCGAGCGAGCGGCCATTCAGGCCTGGCTCGGCCTCGGTCTTGAACATCCAGTCGGCGCGCGGATTGCCGATGGCAAAGAGGTAGCCGACCGGAATGTGGAACCAGATCCAGTTGTCGTCACCCCCGGCCTCGAGAATGAGGACGCGGTTTGCGGGCTCGGCCGACAGCCTGTTGGCGAGGATGCAGCCGGCCGTGCCGGCGCCGACGACGATGTAGTCAAACTCACCTTCGAGCCGCCTTGGCATTCCGCTTCCCACCCGAACGGCGTCATGCCCGGGCTTGTCCCGGGCATCCACGCGCTTTCTGTCCTAATAGGCAGACGTGGGTGGCCGGGACAAGCCCGGCCATGACGAGAGGACAGGGCTACCCTCGATCTGCGGCAGTTAGGTGGACTGGCGCTTGCATGGTAGACGGGCTTGTATTTTCAACAGAGCTCGAGATCCTCCATGCCCATCGTGAACCGCGTCGCCGACCTTCAACCCGATATCCAGGCCTGGCGGCGGGACATCCACCAGCATCCCGAGCTGCTGTATGACGTCCACCGCACCGCAGCATTCGTGGCGGATCGCCTGCGCGAGTTTGGCTGCGACGAGGTTGTGACCGGCATTGGCCAGACCGGCGTGGTCGGCGTGATCAAGGGCAAGAAGCCCGCCGGCGAGGGGCTCAAGGCGATCGGCATGCGCGCCGACATGGACGCGTTGCCTGTCGACGAGCAGACCAACCTGCCTTACGCCTCGAAGACGCCGGGCAAGATGCACGCCTGCGGCCACGACGGCCACACTGCGATGCTGTTAGGGGCCGCGCGCTATCTCGCCGAGACCCGCAATTTCGCCGGCGACGCCGTCGTGATCTTCCAGCCGGCCGAGGAGGGCGGCGCCGGCGGAGCGGCGATGGTCAAGGACGGCATGATGGAGCGCTTCGGCATCGAGCAGGTCTACGGCATGCACAACGGCCCTGGCATTCCGATCGGCTCCTTCGCGATCCGGCCCGGCCCGATCATGGCGTCGACCGACGAGGTCGATTTCATGATCGAGGGCCTCGGAGGCCATGCCGCGCGTCCGCACAAATGCGTCGATTCCGTTCTCGTGGGCGCGCAGCTGATCACCGCCTTGCAGTCGATCGTCTCGCGCAGCGTCGATCCCCTTGAATCGGCCGTGATCTCGATCTGCGAATTCCACGCCGGCAATGCCCGCAACGTCATTCCGCAAACGGCGACGTTGCGGGGCACGATCCGCACGCTGACGCCTGATGTGCGCAAGCTGGTCGAGAAGCGGGTGCGCGAAGTCGTGGCGGGCGTCGCCCAGATCACCGGCGCAAAGATCGACCTGCACTACAAGCGCGGTTATCCCGTCGTGAATAATCACGCCGCGCAGACCGAGGTAGCGATGCGCATCGCGAGGCAAGTCGCGGGCGATACCAATGTGGTGGAGATGTCGCCGATGATGGGCGGCGAGGATTTTGCCTACATGCTGGAAGCGCGCCCCGGTGCCTTCATCTTCTGCGGCAACGGCGACAGCGCCGGCCTGCATCACCCCGCCTACAATTTCAACGACGAGGCGATCGTGTTCGGCACGTCCTACTGGGTCAAGCTGGTCGAGGAACAGCTCGCAGCGTCATGACGCGCTGAGCTGAGGCACAACCGGAAAGGGCACATGCATCGCACGGGCCCTTTTTGTTGGCATGTGAGTCTCGCGGCTCAGAACACGTGCGAGAACAGGTAGTACAGCACGCCCGAGATGATCATCGCGGCCGGCAGGGTCAGCACCCAGGCCATGGCGATGTTGCGGATCGTCGCCCATTGCAGGCCTGAGCCGTTGGCGGCCATGGTGCCGGCGATGCCTGATGACAGCACGTGGGTGGTCGAGACCGGCAGGCCGTAGACGTCGGCGGCGGCAATGGTGGCGGCCGCGGTGATCTCGGCGCAGGCGCCTTGCGCATAGGTCAGGTGCGTCTTGCCGATCTTCTCGCCGACGGTGACAACGATGCGCTTCCAGCCGACCATGGTGCCGAGACCAAGCGCGATGGCGACGACGATCTTCACCCAGCCGGGGATGAACTTCGTCGCGCTGTCGAGCGAGCCCTTGTAGGCGTTGAGCACGGCGACGTCGGCGGCGCTGAGCTCGGCTTCCTTGTCCTTCATCAGGAAGCGCAGCGCTTCCGATGCGAGGTACATGTCGTTGCGGGTGTTGCCGACGAGGTCGGCGGGCACCTTGGCGAGCGAACCGTAGGTGCTCACCTGCTTGGCGATGTCGCGCACCAGCACGGCGAGCGATGGGAACGTACCGCCAGTGACCTCGCGCTGCGCGACAAAGTTGGTCACGGCCGGTCGCGGATTGCCGATCACGCTGTAGCCGGCCGCCTTGCCCTCGATGATCCTGCTGGCGGCTTCCGAGTTCTGGATGAACGCGGCGATCTGGCTTTCCGGCAGCGCGCGGTTGAGCGCATAGGCGGTCGGCACCGTGCCGATCAGGATCAGCATGATCAGACCCATGCCCTTCTGACCGTCATTGGAGCCGTGGAAGAAGCTCACCAGCGTGCAGGTGAGGATCAGGATGCCGCGAATCCACCAAGGCGGCGGCTGGTCGCCCTTCGGCTCGCCGAACAGAGCGGGCGTGGCGCGCAGCAACACGGTGCGCAGGATCAGCAGCAGGCCGGCGGCGAGCGCGAAGCCGAACAGCGGCGACAGCAGCAGCGCCTTGCCGATATTGGTGGCCTGGGTCCAGTCGACGCCGGAGGTGCCGCTGCGGCCATGCAGGACCGCGTTCATGATGCCGACGCCCATGATCGAGCCGATCAGGGTGTGCGAGCTCGAGGCCGGCAGGCCGAAATACCAGGTGCCGACGTTCCAGATGATGGCGGCGATCAGCAGCGCGAACACCATCGCGAAGCCCGCGCTGGAGCCGACCTGGAGGATCAGTTCGACCGGCAGCAGCGAGACGATGCCGAACGCGACCGCGCCCGAGGACAGCAGCACACCGAACAGGTTGAACATGCCGGACCACACCACGGCGAGGTGGGCGGGCAGCGAGCGGGTGTAGATCACGGTCGCCACGGCGTTGGCCGTATCGTGGAAGCCGTTCACGAACTCGAAGCCGAGTGCGATCAGGAGCGCGACGAAGAGCAGGAGGAACGGAGCGAAGGTCTTGACCTGGGCGCCGGAGGCATCGACGTCGACCCAGATGCTGTAGGCGACGAAGAGCAACGCGGCGGCGATCACGCCCATGTAGATCACGCCGGTGAGCGGATGAAATCCACGATTGAGGTCTGGCCCCTTACTCAAGGCAGGCTCGATCGAGCCCGGCAAAGCAACGTCACTCATTGGAAATTCTCCTGTCCCAAGGCCCCGATTTTGCGCGCGGCATGTGACAGGCGGTTGAAAAGGCGGGAGTTCTCTACGGCCTGTTGCTGCGCATCGGAGCCGCGTCAGGCGGCGCGCGGGGCTTTCTTCTGCAACGCGGCGGCAATCTTCAGGTCTTCGACAAAGCGCTGATATTCCATCGCCTTCGCCTCGGGATCAGGTAACCGCAGCAAATAGGACGGATGCACCGTCACCAGAGCCTTGCGTCCGTCGGTGAGGTCTATGAGCCGGCCGCGGGTCTTGCCGATGGGCGTGATCTTGCCGAACACGCTTTGCGCGGCGGTCGCGCCCATCGCAACGATGAGATTTGGCTGGACTGCCGAAACTTCCCGCTCGTACCATTGCCTGCAGGCTTTGATTTCTGGTGTTGCCGGCTTCTGGTGCAGGCGGATCTTTCCGCGCGGCACGAATTTGAAGTGCTTCACGGCGTTGGTGACATAGACCTTCTTGCGGTCGACGCCGGCCTCCGCAAGCGCGCGGTCGAGCATCTGGCCGGCCGGGCCGACGAAGGGATGGCCGGCGAGGTCCTCCTTGTCGCCGGGCTGCTCGCCGACCAGCATGATGGTGGCGTTCTCAGGGCCTTCGCCGAACACTGTCTGCGTCGCATTCTTGTAGAGCGGGCAGGCGCGACAATGCGCAGCCTCTTCGCGAAGCGTTTCGAGATCGTCGGCGGCAGGTTTACGTTTCATCGGAGCCTCCGGCCGTTTCTGAGGCTTGTGCGGATCGGTTGCGGCGTTGGCGATCATGGCGCCGGTCATGCGCTCGGCGTCCTCGATCAAGGGCTTAATGATCGAAGCCTCGGGCAGGTTCCTCCAGTATTTTTTCGGCATCTCCGTCTGCATCGCTTTCACCTTCAGGCGTGCCGGATTGAAGATGCTGGCGTAATAGCGCCGCCAGGTTTCCTCCAGCCGGTCTTCGCCCGGTGCTTCGCTCTTGCTCACGCCCGGCGTGAACGAGAGCGCATGGCCGTCCCAATGCGCGCAGAGATCGGGCGTCAGGATCGACCAGGGCATGTCGGCAAAGCGTCTTGCGAAGAAGGGCGCCGCGAGCTCGACGATGTGATGTTCCGGCTCGAACCAGGCGACGTAATGGGCGTCGCGCTCGCGGCCGATCTCGCGAAAGCGTACGAAGGCGTGCATCTTGTGCTCGTCGCGATGGACCGCGCGTGCCATCGCCGTGACCAGCGCAACATCAGGATCGGTCGCGACCTCGATCAGATCGTGATTGTCCTTCAGCCGCCAGAGCAGCCGATAGAGGATCGCAAAGCGCTCGCGATCGCGATGCAGGATTGCCGATTTTGCGAGATCGACGAATTTGCCTGATACATTGAACGTGCCGTCATTCACTTCGAGGATCGGCGACGGTGCGGGCGGCGCAAACAACTCCGCTTCGCCGCCTTGCACGGCCCAGGTGACGTCAGTGGGCCGCACATGATGAAGCACGAGGCTGCGGGCGGCTTTGCGCCAGCCGTCGAAATCGGTTTCGCTGTCGAGGGTCATGTACTGCATCAGAATCCAAACCCCAATTGCGTTGCTTTCGGCTTGAATCGTTCGATCAGTCCGGCAGCATCGAGACGATGCGGCGAAGGGCGGTGATCGCTGAGAATGATGAACGGCAGCGCCTTGTGCCTGGGGACGTGCAGCCGCGCCAGGTCGGAGAGGCGGATCGTGGTGGTGCGCCGCGTCGCGATGATGCGCTCGACCGCCTTGGTGCCGAAGCCCGGCACCCGCAGCAGCTCCTCGCGGCTGGCGCGGTTGACGTCGAGCGGGAAGCGGTCGCGATGGCGCAGCGCCCAGGCAAGCTTCGGATCGATATCGAGCGACAGCATGGCGCTGTCGTCGACGATCTCGCCGACGTCAAAGCCGTAGAAACGCATCAGCCAGTCGGCCTGGTAGAGCCGGTGCTCGCGCAGCAAGGGCGGCTGCACCAGCGGCAAGGCGCGGCTGGCATCGGGGATCGGGCTGAAGGCGGAGTAGTAGACGCGCCGCAGCCGGTAGGAGCCGTAGAGATTGGCGCTGGTGTGGAGGATGGTGTGATCGTTCGCGCTGTCGGCGCCGACGATCATCTGCGTGCTTTGGCCGGCCGGCGCGAAACGCTGCGGTCTTGCCTTTGTTTTTTCGTTACGGCCTTCCTCGGCCTCGTCGAGCTTCAGCCGCAGCCGGCCCATGGTGCGGCGGATCGCGCGCACGTCTTTCTCGGGCGCGAATTGCCGCAGGCTCGCGGCTTCAGGCATCTCGATGTTGATGGAGAGACGGTCGGCATATTTGCCGGCCTCCGCGATCAGCGCATCGTCGGCCTCGGGAATGGTCTTGAGATGGATGTAGCCGCGGAAGTGATGCTCCTCGCGCAGCTTTCGCGCGACGCTGACCACTTGCTCCATCGTGTAGTCGGGGCTGCGGATGATGCCGGAGGAGAGAAACAGTCCCTCGATGTAATTGCGCCGGTAGAAATCGAGCGTCAGCTTGACCAATTCGTCGATGGTGAAGCGGGCGCGCGGCACGTTGGAGGAGGCGCGGTTGACGCAATAGAGGCAATCGTAATTGCAGGCGTTGGTCAGCAGCACCTTGAGCAGCGAGATGCAGCGTCCGTCCGGCGCGTAGGAATGGCAGATGCCCATGGCCGGCGCAGTCGAGCCCATGCCCTTGCCGTCGCTGGAATCCCGCTTCTCGGTGCCGCTGGAGGCGCAGGAGGCATCGTACTTGGCGGCATCCGCGAGAATTTCCAGCTTGCGTTGTATGTCCATGTTTGAATCTCTTTGATTCCGCTCATGAATCTTTGGCGCGCCAATTCGATTGACTCTTCGGCTGCCGTTAGCTTTATATTAGAACATATCATGAACAAATGAGCCAGCCGTTGGTTCTTCTTTTGAAAGCCACGGCATCAATCTTTGAGGAGCGGCGAGCATGAGCGGCGCACGCATGAGCGCGCTTGCGGCCTTGCGCAGCCAGATCGAACGGATCGAGACGGCGGAGGTCGTGCATCACCACGACCGCGTCGCGCTCGGTCACGGCGAAGTAGACCGCGCGCTGAAAGGCGGGCTCGCGCGCGCGGCGATCCACGAGGTGTTTTGCGAAGGGCGCCAGGGCGCGGCCGCGGCCGGCTTTGTCACCGGGCTTGCGGGCCGCGTCACGACGCAGCGGCCGCTATTGTGGGTGCGGCAGGATTTCTCGGAGATCGAGACCGGCGCGCTGTCGATGAGCGGGCTCGCCGAGCTCGGCCTCGATCCGCGCCGCGTGGTGATGGTGCGTGCGGCTGACGTGGAGAGCGCGCTGCGCACCTCGGCCGATGCGCTCGCCTGCGATGCGCTCGGCGCCGTCGTGCTCGAGCTCTGGGGCGAGACCAGGCAGTTCGACCTGGTGGCGAGCCGCAAGCTGACGCTGGCTGCGCAAGGCTCAGGCGTCACCGGCCTGTTGCTGCGGATGGCGGCGCAGCCGCTGCCGTCAACCGCGGAGACGCGCTGGATGCTGCGCGCGGCGCATTCACCGCCAGGATCGGTTTGGGATGTCTGGGGCGCGCCGCGCTTCGATGTCGAGCTGTTGCGCAATCGTCATGGCCCGTGTGGCCGGTGGATCATGGAATGGAAATGTGATGAGCGCCAGTTCAGTGAACCGTCGGCGTATCCTCAGCCTGTGGCTGCCGCGCCTGCCCATCGACCGGATCCAGCGCTTCTTCAGCAGCGCCGGGCTGGGTAAGAATAACAATGAGCCGAACATTGTCGTCATCAAGGACGTCAATGCATTGGTAATCCATGCGCTGGACGAGGCCGCAGAGCGCCTCGGCCTGTATATCGGCCAACCGCTGGCCAATGCGAGGGCGATGTGCCCAGATTTGAAAGTGTTCGACGCCGATGTCGTGGCTGATGCGAAGACGCTCAGCGACATCGCCGATTGGTGCGACCGCTTCACCCCGCTGGTGGCGCTCGATCCGCCGCATGGGCTGTTCCTTGATATCACCGGCTGCGCGCATCTGTTCGGCGGCGAGGCTGCCTTGTTGCAGACGCTGGTCCGGGCGCTCGGTCGACAAGGCTTTGCCGTCAGTGCGGCCATCGCCGGCACGTCGGTCTGCGCGCGCACGCTGACGCGGCAGGCCACGGGCAGCATCGTTGCCGATGGCGAAGAGGCGGCGGCGATCGACCGGTTTCCGGTGTCCGCGCTCGGTGCGGACGAAGCGATCACCACCGGCCTGCGCCGCGCCGGCCTGAAAACCATCGGCGATGTCGCATCGCGCAACGCCTCCGAAATCACGGCGCGGTTCGGCGCGCGGTTTTCCACGCTGCTCGCGCATGCGCTGGGGCAGGGCGATGCGCCGATCAGCCCGCGCAAGCCGCTGCCCGATTACATCGTGGAAAAACGCTTTGCCGAGCCGATCGCGACCGACACCATGATCGCGATGACGCTGTCGCGGCTCGCTGACACGTTGATCGCGTCCATGGAGAAGCAGGGCAAGGGCGCGCGGCGGCTGGAAGCTGCGTTCTTCCGCACCGACGGCGTGGTGCGCGCGATCATGGTCGAGACCGGGCGTCCGGTGACGCGAAGCGCCGTCATTGACCGGCTGTTCCGCGAACGGCTCGATGCGCTCGCCGATCCGCTCGATCCCGGCTTCGGCTTCGACATGGTGCGGCTGTCGGCGAGCCGCACCGAGATCGTGGTGCAGGAGCAGCGCGATCTCGATGCCCATGTCCATGACAATGACGAGCTCGCCGCGCTGATCGACCGCATTGCCGCGCGGATCGGCGGAAAGCGCGTCGTCGTGCATCTGCCGCAGGATACCCATATCCCCGAGCAGGCGGTGCTGGCCGCGCCAGCCCAGCATCATCTCGCTGCCGCCATGCAGGCCGAATGGCCAGATCGTGCCGAGGGCGAGCCGCCGCTGCGCCCCCTCAGGCTGTTCGACCAGCCGGAGCCGGTCAGCGTGCCGTTCGCGACCGTGCCCGATGGCCCGCCGCATCAATTCACCTGGCGGCGCGCGAAACATGCGGTGGTGCGGGTGGAAGGACCCGAACGCATCGCGATGGAATGGTGGCGGCAGGACGGCAAGCAGCTGACGCGGGATTATTTCCGCATCGAGGACGCCGAAGGCCTGCGCTTCTGGATTTTCCGCGACGGTCTTTATGAAGGGGAGGTGGTCGACGCCGACGGCGAGCCCGCTCCGCCTCGCTGGTATGTGCACGGTCTCTTCGCATGAACATTCCTGCCTATGCCGAGATCGGCATCACCACCAATTTCTCCTTCCTGCGCGGCGGATCGGATCCGCGCGCCTATGTGCATCAGGCCAGCAAGCTCGGCATTCCCGCGATCGGCATTGCCGACCACAACACGCTCGCCGGCGTGGTGCGGGCCTGGAACGAGCTCGGCAATGACAAGGTGCTGCACAAGCCAAAGCTGCTGATCGGTGCGCGCATCGTCTTCATCGACGGCACACCCGACATTTTCGTCTATCCGCGCGATCGCGCCGCCTATGGCCGGCTCTGCCAGCTCCTGACCCGCGGCAAGCGCGGCGACGACATCACCCGGATCGAGAAGGGCGAGTGCCATCTCGGCTTCGCTGATCTCTTGGAGTTTGCGGAAGGCCAGCTCCTGATCCTGACGCTGTCGCACCGGTTCGATGATGCGCAAGCGCTAGATGTGCTTGCAAAGCTGAAAGCAAGCCGCGCCGAGGGCGTGTGGCTGGCGGCGAGCCTGATCTATCGCGGCGACGATCGCCGCCGCCTGGCGCGGCTCGACGATCTCGCCGCCAAAGCAAAAGTGCCGCTGCTCGCGACCAACGAGGTGCTTTATCACGATCCCGGCCGGCGTCCCCTCCAGGACGTGCTCACCTGTATCCGGGAAAAGACCACGATCGAGGCGGTCGGACGCAAGCTGGAAGCCAATGCCGAGCGCTTTCTGAAGACGCCCCGCGAAATGGCGCGGCTGTTCCGTGATGTCCCAGAGGCGATCGCGGAGACCATGCGTTTTGCGGACAGGATCGAGTTCTCGCTCGACCAGCTCAGATACCAATACCCTGATGAGCCGGTGCCGCCGGGCAAGACCGCGCAGGGACATCTGGAGGATCTGACCTGGGCGGGCGTCGACAAATATTTTGGCGGCAAGATCGACGACAAGCTGCGTGCAACGCTCAAGAAAGAGCTCGCGCTGATATCGGAGCTGAAATACGCGCATTACTTCCTCACCGTGCACGACATCGTCCATTACGCGCGCAGCCAGAACATTCTGTGCCAGGGGCGGGGATCGGCGGCGAATTCGGCCGTCTGCTACGTGCTCGGCATTACCTCGGTCGATCCGACCAAGGTCGATCTGTTGTTCGAGCGTTTCATCTCCAAGGAGCGGCTGGAGCCGCCCGATATCGACGTCGATTTCGAGCATTCGCGGCGTGAGGAGGTGATGCAATATGTCTATCGCCGCTATGGCCGCCACCGCGCCGCGATCATCGCCACCGTCATCCACTACCGCCCGCGCAGCGCCATCCGCGACGTCGGCAAGGCGCTCGGCTTGACCGAGGACGTTACCGCTGCGCTCGCCGACACCGTCTGGGGCAGCTGGGGCAAGGGCCTCAACGACATGCAGGTCCGGCAGGCCGGGCTCGATCCACAAAATCCCATGATCAACCTTGCGGTCGAACTTGCGACCGAGCTGATCGAATTCCCGCGCCATCTGTCCCAGCATGTCGGCGGCTATGTGCTGACCCAGGACCGGCTCGACACCTATGTGCCGATCGGCAATGCGGCGATGGACGATCGCACCTTCATCGAATGGGACAAGGACGACGTCGATGCACTCAATATGATGAAGGTCGACGTGCTCGCGCTGGGCATGCTGACCTGCATCAGGAAATGTTTCGATCTGATCGACCAGCACAAGGGCAAGCGTTGGGTTCTTGCGACCGTTCCGCAGGATGACCCCAAGGTTTACGACATGCTGTGTGCCGGCGAGTCGCTCGGCGTGTTCCAGGTCGAGAGCCGCGCCCAGATGAACATGCTGCCGCGCCTGAAGCCGCGGACCTTCTACGATCTCGTCATCGAAGTCGCGATCGTGCGCCCGGGGCCGATCCAGGGCGACATGGTGCATCCCTATTTGCGGCGTCGGAACAATCTGGAGAAGGTGACTTATCCCTCGCCATCACCCGAGCATGGTCCCGCGGACGAGCTCTACAAGGTGCTGCACAAGACCAAGGGCGTGCCCCTGTTCCAGGAGCAGGCGATGCGCATCGCGATCGAGGCGGCGAAATTCACCCCCGAGGAAGCCAATGGCCTGCGCCGCTCGATGGCGACTTTCCGCAATGTCGGCACCATCGGCCAGTACGAGGAGAAGCTGATCGGCAACATGGTCGCGCGCGGCTATGATGTCAACTTCGCCAGAAGCTGCTTTGACCAGATCAAGGGTTTTGGCTCCTACGGTTTTCCGGAGAGCCATGCCGCGAGCTTTGCGCAGCTCGTCTACATCTCCTCGTGGCTGAAATATCATCATCCCGACGCATTCTGCTGCGGCCTGTTGAACTCGCAGCCGATGGGCTTTTACGCGCCTGCGCAGATCGTCGGCGATGCCCGCAAGAACGGCGTCGAGGTCCGTGAGATCGATGTGTCCTACAGCTTTGCGCAGAACACGCTGGAGAATACTGACGGCAGATATTGCGCGGTGCGTCTCGGCTTTCGCCAGATCGACGGCTTTCATTGGCTTGATGAGGATGAAGAGAGGCTGAAACGCTTGCAGCTGTCATTCCGGGGCACGCCACTTGGCGCGAGCCCGGAATCCATTGGACCGCATTTTCCTGGCGGAATGGATTCCGGGCTCGTCGCTGACGCGACGCCCCGGAATGACGGAGCAGGCGACTGGGCCGACCGCATCATCAAGGCGCGCAACCGCCGTCCCTTCACCTCGCTCGAAGACTTCGCCCGCGACACCGGTCTGCCCAAGCGCGCGCTGATCCTGCTCGCCGATGCCGACGCGTTCCGCTCGCTCGGGCTCGATCGCCGCGAGGCGCTGTGGCAGGTGCGACGCCTGCCTGACGACGTGGCGCTGCCGCTGTTCGAAGCCGCCACCGCGCGCGAGCAGCCGGACGAGCACGCAAAACCGCTCCCCGTGATGCCGCGTCCCGAACAGGTCGTTGCCGACTATCAGACCATCCGGCTGTCACTCAAAGGCCATCCGATGGAATTCCTGCGCGAGATGTTTTCGCGCGAGCGCATTGTCGCCTGCAAGGAGATCAGCCACGAGAACGAACGGCGGCGCGTTCGCTGTGCCGGCGTGGTGCTGGTGCGGCAGCGGCCGGGCAGCGCCAGCGGCGTCGTGTTCATGACGCTGGAGGACGAAACCGGCATCGCCAATGTCGTGGTCTGGCCCAAGGTCATGGAGCAGTACCGCAAGGAGGTGATGGGCGCGCGCCTCATCGAGGTTCAGGGCTACATCCAGAGCAGCCCCGAAAAGGTGACGCATCTGATCGCGCAGCGCATGATCGATCGCTCGCACGATCTGGTCGGCCTCGCCAATGATGCGCTGAGCCGCAAGCATCCGGTGCCATCAGGCGCGACTGTGGTCGAGCCGCTCAACGACGACCGGCGCGACCACGCCGATATGCCGGCGCAAAAAATCCGCCACCCCCGCAACGTCCGCATCCTGCCGCCGTCGCGGGATTTCCATTGAGGTGGGGCGCGGTGCTGCCTCACGCTCAGCTGCCGCAGGGTGGGCAAAGGCGCGAAAGCGCCGTGCCCACCGTTCTTCGTTTTCGTGGAAAGTGGTGGGCACGCTTCGCTTTGCCCACCCTACAAGTTGTTTCATGCCGCGCTTCCTTAAAAATTCACCCGGTTCGAGATCGCGCCATCCACGACGAGGTTCGACCCCGTCGTGAATCCCGATACCGGGCTTGCCAGAAACACCGCTGCGTTCGCGATCTCCTGCGGCGTTGCCATGCGCCCGGTCGGATTGCGCTTCATCGCGTCGTTGTAACGCTCGGGCATGTTCTTCTCGATCATCTCCCAGACGCCGCCCTTGAAATAGACCGTGCCGGGCGAGACGACATTCACGCGGATCTTCTTCTTGGCGTATTGCCGCGCCAGGCCTTTCGCCATGTGGATCAGCGCCGCCTTGATCGGGCCGTAGGAGCTGGCGAGATCGGCCTGCGCCGCCGAGATCGAGGAGATGATGACGAAGGCAGCATCACCGCTTCTCTCGCCGCTGGCCTCGAGGAACGGCCGTGCCGCGTCGAATGCATGCACGGCGCCGAGCACGTCGAGCCGGAAATTCTGCTCCCATGATGCGGGATCATGGCCTTGCGCCATCGCACCCGCATTGGCGAACAGCAGGTCGATGCCGCCAAGCTCTTTTGCCGCGCCCTCGATCCACGCCTTCAGCGCGGCGCCATCGGTGACGTCAACCGTGCCGCCGGTGGCGTTGATGCCGCTCGCCTTTAATTCAGTAACGATGGCCGCGACCTGCTCAGCATTGCGCGCGCACACCGCGACATTGCTGCCTTCACCGGCCAGCGTTGCCGCAATCGCCCGCCCGATGCCACGCGTGCCGCCGAGCACGATGGCGTTTTTTCCCTTGAGACCGAGATCCATGGTTTGGGATTCCTTTTTTGTTGATCGCAGGGAGCTTAGTTGTTTGAGCCAGGATGTCGAATTGGTTCTCGGTGTCATACCCCGCGAAAGCGGGGTATCCAGTACGCCGCGGCCTCGCGGTTCAATCACAACCGCCTCTGGAATACTGGATCATCCGCTTTCGCGGATGATGACACCGTGCGAGCCGGAACAGCGCTCCCCTCACTCCGGCGCGGCCCCCACCGGTGGGCCGCCGGGCGGACGGTGCAGGAAGGTCAGCGACGCAAAGGCGCCGACCCAGGAACCGATCGCAGCGAAGGCCACATAGACGGCGTTTTCGGTGTAGCTGATCACGGCATAGGAGGAGAGCAGGTACCAGATCGCGCTCCAGCTCGCGGCCGGCACGCGCTTGCGGGCGACGACGGCTGAGGTAAACATCACATAGACCGCGTCGGTGGCCGCCGTTGCGACGAACACGGCGCCTGCGGTGAGGGGATCGATGGCGGCCATTGCATTCCCTTTGTGCTAATGGGTGGTGATAAAAATTACGGGAGAGAAGCGGCCATGCAAAGCCCCGCCGACATTCTCAAAGACATCTGGACTTCCACCGGCGGAGAGCCTGCCGCGCTCGAACATATGCATCTGACCGGCGAGGAGCCGCAGATTCCGTCCTCGTTCCGTGTCGCTGTCGCCGGCCAAACGACAATCGCGGCCGCCGGTCTTGCCGCCGCCGAGATCTGGCGGCTGCGCAGCGGCGAGGTGCAGGAGGTCAGCGTCGACATGCGCCATGCCGTCGTCGAATGCCGCTCCGAGCGTTATCTGCGGCTCGACGACAAACCGCCTCCGCCGGCCTGGGACGCCATCGCCGGCGTCTACAGGACCGGCGACAACAGCTTCGTCCGCTGCCACACCAATTTTCCGCATCACCGCGACGCCGTTTGCAAGGTGCTTGGCTGTACCCCCGAGCGTGACAAGGTGCAGGCCGCGCTGCTGCAATGGAAAGGCGAGGACTTTGAGACCGCAGTCTATGCCGCTGGCGGCGTCGTCGCGCTGATGCGCTCTTACGACGAATGGTCGGCGCTGCCGCAGGCGCGCGCACTTGCGCAATTGCCGCTGATCTCGATCGAGAAGATCGGCGATGCCCGGCCGAAGCAATGGCCGAAAGGTGATCGCCCGCTCGCGGGTCTGCGCGTGCTCGATCTCTCCCGCGTCATCGCAGGGCCCGTCGCCGGCCGCACGCTCGCGGGACACGGAGCGGATGTGCTCTTGGTGTCGGGGCCGGAGCTGCCGGCGATTCCCTGGCTCACCATCGACACCGGCCGCGGCAAGCTCACCACCTTCATCGAGCTGAAGAGCGAGGCGGGCCGGGCGCAGCTGCGCCAATTGCTCAAAGACGCCGACATCTTCTCGCAAGGCTATCGCCCGCGCGCGCTCGCCAGCCTCGGCTTCTCGCCGGAAGCGGCCGCGGAGATCAACCCTGGTATCGTCTACGTCACGCTATCGGCTTACGGCCATGCCGGCCATTGGGACGGACGACGCGGCTTCGATTCGCTGGTGCAGACCACGACCGGCTTCAACCATGCGGAAGGCAAGGCCGCGGGCGTCGACGGTCCCAAGGAATTGCCGGCCCAGATGCTCGACCACGCCACCGGCTATCTGATGGCGTTCGGCGCAATGATGGCGAAGGCGCGCCAGGCCCGTGAGGACGGCAGCTGGCATGTGCGCGTGTCGCTGGCACAGACCGGTCGCTGGCTCTGGAATCTCGGCCGGCTCGAAAGCGGTCTCAATACCCCGGATCTTACGGGCGAGGCCGTACATGCAGCGTTCATGGAAAAGGTGTCATCTGGCTTCGGCACATTGCAGGCGGTGCGCCACTCGGCCGTGCTGTCGCGGACGCCGGCGCATTGGAGCCGCCCGGCGATGCCGCTCGGCAGCCATTCGCAGCAATGGCCGTGCTGAAGCTGACGTGAAGCTGACGTGTTGCAATTTTTTAACGCAAACCGAAGGACGGCCAGCGTTTTTTAGGTTGTTTGAAATCCCATATCGGCACTATTAGCGCGACCGATAAGGCAGTCGTCTGCCGAGATCGTCGCAGACATGACCGGGCTCCATGGTAGCTGAAAAGACCAAGCGATTGCAGGTGCTTACAAAACGACGGGTGATCACATCCGTAGTTTTACTGGCGCTTGCCGGGGCTGGCGCCTACGGCCTCCTGTTTGCCGGCGCCAAGGACAAGAAGCACTCCGAAGTCTCCAGCCAGTCGCGCAAGAACGCGCAGAATTTCACGCCGACACCGTCCGAATGGGCGACGCTGACGATCGAGCCCGTCAACGCCAAAACCTTCCGTGCCGAGTACGTCACCGAGGGCAAGGTCGCGGTCGACGAGGACCGCTCGACGCCGGTGTTCTCGCCCTATGCAGGCCGGGTGACCAAGCTGCTTGCCAAGCCGGGCGAGAGCGTGACCCAAGGTCAACCGCTGTTCACGATCGAGGCCGCCGATACCGTGCAGGCCCAGAACGATTTCATCGCGGCGATGACGTCGCAGAACAAGGCAAGGTCTGCGCTGGAGCTTGCCGACATCCAGTACAAGCGCGCCAAGGATCTCTACGAGGGCCGCGCCATTCCGCTCAAGGATTATCAGCAGGCGGAAGCGACCCAGGTCCAGGCGCAGAACGACATGCGCTCCGCAGTGACGGCGCTGGAAGCTGCGACCAACAAGCTGCGCATCCTCGGCTTCACCGACGAGACGATCAAGACGTTCCAGAACAAGGGCACCATCAACCCTGAGATCACGATCTATGCGCCGCTCTCGGGCACGGTCGTGCAGCGCAAGATCGGCCCCGGGCAATATGTCAGCGCCGGCGCCAGCGATCCGGTCTTCGTGATCGGCGATCTCTCCACGGTCTGGCTCACCGCCTTCGTGCGCGAGAGCGATGCAGCTCAAGTCAGCGTCGGACAGGACATCTCCGTCAACGTGATGGCGCTGCCGGGCCGCCCCTTGACCGCCAAGATCAACTATGTCGCCGCCGCGATCGACCCCAACACGCGCCGTCTGCTGGTGCGCGCCACCATCGACAACAAGGACGGCCTGCTCAAGCCCGAAATGTTCGCAAACGTCACGATCTATTCGGCCGGCGACCGCGCGGCGCCGGCGGTGCCGAAGCAGGCGCTAATCTACGAAGGCGACCAGGTCCGCATCTGGGTCGCGCGTGAAGACAAGTCGGTCGAGCTCCGCCAGATCAAAGTCGGCCTCATCAATGGCAACCTCGTCGAGGTGACCAGCAACCTGAAGCCCGGCGAACAGATCGTCGTCAAAGGCAGCCTGTTCATCGACCGCGCGGCGTCCGGTAGCTGATCGGCGAGCCCCACGAAACTGCGAAAAACCTGAATGGACCGTCTCGTCGCCCTTGCCGTCAACCGGCGCTTCCTGATGGTCGGCATGTTCGTCGCCGTGCTCATCGGCGGCCTGATTGCGTTCAACCAGCTCAACATCGAGGCTTATCCCGATCCGACCCCGCCGATGGTCGACATCGTCACCCAGAGCCCCGGCCTGTCGGCGGAGGAGATCGAGCGCTATATCACGATCCCGATCGAGACCCAGGTCGCGGGCCTGAAGAACCTGACGACGATCCGCACCATCTCGCTGTACGGCCTTTCCGACATCAAACTGCAGTTCTCCTTCGCGTACACTTATGAAGAGGCGCTGCAGCAGGTCTTGAATCGCCTGGCGCAGCTGGCGCCGCTGCCGGGCAACGTGCAGCCGCAGATCTCGCCGCTGAGTCCGATCGGCGAAATCTTCCGCTATCGGCTGGTCGGCCCGCCGAACTACAGCGTGCTCGACCTCAAGACCATCCAGGACTGGATCCTGCAGCGCCGCTTCCGCGCCGTGCCCGGCGTGATCGACGTCACCGGCTGGGGCGGCAAGAGCAAGACCTATGAGCTCGAGGTCGACAACAACAAGCTGGTCGCCAATGGCCTGACGCTGCCGCAGCTGCTCCAGGCGGTCAGCAACTCCAACGTCAATGTCGGCGGCAACACCGTCAATATCGGCCAGCAATCGGCCGTGGTGCGCGGTGTCGGCCTGATCAAGTCGATCGACGATCTCGCCAACACCATGGTGGCCCAGACCAACGGCAATCCGGTGCTGGTGAAGGACGTCGCCACCGTCACCGTCGGCCAGAAGCCGCGGCTCGGCATCGCCGGCCTCGACGATTCCGACGACATCGTGCAGGGCATCGTGCTGATGCGGCGCGGCGAGCAGAGCACGCCGACCATCAACCGCGTCGAGCAGCTCGTCAATCAGATCAACGGTTCGACCATCCTGCCGCCGGGCGTGCGCATCGAGCGCATCTACGACCGCAAGGACCTGATCGACCTCACCACGCACACCGTGCTGCACAATATGGTGGTGGGCATCCTGCTGATCGTGCTGCTGCAGTGGATCTTTCTCGGCGATCTCAGAAGCGCGCTGATCGTCGGCGCCACGATACCGTTCGCGCTGTTCTTCGCCGTGATCATCCTGGTGCTGCGCGGAGAATCGGCCAACCTGCTCTCGGTCGGTGCCATCGATTTCGGCCTGATCGTGGATGCCACCGTCATCATGGTGGAGGCGATCTTCCGCCGCCTGACACAGACCACGCCGCCGTCGGAATCCGAGCAGATGTCGCCAGAGACGCTGTTCGGCATGAAGAGCCACGCCATCCTCAGCGCCGCCGCCGACGTCTCGCGCTCGATCTTCTTTGCCGCCGCCATCATCATCGCGGCCTTCCTGCCGCTGTTCACGCTGTCGGGCGTCGAGGGCAACATCTTCGGACCCATGGCGCGCACCTATGCCTACGCGCTCGCCGGCGGCCTGCTGGCGACCTTCACCGTCACACCCGCGCTGTCCGCGATCATTCTGCCCGCCCATGTCGAGGAGACCGAGACCCGCGTGATGCAGGTCCTGCACCGGCTCTACATGCCGGTGCTGAACTGGGCCGTCGCCAACCGCGCCATCGTCCTCGGCGGCGCGGTCGGCCTCGTGATGATGACGGTCACCCTCGGCCGGCTGCTCGGCCTCGAATTCCTGCCCAAGCTCGAAGAGGGCAATCTCTGGATCCGCGCCACGCTGCCGCCGACCATCTCGCTGCAGGAAGGCAACACCTACGTCAACGAGATGCGCAAGCTGATCCGCGCCCGGCCCGAGGTCGAATCCGTGGTGTCGCAGCACGGCCGTCCCGACGACGGTACCGACGCCGCCGGTTTCTTCAACGCCGAGTTCTTCGCGCCGCTGAAGCCCGCGAGCCAATGGCCCGGCACGCATGACAAGGAGGAGCTGACCGCGGAGCTGCTCAAGCAGCTCGACGATCGCTTCCCCGGCGTCGAGTTCAACTTCTCGCAATATCTCCAGGACAACGTCTCCGAAGCCGTCTCCGGCGTGAAGGGCGAGAACTCGATCAAGCTGTTCGGCAACGATCTCCAGGCGCTGACCGATACCGCCAACAAGATCAAACAGGTGCTGTCGACGGTGCAAGGTGTCACCGACCTCGCCGTCTTCACCTCGCTGGGGCAGCCGACCGTGCAGATCGACATCGACCGCGCCAAGGCCGCGCGCTATGGCCTGGCGCCCGGCGACATCAATGCCACGATCAAGGTCGCGATCGGCGGCGACACCGCGGGCGATCTCTACGAGCCGGGCAGCGATCGCCACTTCCCGATCATCGTTCGCCTTGCGCCGGAGTACCGCCGCAGCGCCGAGGCGATCCAGAATATCAGGATCGGCGCGCCCGGACCGAACGGCTCCATCACCCAGATTCCACTGAGCGAGGTCGCCAATATCAGCCTCGTCTCGGGCGCAGCCTACATCTATCGCGAGCAGCAGGAGCGCTATCTGCCGATCAAGTTCTCGGTGCGTGAGCGCGACCTCGGCAGCGCCATCCGCGAAGCGCAGCAGAAGATCGCCGACCAGGTGCAATTGCCGCCCGGTTCGCACATGGAATGGGTTGGCGAGTTCGGCAATCTCCAGGACGCGATCCGGCGCCTGTCGGTCGTGGTGCCGATCTCGCTGGCGCTGATCGGCATCCTGCTCTGGTTCAATTTCGGCTCGATGACCGACACCTTGCTCGCCATGAGCGTGATCCCGATGGCGATCTTCGGTGGCGTGCTGGGGCTGTTCATCTCCGGCACCGCCTTCAGCGTCTCGGCGGCGATCGGCTTCATCGCGCTGTTCGGCATCGCCGTGATGGACGGGATCATCATCCTCTCGCAGTTCAACCAGCTGATCGAAGAGGGCATGGACCGCATGAGCGCGGTGGTCCGCACCGGCGAATTGCAGCTTCGGCCGGTGCTGATGACATGCGTCGTTGCCGGCGTCGGCCTGCTCCCGGCCGCGTTGTCCGAAGGCATCGGCTCGCAGGTGCAGAAGCCGCTCGCGGTCGTGGTCGTCACCGGCATGATGCTGGCGCCCGTCGTGATCCTGGTGACGCTGCCGGTGCTGATCTCGTTCTTCTCGCGCCGGGCGCGCTGATCTCAAAAGCCATAAAGCCGCGCGGGATTGTCGACCAGGATCTTCCTGCGAACCTCCGCATCCGGTGCCCACACTGGAAGCTGGTTGAGCAGCCGGCCGTCGTCGATCTGGTGGAACGGTGCGATGTCGGTGGCCTTGCGCCCCGCCAGTTGCGCCGAATCCGGGTGCGGCCAGTCGGTGCCCCAGACGATGCGATCCGGGTTCGCAGCGATCAGCGCACGCGCATACGGCGCGATGTCCTGATAATCGGGCGCCAGGTTCGACGAGCGATAGGCGCCCGAGATTTTCACGTAGGCTTTGCCTGACTTGACCAGTGCGACGAGGTCGGCAAAGCCGGGCTGCTCCAACCCGAGCGAGGCCTCGAGCCCACCGAAATGGTCGAAAACCGCAGGCACCGGCGAGGCCAGCACGAGATCCTTGATGGCGGAGATCATCGCCAGCGTGGTGTAGAGCTGCACATGCCAGCCGCGTGTCGTCATGCGCTCGGCGGCAGCCGTGAAGCGAGCACGGCCGACATCGGGATTGTTGACGCCGTCGGTTGCGAGGTTAATGCGGATGCCGCGAAAACCGTCCGCATGCATCGCGTCCAGTTGAGCTTCAGTGGCGTTGTCGTCGATCACGGCCACGCCGCGCGCGGTGTCGCCGCGCGCCTTCATCCCGAACAGGCTGGAGGAATTGTCGGGGCCGTAGACGCTCGGCGTGACGATCACCACGCGCTCGATGTGCAGCGCCTGGTGCAGCGCCGCCATCTCTTCCGGGCTAGCAGGTCCCGGCGTATAGACGCGCCCCGCGAAGAACGGAAACTTTTCGACGTCGCCATGGATGTGGGTGTGGCAATCGCAGGCATGCGCCGGCACGTCGAAATTGATCGGCGTCGCGGGTTGCGCGGCTCGCGCGTAGATCTTGTCGGTCATGGCTGCTCCGGCGTCGCGATAGAGGCGCCGCACGATATCACATCAACCGGGCAGTTCCGCCACGTGGCTGCATAGCTGCTCGACCAGCTCCGCAACGGGCCGCGAACCGTCGACGCGGACGATCGGGCAGGGCAGGCGCGCGAGCCAGGCCTCATGTTTTGCGAGACTGCGGCCCTCGCGATCACCGGCTTCGTAATGCGAGGCCCATTCGACGAACGACTCCGTCTCCTCATGACGCCAGCCGCCCTGCGCGACGGCTTCAGTGCCGAAATGCGCAGCTTCCCGGGCACGCAGGCGCTGCAAGCGAAGCTCACGCGGTGTGGTCACATAGACCACAAGATCGAACAACGGCACGAGCTCGTCGCCCCATCCGGTGACGGATCCGCTCAGCACCCAATCGAGACGCGGCACGAACATCTCGCGCATCAGGCGCAGCCGGTCTGTGGCTGGGCGCGTCGTCCGGTAGGGCGGCACCGTCGGCAGCCAGAAATAATCGTCGCTGTCGTGATGCGGCAGCGCCAGCCGGCCCGCCAGCGCGCGGCCAAGCGTCGTCACGCCGGAGCCCGAAGCTCCGATCAGATGGATGCGGCGGCTCTGCATGGGTGTCGACCCGAAGGATTGAGTTTACTGCCCCGACGGCGTGCGCAGTCCGTGCCAGGCGTCGCGGACCTGGTGGTAATGCACCTCGGGCAGATAGTCCGGCGTGTTCAGGCTCAGCGTCTTGACGTCGAGATGGCCGACGGCGCTGAGCAGGGTGTAGGAGGCGATGACGCGGTCGCGCAGCGCGCCGATCAGACGGGCTCTCGCCTGGATCAGATCGGCCTGCGAGTTCAGCACATCGACCGTCGTGCGCTGTCCGCCGGCGGCCTCGCGCTGCACGCCCTGGAGCGCGACGGTTGCCGCCTTCACTTCGGACTCCGAGGCCGAGACCGCGATCTTGGCGCCCTCATTGGCGACCCAGGCGCTGACCGCCGCGGTGCGCGCCTGATTGCGGACCTGGTCGAGCACCAGCCGGCTCTGCGCCGTCACTTCCTTGGCCTGCCTTGTCTGCGACGCTGCCTGGCCGCCGTCATAGATCGGCGCGGTGACGTTGGCGACGATCGAGGCCTGATCGGTGCCGAAGGTGCCGAGCGTCTGGTCGCTGTCGCGGCTGCGGCTGACGCTGCCCTGGAGGGTGGCGCTGGGCAGCAGCGCGCCTTCGGCGACGCGGATATTGGTCGAGGCGACGTCGACGTCGAAGCTTGCGGCCATGACCGCCGGGTGCTCGCGGATCGCCATCGCGATCGAATCCTCGCGGGTCTTCGGCAAATAGCGATCGACCACCTCGGCGGGACGAAGCGCGGAGGGCGCATTGCCGATCACCTGCGCATAGGTCGCCTGGCTCACCGCGAGCGCAACGTCGGCGGCATTGAGATCGGCAAGGCCGCGATTGAGACGCGCCTCGGCCTGGGCGGTGTCGGTCGGGGTGACGTCGCCGGCGTTAAGGCGGCGCTGGGTGATGGAGAGCGTCTCGCGCAGGAAGGCGACGTTCGAGCGCTGCGCCTCCACCAGCGACTGGTTCGCCAGCACGTTGGTGTAGGCGGTGACCGCGTCAAGCAGCACGCCCTGGCCGACATTGCGTAGCGCCTCGCGACCCGATTGCACCTGGAGTTCCGCCACCCGCACGCTGTTGGCGGTGCGGAAGCCGTTGAACAGGGTCTGCGACACCGTGACCCCGATGGTCCAGGGTTTCAGCGTCGCGGTCTGGATGGTGTTGTCAGGAAGCAGGTTGCGCACCGCTTGCAGGCCGGCGCTGAGGCTGGCCACGATCTGCGGCCGATAGCCGACCAGTGCCTGCGGCACGTTCTCGTCGGTGGCGCGTTGCCTTGCGCGCTCGGCATTGAGCTGTGGATTGGTCTGGTAGGCCTTGACCAGCGCCTCCGGCAGCGCCTCCGCAGAGGCCGCGGCGGGCAGGGCATAACACAGCCCCAGCGTGGCCCATGCCGCCAGGACAGGACCCACGCCCGATCGTTGCCGCGTCATCACGCGGCCAGCTCTGGCGGCACGCCCAATCATGTAATCCCGCAAAACCCCGGCTGTCCGCCCCCGCCGACGGCGGCTCTCTTAACTGTTTACCCAGCGCGGGTCTCGCAGGCAAACTGCCGCGGGGGAAACCCCCACGAAATCCGTGCTTGTTGCAGGTGCGTCACAGGGATTGCGGAAACCGGGATGTAATCTTACACCAGCCTTACCGTCGGCCAGGTTCACCGGTTCTTGTTCACCGGCTTGCGCTTCTCGATGAAAGCCGACATGCCTTCGGAACGGTCTTCGAGCGCGAAGGTCGAGTGGAACAGATTGCGCTCGACGCTCATGCCTTCCGCGAGCGTGGTCTCGAAGGCGCGGTTGACCGCTTCCTTGGCCATCGCAACGGCAGGGCGCGACATCGATGCGATCTTCTCCGCCGCCGCAATCGCCTCGTCCATCAGCTTGTCGGCGGGCACAATGCGGCTGACGAGGCCGCTGCGCTCGGCCTCAGCCGCATCCATCATGCGGCCGGTGAGGCAGAGATCCATGGCCTTGGACTTGCCGATCGCACGGGTGAGACGCTGCGTGCCGCCGATGCCGGGGATCGTGCCGAGCGTGATCTCGGGCTGGCCGAACCTGGCGGTGTCGGCAGCGATAATGAAATCGCACATCATCGCAAGCTCGCAGCCGCCGCCCAGCGCATAACCTGCGACAGCGGCAATGGTCGGCTTGCGGCAGCGCGCGATGCGATCGCCGCCGATCGCGGCGAAGTCCTCGGAGAACATGTCGATGAAGCCCTTCGGCTGCATCTCCTTGATGTCGGCGCCGGCGGCAAAGGCCTTCTCGCTGCCGGTCACGACGATGCAGCCGATGGCGTCATCGGCTTCGAGATCGTCGACGGCTGCGGCGATCTCGCGGAAGACGCCGAAGGAGAGCGCGTTGAGCATCTTCGGCCGGTTCAGCTTGATGATGCCGACTGCGCCTTTGCTTTCGATGATGATGTGTTCGAACGTGCTCATGCTCCACCCACGCTTTTGCTGGAGCGGGCAATGTGCCCGCTGGCGCGGATGCCTTCAAGGGGGCCGGAACGCGCCAATCAGGCCATGAACATGCGCGCGGCCGAGGCCAATGTCAGCAGCGTGCCAACACCAATGAATATTTTGCCGATCAGGGAGCTCTGGTCCCAGGCCGAGCTCGGATGGCTGCTCGCCATGACCGGTGCTGGGCGCGGCTGCGCGTCGGTCGCGGCGATCACCGCTTTCTGCGCAGACGGGTTGTCCTGTTGCAGGGCGCGGTCGAGGTCGTTGGGCTGGTCGGGCGGCACGACCTGGTTCTCGGCGGCGGGCGCTGCGTTGTTATCGGCTGCGGCCTGAACATTGTCGTTGGCGCGCCCGGTCATCGCCGAGGCTGCAGCCGCAGGCGGCGTGTCGCCGGCAGCGAGCTGCGCGTTGGCGTTGGCGACTTCCGGCGGCATCTGGCTCGAGGCCGGCACGTTATTGTCGGCCTTGTTGTCGACCTTGACCTCGCCAGCCTGCGGCGTTGCGTCCGCGTTGTTGGTCTTGTCAGTCTTGTCGCCGGATTTCTGCGCTGTCTTGCTATCGCTATGGCGGCGAGAGGCGTGGTGCCGCTGCTTGTCCGCATCGGCCTGTTTGCTCGCGCTGTCCGGCTTGGCGCTCGCGGCAGAGCTCGGCGCGGCCTGTGCCGCGCCTGCGGACAGCAAAAATAGCCCGGCCAGAACAATCCATGCCGCGCGCCCGCTGGCTTTCATCATGTTGATTATCTCCCCAATTCGCCCGTCCCGGGTGCGAACAGAGACCCCGGGGCATGACGACAGCGGGGCAAAAAATGGGAATCTTCGGGCCACAGGGGGCAAAAAGGCGGCAAACTGGCGAGCGCCGCCGCGCTCCCGGATGCGAGACGGACCGATCGGTGTTATGAGCCTCCGGTCTTTCCGGGTGGGACCGGATTCCCTGGCTGCGCTCTGATCACGACTTCGTGATTTCAGGGTTGGCGATGTAACAAATTGAAAGAGCGGCCGAATTGCCGTGTAGGAGCGCGCGTGCGCGGACGTGAGGACGAATGGACCGACCTGATGCGGTCGGCCATGGCAGGGGATGATGCGGCGTATCATCGCCTGTTGAGAGCGGTCACGCCGGTGCTGCGCGCTGCTGCGAGGCGTGGCCTGGCACGTGCCGGGCAGCCTCCTGACCAGGCCGAGGATATCGTGCAGGAGATTTTGTTGGCGGTGCATCTGAAGCGGCACACCTGGGACAGCGAAGCCCCCTTCGCCCCCTGGCTGTTCGCGATCGGGCGCAACAAGCTGATCGATGCGCTCAGGCGCCGCGGCCGGCGCGTCTTCGTCAATATCGACGATTTTGCCGAGACGCTGCCCGGCGAGGCGCCGCAGGAGACGGCCTCGGCCGGCGAGGTGACGGCGCAGCTCAACACGCTGCCGCAGCGCCAGCGCGACGTATTGCAGTCGATTGCGGTCGACAGTGCCTCGATCAAGGATACCGCGGCGAAATACGCCATGAGCGAAGGTGCGGTGCGGGTCGCGCTGCATCGGGGGCTTGCGGCCCTGACCGCCAAACTACGGGACCATTAGTCATGGATACCGATCAACTGATTCGCACCCTCGCGGCCGACAACGCCCACCGCGTCCCGCGCGTCGGCGCGCTGCTGACCACGGGACTGCTGGTCGCGGCGCCGTTCTCGATCCTGATCTTCGCGACCTTCCTGGGCGTGCGGCCGGACGTGATGACAGCGATGCACAACCCGTTCTTCGATGCGAAGTTCGCGGTTACTTTGTCGCTCGCGATTCCCGCCATCATCATCAGCCTGCATCTGTCGCGGCCCGAAGCCCTGATGCGGGGCTGGGGCTGGCTCCTGCTGCTGCCCGTCGGACTGCTTGCGGTGGCGATCGGCAGCGAGGCGATGATGGCGCCGGCGATGCCGATGACGATGCGGCTGGTCGGAAAGAATTCGCGCTGGTGCATGCTCGCGATCCCCGCGATGTCGCTGCCGCTTCTCGCGGGTGCATTGTTCGGCCTGCGCCATGGCGCGCCGTCGCGACCGGCGCAGGCCGGCGCGCTCGCCGGTCTGTTGTCGGCCGGGCTCGCCGCCACGCTCTACGCCTCGCATTGCACCGACGACTCGCCGCTGTTCGTCGCGACCTGGTACACGATCGCGACCGCGGTCGTCACAGCCATCGGCGCCGCTGTCGGATCGCGAGTCCTGAGATATTAAGCCGCGGACGTCACGTTCTGCATGCGGTGGAAGCGCAGCACCTGCTGTGCGGTGGAGGAGCGCAGGGCCTCGTAGGTATCGCGCAGCGCCAGCATGTCGGTCTGCGAGCCGCCCGAGAGCTTCTCGCGCATGGCGATTATGGCGCGCACGCTCGACCATTGCATGCCGGCGACCTTGGCGAGGATCATCAGGCCTTCGGTGCGGCTTTCGATCATCATGTTCTCGGCGGTCTCGACCGAAACGCCGGCGAGCGCCGCGAGCCCGGCATTGGCCTCGTCGAACTTGCCCTGCTCGGCGAAGGTCGCGACCTGGAACTCGGTGAGGCGGCCGTCCTCGTGCAGCGATTTCACCAGCGCCCGCGCCATTTCGGTCTGTCTCGTCATGGCCGCGGCGCGGACGCGCTGCGCCGCCTCCTGGACCGCGCTCGGCACTTCGCCGGCGAGCTCGGGATGAGCTGCTTCCAGCTTCCTGCGAACGCTCAGGGAGGCCTTGGCGACCAGCTTCAGGTAATGATGCCGCGGCAGATCGGGCCGCCGGCCGATGCAGGTGGCGAGGTCGTCGTCGCGCTCGGCGCGCGTGACGAGATCGGTGAGGCTGCCTTCGGAGAGCTGCGCGCCCGGATTGCTGACGGTCGATTGCACCACGTCTTCGTTGCCGCGGCTCACCAGCACGTCGGTCAGCGCCTCCGACAGCACTCGCCGCAGCGAGATCGCCTTGAGATGGGCCTGGCTCTTGCTGCGCGCGATCTCGATCAGGGTGGTCTCGTCCAGCCGTTCCGACTTCGTCAGGACGGGGCCTGCGATTTCCATGACGTCGTCGAGCGCCAGCGTGCGGATGATCTGCGGCGGTGCGGCTGCGATCGGTGCGAGGCGGTCGGCGAGCAAGGCTTTGGCCGAGGTCTCGATCTGCTCGATCAGGCACTGGAAGACGTCGTCGAACACGCGGATATGGTCGTCCGAATAGTCCACCGCGTTGCCCACGAACAGGTCAGTGACGCGCCGCAGCGTCTCGACCCGGCGCGCGACGGTGCCGTGCGCGAGCACCGACTGCAATTCCTCGAGCAAATTGGCGGATGACATGACGGTTTTGGATCTCATAGCCCTGTCCTGGAGCGTTCGGTCCGGCGGCGTGTTCTCACGTGCCGGCGACAAATCGATTGGTCAGCCCGTAGCAATGCGGTTGCGCCCTTGCGCCTTGGCGGAATAGAGCGCGCTGTCGGCGCGCGCGAGAAACGTGTCGGCAGTATCATTGGCGCGCAGCGTCGCGACGCCGGCGGAAATCGTCACGCGCATGCCGGGCGAAAATGCGCTCCAGTCGAGCTCGGCGACGATGCTGCGCAGCCGATCGAGCATGCGCGTCGCAGCCTCGCTTGCGGTGCCGGGCAGCAGCAGCAGGAATTCCTCGCCACCATAGCGGCCAAAACGGTCGTCGGGCCGGATGTTGGCGAAGATGGTGATGGCAAAGGTCCGCAGCACCTCGTCGCCGATGGGATGGCCGTGGGCGTCGTTGATGCGCTTGAACCAGTCGAGGTCGATCAGCGCAATGGCGCAGGGAGCGCCCGCCTGCCGCGACTTTTCGATCTCGGCGTCGAGCAGTCCCATGATGCAGCGGCGATTGTAGGACCCGGTCAGCTCGTCGAGCTCAGCCAGCTCCTCGATGCGCCGATAGGCGGCCTTCAGCTCGATGCTGCGCCGGTACAGGATCTTGCGCAGCGTGGCGCCGAACAGGCCGAGAAACGCGCACTGGCCGATCACCAGCACGAAGCACAGCATCGAGGCAATCCGCTGCAGTCGCGTCGCGACCGGCATACCGATCGGCAGGTCGGAGGCGAGGAATACGGCTGCGAGCGCGCAGGTCGCGATGGCCGAGGTCAGCATCGCCTGGACCGAGGTCATGCGCAGCGTGCCGAAGGCGAAGATCAGGAACAGCACGCTGATGAAGGCAATCCCGATCGTCGGCACCGACACCAGGAAGACGAATTGCAGCGCCATATGCGCCGAGATCTGGAAGACCGTGAGATAATGGTCGTGGTGCCTGTCGCCGACGCCGGCCTCCGACATCACGACGAAGATGCCGATGATCGTGACGCCGCCGATCCAGAACAGCGATGGTACGTTGCTGCGGATGGCGCCGTCATAGGCATAGAGCAGCAGCACCAAGGCGCCGAGCGAATAGCTCGCGACCTGGCCGACATACATCTGCCGGCGCTGCCGCATCCGGCGCGCCAGCACTCCGGGCACGGCCTCCTCACGCGTGAGGACGAGATCGGCGGCCTCTGCGGCACTCCACTCAGGAAAGGACGTCGCAGCCGTGTTCATGGTCCCGCCAATGGTGGATGTCAGCCGAAAAAATCTACGTGGCAAGCCTTTAGGTTTGGTATCCTTTTGGGCCGAATCCCAACGCGACGCTGCGTGCGTGAGGGCCTCGAGCGGCAGGGAATTTGGCGGTCAGTTAGCCATTGCGGCCGATATCGCGGACCAAATCCTGCGCCGTGCGACATAATGTGCACGGGGCCGTGATAGAGACGCTCGACCGAGCCAACCGCGCCGGCCTACGGCAAGTCCGCGAGAGAGTGTTTCTGTATTATGTTACCGTCTTGGAGCCAAACGGCCGACCGCCACGGGTGGGACAAGGAAATTGCGCGTATGTGTGGTAGATCACACAAGTCCCCGTGTGACTGCGGTAGGTTGAAGAATTTCACCTCTCCCGTCGAACCGTCCCCCGCATCGACCCGACCAATCTTGCGAGACGTGCCTTGAGCGTGACACAGGCGGCTACGGACGAGGTCCTGATCGCCCGGATCGCCCAAGGCGACCGGCTCGCCATGCAGGTGCTGTACGGGCGGCACCATGTCAGGGTGTACAGGTTCGGGCTCAGGCTCGTGCGGGACGAGCAGACGGCAGAAGACCTCATCAGCGAGGTGTTTCTCGACGTCTGGCGTCAGGCCGGCAAGTTCGAGGGCCGGTCCGCCGTTTCCACCTGGCTCTTGGCAATCACCCGATTCAAGGCCCTGTCTGCGCTTCGGCGCAGGAAGGATTTTGAGTTGGACGACGAAGCCGCCAACGCGATCGAGGATTCGTCCGACGATCCGGAAACGGTGGTGCAGAAGAAGGATACCAGTGAAGCGTTGCGGGAGTGTCTGACGGGCCTCTCGCCGGACCATCGGGAAATCGTCGACCTCGTCTACTACCACGAGAAGTCCGTGGAGGAAGTGGCCGAAATCGTCGGGATTCCGGAGAACACGGTAAAGACGCGCTTGTTCTACGCGCGCAAGAAATTGGCCGAACTGCTGAAGGCAGCCGGCGTTGAGCGAGGCTGGCCATGATGGCTTTGAGCAAGAAGATGCTGGAGCAAGAGCCCAGTGAGATCGAGTTGCTGCTGCCGTGGCATGCCGCCGGCACGCTGAACGCGCGCGATGCGCGCCGCGTCGAGGAAGCGCTCGCCAGCGATCCGGAGCTCGCAAAGCAATATGGGGTGATCCGCGGTGAATACGAAGAGACCATCCACCTGAACGAAAGCCTGGGTGCACCGTCGGCGCGCGCGATGCAGAAGCTGTTCGCCGCGATCGACGCCGAGCCGGCGCGCGCGACCAGTTCGCTGCCGCTGTCGGCACGCATCGCCACGTTCTTTGCGAGCCTGTCGCCGCGCACGCTGGCCTGGTCGGCGAGCTTGGGCGCCATCGCATTGCTGCTGCAGGCCGGCATCATCGGGGCTGTCTTGATGAAGACGCAGACCGCGACTTTCCAGACCGCATCGCTCTCGACCGGCGCGCCGATTACGCGCGAGCTCGGGGCGGCTGCGCCTTCGCGGGCGCTGGTACGCTTCACGCCGGAGGCGCGTGTCGCCGACATCACCGCGTTGCTCGACAGCTATCAGGCCTCGATCATCGGCGATGCCAAAGGCGGCATGTTCCGCCTGCAGTTCGACAAGGCGATGAGCCAGGACGAGCTCGCAGCGCTGCTCGCCAGAATGCAGCGCGAAAAGTTCGTCAACCTCGCCGTGGCGGCGCCTTAGGCGCCTGCACCAATGATACGCAAGTCCGAGAGTAAGTTGCGAGCCGGTGCCTATGCCTCCTCGGCTGGAGCCGCGCTCCTGCTCGCCGCCTGTCTTGGCATCGGAGTGGCCCACGCCCAGGCGATCATGCGCACGCCGACGATCAGCGTTCCCACGCGCACGCCGACGCTCTCTGTCAATGGCGCGGTCTCCGTCAATGGCGCGGCGAGAGCCGTGGGCGGCGGCGATCACGGTCCGCACATAACGCCGACGGTTCATACCATTGCGCGGATCGCGCCAAGTTCCGTCAACCCCGTGCTGCCCTACGCGCGCTACTCGCCAAATCTCTATCCGGCCTGTTCTAACGCCTATCGCGATGCCGATGGCGAATGCCTCGGCCAGCCGAAGGGGGGCGGCGACGGCTCCGGCAAGACGGCCAGGAAGAGCGCCGGCAAGGGGCGTGGCAACGCTACGCCAGTCGCCATCATCTCGCGCAGTTTCGCCAATGAATTCCTGGCCGAGATCGACAGCGCGCTGTCGCCGACCGAGGCCGACGAACTCGCCCGGCGCCACGGCCTGACGCGCCTGTCATCTGAAAACTTCCCGCTGATCGGGGCCACGGTCGGCCTGTTCCGCATCACCGACGGCCGCCCTTACGAGACGGCGCGGCGCGAGTTCGCGGCCGACGCGAGCGTGCGCTCGCTTCAGCCGAACTTCCGCTACGTGTTGCAAGACCAGAGGCCTGCGGTCCCGACCGAAGGCGATCCGGCGCAATATGCGCTGTCCAAGCTGCGCCTGCCGCAGGCGCACACCCTGGTGCACGGCGCCAATGTTACGATTGCGGTGATCGATTCAGGCATCGATGCAAAGCATCCCGAACTCGCCAATTCCATCGCCGAAGTCTTTGACGCACTCGGCAGCAGCGAGGGCGCTCACGTCCATGGCACCGGCATTGCGGGTGCCATCGTGGCCCATGCGAAGCTGATGGGTAGCGCGCCGGAAGCGCGCATCATCGCCATCAGGGCCTTCGGCGGCACCACCGGCGGTGCGGAGAGCTCGTCCTACATCATCCTGCGCTCGCTCAACTACGCCGCCGAGCACGGCGCCCAGATCGTCAATATGAGCTTTGCCGGTCCCAAGGACGCCGTGATCGAGCGTGCGATCGCGGCAACCGCCGCGCGCGGCCTGGTGCTGATCGCGGCCGCCGGCAATGCCGGCGCCAAATCGCCGCCGCTCTATCCCGCCGCCAATCCCAACGTGATCGCCGTCAGCGCGACCGACCAGCAGGACAAGCTGTTCACCGCATCCAACCGCGGCAATTACATCGCGCTGGCCGCGCCCGGCGTCGACATCTTCCTGCCGGCGCCTGATGGCAAATATCAGATCACGTCGGGCACCTCGTTCTCGGCGGCCTATGTCTCCGGCGTCGCGGCCTTGCTGCTCGAGCGCAATTACACCCTGAAGCCGGAAGCGCTGCGCATGACGCTGGCGAAGACGGCACGCGACCTCGGTTCACCCGGGCGTGATGATCTGTTCGGCGACGGCGAGCCCGATGCGTTTGCCGCGGTCATGGCCGTTCCGGCCGACAGCACGACGCCGGTCGCGGCTGCGTCGGGTACAACTAAACGTGAAGATGCCGAGAAGCGGCGCGATGACCCCAACATCCGCGCGATCGAGCAGCCTTCGCTGTCGAGCGCCGACGATAAATCCACGGTTTCTCAGGCGGATAGGCCGGCGGCGCGCTAGCGCCTGCGACATCCTTGCGCGTGGGCCAAAGGGTCAAAAAATCGAACACCCGGGTTGAACGTTCAGCCTGCTGCCACGACCAAATAATGTGGGAGCGGTCATCCCTCCCCATCAGTCATATCAGGCGCGAGCGCCCATCCACCCCAAGCGCCCATATGGCTCGACCCGTCCGGTTGTCCCCCCGGACGGGTCTTTTCTTTTGGGGCGTCCGGTTTCTTGAGGCGCGATGATCAGCTTGCGGTTGAGGCCGTCGGCGCGTCGCTGTGATCACTCAGCGACGCTGCACGGCAGGTCCGCCATGCTTGTGCGAAGCTTGACTCCCTAATCGCTGAAAACTCCGCGTGACTACGGTGTTGTGTGACCGGAGCCGTGTCGTTGCTGGACAAGTCAAAACTTTTCCACAAGATATTCCCGTCGCTTCTAGATTGATTCGTGTGCGTTGCGTCGCGTCCGCAATTTTCTCCTGACGGGCTGATTAATGACTCATCGCCATGACGCTGGCCGAGGCGCGGCCGGCCGTGAAATTGCGGCACGCTGGTGCGCTCTCGCAGAGCAGCGGCTGGAGCATCTCTCTGAAATGTTCGAGACCGGGCGGTGGCGCCGCTACCATTCCGAGCTCGCATTTCTCGAAAACATCCAGGAAGCCAAGCGCGCGGTCCAGACCTGGCGCGCGCTTGCGAATGGCGAGGACGTCGCCGCAGCCGCCGCGAGCGTGACCTCTGCATTCGGTTGGTCGCCGGCGACCATGCCGCGGGTGTTTCCGCGCGAACAGGCCGAGACGGTGCAGCCCAAGACCTTGCCGCCCAAGACGTTGCAGCCCAAGACCATACACATCGCGCCAGAGACCTCCATTCCGGTCAGGCTCGAGCCCGAGCCGGCTATCCTCGCTGACATCGTCAAGGCCCCGATTGTACCGCTTGCCCCAGTAGCACCTGTCGCTCGCATGGCGCCCGCAGCTCCGCCTGCGCCAGTCGCCCGGGAGGCTACGCTGGTGGATCCGATCGCACCTGCCGCTCCGTCGATCGCATCGTTCCTGCAGACCTTCACGCCGCCCGCCGACGACATCGTCGCGGCCCCCGAGCGCGTCGTCGAGTTCACCTTCAGCCTCGACGGCATCGAAGCCAAGTACCCGCTGCTGCGGAATACGTTCTGAGATCCGCGTTCCCGAGACGCGCCACGTCCAATCCGTCATCCTGAGGTGCGAGACATGGGACGCAGCGCGTCCCATGGGGAGCCTCTAAGGATGAACGGCCCCACTGCCCGCCGCACCACGTTTACATCTTGGACCTAGGCGCCCCAGCGCGCCGCCGAGCAAGCTGGCTCACAGCCTTCCAATCGGACTTAATGAGTGCTTCCTTCTTCGCGCGGCTCCAGCCCTTGAGTTGCCGTTCGGCCGCGATGCCGTCGGTGACCCGGTCGAAATATTCAGACCACACCAGGACAACCGGGCGCCGCGAATAGGTATATCCTGGATAAGCACCGGTGTTGTGCTCTTCGACACGCTTGGATGTGTCTTCGCCGGTGGCGCTTCCAATGTAGAATGAGCCATCCGCGCATCGCAGCATGTAGACGTAGATGCCCACAACATCATCCTTCGAGGCTCCCGGCGCGATGCTTTGCATCACGCCACTCGCACCTCAGGATGACGGCGGTGCTCTGGTTGTCAAGTGTTTCTGAAACAACCTAAAGGTTGTCCATCATCCTGAGGCGCGAAGCATGGGACGCATCGCGTCCCCTGGAGGGCCTCGAAGGATGCACGGCCCAGCTGCCACTGCGCACACCTATTGCCGCACGGCGTTGCCGCCCACCACCACCACCTGCGCAAAGCGCTGCGCGCCGTCCGCGGACAGATCCGCCGTCACGGCGCGTGCGTGGTCCAGTCCGACCACCGCGCCGCGCGGGGTTTCCGAGATCATGTTGTTGTTGACGAGCGCCGTGCCGGCGCCTGATACGACGGAGACGCCGATACCGGCCAGCGCTTTGCGGATCACATTGCCCGTGATCGCGACATCGCGCAGATATTTCCCCCAGCCGGCAACGATGCCGTAGGACGGTGCGTTCTCGATCACATTACCAGTGACCGACGTGTCGGCCTCGATATAGATGCCGACGCCGGCATCATCGTCAGGCGCGGTGCCGATGGGGCGCTTCGGGATCAAATTGCGGATGATATTGCCTTGAACGACCGCAATACGCCCGCCCTCGTTGAAATTGCAGACGGAGACGCCGACGGCGGCGCCGTCGACCGTGTTGTTGGCAATCACGGCGGCCTCGAACGAAAACTCGGAATAGAGCGCGACCTCGCGCACGTCGCTGACGCTGTTGCCAGATATATGGATATTCGATGCCGAGTTGCCGCGCACGGCGGAGTAGTCGCAATTCTTGATGCGATTGCCGCGCACGATTACGTTGCCGGCGCGGAAGGCGTTGATGGCATTGCCGTACTGCCCCGAGCCGCCCGCGCCGGCCTTGATGTCCTCAATGCGGTTGTCGGCGACAACAGTGCCGTCATCGCCGATGGCGGTGCGCAGGATCTCGATGCCGTTGTCATTGGTGCCGACAATGGTGTTGCGGGACACGCTGAGGCCCCTGGCGTCGAACGAGACCACCGCCGTCACGGCGATGTCAGTCAAGATGTTGCCGGAGATATCGCCCGACACCTGCTCCAGCCAGATGCCGCTGCCGCCGGATGCCGTGATCTCGCAATCGGTGATGCGCACGTCGCGGCCACCCAGCACATGGATCAGCCCGCGCCGCGCCGGCAGCGGAATGCTCCGGCCGTCGAAGGTGATACCGGTGAGGCCGATTGAATCAGAGCCGTCGCTCTGGATCACCGAGGCCCCGCCGGTGAAGACAAGCTTCGTCGCGCCGCGCACGCCGATGAGCTGCGCCCCATTCGGCAGCCGTAGAGGGCCCGTGCGGTACATTCCGGGCGGCAGCGCGAGCGGCAGCTGCGCCCGCGAAGCTTCGTCGATGGCGCGTTGGAGAACGCGCGTCTGGTCCTCGCTGCTGCCGGGGCGCACGCCATATTGGGTCGCGTCACGGCCGAGCAGCGACGTCAGCGGCGCCGCGCGCGCGGCGTCTGAGGGCAAGGCAAACGCACCGGCAATGCCGGCAGTCGAAGCTCCGATGAGATGACGGCGATTGAGGTCCATGACGCGTCCTTCGGCGGACGCGGGGTGTCCGCGACAGTTAGGTAGCGCAGGGCGGGTGGGGCGGTGAGGATTGTTCGCGGTAGGGTTAAATGTTTACCGAGAACGAGATGCCGTAGCTGCCGTAGCGTGGGCAAAGCGAAGCGTACCCACGTTTTGTGGCAAAGGATGCACGTGGGTACGGCGCAAGGGCGCCTTTGCCCACCCTACGAGAGCGGTGTCTTCCGTGCCTTCCTTGCCAACGCTACCATCTCCATCAACATCGCTTCTCCCGCATCTACCAGCTCCTCCAGCGTAATCCGCGGAGCGCCCTTGCGCCGCACGGCGCCGCTGCGGGCAAGCAGCGGAACGTGGATGAACGCGGCAAGCTTCGGCCCGCCAGCTCTGACCTTCTCGATCGCGCGCCAGCTCAGATAGTTGCAGAGATAGGCGCCGGCATCGCGCGAGGGCCGCGCATCGATGCCGGTGAGGCGCGCGGCACGCAGCAGTCTTGCCGTATGCGGGCCGAAATTCATCGCATCGGCATGGCCGGCAATGCCTCGCTTGCTGGAGCGGGTGTTGGCGGCGTCCGGCCACAGCATGGTGACGGCGTTGCGCGCACGGCTCTCGATGCGCAGGTAAGGCGTACGCGCCGCGAGCCCGAACATCAGCATCGCATCCGGCCTCACCTTTGCCAGCACGTCAGGCAATTGCCGGTCGACCGCGGCATAGGTCACCGGAAAGATGTGGCGCGACAGCTCGACATCATCGAGGGCGGGACGCCGCAGCTGCGCCAGCCGCGCCACCAGCGGCTGGGTCGGATTATGCGGCGCGCCGGGAAACGGGCCGAAGCCCGTGAGGAGAATGCGGAGCTTGTCGGGCAATGGATGTGATCCTCTCGATCCTGTCGGACGCTCGCATCCAGTAAACACCGGGGCGGGCCGTGTTCCAAGCGCGCAGGTCCTCAGATCTCCGAGGTGGGATCGTGCCTGTGGCGCTCGCGGTAGGTCCGGGTCTTTTCCCGGTTACCGCACAGGGTGGATTGGCACCAGCGCCGCGTGCCGGGCTTCGAGCGATCGAAAAACACCCGCTGGCACTCATCGGCGGCGCACATCTTCAGGCGCGCGAGCGTGCCGGCCGACGCCGCGTCGTACAATTCGGCGACGATCGCCGACAGGCCCGCCTGCGCATCGCTCATCACCGGCCTGAGTGCAAAACCATCCTTGCCGCCGACGGCGACGCGCAGTGCAAACGGCTCCATCGCGGCGCCGAGCAGGGCGGTGACGGTTGGCTTGCGGTGGCGCTCCGCCGGATCGCATTTGAGGTAGGCGCGGATCGCGGCGCGCAGCCGCAAGGCGGCCTCGAAGGTCTTCCGCGATGGCACGGCCGCACGGTGGATCAGCCCATGCTGATGCATCCACTCGCCGAGCGCGGCGGGATTTTGCAATGCATCCGCCTGCTGATGCTGGACGCCGTGATGGGTGAAGTGCCGCAGATCCAGCGTGTTGGCGAAATCGTAGAGATTCGCCAGCGCGTCCGGCACATGGAACTTGCGCGTTTCCCTGGACATGAAACACCATTTAATCTTGTTTACCGGTTGAAACAAGTAACGGGTATAGATCGTTTACTGGTGTGCAAGAGAGAGAGAGAGAGAGAGAGAGAACGGAGTTCCATCATGTTGCAGGTCAACCATCCCCCGATCTCGACCGAGGAAGTCTCCTACCGGAAATACATCGAGGTCCTCGATACCCAGATGGCCTATGTCGATGTCGGCGCGGGCGACCCGATCGTGTTCCTGCACGGCGTTCCGACGCCGTCCTATCTCTGGCGGAACATCATTCCCTATCTCCTGCCCTATGGTCGCTGCCTCGCGCCCGACCTCGTCGGCATGGGCAATTCGGGCGCGGCGCCGAACGGCTCCTACCGCTTCGTCGATCACCGGCGCTATCTCGACGCCTGGTTCGATGGGCTGGGCCTGACGGAGAATGTCGTCCTCGTCGTGCACGACTGGGGCGCGGCGCTCGGCTTTCACTGGGCCTATCGCCATCCGGAGAAGGTCAAGGCCATCGTCTATATGGAAGGCATCGTCCGGCCGTTCCGCTCCTGGGACGAATGGCCCGATGCGACGCGCGCCTTCTTCCAGGGCCAACGCAGCCCGCAAGGCGAAGACCTGATCCTGCAGAAGAACCTGTTCATCGAATATCTGCTGCCGCTGCGCCATATCGCGCCGGAGGCGCTGGAGGTCTATCGCCGCTACTACCGCAATCCCGGTCCCAGCCGTCAGCCGATGCTGAGCTGGACGCGCGAATTGCCGATTGAAGGCGAGCCGGCCGACGTGGTCGCGATCGTCGAGGCCTACGCCGATTGGATGTCGAAGAACCGGATCCCGAAACTGTTCATCGATGCCGAGCCGGCAGGCTTCCTGATCGGCGCGCAGCGCGAGTTCTGCCGGGCCTGGCCCAATCAGGAGACCGTCCTGGTGAAGGGATCGCACTTCCTGCAGGAGGAGGCGCCTCGGGAGGTCGGCGAGGCGACCGCGCGCTTCGTCTCGAAAGTGCTGGCCGGGCAGATCAGTTAGGCCGTCGTGAGACCGAGTTCGGTCGCAAGATCGGACTTCGGCTCACCTCTTGCCGATGAGAAGAGGTGTACCGGTCTCAATGCAGCAGCTTCATGATCTCCTCGGCGGCGAGTGCCGGCGTGAGGTGGCCGTCGGCGACCTCGGTTTCGATCTTCTTCACCCTGGCGCGCACCGACGCCTCGCTGCGCAGCCGCGACAGCATGCGCTGCTCCAGCATCGACCACATCCATTTCACCTGCTGATCGCGCCGCCGCGCCGCGAATTCACCTGACGCATTCATCGCCTTGCGGTGATCCAGAACCTTCTGCCAGAGCTCGGCGATGCCGGTGCCGGCCAGCGCCGAATAGGTGATGACAGGCGGATGCCAATGCTCGGACCGCGGGCTGAGGATATGCAGCGCGCCACGATAGTCGGCGGCGGTGACGTTGGCGCGCTTGAGATTGTCGCCGTCGGCCTTGTTGATCGCGATCATGTCGGCGAGCTCGACCAGGCCCTTCTTGATGCCTTGCAGTTCGTCGCCGCCGCCCGGCAGCATCAGCGCGAGGAAGAAATCGGTCATGTCGCAGACCGCGGTCTCGGACTGGCCAATGCCGACGGTCTCGACCAGCACGACGTCGAAACCGGCGGCCTCGCACAGCAGCATGGCCTCGCGTGTCTTTGCGGCGACGCCGCCGAGCGTGCCCGAGGACGGCGAGGGGCGGATGAAGGCATCGCTGGACGCCGACAGCCGCGCCATCCGCGTCTTGTCGCCGAGGATCGAGCCGCCGCTGCGAGCCGAGGACGGGTCGACCGCGAGCACGGCGACCTTGTTGCCCTGCTCGATCAGATAGGTCCCGAGCGCATCGATGGTGGTGGATTTGCCGACGCCGGGCGAGCCGGTGATGCCGACGCGAACCGCCTTGCCGGTGTGGGGCAGCAGCATCTGCACCAGTTCGCGCGCCTGCGCCTGATGGTCGCTGCGCCGGCTCTCCACCAGGGTAATGGCGCGCGCGAGCGCTGCGCGATGACCGGCGCGGAGGTCGCGGGCGAGGGCGGTGATATCGAGCGAAGACTTCTTCTCAACCATGCCTTGCTTTACAACGGCGGAAGCAGGCAGGCGAGAGCCCCCTCAGGCCTTGGCAAAGCCGGCGGCCCTCATGGCCTGGCCCATCTGGCTATCAGCCTCTTCCATGAAGGTTTTGAAATCGCTTGCATCCCGCCACACGCTGCCAAAGCCACGCCTGGTCATGAAGTCTTTGAATGCGGAGGAGTCGTACACCGTCTTCAAAGCTGCGGTCAGCCTGGTTGCGATCTCCGCAGACAGACCCCTGGGACCACCGATGCCGCGCCATGAGCTGGTGGAATAGTCGACGCCGAGCGCTTCCTTCAGCGTCGGGACGTCAGGAAAGCTCGGGTTGCGCGCGTGCGCCATGATCGCGAGGCTCCGGGCCTGGCCGGCCTCGATGGTCGCATGTGCCTCCGGCAACGAGCAGGTGGTGAGATCGACGCTGCCTGCGACGAGGTCCTGCATGGCCGGTGCTGCACCATTCGACGCCGACCAGGTGACCTGATTCGTCGGCAACCCCATCGCCTGCATCCAGCCGACGAGCGCGAGATGCCAGATGCCGCCTTGTCCGGTGCCCGACGCCTTGAACCGTCCCGGTGGCGCCAATCTGATGGCGTCCACGAGCTCCTTGACTGTCCTGTACGGCGAGGAGGCGGCAACCTGGATGCCTGGCGAATCTTCGTTCATCAGCGCCAGCGGCATGAAGTTCCGCGGCGCTAGATGCGTCACGGCCTGCCAATGCAGCATCGCGATTTCCACGGTCAGCATGCCGATGGTGTAGCCATCCGGCGGCGCCGTTGCGATCTCGGCATGGCCGACGACGCCGGATCCGCCGGTGCGGTTCACGACATTGAACGGCTGGCCGAGCTCCTTCTCGAGCAGCGTCGCGATGAAGCGCGCGGTCGCATCCGTGCCGCCACCCGCTCCCCAGGGCACGATCACGGTGACCGGCCGCGCGGGATAGGCTTGCGCGCGCGCAGGCGAGAGGAGCGCGGATGTGGCTGCGGCTACTGAAGAGGCCGCGAAAACGCGGCGCGTAATTCCTGGCATTGACGTTCCCGGCATCGCCCTCGGGAATCGGGCTCGCGTCATCGCAACATGCTACGCAGCTTTGCGCGGATGTCGCAAGCGGCAGCCCCGTGCCGCCGTGTGCAACGGGTTCCGTTGCTATTGTTGTTCGTCGGCATCGGCCTTTGGCCGTGCGCCGCCGAAGATGCGTACGCCTTCCGCCGTGAGATAGGGCTTCAACGTCTCCCACGGAACGAAGGCGACATATTGGCCCTCGGCGTAGGGGCCGACGGCATAGGGCGGGTAGTGGAAGGTCAGGCCGGAACTCTTGCCTGTCTCCGTCGATGGCGCCAGCGTCACGGCGCCGATCTTGAGCAGGCTCGGCTCAAGGCCCTTGAACCATTCCTCGGTCGCGGTCTCGCCGCTGTCGCGCTTTTTCTTCTCGATCTTCAGCGAGGCGATCACGGCTTGCACCATCGCCTTCATGGTCGCGCCATTGTCGGCGGTTTCGGTGAAGAACGGGCGGATCGAGATGCGCTTGTTCTCGAATTTGTCCCACAGGATCGTGTTCACGTCCGAATTGGGATGGGCGCCATGGGTGTCCATGTAGTCGTCGCGCAGGATGCTGACATAGCGATCGGCAACCACAGAGCGGGTCGAATATTTGCGCTCGAAATCCCAGCCGCCGTCCTTGAAGAATTGCGGCTCCTGCTTGCGTGAGGCCGCGGCGTCGCCTGCGTTCTTGTCGAGCCACTTCTTGCCTTCGGCCAGGCAATCGGCTGCGAGCGGCGCGTCGGCCTTGATCCTGTCGTCGAGCAAGACGCGTGCGTCGATGCTCTTGTTCTTGACCGCAGCGTCGGGCTTGGGATCGGCGGCGAGGGCGGAAAACGCACATGTTGCGCTCAGCGCCAGGGCGACGCTCAAACCGGTCATGAACTTCAAGGATGCGCTCCTACTCCGCCGCCTCGCTATGCCCGAGCCGGGCGTTGAGCTTGCGGATCAGCTCCTCGGCCGCCTCTGCGATCACGGTGCCCGGCGGGAAGATGGCCTCGGCGCCGGCCGCATAGAGCGCCTCGTAGTCCTGCGGCGGCACCACGCCGCCGACGATGATCATGATGTCCTCTCGACCCTGCTTCTTCAGCGCGGCCTTGAGTTCAGGCACGGCAGTGAGGTGAGCGGCTGCGAGCGAGGAGACGCCAAGGATGTGGACGTCGTTCTCGACCGCCTGCCGTGCGGCCTCGTCGGCGGTGGCAAACAGCGGTCCGATGTCGACGTCGAATCCGATATCGGCAAAGGCAGACGCTATCACCTTCTGGCCGCGGTCGTGCCCGTCCTGGCCGATCTTGGCGACGAGGATGCGCGGGCGGCGGCCTTCGGCCTCCTCGAAGGCGTCGATCAGCGCCTGAACCTTCTCGACCTGATTGCCCATGCTGGACGCCTCCCGCTTGTAGACGCCGGTGATCGATTTGATCTCGGCGCGGTGCCGGCCGAACACCTTTTCCATCGCGTCCGAAATTTCGCCGACGGTCGCCTTGGCCCGCGCAGCATCAATGGCGAGCGCGAGCAGGTTGCCGTTGCCTTCGCCGGCCGAGCGCGTGATCGCGGCAAGCGCGGCGTCGACGTCCTTCTGGTTGCGCTCGGATTTCAGCCGCGTCAGCTTGTCGATCTGGAGCCGGCGCACGTTGGTGTTGTCGACCTTCA
>NZ_LBJP01000084.1:0-226881 GCF_028128715.1 Bradyrhizobium sp. CCBAU 51745 | reverse complement strand
ACCGGGCGGCGGTCCCTTTGGCGCTTCCTTCGGAGGCTGCTTCGGTTTTCCGTCAGGGCCCGTCTCCGGCTGGGCCTGCGCGACGACGAGCGGCGGCGCGCTTTGCGCATGAGCTGCGGAGCCGGCAAATTGCATCGCGGTCAGGGCCGTCGTGGCGAGCAGCACGAAACGAAGGTTGGTCATGTGGTTGAACTTCCCCGGAAGGTTCTTTGACGATGTGAAGTCGGGTGATGAACAGCTACGCGTTAGGCTGGATTGTGGCGGGCAAAGACATTGCGTCGCGATTTATTTCTGCATGCAAATCATGTCACGAGGACAACGTTCATTGCGTATTCAGGCGTGAGTCGCAATCGCCTCAGATGTGATTGCTCTCGTCTCACATGTGACACAAGCGACGAATTGGCATCCGTCGCGGGATTGGGTGCGAGCGGACCGTTCGGTCCGCGCGATGGAATCTCTTCAGGCATGCGGCCTGGCAATTCATCAGGTCGCGGCGATTGCCCGGGCTCGTGTACCGGCGGCGTGATTTCAGGCTGCGGATTGCCCGGCGGGATGCCGGGCGGCGGCTCGGTCGGCGTGCCGGGTGTCGATGGCGGTATCTCGGGCGGTTCGATCGGCATCGGCAGCACGGGGATCAGTTGTCAGGAGAACGACAACGATAATGCGGCGCCGATGTTCCGCCTCACCCTGCCCTATTCCGGCGCGTGGCAGACGGCCTCGATGTTGTGGCCATCAGGGTCGAGCACGAAGGCGCCGTAATAGTTCGCGTGATAATGCGGGCGCAGGCCGGGCGGCCCGTTGTCGCGGCCGCCTGCCGCCATCGCAGCCTTGTAGAACGCGTCAACCGTGGCGCGGTCTTTCGCAGATATCGCGACATGCACCGGCTTGTTCATCGCGCCCTTTCCCTCGATCCAGAAATCGGGCTTGCCGTTCGCGCCGAAGCCGGCGGCCGCGGCGTGACCGGTCTGCTCCGCCGTCACTTCCATGATCATGCTGTAATCGAGCGGCGCGAGCGCCTTCGCATAGAACGCCTTCGCGGCCTCATAGTCGGAGACGGAGAGGCCCAAATGATCGATCATCGTATCCTCCTTGGGTTCGGCGTCAGCGCGACAGGAACGTATTGCTGCGCGTCTTGCGCGCGACGGTAAAGCCGCGCGCAACCAAGTCAGCGATACAATCCTGCTGCCATTCGTTTTGTGACAGATGCTCGATCACAACGGCGCGGGGCCACAGCGATGGGGGCGCGTCGCGGAAGAATCCGATCAGCACGCGGTCCTCGAATCCCTCGACGTCGATCTTGAGCGAATCGACTTGGGTCACGCCGGCCTCGTCCAGAATGCGTGTGAGCCGCAGCGACGGCACCTTGATGGCTTCAGCGCTGGCCGCGCCGGTCACGACATGCGTGGCGCCGAGATTGCCGCCGCCGCTCTCGATCATCAGCTCGCCGTCGGCAGCTCCCGCGGCCGCCTGCACCAGGCGAACCTGCGTCGCTTTCGAAGCGGAATGGTTGAACGAGAGCCGGCTGAAGGTGAGGGGATGCGGCTCGATCGCGACAACCTTGCCACCGGGCCCGACCTGCCGCGCCATCACCAAAGCAAACGTGCCGACATTGGCGCCGACGTCGACGAACGTGCCGCCGAAAGGTGTGTGCTGGCGCAGGAAGTCGAGCTCGTCGATGTTGTAATCGGGATTGAACAGCGCGCCGCGCTCGGTGGCGCTGCCCTGATGGTAGAAGCGGAACGAAGCGCCCTGATATTGCACGTCGACCGGGCCGCTGCGCAGCAGATGGACCAGCCGCGACATCCAGGGCCGGAACGCGCCGCGCTTCAGCCCCGATCCCTGCACGAGCCTGATAATCGCGGCCTGCGCCGCGTTGGGCGCGAACGCGCCGAATGGCGCAGTTGAAAGGGAATTGTCGGGCGTCAAGCAGGCGGTCCTCGTTGCAGGCGGCGCATGCATAGCCGGTTTTGTTGGGGACTCCAATCGAGGGTTTTGTAGCCCGGATGGAGCGCAGCGAAATCCGGGATTCCCGCCCTGCGAACAGGCCTTCCCGGATTGCGCTGCGCTCCATCCGGGCTGCCGATCTCACGCCGCCTTCCGCTGGCGCAGGAATCGCCCGAGCAGCCTGCGCCGGCCCTTGCGGGGAATCAGGTCGATATCGCTGACGAGCTTGGCGCCGCCCTTGTGGCGCTCCAGCACGATCTTGCGGCTGTGGAAGGCCTCCAGCTCGACACGATGCGCGACGCTGATGATGGTCGCCTTCGGCAGTTCGTCGGTGACCATCTGCATCATCTTGTCCTGGCTCTTCTCGTCGAGCGCCGAGGTCGCTTCGTCAAGCACGACGATATCGGGGGTGTGGAGCAAGAGCCGCGCGAAGGCGAGGCGCTGCTTCTCGCCGCCTGAGAGGGTCTGATCCCACGGCCCTTCTTCGGCAATCTTCTCCTTGAGATGATCGAGGCCGACCTTGTGCAGGGCCTCGCCGATCTCCTCGACAGTCCAGTCCTCCTCGGCGCCGGGATAGGCGACCGCGCGGCGCAGACTGCCTGAAGGCACGTAGGGCCGCTGCGGCAGCATGAACAGCCGCCGGTCGGGATGGAAGTTGACGCTGCCGCCGCCCCATGGCCACAGGCCTGCGATGGCGCGCACCAGCGTGCTCTTGCCGGTGCCGGATTCGCCGGCGACCAGGAGCCGCTCGCCGGACTCGATCACCACCTCGGTCTCGCCGACCACGGCGGTGCCGTCGTCCAGCGTGACGGAAAGGTCGTGCAGCTCCAGCATCGCATCGTTGCTGGTTTCGCCGCGCTTGATGCGGCCAAGGCCGTCGCCCTGCTCGGCACGCTCGAGGCCGTCGAGCGACATCATCAGCGAGGCGATGCGGCGCGCGCAGGCGTTCCAGTCGGCGAGCCTGGGATAATTGTCGACCAGCCAGCCGAATGCGCTCTGCACGATGGTGAAGGCGGAGGCCGCCTGCATCACTTGTCCGAGGCTCATGCTGCCGTCGAGGAATTTTGGCGCGCACAGCAGCAGCGGCACGACCGGCGCAACGAGGCTTGAGCCCTGCGACACCAGCGTGGTCCGCATGTGTTGTCCCGCGAGCCGCGCCCATTGCCTGAGCACGTTGGAAAAATTGCGATCGATGCCGCCGCGCTCTTCCTCTTCGCCGCCGAGCAGCGCGATGCTCTCGCCGTTCTCGCGCACGCGTGTCAGCGTGTAGCGGAAATCGGCTTCCGCCTGGTTCTTGTCCTCGGAGACCTGCACGAATTGACGGCCGATCACCATGATCGAGCCCGAGGCGATCGCGGCATAGAGCACCGCGGCGATCACGAGGAAGCCCGGTATGGTGATGGCGGAGCCGCCAAGCGTGAGGGTCAGCGCGCCGCCGATGGTCCAGAGCACGACGATGAAGGTTGCCGCGGACAGCAGCGCCGAGGTCACCCCGGCGATAAAATCGACCGGCGAGTCGGTCGCGATGCGCAAATCCTCGGCGATCCGGTATTCCGGATTGTTGTGGTCGCCGCCGACGAGGTTGAGCTGGTAGTAGCGCCCGTTCGCGAGCCAGCGTGTCAGCACGCTATTGGTGAGCCAGGCGCGCCAGCGCCGCTGGATGCCCATCCGCGCAAACACCTGGACGACAGCGAGCGCGATACTGCCGATGGCGAGCGGGAAGAACACGGCGCTGAGGTGGAAGACGGTGGTCGCATCGCGCTTCTCGATGGCGTCGAAGATCGCCCGATTCCAGACATTGATGCCGTATTGGAAGCCGACGGTGAGAACGATCAGCACGACGAGGCCGATCGAGAACGGCCAGGCCAAGCGGTCGCCCTTGCGGCTCCAGAAGCCGCGCGCACTGATCCAGAAGCGGGTGAGGAGATAATCCCTGCGCGCCTGCTCGACCTCCTCGGGCGTAAGCTCGGAATCGGGCTCGAGCACTTCCGGCGGCGGCGGGGCGACGTCATCGCCATTCTCGCCGGTAATCTTCACGATGGGCGGTGTCTTGCCCGGCTCACTGTTTCGGACCCGCTTCTGCATGAGCCGACAACGCGAGCCGGTTCCCTCGGGTTCCTGATCTCACTCGGCGGCGCCGTCGCGCACCCGTTTCACGCGCGCCGCGCGGTGCAGGACCCGCGACAGCTCTTCGATCGAATAGGGCTTTTGCACCAGCTCGAAGCCGGCGATGCCGTCCTGGGACAGAGCCTGGCTATAGCCGGTGGTCAGCACGATAGGTACGCTGATGCAGCGATCGCACATCGCCTGCGCCAGATCGAGCCCGGTCATCCCCGGCATGACGACGTCGGAGAAGACGACGTCGAAGCGATCGGCGTGGCTAACAAGTTCGGTGAGCGCGTCGGTGGCGTTGTCGACCAGCGTGATGCTGTAGCCGAGCTCGGTCAGCCCGTCGGCGGCGAAATTGCCGAGCTCGATATTGTCTTCGACGACCAGCACCGACATGCCACTGCCGGCGACGGCCGGGGCCGTGGTCGGCGCCTGGCTCGGGGGCAACAGATCGGCCGGCACGCGCGGCAGATAGAGCGAGAAGGTGCTGCCCTGGCCGACCTCGCTGACGACGGTCACTTCGCCACCGGATTGCCGGGCGAAGCCGAACACCTGCGACAGGCCAAGGCCGGTGCCCTGGCCGACCTGCTTGGTGGTGAAGAACGGCTCGAAGATCCGGCCCAATTGGCCTGCGGGAATGCCAACGCCGCTGTCGCTGACGGTGATGCAGATGAAACCGGGATTTTTCAGGGTCTGGCTGCCGGAGAGATGCGCGAGTGTATCCGGAACTGATGTCGCCGCGTGCACCGTGAAAACGATCCGGCCCTTGCCCTGCATGGCGTCGCGCGCGTTGGTCGCCATGTTGATCATGGCCGTCTCGAACTGGCCGGCATCGGCGCTGACGAGGCAGGGCTCGGCCGGCAGCTGCGTGACGATCTCGATCGCAGGCCCAAGCAGCGTGGAGAGCATGTCGCGCAGCGATCGCATCCGTTCGCCGACGTCGAACACTTCGGGCTTCAAGGTCTGGCGCCGCGCAAAGGCCAGCAGCTGTGAGGTCAGCTTGGCCGCGCGCGCGACGGCCTCCCCGATCGCCGTGATGTAGCGTTGCCGCCGCTCCTCGCTCAGTTGCGGGCGGTTCAACAGATCGACCGATGCGCGGATCACGGTCAGCAGGTTGTTGAAATCATGCGCGACGCCGCCGGTGAGCTGGCCCAGCGCCTCCAGCCGCTGGCTGTGCTTGAGCGCCTCCTCGGCCTCGCGCCGCTTGGCAGCTTCGAGCTGCAGATGCTGGGTGCGGCGGAAGGCGAAGGCCAGCAGGATGAACAGCAGCGCGGTCGCCGGCAGGCCGAACACCAGATGCTGGCTGATGGTCGTGAGCCAGCGGCCGCGGATCGCCGAGGTCTCGAGGCCGGCGCTGACATAGATCGGATATCCGGCGACGCGCCGGTAGCCGATGCGCCGCTCCAGACCGTCGGTCGGCCAGGCGATGGTCATCAGCCCATGGACGGGATGGGCTGCGATGCTGCGGCCGACCTGACCGTTCGGATCGAGCCGGAAATCGCGATCGAGCCGCGGCAGCTGCGCCAGCAGCACGCCATCAGTGCGGCCCATCGCAAAGAAGGAGCCCGGATCGCTGCCGATCCTGGCGTAAAAGCTCTCGAAATATTCAGGCAGGACGGATGCCTGGATCACGCCGATGAAGCTGCCGTCGTCCGACGAGCGGCGGCGGCTGACGCCGAAGAAGCGCGCGCCCTGGTAGGGCGGGCGCGGCGTCAAGACGGTGCCGATGAAGGTTCCGATGCTCTGGTCGACATGGGAATAGAAATAGTCGCGGTCGGCAAAGCTCTGGTTCGGCGGCGGCGAGGCCAGGCTGTTGACCAGCGCCTTTCCGTTGGCATCGAAGATCCAGGCGGATTTGAGCTGCGGCAGCGCGTCGGCGAGTTGCTTCAGACGCTTGTGCAGGGCGGATTCCCGCGACCGGATCGTGTCGTCGGGCAGGTCGCGCACGACCTCGTTGAGCTCGGCCAGGCTCCGGTCGATGGTCTCGAACACCTTGAGCGCGTGCTCATGCGCGACATCGAGCGTCCGCTCGATCTCACGGTCGGCGATATCAACCGTCGAATTGTAGGAAATCGTCGAGGCAATGGCGAATAGCGCAATGGGCAGCGCCAGGGATGCCGCCATCATCCACTGCAGCAGTCTCAGCGAGTTGCGTTGTGCGCCCTGCACGGTCGCTCCGGTCCCCCGACCGGAGAGCTTACTTGAATCTCGCGTCAGGAAGGAAGCGGCTTGTGATGGGAACCGGAGGTTGTAGGCCGTTGAATCGCCCGCGACACGAGATGGAGCGAATTTAAGCCGAATTGTTCCAATCGCAGATTGCCCCCCGGCCGCCCGGGCCGGGGCAGAGCCAGCGTCGATACGGCCTAGATCTGGCGTTCGACCATCTTGAGCTTGAGCTCGGCGATGGCCTCGGCCGGGTTCAGGCCCTTCGGGCAGGCCTTGGCGCAGTTCATGATGGTGTGGCAGCGGTACAGGCGGAACGGATCCTCGAGATTGTCCAGCCGTTCGCCGGTCGCCTCATCGCGTGAGTCAGACACCCAGCGGTTGGCCTGGAGCAGCGCGGCCGGGCCGAGATAGCGGTCGCTGTTCCACCAATAGCTCGGGCAGGAGGTCGAGCAACAGGCGCACAGGATGCACTCGTAGAGGCCGTCGAGCTTCTCGCGGTCCTCGTGGCTCTGGCGCCATTCCTTCTGCGGCGTCGGCGAGGTCGTCTTCAGCCACGGCTCGACGGAGGCGTATTGCGCGTAGAAATTGGTGAGGTCCGGAACCAGGTCCTTGACCACCGGCTGGTGCGGCAGCGGGTTGATCTTCACCGCGCCGTCCTTCACGTCGTGCATCGAGCGGGTGCAGGCCAGCGTGTTCTGGCCGTCGATGTTCATGGCGCAGGAGCCGCAGACGCCTTCGCGGCAGGAGCGGCGGAAGGTCAGCGACGGATCGATGTGGTTCTTGATCCAGATCAGGCCGTCCAGCACCATCGGACCGCAATCATTGACGTCGACGTAATAGGTGTCGACGCTCGGATTCTTGCCGTCGTCAGGATTCCAGCGATAGACGCGAAACTCGCGCGTCTCGGTCGCGCCTGCGGGCTTCGGCCAGGTCTTGCCGCCGGTGATTTTCGAGTTCTTGGGAAGTGCGAATTCAACCATTGCTCTAACCTTTCGTCATTCCGGGGCGATGCGCAGCATCGAACCCGGAATCTCGAGATTCCGGGTCCGGTCCTTCGGACCATCCCGGAATGACGGCTACTGTTGGATCAATACACGCGCGCTTTCGGCGGGATGTACTGCACGTCGTTGGTCATGGTGTAGTCGTGAACCGGGCGGTACTCGATCTTGACCTTGCCCTTGTCGTCGAGCCAGGCCAGCGTGTGCTTCATCCAGTTCTGGTCGTCGCGCGCGGAAAAGTCCTCGCGCGCATGCGCGCCGCGGCTCTCGGTGCGGTTGGCGGCCGAGTTCATCGTCACCACCGCCTGCGAGATCAGATTGTCGAATTCCAGCGTCTCGACGAGATCCGAATTCCACACCAGCGAGCGGTCGGACACGGCGATGTCGGTGATGCCGCTGTGGACCTTCGCGATCAGGTTCTGGCCTTCGCTCAGCACTTCGCCGGTGCGGAACACGGCGCAATTGTTCTGCATCACGTGCTGCATGCCTTCGCGCAGCTTTGCGGTCGGCGTGCCGCCGGAGGCATAGCGATAATGGTCGAGGCGGCCGAGCGCGAGATCGGCCGAGTTCGCCGGCAGCTCGGGCTGCTTGCCGTTCGGCGTCAGCTTCTCGGCCAGGCGCAGCGCCGCGGCGCGGCCGAACACGACGAGGTCGATCAGCGAGTTCGAGCCGAGGCGGTTGGCGCCGTGCACGGAAACGCAGGCCGCTTCGCCGATCGCCATCAGGCCGGGGATGACGGCGTTGTCGTCGCCGTCCTTCTTGGTCAGCACTTCGCCGTGATAGTTCGTGGGGATACCGCCCATGTTGTAGTGCACGGTCGGCACGATCGGGATCGGCTCGCGCGTCACGTCGACATTGGCGAAGATCTTGGCGGATTCGGAGATGCCCGGCAGGCGCTCGGCGAGCACGGCCGGATCGAGATGGTCGAGATGCAGGAAGATGTGGTCCTTCTTCTTGCCGACGCCGCGCCCTTCGCGGATCTCGATGGTCATTGCGCGCGAGACGACGTCGCGTGACGCCAGGTCCTTCGCCGAGGGCGCGTAGCGCTCCATGAAGCGCTCGCCTTCGGAGTTGACGAGGTAGCCGCCTTCGCCGCGGGCACCCTCGGTGACCAGGCAGCCCGAACCGTAAATGCCGGTCGGGTGGAACTGCACGAACTCCATGTCCTGGAGCGGCAGGCCGGCGCGCAGCACCATGCCGCCGCCGTCGCCGGTGCAGGTGTGCGCCGAGGTGCAGGAGGCATAGGCGCGGCCATAGCCGCCGGTGGCGAGGATCACGGTCTGGGCGCGGAAGCGGTGCAGCGTGCCGTCGTCGAGCTTGAGCGCGATGACGCCGCGGCAGGTGCCCTGGTCGTCCATGATCAAATCGATGGCGAAGAACTCGATGAAGAACTCGGCCGCATGGCGCAGCGACTGGCCATACATCGTGTGCAGCATGGCGTGGCCGGTGCGGTCGGCGGCGGCGCAGGTGCGCTGCGCCTGGCCCTTGCCGTAGTCCATGGTCATGCCGCCGAACGGACGCTGGTAGATCTTGCCGTCCTCGGTGCGCGAGAACGGCACGCCCCAATGCTCGAGCTCGTAGACCGCCTCGGGCGCGTTGCGCACCATGTATTCGATCGCGTCCTGATCCCCGAGCCAGTCCGACCCCTTCACGGTGTCGTACATGTGCCAGCGCCAGTCGTCCTTGTGCATGTTGCCGAGCGAAGCGGAGATGCCGCCCTGGGCCGCGACCGTGTGCGAGCGGGTCGGAAACACCTTGGTGATGCAGGCCGTCTTCAGGCCGGCCTCGCTGCAACCGACCACGGCGCGCAAGCCCGCGCCGCCGGCGCCGACCACGACGACGTCATAGGTGTGGTCCTCGATCGGATAGGCTTTGCCGTTGGTGGCGGGAGCGCCGTTGGCCTTGCCATTCGTCTCGTTGGCCATGGCTTACACTCCGGATGACAGTTTGATGATCGCGTAGGTCGAGGCGAGCGCGACGGCGATCGAGAAGAAATTATTGAGCATGATCGAGATGAGCTTCAGCTTCTCGTTGTGGACGTAGTCCTCGATCACGACCTGCATGCCGATCTTCATGTGCCAGGCGCTGGCGATGATGAAGAGCAGCATGATCACCGCGATCGGCAGCGAGCCGAGGATCACCTTGGCGCCGGCCTGGTTGCTGCCGAGCGTCATCATGACGACGATGATCACCGGCAGCATCAGCAGGGTCATCGCAACGCCGGTGAGGCGCTGGCGCCAGAAATCAGAGGTTCCCGAATGCGCGGCGCCGAGATTGCGGACGCGGCCAAGCGGGGTGCGCATGCTGCGCTTCGGCGTATCGCTGGCGCTCATCGTATACCTCCGATCGCGTAGGCGATGATCCAGATCAGAACCGTCAGCACGATGCCGCCGATCAGGGCCGCCCAGGTCAGCGCCTCGCGCTCATTGGCCTTGAAGCCGAAGCCGAGGTCCCACACGAAGTGCCTGACACCGCTCAGCATGTGGTGCATCAGCGCCCAGGTGTAGCCGAACACGACGAGCCGGCCGATGATGCTGCCGGTGAAGGCCTGCACATTGGAATAGGCGGCGGCGGAGCCGGACGCCGCTGCGATCAGCCACCAGGCCAGCAGCAGGGTTCCGACGTAAAGGGCGATACCAGTGGCGCGATGGACGATGGACAGCGCCATCGTCAACGTCCAGCGGTAGACTTGCATGTGTGGTGAAAGCGGTCGTTCGATCCGTGCGGTCATGGGCTTTTGATGTTTATGGCGGCCCAGCCGGGCGCGCGCGGGGATCGCGAAAGGTCGGCTCTATTTACGGAGTCGATTTCGCCTGCGCAATCACCAAATCGCCATAAATCGAACCGGCGTTCAGCTCTACGGCGTTGATGCATCAAGCCAATCAGGGCCTTGGTATACCAGAGCAATGGTGCACCGGCGAAAAACAGAACGTCTGTTCATCCTTTGTGGCGGCCGTTGAGGCGCATTGAAATTACTATTGGAACGGCTCCAAGCTGCCGACCGGCTGTCGAGGTTCGAACCAGTCAGTTCATGGCGCGCCGACCGCTTGGCAAGCTTGCGTGTCATTGCCAATTTCCGCGAGACGCATCGATTTTCCGCAAGGCGGCGGATATGCGCCGTCTGCAATCCACCCAAGATCGTCGGCGTAGCGTGTCGACCGCGCGAATCGGATCGCCTACAGCTTCGCGCGCAGCTCGCCACGTCGTTGCGAATCGGAAAGTTGCGGCGCGCTGCGGGCGGGTCCCGATGATCGCAGGTCTTGATATCAAGGAACTCGTCGAGCTCGCGTTGCTGCTGATCGCAGTCGGCGCACTCTCGGGATTTCTCGCCGGCGTGTTCGGCATTGGCGGCGGCGCGATTCTCGTGCCGGTGTTTTATGAATGCTTCCGCATCGCCGGCGTGCCGCTCGACGTCCGCATGCCGCTCTGCGTCGGCACCTCGCTCGCGGTGATCATTCCCACATCGATCCGTTCTTTCCAGGCGCATTACAAGCGCGGTGCCGTCGACATGTCGATCCTGCGCGCCTGGTGGCTGCCGATTCTGATCGGGGTGATTGCCGGCAGCGTGGTCGCGCGCTATGCGCCGGAGCGCTTGTTCAAGATCGTGTTCGTCGTTGTCGCCTATTCAGCCGCCATGCGCCTCATCTTCGCGCGCGAGGCCTGGAAGCTCGGTGACGACCTGCCGAAGGGTCTGCCGATGCGCATCTACGGTTTTTGCGTCGGCATCCTGTCGACGCTGATGGGCATCGGCGGCGGCCTGTTTTCGAACCTCTTGATGACGTTTTACGGTCGGCCGATCCACCAGGCCGTCGCGACCTCGTCGGCGCTCGCCGTGCTGATCTCGATCCCCGCCGCGGTCGGCTACATCTATGCCGGCTGGCCAGCCGCTGCGAATTATCCCGCCGTTGCAGCGCTGCAAATCCCCTTTGCACTCGGCTACGTCTCGCTGATTGGCGCCGTGCTGGTGATGCCGATGAGCCTCGTGACCGCGCCGCTCGGCGTGAAGGCCGCACACGCGATGTCGAAGCGCACGCTGGAGGCCGCGTTCGGGTGCTATCTCTTCATCGTCGGCAGCCGGTTTGTGGTGAGCCTGGCGGGCGGACAGTGAGTGTGGCTGCGTAGGGTGGGTTAGCCGTGCAGATGCGCGAAGCGTATCTGCTCGGCGTAACCCGCCACTTCTGTCACCGCGGAGACCAAAGCGGTGGGTCACGCCTTCGGCTAACCCACCCTACAGGAGCTGCGAACTCGCCTCACTTCTTCGCGTAAATATCCTTGTAGGTATCCCGCAGCACGTTCTTCTGCACCTTGCCCATCGTATTGCGCGGCAATTCATCGACGACGAACACCCGCTTCGGCATCTTGAACTTGGCGAGCCGTCCGTCGAGCGCCTTCAACACGGCAGCCTCGGTGACCTCGGCGCCCTTGTTGCAGACCAGCACCGCCGTCACCCCCTCGCCGAAATCGGCATGCGGCACGCCGATCACGGCGGACTCGATCACGCCGGGCATGGCGTCGATCTCGCTCTCGATTTCCTTGGGATAGACGTTGAAGCCGCCGGAGATGACGAGATCCTTGCCGCGGCCGAGGATATGGACGTAGCCCTTGTCGTCGATCTTGCCGAGGTCGCCGGTGATGAAGAAGCCGTCGGGCCGGAATTCCGACTTGGTCTTCTCGGGCATGCGCCAATAGCCCTTGAACACGTTGGGGCCCTTGACCTCGATCATGCCGATCTCCTCGCGCGGCAGCTCCTTGCCGGTCTCGGGCTCGGTGACGCGGACGGAGACGCCGGGCAGGGGGAAGCCGACGGCGCCGGGGACGCGCTCGCCGTCATAGGGGTTCGACGTGTTCATGTTGGTTTCGGTCATGCCGTAGCGCTCGAGCACGGCGTGACCGGTGCGTGCGGACCATTCGCGATGGGTCTCGGCCAGCAACGGCGCCGAGCCCGAGATGAACAGCCGCATATGCTTGGTCGTCTCCTTCGACAGCGCAGGATTCTGCAGCAAGCGCGTGTAGAAGGTCGGCACGCCCATCAGCACGGTGGCGCGCGCCATCAGCTTGATGATCAGGTCAGGATCGAGCTTGGGCAGGAAGATCATCGAGGCCCGCGCGAACAGCGTCACGTTGGTCGCCACGAACAGGCCGTGGGTGTGATAGATCGGCAGCGCGTGGATCAGCACGTCCTTGTCGGTGAAGCGCCAATAGTCGACGAGCGACAGCGAGTTCGAGGCCAGATTGTCGTGGCTGAGCATCGCGCCCTTGGAGCGGCCGGTCGTGCCCGAGGTGTAGAGGATCGCAGCGAGGTCGTCGTTGGCCCGTGCGACCGTCGCGAATTCGCCGCTGGTCTTGTCAGCTGCCTCGGTCAGCGAGCCCTTGCCGTCAGCGCCGAGCGTCTCGACCTTGGCCTTCACCTTGGCGGCGATCGGGGCGAGCCCTTCCGCCTTGGAGGGGTCACAGACAACCAGCGAAGGTTCGGCATCGCCGATGAAGTAGTCGAGCTCGTTCAGCGTATAGGCGGTGTTGAGCGGCAGATAGACCGCGCCAGCCCGCACGGTCGCCAGATACAGCACGATATTGGCGACCGACTTTTCGACCTGCACCGCGACGCGATCGCCGGGCTTCACGCCGCGCGCGACCAGCACATTCGCCACCTGGCCTGCCCGCGCGATCAGATCGCCATAGCTGATCCGGGCGCCGTCATGCGTCTCGATCGCGAGGCGGTTGGGGTCGTCCAGGCCGTCGAACAGGCGGGAAAACAGGTTGGCGTTGGCTGCGTGGTTCATGCAAGATTTCCTCGACCGCAGGACTGACAAGGCCGGTCAAAACCGAGGGCTGGATTAGCAAAAACCGCCCCAATGAAGCAACGGAGACAGTTTGCATGACAAAAAATGGGAAACGCGTGGCCTGGGTCACCGGCGGCGGCAGCGGGATCGGGGAGGCCGGCGCCGAGGCGTTGGCCGCCGACGGCTGGACGGTGGTGGTTTCGGGGCGCCGCAAGGACGCTTTGGAGACCGTGGTCGCGAAGATCACTAAGGCGGGCGGCTTGGCCGAAGCCATCGCGCTGGACGTGGCCAATGCGGACCAGGCCCAGAAGGCAGCCGACGGAATCGTCGCGAAGCATGGCCGCATCGACCTGCTCGTCAACAATGCCGGCATCAATGTCCCCAAGCGCAGCTGGAAGGATATGGAACTGGAGGGCTGGGACAGACTGGTCCAGGTCAATCTCAACGGCGTGCTCTATTGCATGCGCGCAGTGCTGCCGACGATGCGCAAGCAGCAGGACGGCTCGATCATCAACGTCTCGTCCTGGGCCGGCCGTCACGTCTCCAAGATGCCGGGCCCGGCCTACACCACCACCAAGCATGCGGTGCTGGCGCTGACCCATTCCTTCAACATGGACGAATGCGTCAACGGCCTGCGCGCCTGCTGCCTGATGCCGGGCGAGGTGGCGACCCCAATCCTGAAGCTGCGCCCGGTGGTGCCGAGCGAGGAGGAGCAGGCCAAGATGCTGCAGCCCGAAGATCTCGGCCGCACCATCGCGTTCATCGCCTCGATGCCGCCGCGCGTCTGCATCAACGAGCTCCTGATCAGCCCGACCCATAATCGCGGCTTCATCCAGACGCCGAACAATAGAGACTGAGGCGGGCACACTGCCGTAGGGTGGGCAAAGCGAAGCGTGCCCACGCATTTTCCGTGATCGAGAGAGATGGTGGGCACGGCGCTTCACGCCTTTGCCCACCCTACGGCACCGTGCGATTGCGCACCCACCCCACACGGACACGCCGCCCCATAGTTTCACGCATCACAATAAATTATTCCCCGAAACCGCCGTGCGAACCCTCCCGTAGTTCGGCCAACGACGCGCTGCTGCTTCACGTCAACTGTCGCAGACGCCGTTGTTGCCCCAACGCAAACGCCGGCGATCGCCGGTCACAATCGGGAGTCTCTCCATGTCGAAGCGCATTGCCTATCTCACCGCTGCTGCCTTCAGCGCGCTGGCCGTCACCGCAACAATCATCGCGCCCGCCCGCGCCGAGGAAAAGACCGTCATGGTCGGCGGCGCCGCGATGTTCCCCTCCAAGAATATCGTCCAGAACGCGGTCAATTCGAAAGACCACACCACGCTGGTGGCGGCGGTGAAGGCAGCAGGTCTCGTCCCGACGCTGGAAGGCAAGGGCCCGTTCACGGTGTTCGCGCCGACCAATGCCGCTTTCGGCAAGCTGCCGGCCGGCACCGTCGATAACCTGGTCAAGCCCGAGAACAAGGCGACCCTGACCAAGATCCTCACCTACCATGTCGTGCCCGGCAAGCTCGAGGCTTCCGACCTCACCGATGGCAAGAAGCTGAAGACGGCCGAGGGCGAGGAACTCACCGTCAAGAAGCAGGACGGCAAGGTCTGGATCATCGATGCCAAGGGCGGCACCTCGATGGTGACGATCTCCAACGTCAACCAGTCCAACGGCGTGATCCATGTGGTCGACACCGTGCTGATGCCGGCAACGTAACACCGCACCCTCCTGTTTCATCCCCGACAGGATGCGGACGAAATAGCGAGCCGGGGACACCCGGCTCGCATTATTTTGACCACCATAGCCTGACGGTATCGATTCGATTTGCCGCGTGGCGTAACGAAAGCGGCCGGACCGGCGTATAATCACCGACACCGACGTTCAGGACGGAACCACCATGTCGAGCCTTACCGCGACCGACGAGCAAATCAGCGCCACCAAGGCCAAGGTGATCCAGCCGGCCTGGGTCCGCGTCATGCACTGGACCAACGCCGTCGCCATGATCCTGATGATCATGTCGGGCTGGCAGATCTACAACGCCTCGCCGCTGTTCGACTTCCGCTTCTCCCACGACATCACGCTGGGCGGCTGGCTCGGCGGCGCGCTGCTCTGGCATTTTGCGGCGATGTGGCTGCTGATGGTCAACGGCCTCGCCTATCTCGTCACCGGTTTCGCCACCGGCCGCTTCCGGAAAAAGCTGCTGCCGATCACGCCGTCAGGCGTGCTCCATGACGTCAAGGCGGCGCTGACCTTCAAGCTCGCCCATGACGATCTCACCGTCTACAATTACGTGCAGCGGCTACTCTATGCCGGCATCATCGTGGTCGGCGTGCTAATCGTGCTGTCGGGCCTGTCGATATGGAAGCCGGTGCAATTGCACTGGCTGGTGACGTTGTTCGGCGACTATCCGACCGCGCGCTACGTCCATTTCTTCTGCATGGCCGCGATCTGCGCCTTCCTCGTCATTCACGTGCTGCTCGCGCTGCTGGTGCCGAAGAGCCTGCGCGCGATGATCGTCGGCCGCTGAGGAGAATAACGATGGCCAAGCGCTCATTCCTGATCCCCGGCGTCGACAAGCGGCTGCTGATCAAGGACTCCCTCAAGGTGATGCCCGATCTCACCCGCCGCCGCTTCATCGCCGGCGGCGCCAGCCTCGGGGCGCTGACGCTGCTCACCGGCTGCGACGTGATCGATTCGTCCTCGGCCGAGGAGATGCTGAAGAGCGTCTCGAAGTTCAACGACGCGGTGCAGGATTTCATCTTCAATCCCGACGCGCTGGCGCCGACCTTTCCCGAGAGCGCGATTACGAAGCCGTTCCCGTTCAACGCCTATTACGATCTCGACGATGCGCCCGAAGTCGATGGCAAAGACTGGAAGCTCGAGGTCCGCGGCCTCGTCGACGTCAAGAAATCCTGGACGCTGGACGAGCTCACCAAGCTGCCGCAGTTCACCCAAATCACCCGCCACATCTGCGTCGAGGGTTGGAGCGCGATCGGCAGCTGGACCGGCACGCCCTTGCGCGATTTCCTCAAGCTTGTCGGCGCCGACACGCGCGCGAAATACGTCTGGTTCCAGTGCGCCGACAAGGACGGCTACAACTCGCCCTTGGACATGCGCACCGCGCTGCATCCGCAGACGCAGATGACGTTCAAATATGCGGGCGAGATCCTGCCGCGCGCCTACGGTTTCCCGATGAAGATCCGCGTGCCGACAAAACTCGGCTTCAAGAACCCGAAATACGTCGTCTCGATGGAAGTCACCAACGACTACAAGGGCGGCTATTGGGAAGACCAGGGCTATAATTCGTTCAGTGGGAGCTAGCGGCGAACTCCCCTGCCGTAGGGTGGGCAAAGGCGCGTGGCGCCGTGCCCACCATCTCTCTCGATCGCGAAAAATGCGTGGGCACGCTTCGCTTTGCCCACCCTACGGCACCGGTTGCTTTGCCGGCCCCACCTTCCGTTGCAGCAGCGCCAGCACCGCGCCCAACGCCAGCAGCGCCGCGGATACATTGAGCGCGTAGCTCAAGCTCCCCAGCGCGTCCGTGATCGCGCCGACCACGATCGGGCCGAGCGTCTGGCCGATGCCGAACGAGATCGTCATCGCCGCGATCGCGGTCGGCCACATCGGCGGCGGATAGTTGAAACGCACGAAGGCAGTGGTCGAGCCGACGACCGCGAAGAAGGCGACGCCGAACACCAGCGCCGAGATTGCGAGCCATGCGGGCGAATGGCCGAGGATCGGCAAGGCCGCGCCAACAGCGTTGGTGCCGAGGATGATCGCGGTGGCGAGACCGCCGCGATCGAGCGCGAGCACGCGGCGCCAGGCCCAGGGCGTGACGAACGCACTCATGCCGATCAGGCCCCAGAACCCGGCTTGCGCCGCGGCCCCGCCGCCGCCGTCGCGCACATAGGCGATCATGAAGGTCATGTAGGCGATGTAACCGGCGCCGAACAGGAAGTAAGCGGCGAGATAGATCAGCACCGGCAGAACGGCGAAGGCGCCGTTTCTGCCTTCGGAAAAGCGCGCGCCGCTCTCGATCCGCACCAGAAACAGTGGCACGGTCATCGCGGCCGAGAGCAGCGTCATTGCCCACCACACGATCCACCATGAGCCCGGACCGAAATGCTGCAGCGTGAACGGTGCGATCAGCCCGGACGCGAGAATGCCGATTCCGGGCCCGGCGTAAAACAGGCTCAGCAGGAAATTGGCCCGTTCAGGGCGCGACTGCGCGATTGAAGCCGCCAGCGCGCCGCCGGCGACGAAGCCGGCCGCGGCCCCGAGGCCGAGCACCAGGCGGGCGATGCTCAGCGCGATGAAATTCCCCGTCAGTGCACAGGTGGCCAGCGCGGCGAGGCAGGCGAGGGTTCCGCCGCGGATCGCCGCCGACCAGCCAATGCGCTGGATCAGCCGGGACGCGGCCAGCGCCCCCACGAGGTAGCCGACGGCGTTGATGGTGTTCATGAAACCTGCCGCCGAGTAGGACCAGCCGAGGTCCTCCCGCATGTCGGGCAGCACCAGCGCATAGGCAAAGCGGCCGATGCCGAGCCCGACGGTGGCGGCCAGCGACAGGGTCAGGATCAGCCGCGCGGGATGCGCGACAGGTGGGCGGCGAGGTGCGGGCAAGGGGGTACTCCGGCGGGGCGCAGTGTGGCAGGCCCGGTCCGCCTTGCACAGCCGCACCCCGGCAATGGTGTCTTGCCAAGCGCGCAACGCCGCTCTAGCACTCCGGCCGACCTGTCATTCCGGGGCGCGCAAAGCGCGAGCCCGGAATCCATTTTCCCGCTTGCGCTGTGGCCCGATGGATTCCGGGCTCGCTCGCTACGCTCGCGCCCCGGAATGACGGCTTAGAATTGAGAGGAAGAACTGATATGGCGACCCACAAATTGCTGCTGCTCCCCGGCGACGGTATCGGCCCCGAGGTGATGGGCGAGGTGAAGCGGCTGATCGACTGGCTCAATTCGTCAGGTGTCGCCAAATTCGAGACCGATACGGGTCTGGTCGGCGGCTCCGCCTATGACGCCCACAAGGTGTCGATCTCCGAAGGCGACATGGCCAAGGCCAAGGACGCCGATGCCGTGATCTTCGGCGCGGTCGGCGGTCCGAAATGGGATTCGGTGCCTTATGAGGTCCGCCCGGAAGCCGGCTTGTTGCGCCTGCGCAAGGATCTCGCTCTGTTCGCCAACCTCCGCCCGGCGGTGTGCTATCCGGCGCTGGCCGATGCCTCCAGCCTGAAGCGCGAGGCGGTCGAGGGCCTCGACATCGTCATCGTGCGCGAACTCACCGGCGGCGTCTATTTCGGCGAGCCCAAGACCATCACCGATCTCGGCAACGGCCAGAAGCGCGCTATCGATACCCAGGTCTACGACACCTATGAGATCGAGCGCATCGGCCGCGTCGCCTTCGAGCTTGCCAGGAAGCGCAAGAACAAGGTGACGTCGATGGAGAAGCGCAACGTCATGAAGTCGGGCGTGCTCTGGAACGAGGTCATGACCCAGCTCCACAAGCGCGAATATCCCGACGTCACGCTCGAGCACCAGCTCGCCGATTCCGGCGGCATGATGCTGGTGAAGTGGCCGAAGCAGTTCGACGTCATCGTCACCGACAATCTGTTCGGCGACATGCTGTCCGACATCGCCGCGATGCTCACCGGCTCGCTCGGCATGCTGCCCTCGGCCTCGCTCGGCGAGGTCGACGTCAAGACCAGGAAGCGCAAGGCGCTGTACGAGCCGGTGCACGGCTCGGCTCCTGATATCGCCGGCAAGGGTCTCGCCAATCCGATCGCGATGATCTCGTCCTTCGGCATGGCGCTGCGCTATTCCTTCGACATGGGCGACCTCGCCGACAAGGTCGATGCCGCCATCGCTGCCGTGCTCGCCAGCGGTCTTCGCACCGCCGACATCAAGTCGGAAGGCACCACCGCCGCCTCGACCACGCAAATGGGCGAAGCGATTTTGAAGGAATTGCAGAAGCTGCACGCGTAGCCACAAGCACCGCAATCGTAGGGTGGGCAAAGCGCAAGCGTGCCCACCAGTTGGTTGTGATTAGAGAGAGATGGTGGGCACGGCGCGATGCGCCTTTGCCCACCCTACGGCACCTGCTCCCGGAGCTACTTTCATGGATGCCTCACCCCGCCCCAAGATCGCGGAAACCTTCATCCATGAAACCGTGCGCCAGCGCGAGGCGCAGATCGGGCGGCGCTGCGAGATCCTTAGCCACACCCGGATCGAATACGCCGCGCTCGGCGATTACTCCTATCTCGGCGAATATTGCGACGTCGCCGACGCCGTGATCGGCAAGTTCACCGCCATCGCCAATTCGGTGCGGATCGGCGCGCCCAATCATCCGATGGGGCGGCCGTCGCAGCATCGCTTCACCTATGTCCCCGAATATTACGAGGCGGGCGCAACGCGCGATCGCGACTTCTTCGCCGATCGCCGCGGCGACCGCGTCATCGTCGGCAATGATGTCTGGATCGGCCACGCCGCAATCCTGCTGACGGGCGTCAGCGTCGGCGACGGCGCGGTGATCGGCGCGGGCGCCGTCGTCAGCCGCGATGTCGCGCCCTATACCATCGTCGGCGGCGTGCCTGCGCGCGCCATCCGCAAGCGCTTCGATGATGCTGTCGCGGCAAGCCTGCGCCGCATCGCCTGGTGGGACTGGCCTGACGAGCTGATCTTCGAACGCCTCGCCGATTTCCGCTCCGAGGCAATCGAGGAGTTTTGCCGGCGCTATGATCCGGCGGCCAATTCGTAGGGTGGGTTAGCCTTGCGATTACGCGAAGCGCAATTCGCTTGGCGTAACCCACCTCGTCTGTCGCTGCGGAAACCAAAGTGGTGGGTTACGCCACGCAGATGCGCTCCGCGCATCTGCGAGATCTCGCAAAAAAATGGCCGGGCGCGAGCCCGGCCTTTTGATTCGAACGATATGCCCGCTCAGTACAGCGGGAAATTCTGCGGGTAGCCGCCGACATCGGCCGGGGTCGCCAGCGGCTGGCGATCGATCGGGCGGTTGAGGTTTTCGCGGGCGAAGGACGGATAGCCGACGGCCGGCGGGAAGGCGTAGTCGGTGAACTTGCGGTCGCCCGGATTGACCTCGGTGCCGCCGTCGAGCCAGGAGCGCTTGCTCACATAGATGCGGGTGCGACCCTGCTGGTAGACCGCGTTGGGACCAGCAGGGCCGTAATAGGGACGGCCGCGATCGTCAAAGCGCTGCTTGGTCTTGGTGTCGGCCGAGGCCGGCGCCGCGAAGGCCACGGCCATCACGGCGCTCGCCGCAAGCAAGGTCGCCAATTTGTTCGCGGCAAAAAAATTCGAGCTCATCACGTCCCCTTCAGGCGGCAAGCCGCCAGTCGATTTCACCCCATACTAGCCCGGCCGGGGGCACTGCAACTAGGTCAATTCAGTCACACCAACACGGAATAATCGGGCGCGCCGGCAAAAGTTGCATGAATACCAGCGACTTGGGCTTGATGCGGGTCAAAGCGCGCCGCGCAATTGCGCATTCGCCGCGCCCAGCAGCCAGTCGGCCGGGCCGGGGGGATCACAGGAGCGGCGCTTCAGCTCGGCATGGGCGAACATCTCCGCCAGCTTCGGCTCGTTGCCGGAGGTCAGCAGCGTCAGCCGGTTCAGCATGCAGGCGATCGCGGCGCGCCGGGCCGGCATGGTGTCGCCCTGGCAGGAGAAGCCGGAGATCTGCAGCGGTGGCTCCTCGTTGCGCTTGAGGTAGCCGAGGCACGCCGGCGAGCCGTCCGCGGTGCCCGATGGCCGAAACAGGGCGACAGGGCCGAACTTGGTGTCGATCAGGCCGGCCTGCTCCAGCGCGGTGGCCGCCACGAGGCCCATTTGGATGGCGAGGCCGGCGGCTGCCGGACGCGTCACGTCGAATTCGTTGCCTTCCCGGTAGATCTCGAGCTCGGCCCAAGGTCTGTCGGCGTCGCCAGCCCAGCGCATGACGTCGCGGCGGCCGCCTTCGGGGTGCCTGAAAATTGTATAAGAGGCTGTTTTCTCTGATGTATCGAACCGGCTGAGGGCGAAGGCCGGATGCGAACGGTCAGCGATAGCCCAGCCCGGTTTCGCGGCAGGCTCATCGTCACGCAAATCGGGCAGCTGGCCGAGCCCGGCAAGCGCCAGGATGGCAAACAGGGCCAGCGCCCCCACATAGGCGAACAGGCGCGCCAGCGTCCCGACCACCTCGTCGGCGAAATTGGCAAGCGCCAGATCGATCTGGGTGGGGTTTGCGGCCATGCTGGCCTCAGGCGACTGCATCCACGGCCTTCAGGCAGGGTCCAACGTTGTCTTGAGGCCGGTTCTCGCATAGAAGCGCTGCTCTTCCTGTTTAAGCGTCAGCTTCAGGAACGGGCTTTTTCATCGGAGAGTGAACGATGGGTTACAAAGTCGCAGTCGTCGGCGCGACCGGCAATGTCGGACGGGAAATGCTCAACATCCTCGATGAGCGCAAATTCCCCGCGGACGAGGTCGTGGCCCTGGCGTCACGCCGCAGCGTCGGCGTCGAGGTCTCCTATGGCGACCGTACCCTGAAGGTCAAAGCCCTCGAGCACTACGATTTCTCCGACGTCGATATCTGCCTGATGTCGGCCGGCGGCTCGGTGTCGAAGGAATGGTCGCCGAAGATCGGCGCCGCCGGCGCCGTCGTGATCGACAATTCCTCGGCCTGGCGTATGGACTCGGACGTGCCGCTGATCGTGCCCGAGGTGAACGCGGCCGCGACCGAAGGCTTCAGGAAGAAGAACATCATCGCCAACCCGAACTGCTCGACCGCGCAGCTCGTGGTGGCGCTCAAGCCGCTGCACGACAAGGCCACCATCAAGCGCGTCGTGGTCTCGACCTATCAATCGGTGTCGGGCGCCGGCAAGGATGCCATGGACGAATTGTTCTCGCAGACCAAGGCCGTCTACACCAATGACGAGCTGGTCGCGAAGAAGTTTCCCAAGCGCATCGCCTTCAACGTCATCCCCCACATCGACGTCTTCATGGAGGACGGCTACACCAAGGAAGAGTGGAAGATGATGGCGGAGACCAAGAAGATCCTTGATCCCAAGATCAAGCTCTCCGCCACCTGCGTGCGCGTGCCCGTGTTCGTCGGTCACTCCGAGGCCGTCAACATCGAGTTCGAGAATCCGATCAGCGCCGACGAAGCGCGCAACATCCTGCGCGTGGCGCCCGGCTGCCTCGTCATCGACAAGCAGGAGCCCGGCGGCTACGCCACGCCGTATGAAGCCGCCGGCGAGGACGCCACCTATATCAGCCGCATCCGCGAGGACGCGACGGTGGAGAACGGCCTCGTGCTGTGGTGCGTCTCCGACAATTTGCGCAAGGGCGCCGCGCTGAACGCGATCCAAATCGCGGAAGTCCTGATCAACCGCAAGCTGATCAGCGCGAAGAAGCAGGCGGCGTAACTCCGCTGCCGTAGGGTGGGCAAAGGCGCAAAGCGCCGTGCCCACGATCTTTTCCGATTGAAGCAGGTGGTGGGCACGCTTCGCTTTGCCCACCCTACGAATTCAAGCTGAAACGCGGCGACTGGTGAGTAGCGAATGGCGAATGGATTTCCATTCGCAACTCGCTACTCGCCATTCCCTACTCGCCACTCGCCTTCTTGAATTGCTTGCTCGCCTGGTCCAGCACGAACAGCGTTCCCTCGGCTACGCCGAAATAGGCGCCATGGAGCTGCATCTGGCCGCTCTCGACGGCCCTGCGCACGAACGGGAACGTCATCAGGTTTTCGAGGCTGCGGAACACTGCGGCCTTTTCGATGCGCTCGACGAACTGCGCCATGGTCTCGTGGTCGCGCTGCTCCACCACTTCGCCCGGCTTGATGAACATCTGCATCCATTTGCCGATGAAGTCGCCCGGCGTGAGCGGCTCGATCTTGTCGACGAAGGCGCGGATGCCGCCACATTGCGCGTGGCCGAGCACCACGATGTGCTTCACCTTCAGCACCGTCACGGCATATTCCAGCGCGGCCGAGACGCCATGCGCGTTCTCGTCGGGCTGGTAGGTCGGCACCAGATTGGCGATGTTGCGGACCACGAACAGCTCGCCGGGCCCGACATCGAAAATCACCTCGGGCGAGACGCGGCTGTCGCAGCAGCCGATCACCATGACTTCCGGCGACTGCCCTTTCACCGACAGCTCGCGGTAGCGACTCTGCTCGGCCGGCAGCCGCTGGGTGGCAAAGGCCTGGTAGCCTTCCAGCAAATGCTTCGGGAATGTGATCATGGCCTATGCCTAATCATAGACCGCCAGGGTGAACAAGCCTTTCGAATGGGCAGGCCAGATGCTATCGCCTCCAACCTGGAACAAGTCCGAGCCATCAGGAAGGAACGCAGCATGACCCGCCCGCGCCGCAGCCATCTGTTCATGCCCGGCTCCAATCCTCGCGCCCTTGAAAAGGCAAGGAATCTCGCCGCCGACGGCCTGATCCTGGACCTCGAGGATTCCGTCGCGCCTGACGCCAAGGCGCTGGCGCGCGACGGCATTGCCGCCGCGATCGCCGCAAAAGGCTTCGGCAAGCGCGAGGTCCTGATCCGGACCAACGGTCTCGACACGCAATGGTGGTCCGAAGACGTCGCCATGGCGGCCGAGGCTTCGCCTGACGGCATCCTGGTTCCAAAAGTTTCAAGCATCGAGGATCTCCGGAGCATCGGCCGCGACCTCGCCCATCTCGGCGCCGCGCCATCAGTGAAGGTCTGGGCGATGATCGAGACCGCGCGCGCGGTGCTGCATGCCGAGGCGCTGGCCGAGGCCGGACGCGATCCATCGAGCCGCCTCGCCGGCTTCGTGTTCGGCCCTAACGACATCTCGCGCGAGACGCGGATCAGGATGCTGCCCGGCCGCGCCGCGATGATCCCGATGATCACCCATTGCATCCTGGCGACGCGCGCCGCCGGTCTCGAGATCCTCGATGGCCCCTATAGCGACATCGCCAACCCCGACGGTTTCGCCACCGAATGCGCGCAAGCGCGCGATCTCGGCTTCGACGGCAAGACGCTGATCCATCCCTCGCAGATCGAGGCCTGCAACGCGATCTTCACGCCGCCCGAGGAGGACATCGCCCGCGCGCGAAAAATCATCGCGGCGTTCGAATTGCCGGAGAACGTCTCGCGCGGCGCGATCCGCCTCGACGGCGCAATGGTGGAGCGCCTGCACGCCGACATGGCGCGCCGCACCATCGCAATCGCGGACGCGATCGCCGCGATGAGCAAGGGCTGAGGTGTGAGCCAGTCCGCTTTGTCAACCTGGACAGCATTGGAACGCGGGTCGTTTTGAAGCTTTAAACGCCGCGAATGCATTGATTTGCCGCGCCGGTTTCTGATCACGACCGCGCGAAAATCGGCCGCGGTTGCTGCCGTTGACTTGCATAAGGCCCACGTCGCAAGGTAATGCCGGAAAGAATTGAAAGTGACTGGGTCCAACCTGGTGTGAGGTATCCTCATGACGGCTCTTGCGGAAGTGGCTGCTCCGGCCAATCTCGTTGACGAACTCACTGTTCATGCGGTGCGCAGCATCGAGGCCGCTGATCATTCCGCGTCTCCGTTTCCCCACATCGTCTTCCGCGATTTCTTCCCCGCGGATTTCTACCGGGACATGATCCGGAGCGTGCCGACCCAGGGCTACGATCCGATCACCGGTACGGGCACACGGATGGCGCTGCGCCTCTACGGTGAAAACGTCGACAAGATCGAGCCGTCATTGCGCCCCGCATGGGCTGCGGTGTCGGCCATGCTGACCTCGAAGCCTGTCGAGCAGGCGATACGGAACCGGCTGCATGACGGGCTCGAGATTCGCGCCCGCGGCGACAAGGTGGCCAGGGCTGAGGATCTGACGCTGGTCGCAAAGCCGGTCGTCTATGTCGACAGGGACGGCTATCAGATCAAGCCGCATCCGGACACGCGCAAGAAGGTCGTGACGATGCAGCTGTATTGCCCTGCCGACGGCAGCCAGGAAGCGCTGGGAACGACACTCTACCAGGCCTCGCTCAAGGGTCTGTTTCACGTCGGCTCCTACTGTCTGGAGCCCGTGAAGACGATCCCGTTCCTGCCCAATGTCGGCTATGCCTTCGTGGTCCTGAAGGCCTATCACACCCTGACCAGGATGAGCTGGCACGGCCGTCCGCAGATCCATACCGATCGTGACCGGGTCACCATTCTCAATACGTTCTACATGAACGAGACCGTCGGCTTCTGATCGTTGGGTCTGGACCGCGACCGGTTCGTCGCCGGTCGCGAGTACCACCGCGGCCTCGTCAGATCGTCTGGCCCCCGGACACCTCGACGCGCTGGGCCGTGATCCAGCGGTTGTCAGGACCGAGCAGGCTCGCGACCATCGGCCCGATGTCGTCGGGCAGGCCGACGCGGCCGAGCGCGGTCATTTGTGCAAATTGCTTGTTCAGATCAGGCAGGTCCCGGACGGCTCCGCCGAGGAAGTCGGTTTCGATCGCACCCGGCGCGACGACGTTGGCTGTGATGCCGCGTCCGCCGAACTCCTTGGCCATATACACCGTCAAGACCTCGATCGCGCCCTTCGCGGCTGCATAGGCGGAGAAGCCGGGGAAGGACACGCGCGTCAGCCCGCTGGAGAAGTTGATGATCCGGCCGTTGTCGGCAAGCAGCGGCAGCAAGGCCTGTGTCAGAAAGAATGGCCCTTTGACATGCGTGTCGAACAGGGCGTCGAATTGCAGCTCTGTCGTCTCGGCGATGGAAGCCATCTCGCCCTGGCCGGCATTGTTGACGAGATGATCGAACCTGGTCGCGCCCCAATGCATAGTCAGCGTCGATCGAACCTCTGCGACGAACGCGGGAAATGACGAGACGGAGGTAACGTCGAGTTCGAGCGCGACGGCCTTCCGGCCGAGCGCCTCGATCTCGGTGACGACCTCGCGGGCGGCGGAGGCGCCGCTGCGATACGTCACGATCACATCGCCGCCGTGACGCGCGATGGCGATCGCGGTGTTGCGGCCAAGACCCCGGCTGGCGCCAGTGACGAGCGAAATGGTGGGCATCGGAAGTTCCTCGTGGAGTTGCGGTGAGTTGCTTCTGCCCGCGATCGTTCGTCCGATGTTGCCGGATCCTCGGATCCTCTTGCCCAACACTCCAGAATGCGGCGGCGGCGGACTTGCCCAAAACTCCTGCTTTTCTGCCTGATTGCCCGGCGTTGTTGCTTGCGCGCCGGGCTCGGCCTAAAATTGGCGTGTGACCGAAACGCTGCTCCAGATGGCCAGTCGTTATTCCGCGGCTCACGCCGACGACAAAGGCATCGCCTCTACTCCCTTCGCCGGTGTCTCGATCATCCGCGAGACCGCGCCGAGCGCGCTCCTGTACGCGATCTCCAAGCCTCTGGTCGCATTGGTCCTGCAAGGTGCCAAACGTGTCGCGACCGGCCGGACGTCCTTCGACTTTGGTGCAGGCGATTCGCTGTTGATTGCGAGTGATGTGCCGACTGTCAGCCAGATCACGCGCGCGACGGCGGCGGCACCGTATCTTTCGCTCGTCCTCGAGCTCGACCCCACAATCATCGAAGGACTGGTGGTCGAGATGGGTTCGCTCCCGTTCATTCCGTCCCAACCGCTACGGGTCGAGCCTACGGAACAGGAGGTTGCGGATGCGGCGCTCCGCCTGTTGCGCCTGATCGACCGTCCCTCTGCCTTGCCGATCTTGCAGGGCCAGTTGGTGCGCGAGCTGCACTACTGGCTGCTGGCAGGACGGCACGGTGGCGCCATCAGGGCCCTCGGCATTGCCGACAGCCATGCCAAACGGATCGGCCGCGCCGTTGCCATCATCCGTGCCGACTACGCCAAGCCGTTGCGCATCGACCGGCTGGCCAGAGCCGCTGGCATGAGCCCGTCGGCGTTTCACGCGCACTTCCGGAGCGTCACGTCGGTGACCCCGCTCAAGTTTCAGAAGCAGCTGCGCCTGATCGAGGCGCGTCGCGCGATGCTGGCGGATGCTGCAAGCATCGCGGCCGCAGCCCATCAGGTCGGCTACGAAAGCGTCACGCAGTTCACGCGCGAATATTGCCGGCTGTTCGGGATGCCGCCCGGGCGCGACATGCGCGAGATGAAACGGCGCGCCGAAACGGCGGCGTGAAAGGTTGCTGATGGCGACGATCGACAAGGTCTACATCCTCGATGGCGGTATTGCAGAGGTCGAGGATGGCTCGATCTACTCTCCCGGCATCAATGTCGGCGTCCCCATGACGCTGAGTTGCAATGCCTATCTCATCAGTCACCGTGGCGAATGGCTGATCTGGGATACGGGAATCGAGGATGCGCTGGTGAAATACCCGGAAGGACGTATCATCGCGCATGGCATACGCGGCATCGTGCGTCGTCCCATCGCCGACCAGTTGGATGAAATTGGCGTGCGGCCCCGCGATGTCGGCACGATCATCCTGTCCCATGCCCATTTCGATCACATCGGAAATGTCGATCTGTTTGAAAATGCAAAATGGATCGCTCAGCGAGCCGAGTTTGAGGCCATGTTCGGACCGGAGCCTGACGAGTTCGGCTACTCGCTGCCGCACTACAAGATGTTGAAGGAGCGGCCTTACGAGATCGTCGATGGTGACCACGACATCTTCGGGGACGGCGCCGTGCGCATGATCTTCACGCCGGGCCATACTCCGGGGCATTGCTCGCTGATGGTAAGATTGCCGCGGCGCGGCGCCGTGCTGCTGAGCGGCGACGTCGCGCACAACAGGGAGAACCTCCGGCACATGCGCGTGCCGTCCTTCAATGCGGACCAGCACGCAACGGTCGCGTCCATGGCCAAAGTCGTCGAATTGCTTCGCGCCGAGAACGCCGAAATCTGGATCAATCACGATACGGCGCAGAGCGAGGGGCTACCTCACGTGCCAGACTGGATCGCGTGAACGCCCGCGCGTCAATGCGGCGCGACCTCAGTGCGATCGAGCGATTCCAGCGTCGCGGCGTTGCCGCAATAGCCGTGATAGTTTTCGGCCGCGGTGCCGTCGGCGAGATCGCGGTCGCACTCGCCCTTGTGACCGCAGAGCGAGCAGACCCGCTCCATGTCGCGCAGCAGCAGCGGCTGTGCGCGTCCGAGTGCTTCCGCGCTGATGCCGAGCTGCTCCAGCATCTTCGGCAATTCGTCGGCGGCATGCTTGCCGTTGCGGACCAGCTCTTCGAGGTCGTCAGGCGCGATCCTGAGATCGTTCGCGATCCGGTCGAAATCGAAGCGATCAAGCTGCCGCATCTCGGCCATCTCGCGGCGATGCTTCAGCCAGCTCGCGAAGGACTCGATGAGGTCCTGGACGACGGGATAAGGCCTGCTTGCGGTGCTCATGGAAAGCTCCATTCGAACGTCGGAACTGGAGCAACACTAGGCAAAATGGTGCAGGCGCGCGTTGCGCTGGATCAAATCACGAAGATTGTCAGCGAGCTTGCGCCGCCTCTCCCGCTTGCGGGGCCCGCTTGCGGGAGAGGGTCGGGGAGAGGGTTTCTCCTCGATGGGACAGTCCCCTAGAGGAGAACGCCCTCACCCACGTCGCTTCGCTCCGCGGCTCGATGATTCCAAATCAATGACCTCGGATGCGCTTGCGGCCCGTGATCATGGCCCGGATCAGGTTTTCGCGCTGAAGCAGGCTCATCAGCACCACGCCTGCAACGTGCAGCAGGACCAGAATCATGACGGCGTCCGATGCGAAGGCATGCGTGTCCTCGATCCACCAGACGCCGAAGAGGGTGACTGTCACCGACAGCGCGCCTGTGATCGCCGAGACGGCAATTGACAGCAGCAGCGCCACCAGCATCAGCGTCCCGGCGGGATTGAGCCCGATATAGCGGCCGGTGATGCCGCGGCGCAGGTTCCAGAGATAGGAGGGCGCGGCACGAAGGCGGACGCCGATCAAGCGAAAGCGCGAATAGCGGCTGCCCCAGAAGCCCCAGGCCAAACGGAAGACGAGAAGCCCGATCACCGCATAGCCGACGATGCGGTGAAGCTTGTCGTAGACGGTGGGTGTGAACCACGCCACCAGGACGCACGCTGCGAGAGCCCAATGCCAGAGCCGGAGCGGAAGGTCCCAGATTGCGACCGTCCGATCCGCGGGGGTCCGTTTCGCCCCCCCGCACGTGTCTGATACCGCGTTGCCGCTCAAGCCGGGACCACTTTCAAAGCATAAGCCCTACCTGGCAAACTTACTTGGCAAACCTACTTGGCGATCGTGTGCTTCAGGCTGAGATCTTCCGGGCTGTAGAACAGCTCATAGAGCTTGCCTTCCTTGACGCCATAGACCTCATAGCAGGAGCCTTCGATCTTGGAGCGACGCACTTCGTAACCCAGCGCCGTCGCCTTGGCTTCGGCGTCGCTGGCCGGCTTCCATGACGCCTTGTCGAGCTTGGTGCAATTCTTGAAACCGTCGGCCATCGCCGTCGATCCAGCGCCGATTCCGATCGCCAATGCCATGGCAACAACACGAATGACCTTCACGAACATCTCCTCTCCGTCATCTGCGCACCGCCTTGCGCGAGGCGCATCCGAAGGAAGCAAAGGCGGGCATGAAGTCAATCGACTCGGGTATGGCGTGATTTAGATAAGCTCTAACGTCGGATTGACGATGGCAGTCGTTGCGACGATCAGTAACCGGCCGCCGCCATCACCACGACGGCCGTGAGCGCCATCCAGCCGAAGTGGCGACCACGCGTCGCCCAAGCGTTGGCGCAGGCGGAAAGGCCGAACACGCCGATCATGGTCAGGACGATCCAGCGACGCGCCGAGGCTGAATCCATCCAGGGCGCGGCGACCAGCAGCACACCGCAGCCGATCCAGGCCACCGTCGAAGCCTGCCAGACCAGGCGGACCAGGGTGCGGAGCCGCGGCGGCTCGATGGTGGCACGGGGAAAGACCTTGGCTTCTCCGAGATAGCCATGGATGAGCGCCACGATAATGGCGCCGACGCCGGCACACTGCAGCAAGAGATCACGCATCAAGGCCTCCATACATGAGTGTATGGTGGGATAAGGGCTGGCCTGCCGGCTGTCAATACACTAGTGTATGGTCTGGGATCGGAACCCGACATGACCGAACAGCTCACCGCCGACGACTGGATCAGCCAGGGCATCAAGGCGCTCACCAGAGGCGGCTTTACCGCGCTGAAGGCCGATCCATTGGCAAGGGCCATCGGCGTCTCCCGCGGCAGCTTCTACTGGCATTTTGCCGATCTCGGCGCGTTCCACGCCGCCGTGCTGAGGCGCTGGCGCGAGATCGCGGCCGAGGAGATCATCGCCCGCGTCGAGGCCGACAGCGACGAGCCGCTCAGAGCGCTGCTGCGCAGGACCTTCGGCGCCCGGCTCGACCTGGAACGCGCGGTGCGCGCCTGGGCGGCGTTCGACGCGGCGGCGCAGGCGGCGGTCCGCGCCATCGACCGCCGCAGGCTCGATTATATCGAGGCCTTGCTGGCGAAACGGGGACTCGACGCCGCGACAGCGCAGGCGCGCGCGCAAATCCTGTACTGGACCTTTCTCGGCTTTGCGCTCTCGGCAGCGCCCGTGCCGAGCGCGCGGCTCCAGGGCCTGCTCGACGAGATCCAGAAGATGGTCTCTGACTAGCGTTTGACGCGTTTTCTTAACGCGAACCGGCGTCCACTTCGCTTGAAAACGCTACGGCCGGTGATGGGCGACCGCGAATTTCTGTGTTAGAGGCAAGCCAATGCCGGAGACCCCTATGAACGCGCCCACCGAACGCCCCGAAAACAGCGTCGATCCGAAACTGCTGGAGATCCTGGTCTGCCCGCTGACCAAGGGCCCGCTGGAATTCGACGCGGCCAAGCAGGAGCTGATCTCGCGGTCTGCGAGACTCGCTTATCCGATCCGCGACGGCATTCCGATCATGCTGCCGGAAGAGGCGAGGAAGATCGACTAAGCGAGTAGGGAGTGGCGAGTGGCGAATCGCAAAACTCTACTCGCCACTCTCCATTCGCTACTCGCCTACAGCGCCTCGCCCTTTAGCAGGCGAGGGATTTCGCCGGTGAGGCCGGCCGCCTGGCGGATGAAGAGATTCTTCAGAGGCGGGGTGCGGTCGACGATGCCGAGTCCGATGTCGCGGACGGTGCGCAGTAGCGTCGACTTATTCGAGAACAGGAAGTTGAGCGAGTTGGTGGCAACGCCCATCGCCATGGTGTCGAAGCGACGCCAGCGCTGGTAGCGTTCGAGCACGTCAGCGCCACCGAGATCCATGCCGAGCCGCGCGGCATCGACAACCACCTCGGCCAGCGCGGCGACATCCTTCAGCCCCATGTTGAGGCCTTGCCCCGCGATCGGGTGAATGACGTGGGCGGCATCGCCGACCAGCGCGAGGCGCTCGGCGACGAAGGAGCGCGCGACGAAATAGGACAGCGGAAACGCGCGCGGCTTGTCCAGCGCCTTGACCTCGCCGAGCTGCAAACCGAAACGCTGCTCGAGCTCGGCGTGAAATTCCTCGTCGCCAAGCCCAATGATGCGTGCGGCCTCTGCGCGACGCTCGGTCCAGACCAGCGAGGAGCGCCTTCCGGTCAGCGGCAAAATCGCAAACGGGCCCGCGGGCAAAAAGTGCTCTTCGGCGCGGCCTTCGTGATCGCGCTCGTGGCCGACGGTGACAACGATGCCGGATTGATCGTAGTCCCAGCCATGGGTGGCGATGCCGGCGCGCTCGCGCAGCTTCGATTTCGCACCGTCAGCTGCGACCAGAAGACTGGCGGCAATCTTGCTGCCATCGCCAAGCGTGACGTCAATGCCATCGGCGCTGGCCTCGTAGGACGCGACGGTGGTTGCGCGAAGATCGATGCCGGCGGCTTCGGCGCGGACCACCAGCGCATCGATCAGCCGACGGTTCTCGACCATGTGCGCGAAGGGTTCGCCCGGAGCGACGTCGCCGGCGAAATTCAGGAAGGTCGGACGTGTGGCGTCCTCCAGCTTCGAATCCGTGACGACCATGTCGAGGATCGGCTGCGCCTCGGCTTTCACATCGTCCCAGGCGCCGAGCACCTCGAACAGGCGGCGGCAGGCGGCCACGATCGCGGTTGCGCGGGGATCCCGGCTTGGCCGTGAGCTGAGCGCGGGATCGGCGACGATGACGGCAATCTCGGGGCCGAGCCCCTGACGCAGTGCCAGCGCGAGCGCCAGGCCCGCAAATGCGCCGCCGCCAATGACTATGTGACCCTGTACCGACATACCAAGTTTTCTCTGCCAAGCTTCCCAGTCAATTCTCGGGTCTTGCTAGCAGACTTGAGCTGGGCGAAACAGGGCGGTGAAACAAGGGCGGAACGGCCCGTCTGTGTCATTCCGGGGCGCGACAAAGTCGCGAACCCGGAATCCAGAGGTTATCAGCTCGAGATTCCGGGTTCGCACTGCGTGCGCCCCGGAATGACGACAATGCGAAAGCACCACCATGTCCAAAAGCCTGATCGACCTGATTTCGATCCTCGACCTCGAGCAGCTCGAGGTGAATTTGTTCCGCGGCAACAGCCCGAAGACAAGCTGGCAGCGGGTGTTCGGCGGGCAGGTGATCGGGCAGGCGATGGTCGCGGCCTGCCGCACGGTCGAGGGCCGGCTGCCGCATTCGCTGCATTGCTATTTCATCCTGCCGGGCGATCCGCAGATCCCGATCATCTACCAGGTCGAGCGTCTGCGCGACGGCAAGAGCTATTCGACGCGCCGTGTCACCGCAATCCAGCACGGCAACGCGATCTTCTCGATCATGGTATCGTTCCATGCCGAGGAAGAGTCCGCGTTCGACCACCAGGACAAGATGCCTGACGTGCCGCCGCCGGACAAGCTCACCGCGGAGGAGGTGGCGAAGCAGCCGATGTTCCGCGAGATGCCGGAGTTCATCCGCCGCTACTACGAATCCGATCGGCCGATCGAGCTGCGCCCGGTCGAGCTCGGCCGTTACTTCGGCCAGAAGATCGAGGACGGCCGCATCCATGTCTGGATCAAGACGGCGGCCAAGCTGCCCGACGATCCGGCGCTGCATATGTGCGCGCTGGCCTATGCCTCGGACTTCTCGCTGCTGGATGCGATCATGGCGCGCTATGGCCGCACGCTGTTCGACAAGCGCATGATGCCGGCAAGCCTCGACCACGCGATGTGGTTTCACCGCCCGTTCCGCGCCGACGAATGGCTGCTTTATTCGCAGGATTCGCCGAGCGCGCAAGGCGGCCGCGGCCTGACCCGCGGCTCGATCTTCAAGCCGGATGGCACGCTGGTCGCCTCCGTCGCGCAGGAAGGCTCCGTGCGCGAGCGCAGGAGCTGATGATCCCAAGCGCGAATTCATCGCGCTCGAGATGGCTTGACCGTGCTTACATCGATCCGCGCGGCGCGAGCTCGGTCTGCGATGCGAACCAGTTCATGATCCAGCGATAGACCCACGGAATCGGGATGATGAAGCTGCACAGGATCGCCGCCACGATGCCGCGCCAGAGAATCCCGAGCCCGCTACCCCTGAAGATGATCTCCCGACGCGTGCCCTCGATATTGCGATAGATCCAGCGCAGCTGGGCGGCCGCGACCCAGGCCCATCCGATGATGGTGATGAGGGAGATCGCGAACAACAGGTTCCAGCCGATATAGCCGAGCACCGAGCCGTTGAAGCTGAGGCCGAGCGGCTGCCCGTTGGATGCGATGTTCGCGATCATCCATTTGATCAGCATCCAGTAGAGAACGATCTGGACGATGTAGAAAGCGGTGCTCAGGATCTGGCTGCCGATGTAGCCGATCACAATTGCCAGAACGATGAAGCCGAAGAACCAGGGCACCATCGTCATTGCATTGCCGGTGAAGGACAGGTTCGGCCGCCCCGGGACCCTGACACAGGACACGATCCATTTCGTGTACCAGACGAACACCCACGGCACCGGAATGACGAGGCACGAGAGGATCAGCATCACCAGCGTGCGCCAGGTGAAGTCGACGATCCCGAAATCGACCGACAGCGATCCGCCGGCGGCACTGCCGGCGCCGGTATAGGCGCCACCACCCATCATCGGCGGCCCCCCGGCCGGAATGATCGGCGGCGCGCCGCCGCCGGAGATCAATCCAGGAATTTCGGCGGCCTTCTGCCAGCCGGCCATGCCCTCGGACCACACCAGCGTATCCGCGCGCACGACGCCTTGCGCGATCAGGTCGCGGAATTGCCCCTCCGGATAGGGCCCCTGCTGCTTGCCCTCGGATGCGTAGAACCAACTCGCCATGACGCGCCCCCCCAAAATACTTATGTACCGCTCGGCCGGCGCGGGTTCACCGCATCCATGCCAAAAATGCATTGTGAGCGATGAACGGATGCCCTGTACAGAGGCGGCCGTTCACATCACCGCCCTTGGCCAAACGTTTTTCCGCTTCAATCTGCAAGTTTTTTGTGCCATTTGCCCGGAAAGATGCCAGATTGACGCATCGCCGGGGACACACGGCGGGCGCATCCCGGGGAACAGGCTGAATCATGAAACTCGTCGTCGCGATCATCAAACCCTTCAAGCTCGATGAAGTCCGTCAGGCGCTGACGGCGATCGGCGTCCACGGCATGACCGTGACCGAGGTGAAGGGCTATGGCCGCCAGAAGGGCCACACCGAGATCTATCGCGGCGCGGAATACGTCGTGAACTTCCTGCCCAAGCTGCGGATCGAGATCGCGGTGGCCTCCGACGTCGCCGAGAAGGCGGTCGCGGTGATCACTGCCACGGCGCGCACCGGTCAGATCGGCGACGGCAAGATCTTCGTCACGCCGATCGACCATGCGCTGCGCATCCGCACCGGCGAGACCGACAGCGACGCGCTCTAGCTCCAAGTTCTTCATCGTCGATCGCACCGGCAACGACGCCACAGCGTGCGACGCCATCACTATGCCGGGGAAAATGACATGGCGGGATTGTTGCGCCGCGTAGCCGCTATGGCTGCGGCAATCGGATTTGCGTTGGTTGCGGCTGCGCCGGCGCGGGCCGCGACATCAGAGATCAACACCGCCGACACCGCCTGGATGATCGTCGCCACCGCGTTGGTGCTGATGATGACGATCCCGGGACTGGCGCTGTTCTATTCCGGCATGGTGCGCAAGAAGAACGTGCTCGCGACCATGGCGCAGAGCCTCGCCGCGGTGACGCTGATCTCCATTCTCTGGGTGGCGTTCGGCTATTCGCTCTGCTTCGTCGGCGACGGCCCATGGCTCGGCTCGCTCGACCGCTGGTTCCTCGCCGGCATGACCATGGACAGCGTCAGCCCGGCAGCGAAGACGATCCCGGAAGCGCTGTTCATGCTGTATCAGATGACGTTTGCGATCATCACGGTGGCGCTGGTCGCGGGCTCAGTCGCCGACCGGATGCGGTTCTCCGCCTACCTGCTGTTCTCGGTCGCCTGGTTCATCTTCGTCTACATTCCGCTGGCGCATTGGATCTGGGGCGGCGGCTTCCTCAACAGCATGGGCGTGCTGGATTTTGCCGGCGGCCTCGTCGTGCATCTGTCGGCCGGCACCGGCGGGCTCGTCGCGGCAAAGGTGATGGGACGGCGGCACGGCTATGGCACCGAAAACCTCTCGCCGTTCGATCTGTCGCTGGCGGTGGTGGGCACCGGCCTGTTGTGGGTCGGCTGGTTCGGCTTCAACGGCGGCTCGGCGGGCGCGGCCAATTCGCGCGCGGTGATGGCGATCATCGCAACGCATCTGGCAGCCTGTTCCGGCGCGCTGACCTGGGGCGCGATCGAATGGTCGACGCGACGCAAGCCCTCCGTGCTCGGCATGATCTCGGGCGCGGTAGCCGGCCTTGGCACCATCACGCCGGCCTCGGGCTTTGTCGCACCGTGGCACGGCATCGTCATCGGCATCGCCGCAGGCGCAGTCTGTTACTGGGCCTGCACCTGGCTGAAGCACCGCTTCAACTACGACGACTCGCTCGACGTGTTCGGCGTGCACGGCATCGGCGGGCTGACCGGCACGCTGCTCGCCGGCGTATTCGCCACCAGCGCGATCGGCGGCACCGCCGGCCTGCTCGAAGGGCATCCGCAGCAATTGCTGATCCAGCTCTACGGCGTCGCCGTCACCTTCGCCTGGTCGGCGGGCGTGAGCTTCATCCTGCTCAAGCTGGTCGGCCTGTTCGTGCCGTTGCGCGTGTCGCGGGAGCACGAGCTCGAGGGGCTCGACATTTCACAGCACGGTGAGGCGCTTCAGTAAGGGACTTGCGTAACACATAAGCCCGTGCTTATGTGTCGGCATGATCGAAGCCGACATCTTCAAGGCGCTGGCCGACCCGACCCGCCGCAAGGTCTTTGAGAAGCTCGCCGGCGGCAGCCTGAATGCGAGCGCCTTGCGCGACGGCCTGGAGATCAGCCAGCCGGCGATGTCGCAACATCTTTCAGTGCTGCGCGCGGCAGGTCTCGTGCGCGAGCAGCGGCAGGGCCGCTTTGTGAATTACGAAGTCGATCCCGAAGGAATTCTCGCCATCGGGGCCTGGCTTGCGCGCTACCGCGCCTATTGGCCGAAGCGCATGGACGCACTCGCCGACCTCCTGAAGGAGATGGATCAATGAGCGACGCCGCAAAACCTGATCCCTCCGAAGACGCCTTGATAGTCAAAGAAGCCTTGGTGCTCGAGTTTGAATTCGATGCACCGCCTGCAAAAGTCTGGCGCGCGGTGACGATTCCCGAATTGCGCGAGCGCTGGCTGCCGGATTGCGACCTGGCCGGCACTGAACCTGAAACATCGATTCCCGGCGCAGAGGTGCGCTACCGGATGCGCGATTCCGAGCCGCCGTTCCGCGAAAGCCAGGTCATCTTCAAGATCGAGCCGAACGTGTCAGGCGGCACGCGCTTTCGCATCATTCAGCAGGCCTGCGCCAAGCTGCCGCAGCCGGCCAACAGCAATTGCTGCCTGATGCGCGCGGCAGCCTAACCACCAACAAACTTCATCACCTCTAGACATGGAGGTCGCCGATGCGCGACATGCTTCAGCTCGTCCCCATGGTCGTCGAACAATCCGCGCGCGGCGAACGATCTTTCGACATCTATTCGCGCCTCTTGCGCGAGCGCATCATCTTCCTCAACGGCGAGGTCAACGACGCGATGTCGGGCCTGGTCTGCGCACAGCTGTTGTTTCTGGAAGCAGAGAATCCGAACCGGCCGATCAATCTCTACATCAATTCCTATGGCGGTGTGGTCACCTCCGGCCTTGCGATGTACGACACCATGCAGTTCATCAAGGCGCCGGTGCATACGCTGTGCATGGGCACGGCGCGCTCGATGGGCTCATTCCTGCTGATGGCCGGCGAGCCCGGTCACCGCGCCGCGCTGCCCAATGCCAGCCTTCACGTGCATCAGCCGCTCGGCGGCTTCCAGGGTCAGGCGTCCGACATCCTGATCCATGCCAACGAGATGCAGGAAACCAAGCGGCGCATCATCCGCCTCTATGCGCAGCATTGCGGCCGTAGCGAAGCGGAGGTCGAGCGGACCCTGGACCGCGATCACTTCATGACCGCCCAGCAGGGGGTTGAATGGGGCTTGGTCGACCGGGTGTTCACGGAACGCGCCCCCGCCTGATTATCCTTGGTCGGTTCCGACCATCCTGTAAGCAGCCGAAGGTCGCGCTCTATCTTCTGCAGCGCAGCGGCGCCCTTCGGTGAGTCTCTCCCTGTAAGAAAATACCTTTCTGCTGCCCGACGCGTGAGCAACATTGTGTCGGCAGCCTGTCCTGCCTGTATTTTGATCAGCCATGATCACGTTTTGAGCGCGACGTATTGGCGCACTGCAACGCAATACAAGCTGGGCGCGAAAACACCCGTTTTCATAGTCCGTTAGGCAACCCGGCCGATCTGGCACGGCATTTGATTCTAGGGGGCGTGGCTGTGCCCGCGTAGTGAAACGTCTCCCTCGTGGCGAACCAGTCGAGAAACGCCCGGCCACGTCCGGACCGGGCCCAAGCGGGGATAGGACCCATGAAAATTGTTATGGCGATTATCAAGCCATTCAAGCTGGAAGAAGTCCGTGACGCCCTGACCGCCATTGGCGTTCACGGTCTCACGGTGACGGAAGTCAAGGGATATGGCCGGCAGAAAGGCCATACGGAAATCTATCGCGGCGCCGAATATGCCGTGAGCTTCCTGCCCAAGATCAAGATCGAAGTCGCTGTCGCCTCCGAGCAGGTCGACAAAACCATCGACGCCATCACGTCCGCTGCGAAAACCGGACAGATCGGCGACGGCAAGATCTTCGTCATCAACCTCGACCATGCGGTCCGCATCCGCACCGGCGAGGCCGACGCCGCGGCCCTTTGATTTCGCGCTCAACCAAAATTCAATCAGGAGTAAATGCAATGACGTTTAAGCGTCCCTATGGCGCGGGATTGGCGGCTCTCGCAGTCGGCCTTTTCGCTGCGACCGCAGCCTATGCCGAGCCAACGGTCAACAAGGGGGATAACGCCTGGATGCTGACATCGACAGTCCTCGTGCTGTTGATGACGATCCCGGGTCTCGCGCTGTTCTACGGCGGCCTCGTTCGTTCCAAGAACATGCTCTCGGTCCTGATGCAGGTGTTCTACACTGTCTGCGTCGTCACCGTGATCTGGGCCGTGTACGGCTACAGCCTCGCCTTCACCGGCGGCTCCGACTTCATCGGCGGCTTCTCCAAGGCCTTCATGATGGGCGTCACCACCGACTCGAAGGCCGCAACCTTCTCGGTCGACGCCAACATCTCGGAGCTCGTCTATGTGTGCTTCCAGATGACCTTCGCGGCGATCACGCCCGCCCTCATCGTCGGCGCCTTTGCCGAACGCATGAAGTTCGCGGCCGTCGCGCTCTTCATCCCGCTCTGGGTCACGCTGATCTACTTCCCGATCGCGCACATGGTCTGGTACTGGCCCGGCCCGGACGCGATCCAGGACGCGGCCAAGGCTCTGGCTGCTGCGGGTGATGCGGCGGCGAAGACCGCGGCTCAAGCCAAGCTCGACGAGATCAACGCCGACGCCGGCTGGATCTTCAAGGCGGGCGCGATCGACTTCGCGGGCGGCACCGTGGTGCACATCAACGCCGGCATCGCCGGCCTGGTCGGCGCCCTCTTGATCGGCAAGCGCGTCGGTTACGGTAAGGAGCTGATGGCTCCGCACTCGCTGACCATGTCGATGATCGGCGCCTCGCTGCTCTGGGTCGGCTGGTTCGGCTTCAACGCCGGCTCCAACCTGGAGGCCAACGGCGGCGCTGCGCTCGCCATGACCAACTCCTTCGTCGCCACCGCAGCCGCCGCGCTGTCGTGGATGTTCGCGGAGTGGATCGTGAAGGGTCATCCGTCGGTGCTCGGCGTCATCTCCGGCGCTGTCGCGGGCCTCGTGGCCGTCACGCCTGCCGCCGGCTTCGCCGGCGTGATGGGTGCGATCGTCCTCGGTCTCGTGGTCGGCGTGGTCTGCCTGTTCTTCTGCACCGTGGTGAAGAACGCGCTCGGCTACGACGACTCGCTCGACGTGTTCGGCGTGCACTGCATCGGCGGCATCGTCGGCGCCCTCGGCACCGGCATCCTGGTGAACCCGGCTCTCGGCGGCGCCGGCATCATCGACTACACCGCGATCCCGCCGAAGGTTGCCGATTACGACTTCGCTGCGCAGATGCTGTCCCAGCTCAAGGCGGTCGGCACCACGCTGGTGTGGTCGGGCATCGGTTCGGCGATCCTCTACAAGGTCGTCGATGTGATCGTTGGCCTCCGCGCCAATGTCGAGACCGAGCGTGAAGGCCTCGACATCACCGAGCACACCGAGCGCGCCTACAACATGTAACGTCTCCTCCCGGCCGCGATCTTCTCCGGAAGATCGCGTCCACTCCTACGGTTTGGGGCACATACCCGGCAATGCCCCGACCGTTGAGGGGCTCCAGCGCAAGTTGGAGCCCCTTTTTTTGCAAGATTGCTTTTAGGTCCGGCGACCTAAGAAAGGCATTGCCATTCCAGATTGCCGGCGCAGAAATAACGACCACAACGAATAACAACACGGGAGGTCGTCATGCGCTTGGAAGGCGGATGCTATTGCGGCGAGGTGCGCTACGTGGCCGAGGGCGATCCGATGATGCAGGGGCAATGTCATTGCCGCGAGTGCCAGTACATCTCAGGCGGCGCACCCAACACCTTCATCGCGATGCCGGCGAACGGCTTCACCTACATCACTGGCCAGCCCAAGCAGTTCACCCGCAAGGACCTCGAGCGCGCCGTCACGCGCGATTTCTGCCCCGAGTGCGGCACCCATCTCGTCACCAAAATACCCGGCCTGCCGGCCGTCGTGGTCAAGGTCGGCACGCTGGACGACCCGGAACAATTCCAGCCGCAGGTGGCGATCTACACCTGCGACAAGCAGGAGTTCCACACGATCCCCGCGGGGATGATGACATTCGAGAAGCTGCCGGGGCATTAAGCCACCATGACGGTGCGCTCCCTCCCCCGCGTGCCTTGCGGGAGAGGTGACCAGGCCGCCATCCCGTTGTTATCCGGCCTCATTTTTCCGGCTCTGGACGGAGCGGCCCGCCGATGGTTAATCGCGTCTTAACCTCGCCCTATCTATGGTGAACTGAACCGCTTTCCCGCCGGCGCGCAGCGCGCGACCGGCCGTTCCGAGAGTACTGGCGCCCAGAATGGTCATGACCGCTTCATCCCGTGCGCCGCAGGCCAGTGGAAGCTCCGACAACCAACGCTCGCCCTTCGTCCGGCTGAACGAGCTGCTGGCTCCGCATGAGCCCGGCAAGCCCTTGATTTCGCTGGCTGTCGGCGAGCCGCAGCATCCCGTGCCCGACTTCGTCGGCCCGGTGCTGGCCAAGCACATCGCCGATTTCGGCCGTTACCCGATGAACCAGGGCATGGAGCCGTTCCGCAACGCTGCGAGCGCCTGGCTGTCGTCGCGTTTCAAGCTGCCGCGCGCGCTCGACCCCAAAAGCGAGATTCTCGTGCTCAATGGCAGCCGCGAGGGGCTGTTCCTCGCCGCGATCGCAGCGGTGCGCTATGTCGGGCCGAAGCCCGGCAAGCCCGCGATCCTGATGCCGAACCCGTTCTATCCGGTCTATGGCGCCGGCGCTGGCGCAGCGGCTTGCGAGCCGGTCTATCTGCCGACCACGGTCGAAAACGGCTTCCTGCCCGATCTCGATGCCATCGACGAGGCTACGCTGGCGCGCACCGTGGCGTTCTATCTGGCCTCGCCCGCCAACCCGCAGGGCTCGGTCGCCTCGCGCGATTATTTCACCCGCCTGAAAAGCCTCGCCGATCGCTACAACTTCATGATCCTCAGCGACGAGTGCTATTCGGAGATCTACACCCGTCAGGCGCCGGGCAGCGCGCTCGAATGCGCAGGGCCCGATTTCACCCGCGTCGCCGCGTTCCAGTCGCTGTCGAAGCGCTCCAACCTGCCGGGCCTGCGCGTCGGCTTCACCGCCGGCGACAAGACGTTCATCGGCAAGTTCCTGGAGCTGCGCAACATCGCAGCGCCCCAGGTGCCGGTGCCGCTCCAGCATGTCGCGACCGTCGCCTATGGCGACGAGGCGCATGTCGAGGAGAACCGCAGGCTCTACCGGATCAAGTTCGATCTCGCCGACCAGATCATCGGCAATCGTTACGGCTATCGCCGGCCTGATGCCGGCTTCTGCGTCTGGCTCAACACGTCAGAGATCGGCGACGATGTCGCCGTGACTCTGAAGCTCTTCAGGGAGGCCGGCGTGCGCGTGGTGCCCGGCTCCTATCTGGCGCGGCTTCAGCCCGACGGCTTCAATCCCGGTGCCGGCTACATCCGCCTGGCGCTGGTGCAGGACAGTGAGACCACGGCGCAGGCGCTGCACCGGCTGGTCGAAACTCTGGGTTAGGCGGGGCCCATGAGCATGTCGGCAATCGAACGTGTGATTCCCCTGGTCGGCCATCTGCCGCCTTCGATCCGCGAAGCGCTGAGCCGGCGTTTGCGCGAGCTGACCGGCTTTGGCCTGGTCACGCTCTCGGGCGTCGCATCCGCCGCTTTGATGACCTGGTCGGTGCAGGACCCGAGCCTCAGCCACGCGACCTCACGGCCGATCCACAATGTCCTCGGCTATGCCGGCGCCATCGGCGCCGACCTCGCGATGCAGATTCTCGGCCTCGGCGCCATCATGCTGATCCTGACGGTCGCGGTGTGGGGCTGGCGCATGATGACTCACCGCCCGTTCGACCGCGAGGCGCTGCGGCTCGGCTCATGGATTCTCTGCACGGTGATCGCGGCGGGCTTTGTCAGTTGTTGGCCGCATGGCGGCGCCTGGCCGCTGCCGACCGGGCTCGGCGGCGTCGTTGGCGATGCGCTGGTGCGCGCGCCAGCGGTGATCTTCGGACCGCCCGGCGCGATCTATCGCATCGTGCTCGGCGCTATCCTGTTCGTGGCGCTCACCGCAACCTTCCTGATCGCCTGCGGGCTCGGCGCGCGCGAGCATGACGAGGAACTTGCGGAGATCGAGGACGACGACAAGCCGCTCGAAGACGGCGAGGACAGCGATCGCGGTTCGGTGTCGCTGGGCTTTCTGTTCCACGCGCTGATGAGCACCAAGGCACGCCTGATCTGGCTTTGTGGGGCTGCTTATCGCTCGCTGGTTTCAAGCGGCAGCAAGACCAAGCCGGTTTCGTTCAGTCGGCAGGAGCCCAATCTTGGTGGCAGCCGCGCCGCGCCCTCGATCTCGCCGCAGGCCGCGGACGAGGACTACGAGGACGAGCACGACGAGCAAGAAGTCGAGGAGGAGGAAGAAGAGGAAGAGGCGCCCGCGCGCACCTCGCGCAAGAAGGCTGCGCCGAAGGCGGCGCCCAAGAAGGGTTCCGACAAGTTCGATCTTCCCTCCGTCTCCATGCTGGCCGCGCCGAAGGCCGGCGATCGCCAGCCGCTCAGCAAGGCTGAGCTCGAGACCAATTCGCGCTCGCTCGAAGGCGTGCTGCAGGACTTCGGCGTGCGCGGCGAGATCGTGAAGGCCAATCCGGGTCCCGTCGTCACGCTGTACGAGCTGGAGCCCGCACCGGGCATCAAATCATCCCGCGTGATCGGCCTTGCCGACGACATCGCCCGCTCGATGAGCGCGCTGTCGGCACGCGTCGCGGTCGTGCCCGGCCGCAACGCCATCGGCATCGAGTTGCCCAACGCGCATCGCGAGAAGGTCTATCTGCGTGAGCTGCTGGTGGCGAAGGAAGCCACCGACACGGTCGCGAAGCTGCCGCTCTGCCTCGGCAAGACCATCGGCGGCGACCCCGTCATCATCGATCTCGCACGCACGCCGCACATGCTGATCGCCGGTACCACCGGCTCCGGTAAGTCGGTTGCGATCAACACCATGATCCTCAGCCTGGTCTACCGGTTGCGCCCCGATCAGTGCCGGTTGATCATGGTCGATCCGAAGATGCTCGAACTCTCCGTCTATGACGGCATTCCCCATCTGCTCACGCCCGTCGTGACCGACCCGAAGAAGGCGGTGGTCGCGCTGAAATGGGCCGTGCGCGAAATGGAAGAGCGCTACAAGAACATGGCCAAGCTCGGCGTGCGCAACATCGACGGCTACAACACGCGCCTGCTCGAGCTGAAAGCCAAGGGCGAGGAGCCGACGCGCACGGTGCATACCGGCTTCGACAAGGAGACCGGCAAGGCGATCTACGAGGAAGAGAAGCTCTCGCTCGATCCGCTGCCCTACATCGTCATCATCGTCGACGAAATGGCCGACCTGATGATGGTCGCCGGCAAGGACATCGAAGGCGCGGTGCAGCGCCTCGCGCAGATGGCGCGCGCCGCCGGCCTGCATGTGATCCTCGCGACACAGCGTCCGTCGGTCGACGTCATCACCGGCACCATCAAGGCGAACTTCCCGACCCGCATCGCCTTCCAGGTCACCTCCAAGATCGACAGCCGCACCATTCTGGGCGAGATGGGCGCCGAGCAGCTGCTCGGCCAGGGCGACATGCTCTACATGGCCGGCGGCGGCCGCATCAGCCGCGTGCACGGGCCGTTTGCCTCGGACGAGGAAGTCGAGAAGGTGGTGCGTCATCTCAAGACGCAGGGCCAGCCGGAATACCTGGAAGCAGTCACAGCCGAAGAGCCGACCGAGGACGAAGATGGCGGCGCCGTGTTCGACGCCAGCGGCATGGGTGCGGATGGTGGCGGCGATCTGTTCCAGCAGGCCGTCGCGATCGTCAAGCGCGACCGCAAGGCCTCGACCAGCTACATCCAGCGCCGCCTGCAAATCGGCTACAACCGTGCTGCATCGCTGATGGAGCGCATGGAACTGGAAGGCATTGTCGGACCTGCCAATCACGCCGGCAAACGCGAGATTCTGGTCGAGGAAGAAGACAGTCATATGTGAGGCAAGGAGCGACCCACCCGCCTCCGAATGCTATTGTCACGCAAATTCGATCTCTGCTTTTGCCCGAAATCACGCTAAAACGGCGCCAGCCACGTTAGGACGACGCGTTGACCAGACATCCGGACCTTGGATTCGCAGCCTCTCTCGCCGCGCGCAGCGCGCGCGTGGCCGGCGTGCTTCTCGTCACCGCCGCGACGATGACCGTAGCCTCGGTCGCGCAGACGGTCCCCGTGCCGAAGCCGGCGCCGAAGGCGCGTGACGCCGCTCCGCCGTCGGGCGGACCGGCGATCTCAGGCGCAACACAAGCGCCACCGAATCCGATCATTCCGGATCCGCGCCGCAACGTGCCGAGCAGCATCTTCCAGACCTTCGACGACAAGCAGAAGGCGCAGGCGGCCAAGGTCAGTGCGTATCTGTCATCGCTGTCGACGCTGGTCGGAAATTTCGTCCAGGTCGGCCCCGACGGCAGCAAGACGCAGGGCGATTTCTACATCCAGAAGCCGGGCAAGATGCGCGTCGAATATGATCCGCCGAGCCCGATCGACATCGTCGCCGATGGATCCTCCGTCGTGGTGCGCGATCGCAAGCTTGCGACGCAAGATGTCTATCCGCTGTCGCAGACGCCGCTCCGCTTCCTGCTGTCCGATCGCATCGACCTGATGAAGGACACCAACGTCGTCAACGTCTCCGCCGACGACCTCTTCATCAGCGTCACGATCGAGGAGAAGCAGGCGCTGGTCGGCACCAGCCGCCTCCTGCTGATGCTCGGCGCCAAGGACGGCCAGTTGAAGCAATGGACCGTGACCGATCCGCAAGGCTACGACACCACATTCGCGGTCTACAATCTGGATACGACCAAGAAGCTCGATCCGAACATGTTCAAGATCGACTTCACCAATTACAACGTGCCGTCGCCGGGTTGACGGTGCCGCAGGGTGGGCAAAGGCGCAACGCGCCGTGCCCACCATCCTTCCGTGATGGATACGGATCGTGGGCACGCTTCGCTTTGCCCACCCTACGAAACCTCGCCTGTGGACAGGCATTTCGCCCAAGCCAATCCATGCTAAGACGCAACTCCCATGCGTCTGTCCCTGACAACCTGGAACATCAATTCGGTGCGGCTGCGCATCGATCTGGTCGCGAAATTTCTCAAAAGCGCGCGGCCGGACGTGCTGTGTCTGCAGGAGACCAAATGCATCGACGATGCCTTTCCGCTGAAGCGCTTCAAGCGGCTCGGCTATGAGCATGTCGCGCTGAACGGACAGAAGGGCTATCACGGCGTCGCCATCGTCTCGAAGATACCGTTCGAGTCCACCGATATCCGCACCTTCTGCGACAAGGTGGATTCGCGCCATATCTCGGTGTCGTTCGGCGAGAAGGCCAATATCGCAAAGCCGCTCGTGCTGCATAATTTCTACGTCCCCGCCGGCGGCGACATTCCCGATCCGGCGCTGAACGAAAAGTTCGACCACAAGCTTCGCTTCCTCGACGAGATGAAGGCCTGCGAGCCGCTGCATCCGCGCGGGCAGGATCGTCACATCCTGGTCGGCGATCTCAATGTCGCGCCGCACGAGAACGACGTGTGGTCGCACAAGCAGCTGCTGAAAGTCGTCTCGCACACGCCTGTCGAAACCGAAAAGCTGAAGGCGGCGCTTGAGGCCGGCGAGTGGGTCGACGTCGCACGCGACCGCATTCCGATGTCGGAAAAGGTCTACACCTGGTGGAGCTATCGCTCCGCCGACTGGACCGTCGGCGACCGCGGCCGGCGGCTCGACCACATCTGGGTCTCGCGCGCGCTGAAGGACGCGGTGCAGGATTTCAAGATATTACGCGATGCCCGCAGCTGGGAGCGGCCATCGGACCACGTGCCTGTGACGGTGACGCTGGAGGTGTGAGCGCCCGGCGTCATTCCGGGGCGCGCGTAGCGCGAGCCCGGAATCCATTGAGCGACACAAACGGTGGATGAATGGATTCCGGGCTCGCGACTTCGTCGCGCCCCGGAATGACGGGTGGAGAGAGCTACGTACTCAGCTTCGAACCGGCCATCAGAATATCGCTGGCGATCTGGCTGGAGCGGATGGCGAATTCGTCGCGCAGGCGCACCGCGGCGGCGGGATCGCTCTCGAGCACGCGCTGAAACAGGCTGCGTGCGACGCGGATGACGGAGGAGTTCTCCAGCGCCACCGCACCCGACGGCCGCTTCATCGGCACGACCAGAGCGAGCTCGCCGATCAGCGTGCCGGGACCTGCGATCATCTCGGCGCCGGCGCCGTCATCGACGCGAAAGGCGCCGCGCTGGACCACGAAGCCGGCGTCGGCATCGTCACCGATTTTGAACAGGATATCGCCGCGGACGAAGTCGCGCTGCTCGGAGCCGATCGCCAGCATGCGCAACGAGGCGTCTCCCAACAGGCGCAGTGTCGGGACACGCTCAAGCAGCGCTACGTCATCGTCGATTGACATTCCGGTCCGAGGCTCGAGGAACGCGCCAATTTACGACGAATCGCGCGTATCCGGAACGTATCACGGCACCAGCTTGTAGCCACCGGCTTCCGTGACCAGGATCTCCGGGTTGGCGGCATCCTTCTCGATCTTCTGGCGGAGGCGGTAGATGTGGGTTTCCAGCGTGTGGGTGGTGACGCCGGAATTGTAGCCCCAGACCTCCTGGAGCAGGGTCTCGCGCGAGACCGGCATCTGGCCGGCCCGGTAGAGGAAGCGCAGGATCGCCGTTTCCTTCTCGGTGAGGCGGACCTTGCGGGCATTGGCCGCGGTCAGCATCTTGGAGCCGGGGCGGAAGGAGTAGGGGCCGACCGAGAACACCGCGTCCTCGCTGGCCTCGTGCTGGCGCAGCTGGGCGCGGATGCGGGCGAGCAGCACAGCGAAGCGGAAGGGCTTCGCGACATAGTCATTGGCCCCTGATTCCAGGCCCAAAATCGTGTCGGAATCGGTGTCGTGCCCCGTCAGCATGATGATCGGCGCCTTGAAGCCGCCTTTGCGCAGGGAGCGGACCACCTCGCGGCCGTCGGTGTCGGGGAGGCCGACATCCATCAGAACAAGATCAGGGGCGTTGGCTTTTGCGGCGCTGGCGCCCTTGGCGCCGGTATCGACGGCGGAGGCTTCAAACTCTTCGTGTAGCGATAATTGCTCCACCAACGTATCGCGCAGATCGGTATCGTCATCCACGATCAGGATCTTGCGGGCATTGGCCATGGGGGATCATCCTTTTGGAGTCCGGCGAGGCGCGCATGCATGCGGCACCCAGCCGTGATGGGAAAGTTTAGGGGTCGCTGTTTTTATTGTTGTTCGTGTTGAAGTAGTGGGCTGCTACCGATTCACAAGCCGGAACCACTCTAACCTAGAATAGCAGGACGGTTCGATGAATGTCCTGTAATGAATTCGACATCGCGATTTCACATGAAAAACAAAGCTGTGTCAGTTAGTTACACCGGGAATCGAGGCAACGGACCACTGTCCGCGATCCGCGTTAAGCCTGCCGCCGGGAATCCGCGCAGGGGCTGGCTGACGGCCGGCGGCCTGACAATTCCGGTGGCGCTGGGGCGCGGCGGCATTCTGGCCAACAAGCGCGAAGGCGATGGCGGCACTCCCAGGGGCAGCTTTCGGCCCCGGCAATTATGGTGGCGGGGCGACCGGCACAGCCGTCCCAGGACGTTTCTGCCGGCGCGCATCATCACCGACACGGACGCCTGGTGCGAGGATCCCGGCGACCGCCATTACAACCAGTGGATCCGGCGCGGGCAGGGCGAGGGCGGTGACCGGCTGAAGCGCGCCGACCATCTCTATGACTTCATCATCGAGATCGATCACAACACATGCCCGCGCATCGCCGGCCGCGGCAGCGCGGTGTTCCTGCATCTGGCGCGCGACAATTTCGGCCCGACCGCAGGCTGCGTCTCCATGACACGGGCGGCCATGCTGCAGCTGCTGCGGCGGATAGGACCAAGAACAAGAATCATCATCGGGTGAGGACACATGCTCGACAAGAATCAGATCGAAGCCGCTTCGCGTGTCCTCGTTCAACATTGGCGTGACGGCAGCAAGCTCGACGCGCTGGAGGCGCGGCTGCGGCCGCGGAGTAGGGCCGAGGCTTACGCCGTGCAGGCCGTGCTCGAAACCCAATCGCTCGGAAGCCTGTTCGGCTGGAAAATCGCAGCCACGAGCGAAGCCGGGCAGAAGCACATCAATGTTGCAGGGCCGCTGGCCGGCCGCATCATGAGCGAGACCGTGATCGCCGATGGCGGCACCGCCTCGATGACGGGCAATGCCATGCGCGTCGGCGAGCCGGAATTCTGCTTCCGCATGGGACGCGACCTGGCGCCGCGGTCTTCGCCCTTTGGCGCCGATGAAGTGCTTGCCGCCGTCGACACCTTGCATCCCGCTATCGAAATTCCGGATTCACGCTTCAGCGATTTCACCAGCGCCGGCGAGGCGCAGCTGATCGCCGACAATGCCTGCGCGCATCTGTTCGTGCTGGGGCCGGCGGCGATTGCGAGATGGCGCGCGATCGATCTCGTCGAGGAGCGGCCGCAGATCACGCTGCGCGGCGAGCGTTATCTCGGTCACGGCAAGAACGTGCTCGGCGATCCCCGCGCCGCGCTCGCCTGGCTCGCCAACGAACTGCGCGAGCTCGGCATCACCTTGCGGGCAGGGCAGGTGGTGACGACAGGCACCTGCCATCCGCCGCTGCCGATCCAGGCTGGCGATCATTTTGCGGCGGATTTTGGTGTGCTGGGGAAGGTGTCGGTGGGTTTTGTGTAGATGCTTCCTCGTCGTCGTCCTGGCAAAAGCCAGGACGACCCGAAATAACTATCGATGCCCGAAGATCGCGCTGCCCACGCGCACATGGGTGGCACCCAGCATGATGGCGGTCGCATAATCCGCGCTCATGCCCATCGAGAGGTTCGTCAGGCCGTTGCGCGCGGCGATCTTGGCGGTGAGCGCGAAATGCGCCGCGGGCGGCTCATCCACCGGCGGGATGCACATCAGGCCTGATATCGTCAGGCCATAGGTGTCGCGGCAGCTCTTGAGGAAGGCGTCGGCCTCGCCGGGTGCGACGCCGGCCTTCTGCGGCTCCTCGCCGACGTTGATCTGGACGAAGAGTTGCGGGTGCTTGTTCTGGGATTCGATTTCTTTGGCTAACGCTTGGCAAATGCTCGGACGATCGACCGAATGGATCGCATCGAACAGCGCGACCGCCTCCTTCGCCTTGTTGGATTGCAGCGGACCGATGAGATGCAGTGCGATACCAGGGTAAGCAGACGTTAACGCTGGCCACTTGGCTTTGGCCTCCTGCACGCGATTCTCCCCGAACACGCGCTGTCCGGCGCCGATGACCGGCATAATTGCATCCGCCGAGAACGTCTTGGACACCGCGATCAGCGTCACCGAGGCGCGATCGCGCCGCGCGTCCTTGCAGGCGCGTGCAATTTCCGCCTCGACCGCGGCGAGCGCATTTGATGAATCGCCGGTTACCGGCGCGGCGTTGTTGTCTGTCATGATGTCGGTTGGGCCGTGACTTCAGGAGGTAGTTCCAATTTTACCGAGTTCAAGAAAGGCTTTTTGAACCCTTCGCTTTACCTTGCCCGTGGGGTGGGTAACGAAGATGGCAAACGTCAGTTTCAACCGCAAGCGCGTAAAACTCAAGCAGGTCCTCGGCATCAGGGCCCGGCTTGCGTTGCTCGCGGTGATTCTGGTCGCGCCCTTGATGCTCGAGCGGATCCGCTCGCTTGAAGACACCCGCACCAAGCAGATCGCGCAGGCCACGGCCGAATTCACCACCGTCGCGCGGCACAGCGCCGATGCGCAGCGTGAGGTGATCTCGTCGGTCGAGACCATCCTGAAATCGGAAGCCTTCATCCGCGCCTCCGCAGGCGGCGTCGGCAAGAGTTGCGACGTGCTGCGCGCGAGCCTGCCGACCAGCCTGCCCTGGATCCGCACACTCCTGATCGCCGGCCAGGACGGCCGCATCCAGTGTGCGACCAACAACATGTATGTCGGCCTCGACCTCTCCGACCGGCCTTATTTCCAGCAGGCGCAGGAGACCGGCCGGTTCGTGCTGTCCGACTTCATCCTGTCGCGCCCGGTGCAGGCACCGACCGTCATGGCGGTCTATCCGGTCTCCGCGTTCAGCGGCGTTGCGGACGCTGTCGTGCTCGCGACCGTCAATCTCGACTGGATGTCGAAGGTGATGAACAATCTCGGCGGCCGCGTCGGCATTACCGCGGTGCTGGTCGACAGCACCGGCACCGTGCTGGCCGCACCCGCCGACCAGCACAGCGCCGTCGGACGGCCCCTTGACGACATGCCGCTGATGTCGGCGATCGCCGACCTGGCCTTGCGCTCGAACCAGGACGAAGGCTCGTTGTCGTTCCTCGCCGCCGACGGCTCGCAGCGCGCGGTCAGCTTCATCCGCATCGCCGGCACCAATGCCCGCCTGATCGCCAGCATCGACGAAGACAAAGTGTCCGCGGCGGTGAGCCGCGACATCCGCACCGCCTATCTCCAGCTCGCTTTCGTCGTGATGTTCGTGCTGCTCGGTGCGCTGATCGCCGCCGAGAAGCTCGTGATCAAGCCGATCGAAATGCTTGCCGACATGGCCAAGCGTCTCGGCGAGGGCGATCTGTCGGCCCGCGCCGCGCGCAAGAGCCTTCCTTCCGAATTCGTGCCGCTGGCGCGCGCCTTCAACGCGATGGCGGCGCAGCTCAGCCAGCGCGAACGCGAGCTGATCGCGACCAATGATCGATTGACGGTGATGGCATCGATCGACATGCTGTCGGGCCTCGCCAACCGCCGCGGCTTCCAGAGCCGTCTCGACTTCGAATGGATGCGCGCGCAGCAATATGGCAGCGAGCTGGCGCTGCTGATGATCGACGTCGACCATTTCAAGCTGTTCAACGACACCTACGGCCATCTCGAAGGCGATTCCTGCCTGACGCGCCTCGGCGAGTCGCTGTCCGACATCGCTGCCGATACGATGGGCTTTGCCGCGCGCTATGGCGGCGAGGAGTTCTGCCTCCTGCTGCCGAACACCGACTTGATGCGCGCAGTCGCGATCGGCGAACAGGTGCGCGCGGCCGTGCTGAAACTCTGCATGCCGCACATCACCTCGGCCCACATGGTCGTCACCGTTTCAATCGGCGTCGCTGCGACCCGGCCGAACGAGTCGCTGCGTCCCGGCGATCTGATCGAAGCTGCTGACGCGGCGCTCTATGCCGCCAAGCATCGCGGCCGCAACAATGTCGTCGAGCACGGCGTGCAAGCGATCGAGAAAGGCACGGCGGGTATGGTGATTGCGGCGAGCGCCTAACCCGCAGCCTCGGCGCGATCGAGCTCGTTTTCCGCATCCATCAGGGCCTGCAGCCGCTCGGACGTCTCGACCACGACGGCGCTGACCTGGGGCGCGATATAGGTCTCGAACAAGTCCTGATTGGTCCTGACGTCGAAGGGACGGTTGTGGTCAATCAGCAGGTCGATGGCGTTGCGCAGGTCATTATGGCTGCCGGCGTAGTTACTGGAACCCGATCGCAAAATTGGCCAGCGTCGGCGGGAATCCGTTGCTCGGCCATGGTCCGCACCGGCCCGTCCGGCGACGGACACGGCATAGTCGTAGTCGGGATCGTCGAAATCTGAGGCCATTGCCAGACGCGGGGTACACTATTGGGGACCACCGACCCTTAATCCGATCCCAACACACCCATATACGTACTTTTGCGGAGCAGGATTGCGAGTGGCTGCTCGCCACGGCAACCCATTGACCCCCCGAGGACTTCTATGGCCTAGTCCGGCCTCTTCAGGCCGCCGAAACCACGAAAACGCAACGATTCCATGACCTCCGAACGCTATAACGCCCGCGACGCCGAACCGCGCTGGCAACGCAAATGGGACGAACAGGCGATCTTCGTCTCGAAGAACGACGATTCGCGGCCAAAATATTATGTGCTGGAGATGTTCCCCTACCCCTCCGGGCGCATCCACATCGGCCATGTCCGCAACTACACGCTCGGCGACGTGCTGGCCCGCTTCATGCGCGCCAAGGGGTTCAACGTACTGCACCCGATGGGTTGGGACGCCTTCGGCCTGCCGGCCGAGAACGCCGCCATCGAGCGCAAGGTCGCACCCAAGGCCTGGACCTACGACAACATCGCCGCGATGAAGAAGCAGCTCCGCTCGATCGGGCTGTCGCTGGACTGGTCACGCGAATTCGCGACCTGCGACCCCAGCTACTACAAGCATCAGCAGAAGATGTTCCTGGATATGCTCGCCGCGGGCCTTGCCGAGCGCGAGAAGCGCAAGCTGAATTGGGATCCGGTCGACATGACCGTGCTCGCCAATGAGCAGGTGATCGACGGCCGTGGCTGGCGCTCGGGCGCAATCGTCGAGCAGCGCGAAATGAGCCAGTGGGTCTTCAAGATCACGAAGTACGCGCAGGAATTGCTGTCGGCGCTGGATGGGCTCGACCGCTGGCCCGACAAGGTCAGGCTGATGCAGCGCAACTGGATCGGCCGCTCGGAAGGTCTGTTGATCCGCTTCGCGCTCGATCCGGCGACGACGCCTGCCGGCGAGAGCGAGCTGAAGATCTTCACGACGCGCCCGGACACGCTGTTCGGCGCAAAGTTCATGGCGATCTCGGCGGATCATCCGCTGGCGCAGGCGGCCGCCGCGAAGAACCCTGATCTCGCCGAGTTCATCTCCGACATCAAGAAGATCGGCACGGCACAATCGATCATCGACACCGCGGAGAAGCAGGGCTTTGATACCGGCATCCGCGCGGTGCACCCGTTCGACCCGGACTGGAAGCTGCCGGTCTATGTCGCCAACTTCGTGCTGATGGAATACGGCACGGGCGCGATCTTCGGCTGTCCCGCGCATGATCAGCGCGACCTCGACTTCGTCAACAAATACGCGCTCGGCAATACGCCGGTCGTCTGTCCCGAAGGCCAGGATCCCAAATCCTTCGTCATCACCGACACCGCCTATGACGGTGATGGCCGCATGATCAATTCGCGTTTCCTCGACGGCATGACCATCGAGCAGGCGAAGGAAGAGGTCGCCAAGCGCCTCGAAAGCGAGATGCGCGGCAACGCGCCGGTGGCCGAGCGCCAGGTCAATTTCCGCCTGCGCGACTGGGGCATTTCGCGCCAGCGCTATTGGGGCTGCCCGATTCCGGTCATCCACTGTCCGAGATGCGACGTGGTGCCGGTGCCTGATGACCAGTTGCCGGTGGTGCTGCCGGAAGACGTGAGCTTCGACAAGCCGGGCAATGCGCTCGACCATCATCCGACCTGGAAGCACGTCACCTGTCCCAAATGCGGCGGCAGCGCTAGCCGCGAAACCGACACCATGGACACCTTCGTGGATTCGTCCTGGTACTTTGCGCGCTTCACCGATCCCTGGAACGAGAAAGCACCGACGACGCCCGCGATCGCCAACCGCATGCTCCCGGTCGACCAGTATATCGGCGGCGTCGAGCACGCGATCCTGCATCTGCTCTACAGCCGCTTCTTCACCCGCGCCATGAAAGCCACCGGGCATCTCGCGCTGGATGAGCCGTTCGCCGGCATGTTCACGCAAGGCATGGTGGTACACGAGACCTATCAGAAGGCCGACGGCAGCTGGGTGCAGCCGGCCGAGGTGAAGATCGAGGTCGGCGGCAACGGACGCCGCGCGATCCTGCTCGCGACCGGCGAAGACGTCACGATCGGCCCGATCGAGAAGATGTCGAAGTCGAAGAAGAACACGGTCGACCCCGATGACATCATCGCGACCTATGGCGCCGATGTCGCCCGCTGGTTCATGCTATCGGACTCCCCGCCCGACCGCGACGTGATCTGGAGCGATGAGCGCGTCCAGGGCGCCTCGCGCTTCGTGCAGCGGCTGTGGCGGCTGGTGAACGATGCCGTGGAGGTCAGCAAAACCGCTCCCGCAACCCGGCCAGGTTCCTTCAGTGACGATGCGACCGCCCTGCGCAAGGCCGCCCATGGCGCGCTGGACAAGGTCACATCAGGCGTCGAGCGGCTGCATTTCAACGTGTGCCTCGCCCATATCCGCGAGTTCACGAATTCGTTTTCCGAGGTGCTCCAGCGTCCCGGCCAGCCGGCCCCTGATTTGGCTTGGGCGATCCGGGAGGCCGGCCAGATCCTGGTCCAGCTGTTCTCCCCGATGATGCCGCATCTGGCCGAGGAGTGCTGGCAGGTTCTGGGCCAGCCCGGGTTGGTTTCCGAGGCCAGTTGGCCGCAAATCGAACGCGATTTGCTGGTTGAAGACAGCGTGACCCTGGTGGTCCAGGTCAACGGCAAGAAGCGGGGCGAGGTCACGGTTGCAACAGTGGCCCAGAATCCGGAAATCGAGGCTGCCGCTTTGGCCCTTGATGCTGTAAAACTGGCCTTGGACGGCAAGCCCGTCCGCAAGGTGATCATCGTCCCCAAGAGGATCGTGAATGTTGTCGGCTAGGATCCGTATCGCTGCCCGCTTGCTGGCGATTGCCACACTGGCGGCGCTGACGGCCGGCTGCTTCCAGCCGATGTATGCCGAGCATACCGATGGCACCCCCGGCTTGCGTGAAAAGCTGATGGGGGTCGATCTGCCACCGATCTCGAAGGCGAACGCCTCCCGCGAGGCCCGCGTCGGCATCGAGATCCGCAACGCCCTCGCCTTCAAGCTCTACGGCTCGGCGACCGGCATGCCGCCGACGCATCGACTCGATATCCGCTTCACCACCACCAAATCGTCGCTGATCGTCTCGGCCGTGACCGGCCTGCCGACCAGTGAGAATTACGGCATCGACTGCCAGTATAATTTGGTCGAGGTCGTGACCGGCAAATCGGTGATGACCGGCTCGACCTTCTCGCGCGTGTCCTACGACATGCCCGGCTCGTATCAGCGCTTCGCCCGCAACCGCGCGATACGCGACGCCGAGGATCGTGCGGCCAACGAGATTGCCGAGAACATCAACACAAGGCTCGCCGCGTTCTTCACCGCGGGCTCGTAGTTCATTCCCGCCTGAGGCCCGATGGTCGCGCTGCGCGGCAAAGAGATCGATGCCTTCCTCGCACGTCCTGATGCGGGCCGCCCGATCATCCTGCTTTACGGTCCCGACGCCGGCCTCGTGCGCGAGCGCGCCGACGCACTGATCGCGTCCGCCATTGACGATCCCAACGATCCCTTCTCGCTGGTCAAGCTCGACGGTGACGAGCTGTCCGCCGAGCCGTCGCGTCTGGTCGACGAGGCCATGACCGTGCCGCTGTTCGGCGGCCGCCGCGCCATTCGCATCCGCGCCGGCTCGCGCAGCTTTGCTGCCGGCATCGACACGCTGGCCGAGATGAGCGTGAAGGATTGCCGCATCGTGATCGAAGCCGGCGAGCTGCGTCCCGAATCGCCGCTGCGCAAGGCCTGCGAGAAGGCCAGGATGGCGGTGGCGATCGGCTGCTATCCCGACACCGAGCGCGACCTCGCCAAATTGATGGACGACGAGCTTCGCATTGCGAACTTGCGTATCACGCAGGATGCCCGTGCCGCGCTGATGTCGTTCCTCGGCGGCGACCGGCAGGCCTCGCGCAACGAGCTGCGCAAGCTCACGCTCTATGCCCACGGCAGGGGCGAGATCACGCTTGAAGACGTGATGTCCGTGGTCGCGGATGCGTCCGAGCTCAAGCTCGATCCGATCGTCGACGGCGCTTTCGCCGGCCGGCCAGACATTGTCGAGACCGAGTTCGCAAAAGCCATGATCGCCGGAACATATCCCGGTGTGATCATTTCGGCCGCGCAGCGCCAGGCCGCATGGCTGCACAAATCCGCGCTCGCGATCGCCGACGGCCAGCCGGCCTCCGCCGTGCTGGACGGCGGATTTCCGCGCTTGCATTTTTCACGCAAACCGATGGTCGAAACGGCGCTGCGCAATTTCAGCGTGGCAAGGCTCGCTGCCATCATCGAGCAGCTCGCGACCGCCGCGCTCGACACCCGCAAACAATCGACGCTCGCCGCCGCCATCGCCCAGCGCACGCTGATGGCGATCGCGGCGAATGCGAAGCGGCGGGGGTAGCCACGGCTCTCTCCCCGTCATTGCGAGGAGCACTTGCGACGAAGCAATCCAGAGTCTTTCCGCGGAGAGATTCTGGATTGCTTCGCTACGCTCGCAATGACGAATTCCGTCATCCTGAGGTGCGAGCCGCGCGGCGCAACGCGGTGCGCGGGGAGCCTCGAAGGATGAACGGCCCCGATGCAACCGGGCCGTCGCCCTTCGAGGGCCGCTGAAGAAGCGGCCACCTCCAGCGACAACGGCTTCGCCGTTGCGCGGGGATGACGGTCATAGGAAGTTGCTGAGCCTACAGCCCGCCCTTCGCCAGCCGCTTCATCACCTCGTCGAGCTGATCGAGGTTGCGGTAGTTGATCTGGACCGAGCCGCCGGGATCGCGGTGATTGACGGTGACCTTGAGGCCGAGCGCGTCGCTGACGCGCTTCTCGAGATCGATCGTATCAGGGTCCTTTTCCTTAGGCCCGGTGGAGCGCGGCTTTTGCGGCTTGCGCTCCGGGACGCCCTCTTCATGCGCGAGCGCTTCGGTCTGGCGGACGTTGAGCCCCTCCGCAACGATCCGCTTGGCGGCGGCGAGCGGATCCGGCACGCCGATCAGCGCGCGGGCGTGACCGGCGGTCAACTCGCCGGTCGCGATGAAGGCCTGCACCTCGGCCGGCAACTTGGTCAGCCGCATCATGTTGGCGACATGGCTGCGGCTCTTGCCGACGACTTTCGCGATGTCGTCCTGGCTGCGTTTGAACTCGTTGGCGAGCGCATGATAGCCCTGCGCCTCTTCCATCGGATTGAGGTCTTCGCGCTGCACGTTCTCGACGATCGCGAATTCCAGCGCATCGCTGTCGCTGATGTCGACCGGCACGATCGGCACCTCGTGCAGGCCAGCCATCTGCGAAGCGCGCCAGCGCCGCTCGCCGGCGATGATCTCGAAGCGATCCTGCGCGCCCTTGACGGGACGGACCACGATCGGCTGGATCACGCCGTGCTGCTTGATGGACTCGCAGAGCTCCTTGAGCTCGGTGTCCGAAAACGTGCGGCGCGGGTTGCGCGGATTGGCCTTGATGAATTCGATCGGCACCTTGCGCTGCGCACGCGGACGGTCGACGTGCTGGGCTTCGCCGCCGACGTCACCGATCAGACTTGCAAGACCCCGGCCCAGTCGCGAACGCGCTTCATCGGCCATCGCCAGCTCCCTTGGATTCACGCTGCAGCACTCCAGAACTGAATTTTCTAATCGTAGGGTGGGCAAAGCGAGGCGTGCCCACCGATTGCTTATGAGCGGAAGACGGTGGGCACGGCGAAGACGCCTTTGCCCACCCTACGGCAACATCAATGCGTCGTCCGCAGCTCGCGCTCGCGCTGGATCACTTCGGTGGCGAGCCGCAAATAGGCTTCGCTGCCGACGCATTTGAGATCGTAGACCAGCACCGGCTTGCCGTAGGACGGCGCCTCCGAGATGCGCACGTTGCGCGGGATCATGGTCTTGTAGACCTTCTCGCCCATGAATTGGCGAACGTCGGCGACGACCTGGTTCGAGAGGTTGTTGCGCGAGTCGAACATGGTCAGCACGATGCCATGGATCGACAGATTCGGATTGAGCGTCGAGCGCACCTGCTCCACCGTCTGCAGCAATTGCGACAGACCTTCGAGCGCGAAGAACTCGCACTGCAGCGGCACCAGGATCGCGTCCGATGCGGCCATCGCATTCACCGTGAGCAAATTGAGCGAGGGCGGGCAGTCGATCAGCACATAGGTGTAATCGGCATCCGGCGAGACGTTGTTGTTGAGCGAGGCGATCGCATCGCGCAGCTTGAAGGCGCGGCCGGCAGTGGTGCCAAGCTCGAGCTCGAGGCCGGAGAGATCCATGGTCGAGGGCGCGATGTGCAGGCGCGGCACCGCGGTCGACACGACGGCCTCGCGCAGAGGGGCCTCACCGATCAGCACGTCATAGGTCGAGCAGGAGCGGTTGCGGCGGTCGATGCCGAGACCGGTCGAGGCGTTGCCCTGCGGATCGAGATCGACGATCAGGACGCGCTCGCCGATCGCGGCGAGTGCGGTGCCGAGATTGATCGCGGTGGTTGTTTTCCCCACACCGCCCTTCTGATTCGCCAGCGCCAGGATGCGCGGGTGGCCATGCGGCACTTCAGCTTTTTCTCGGTCAGCTCTTTGCTGGGCGCCCTGGTCTTGCTGCGGTTCGTCCATTACGGTCATCGAAATTCCCCAACTCAACCCCTGAGCGCCTCACCCGCGCCGTTCAACTGAAGTCAGCTCGACGATCCAACCGTCCCCCGTCCGGCTTCGGTGGAGTTGCGGCCGAATATTCCAATATTTAGCGGCTTCGGTCAATTCAGCCTCTACATCTTGACCCTTCGGAAATAACGCCTTTGCGCCTTGGCGCATCAGCGGCTCCGCAAAGCCGATGAGTTGATGTAGCGGAGCCAGCGCGCGCGCGGTGACGCAATCGACGGGGCCGGTGATTCTATCCACATTATCCCCGATCTCAGCGAGGTGTACGACCCCCGGAGATGTGGTGACGCGAACAGCTTCGCGCAAAAAGGCGGCCTTCTTGGCGATTCGCTCGACAAGATGGACACAAGCGTCCGGGGTCCCCGCCATGGCGCAGGCCAGCACGACGCCGGGAAAACCGCCGCCGCTGCCGAGGTCGGCCCAGCGTTTTGTAGACGGGGCGAGATCGACGAGCTGAAGCGAATCGGCGATGTGCCGCGTCCAGAGGTTCGGCAGGGTCGACGGCGCGACCAGATTGGTCTTGGCCTGCCACTCCCGGAGCAAAGCGATATAGCGATCGAGCCGGGCCTCCGTTTCATGTGAAACGGGCGCGAGCTTGAGTGCCGCGCGCTTGTCGGCGGCGATGATGGAGTCGAGCGCCTGATCGTTGGCGCTGGCCTTGTCAATCCTTGGCCGGGCTGGTGCCGGATCCGGTCGATGACGAGCGCCCTCGCCGGCTCCAGATCGTCGCGATAGCGGCCTGTCCCCGCCCGATCCGCGCTGTTTCACGTGAAACGCCTATGCGATTGCTTTGGACGACTTTCGGGCCTCGCGGCGGAGATAGGCCGCGAGGATGCCGAGCGCGGCCGGTGTCATGCCGTCGATCCGGCCGGCCTGGCCGACGGTGAACGGCCGCGCCTTCTCCAGCTTGGCCCGGACTTCATTGGAGAGACCGGGGACGAGGCTATAGTCGACCTCCGACAGCACCATGCCTTCGTCGCGCCGGAAAGCTTCGACGTCAGCGCTCTGCCGCTCCAGATAGACGTCGTACTTGGCGTCGATCTCGAGATGGGTGGCGATGACCGGATCGATGGACGCCAACTCCGGCCAGATCGCGCGAACCTGGCTCCAGCCGATCTCGGGATAGGCCATCAGCTCGAACGCCGAGCGGCGCTGACCGTCCCGGTTGAGGGATAGCCCGTGCTTGATCGCCTCGTTAGGGGTGATGGTCAGGGACTTCGAGAGGGTTCGGGCGGCGTTCAGCGCAGCCATCTTGGCGCGATGATGCCTGATACGGGCGCTGCCGACGCAGCCCAGAGCGATCGCCTTCTCGGTCAGGCGCTGATCGGCATTGTCGGCCCGCAGGGTCAGCCGGTACTCGGCCCGCGAGGTGAACATCCGATAGGGCTCGGTGATCCCTCGGGTGACGAGATCGTCGATCATCACGCCGAGATAACCGTCGGCACGGTCGAACACGGTCAGCGCGGCGCCGCTTGCGGCGAGCGCTGCATTGAGGCCGGCGACGATGCCCTGGCCGGCGGCTTCCTCATATCCCGTGGTGCCGTTGATCTGCCCGGCCAGGAAGAGACCGCGCAGTCGCTTGGTCTGGAGGGTCGGATCGAGCTCCCGGGGATCGATGTGATCATATTCGATGGCATAACCCGGGCGGACCATCTTTACCTGCTCGAGGCCGGGGATGGTCGCGAGGATCGCGAGCTGGACCTCCTCCGGCAGCGACGTCGAGATGCCGTTGGGGTAGACCGTGCTGTCATCGAGCCCTTCGGGCTCCAGGAAGATCTGGTGACCGTCGCGATCGCCGAAGCGGACGATCTTGTCCTCAATCGACGGGCAATAGCGCGGACCGGAGCTCTTGATCTGGCCCGAGTACATGGGGGAGCGATGGACGTTGGCCCGGATCACCTCATGGGTCGCGGCCGTGGTCCGGGTGATGCCGCACTGGATCTGCGGGGTCGTGATCCGCTCGGTCATCACCGAGAACGGCTCCGGGGGCTCGTCGCCGGGCTGCATTTCGACCGCGGACCAGTTGATGGTCGAGCCGTCCAGACGCGGCGGAGTGCCCGTCTTGAGGCGTCCGAGGGTAAAGCCGGCCCGCTCAAAGGAGGCTGAAAGGCCCATCGCAGGGGCCTCGCCGACCCGGCCCGCGGGCCAATTCCTCTCACCGAGATGGATCAGACCACGCAGGAAGGTGCCGGTTGTGACCACAACAGCCCCTGCCCGGAGCTCCCGGCCATCGGCCAGACGCAGTCCCGTGACCCGGCCATCGACCACGATCAGTTCGTCGGCCTCACCTTCGATGACGAAAAGGCCTGCAGTCTCCCGGATCGCGACCTGCATCGCGGCGGCATAAAGCTTCCGATCGGCCTGGGCGCGTGGACCACGGACTGCCGGACCCTTGCGGCGGTTCAGGACGCGAAATTGAATGCCGCCGGCGTCGCCGACCCGGCCCATCAGCCCATCGAGGGCATCGACCTCGCGGACCAGATGGCCCTTGCCGAGACCACCGATGGCGGGATTGCAGGACATCGCGCCGATGGTGGAGAACCGGTGCGTCACCAGCGCGGTCACGGCGCCCATTCGCGCAGCCGCAGCCGCGGCCTCACAGCCGGCATGGCCCCCGCCGATGACGATGACGTCGAAACTCTCTCGCTCCTGTCGCATGGGCGAACTTCTAGCTCAGCGGGGGAAAAGCCGGAAGTAGAAACTGGGTGGGCGGCTGTTTCAGGTGAAACACGGCGGGGCGGCTCCCCCGAAACAACCCCATGCACCGTAAGAAAGGCATTCGGAATGGCATCTGTTTCACGTGAAACAGATGGACTTGGGCCGGGTGCGAGAAAGGGCAAGGCCGCTCCGGCTACCGTCATTGCGAGCGCAGCGAAGCAATCCAGAATCCCACCGCGGTGGAGATCCTGGATTGCTTCGTCGCAAGGGCTCCTCGCAATGACGGGCTTGGGCGGAGGTGGTTTTCCCGTGAACCAGCTCGGAACCCATGCCTTGTTGTTTCACGTGAAACAAACAATGGAACAAGCTCTAGTTCTACATTGAAGAACTAGCTCTACTTTCCAATACAGAATTTCTGAAAGATGGCTCCAAGGACGTCCTCGACGTCCACCCGGCCGAGCAGCCGGCCCAAGGCATAGGCGGCGGCACGCAATTCTTCGGCGGCCAGCTCTTCGCCCTCTTCTACAAGCTCCAGGCTCCGGCGCAAGCTGTCCGACGCCTGGCTCAACAAATCCCGCTGGCGGGTTCGAGTCACCATTCCGCCCTCGGTGGTCCCAAAGAAATCCGAGGCGACCTTGACGAGGGCGTCGACCAGCTCGGCAATGCCATCGCCGCGACTCGCCGAGATTGCGAATTCGCCGCGCGAATCGGCGCCACCGAGGTCGATCTTGTTGCGCACGATCCAGACTGACCCATCTGGCCGATCGCCCTCTTCGGATCTCCGAAGCAACCGTACCGCGTCCGGATCGGCGGCACGGTCTCCCTCCACCAGCCACAGCACCAGGTCGGCATCGTCGGCCCGCGCCCTCGCCCGGCGCACGCCTTCCTGCTCGACGGGATCATCGGTCTCGCGGATCCCGGCCGTGTCGATGACGGTGACCGGGTAGCCGTCGAGATCGAGCTGCACCTCGATCACGTCGCGCGTGGTCCCGGCGTGCGGCGAGACGATCGCGACCTCGCGGCGGGCGAGTTGGTTCATCAGCGTCGACTTGCCGACATTCGGCTCGCCGGCGATGGCAACCACGAGCCCGTCACGCAGGCGTTCAGAATGTCCCTGTGCCGCAAGGACTTTTGCAATTTCATCGCAAAGCGCCTGGATCGCTTCCACCGCCGGCGCCCTCAGCTCCGCCGGCACATCGCCTTCATCGGAAAAATCGATGCCGGCCTCGATCAGCGCCGAGGCTTCGATGATGCGCTCGCGCCAATCGCGCGCGCGATCGCCGAGCAGACCCTGCAACTGCCGCAGCGCCTGGCGCCGCTGACGATCCGTGTCGGCATGAATGAGGTCGTCGAGACCCTCGGCTTCGGTGAGATCGAGCTTGCCGTTCTCGAACGCGCGCCGCGTGAACTCGCCGGGGTCGGCCGCGCGCGTATTCGGAATTAGCGAAATAGCGGTAAAGAGCGCAGCGAGCACCGCGCGGCCGCCATGGACGTGGAATTCGGCGATGTCCTCGCCGGTCGCGCTGGCCGGCCCCGGAAACCAGAGCACGACGGCCTCGTCGATCGGTTGACCCGTGCCGTCGCGGAGCACGCGGCGGCTTGCTTGCCGCGGTGTCGGCAGCCTGCCCGCGAGCAATGTCAGTGCGAGCGCGGCTTGCGGACCGGAGACACGCACCAAGGCGATTGCGCTCGGCGGTCGGCCGGACGACAGCGCAAAGATGGTCTGGTCTCGCGGGTGCATGGCGTATTTGTCCACCTGGCAGGGAAAAGGCAAACGGCCTGTTGGCGGACGCTGGCGGGCCTTGTTCACTGCGTTCCAATCGGCACAAATTTATATTGCAGTGCAATATAAAGCGCCGCCATTTTGCTGCAGAAATCCCTTCGGCCCGCAATATCGGCGCAACGGGAATCAAGTATTTTCAGGTATATCAAAGCGATATATCGAAACAGGCTTCGAATCCAAGCCGGACCGTTATGCTGCACCCTTTCCGCAGCAAAGCCGCACAACAAAAAGGGCGCCCCGAGGGCGCCCCAAAATGTTTCTGCACCCTGGCTCAGGTGTTCATGGAGTCGAAGAACTCCGAATTGCTCTTGGTCGAGCGCAGCTTGTCGAGCAGGAAGTCGATCGCGTCCATCGTGCCCATCGGATTGAGGATGCGGCGGAGCACGTACATCTTCTTGAGCACCTGCGGATCGGTAATGAGCTCCTCCTTGCGGGTGCCGGAGCGTGAGATGTCGATCGCCGGGAAGGTGCGCTTGTCCGAGACCTTGCGGTCGAGGATCAGTTCCGAGTTACCGGTGCCCTTGAACTCTTCGAAGATGACTTCGTCCATGCGGCTGCCGGTATCGACCAGCGCGGTCGCGATGATGGTGAGCGAGCCGCCCTCCTCGATGTTGCGGGCGGCACCGAAGAAGCGCTTCGGGCGCTGCAGCGCGTTGGCGTCGACACCGCCGGTGAGCACCTTGCCTGATGACGGCACCACGGTGTTGTAGGCGCGCCCGAGGCGCGTGATCGAATCGAGCAGGATGACGACGTCGCGGCCGTGCTCGACCAGGCGCTTGGCTTTCTCGATCACCATTTCGGCGACCTGGACGTGACGCACCGCCGGCTCGTCAAAGGTCGACGACACTACCTCGCCCTTCACCGAGCGCTGCATGTCGGTGACTTCTTCGGGACGCTCGTCGATCAAGAGCACGATCAGATAGCAATCGGGATGATTGGCCGTGATCGAATGCGCGATGTTCTGCATCAGCACGGTCTTACCGGTGCGCGGCGGCGCGACGATCAGCGCGCGCTGGCCCTTGCCGATCGGCGCGACGATATCGATCACGCGTGCGGACAGGTCCTTCCGCGTTGGATCGTCGATTTCCATGCGGAAACGCTGATTCGGAAACAGTGGCGTGAGGTTGTCGAAATTGACCTTGTGCTTGGCCTTTTCCGGGTCCTCGAAATTGAGCGTGTTGACCTTCAGCAGCGCAAAATAGCGCTCGCCCTCTTTCGGGCTGCGAATATGGCCTTCGATGGTATCGCCAGTGCGCAGGCCAAAGCGGCGAATCTGCGAGGGCGAAACGTAGATGTCGTCAGGGCCCGGCAGATAATTGGCATCGGGCGAGCGGAGGAAGCCGAAGCCGTCGGAGAGCACCTCGACCACGCCCTGGCCGACAATGTCGGTCTCGGCGAGCGCGAGCTGCTTGAGGATGGCGAACAACAGCTCCTGCTTGCGCATGGTGCTGGCATTCTCGACCCCATTCTCCTCCGCGAACGAGACGAGCTCGGCCGGCGTTTTGGATTTGAGGTCTTCGAGTTTGATTTCCCGCATTGGGGTGGTCCTGTGGGGTAACCTTGGGAGGGGTGCGAGGAGGCTCTGAAATGCGGACGTGAGAAGGTAAGGTCCGCAGGTCTGGCAAGGTTAAGTGCCGGTGGGGGCTTCAAACCTGATGCGGTGTCCGGCCTTCAAAAAGCTCGGACACAACCACATCCGCCTGCGTTGGGTGGGATATCGATAATATAGAAAATCGCTTTCCACTCCGCAAGCCGAAGCTCTGAGCGATCGTTCACGTTTCCTGCCTCAAATCTCGCCTAGAACGGCTTCACGATCACCATGATGACGATGATGATCATCAGGGCGGTCGGCACCTCATTGATAATCCGGAAGAATTTCTGGCTGTGCGGGCGCTTGTCGGCGGCGAAGTCCTTGAGCCAGCGGGAAAAAAAGCCGTGGACCGCAGACAGCGCCAGCACCATTGCCAGTTTTACGTGCAGCCAGCCGAAGCTGAACCAATGGCCGGCCCAGGCGAGATACAGCCCGGCGAGCCAGGTGAGGATCATGGCGGGGTTGATGATCGCCTTGAGCAGGCGGCGTTCCATGACCTTGAAGGTTTCTGACTGCTTCGAGCCGATCTCGGCTTCGCAGTGATAGACGAACAGCCTGGGCAGATAGAGCATGCCGGCCATCCAGGCGATGACCGCGATCACGTGCACCGCCTTGATCCAGAGATAGACGTCTTCGAACATGTCAGGCGTCCGACTTTGCGCCCAGCCGTCAGGCGGGCTGGGGATAGTAAGAACTCGTTAAGGTCTCACCTCCACACATATCCGTCCCTAGGACCTTCCTCAAATCTAGAATCTTAGATTCTTAAAGGTTTGAGTCTGAGTGACCGTGGATTGGACTCACACAATGCCGTCCGCGCGGTCGCGAGCGCTTGTTCACATCCATCAACACGTCCCGGGCCGGTTCCCGTCCGGCCAGATAAATGGTCCGGATACAAAGGCTTGCGCATCTCTGTCCGCAGCCTATCAACGGGGTTATCCGCGCAATCCCGCTTCGCTCTCGACAGGCCGTCGGATTTGTTCTGACGGGCAGCGGTGTGAAGAAAATTGGCAGATGTCCCGCCCCTGGTGTCGCGCAACCCTTTCCGAGGGGTTAAGCTCCACAGAAATCCACAAACCACACAGCCCCCATACAAAGAGTTTTTGTGCCGACCTCGAGCAATTATTTCCATCTGCACCTCGTCTCCGACTCCACCGGTGAGACCCTGATTACGGTCGCGCGCGCCGTCGCAGCGCAGTACGCGAATGTCACGCCGGTCGAGCATGTCTATCCGCTGGTGCGCAGCCAGAAGCAGCTCGACCGCGTGCTCGACGAGATCGAGGAAGCGCCCGGGATCGTGCTGTTCACGTTGCTGGAGAAGGATCTGGTCTCCAGGCTCGAGGACAAGTGCAAGGCGATCAATGTTCCGAGCCTGTCGATCATCGGCCCGGTCATGCAATTGTTCGAAGCCTATCTGGGTGCCGCGACCACGGGCCGCGTCGGTGCGCAGCACGTGCTCAACGCCGAATATTTCAAGCGCATCGATGCGCTGAACTACACGATGATCCATGACGACGGGCAGCATGTTGAAGGTCTGGAGGAAGCCGACGTCGTGCTGGTCGGCGTGTCCCGCACCTCGAAGACGCCGACCTCGATCTATCTCGCCAATCGCGGCATCCGCACCGCCAACGTGCCGCTGGTCCCGGGCATTCCCGTGCCGGCGCAGCTGGAGACATTGACCCGGCCGCTGGTGGTGAGCCTGCACGCAACGCCGGAACGCCTGATCCAGATCCGCCAGAACCGCCTGCTCTCGATGGGCGCCGAATCCGGATCGGGCAGCGACTCCTATACCGACAGGCAATCGGTGACCGAAGAGGTCGCGTTTGCGCGCAAGCTGAGCGCCAAGCACGACTGGCCGCTGCTTGACGTCACCCGGCGCTCGATCGAGGAAACCGCAGCGGCGATCATGAAGCTCTACAGCGATCGCCAACGCAACCGGCCCCCGGAATAGCTTTCGACATGGGTCTATGGCGCGGCAAAACTCCGTTGATCCTGGCCTCGCAGAGCAGCGCACGCAAAATGCTGCTGGCGAATGCCGGACTCGAATTCAAGGCCATGACGGCTGACATCGACGAACGCGGCATTCAGGTTGCGTCCAAGCTCTCGAATCCGCGTGAGATCGGTCTGCTGCTGGCACGCGAGAAGGCGAAAGCAGTCTCGACCAATCAACCGGGGAGCTATGTGATCGGTGCTGACCAGACGCTGGCACTCGGCGACCGCCTTTTTAACAAGCCTGCCGGGCGCACACAGGCGCTGGCACAATTGCGAGATCTCGCGGGCCGCACGCACGAGCTGAATTCAGCCGTGGCGGTGGCACATGACGGCAGGATCGTCTTTGAGGACGTCTCGATAGCTCGCATGACCATGCGGCAGATGGCCGAGGCCGAGCTTTCAGCCTATCTCGACGCGGCTGGCGAGGCGGTGACGACCAGCGTCGGCGCCTATCAGCTCGAAGGGCTGGGCATCCATCTGTTCGAACGTCTCGAGGGCGACCATTTCACCATTCTCGGCCTGCCGCTGTTGCCGTTGCTTGCGTTCCTGCGGAGCGAGCGGCTGGTTGCGGTCTAACTGACAGGGATGGCTGCGCGCTGATGCGGATCCTGGGACTAACCGGCTCGATCGGGATGGGTAAATCCACCACCGCAAAGTTGTTCGCGGAGGCGGGCGTGCCCGTCTACGATGCCGATGCCGCTGTCCATCAACTCTATGAAGGTGAGGCCGCGCCGGCGATCGAGGCCGCCTTCCCCGGCACCACCGCGGGCGGCAAGGTCGACAGGACCAAACTGTCCGCACGGGTGGTGCACGATCCCGCCGCGATCAAGCAGCTCGAGCAGATCGTCCATCCGATGCTCGGCGCTTCCAGGCAGAAATTTTTTGCCGATGCGGAGGCCGCCAAGGCGCCGGTCGTGGTCCTCGATATCCCGCTGCTGTTCGAGACAGGCGGCGAGAAGCGGGTCGACGCCGTCGTCGTGGTCTCGACCTCGCCGGAGCTCCAGCGCGAGCGCGTGCTGGCGCGGGGAACCATGGACGAGGCCAAGCTCAACGCCATTATCGCCAAGCAGATGCCCGACGCCGAAAAGCGCAAGCGGGCAGATTTCGTCGTGGATACCTCGGACGGACTTGAGCCGGTGCGCGCGCAAATCACGCACATCCTGGCCGAGGTCGTTAAGATGCCGCAGCGGCGGACCTGATTCGCCGAGTTCTACGGCTTCCTGCGCGGCATCTCAAAATCATGCGTGAAATCGTTCTCGATACCGAAACCACCGGCCTCGATCCGCTGCGCGGCGATCGCCTGGTCGAAATCGGCTGCGTCGAGATCTTCAACCGCATGCCGACGGGGCAGACCTATCACGTCTATATCAACCCCGAGCGGGACATGCCGGCGGAAGCCTTTGCGGTGCATGGACTGTCGTCCGAGTTTCTCTCGACCAAGCCGCTATTTCATGAGGTTGCCGACGAATTCCTGGCATTCATCGGCGATGCGCCGCTGGTGATCCACAACGCTTCGTTCGACATCAGCTTCATCAATGCCGAGCTCGACCGGATCAAGCGCGCGCCGATTCCGCGCGAGCGGCTGGTCGATACGCTGCTGCTGGCGCGGCGCAAGCATCCCGGCGTGTCGAACCGGCTCGACGATCTCTGTTCGCGCTATTCGATCGACAATTCACACCGCACCAAGCACGGCGCGTTGCTCGACTCCGAGCTTCTGGCTGAGGTTTACGTCGATCTGGTCGGAGCGCGGCAGTCGCAGCTGCTGCTCGCGTCGGAGACCGAGGAAATTCGCGTCAATACCGCCGGCGATGCGCCGCGGCGGCAGCGGCCGGTAGCCCTTGCGCCGCGGGTGTCAGACGCCGAGCGCGAGGCCCACCGGGCCTTCATCGCAACAATGGGCGAAAAGGCGATCTGGAACGAATATCTCGCCGCTCCAGTCGCCTCTCCCGCTGGCTAGATCGACAGCTCAGGCCTGACCGGCCGGTTGCTGAGCGGCCATTTGCCGCTCCATGTTCTGGCGATAGAGACCGACGAAGTCGACCGGGTCCAGCATCAGCGGCGGGAACCCGCCGTCGCGCACGGCGGTGGCAATGATCTCGCGGGCGAATGGGAACAGCAGGCGCGGGCATTCGATCATCACCAGCGGGTGCAAATTCTCTTTCGGCACGTTTGCGATGCGGAACACGCCCGCATAGGCCAGCTCGAACGAGAACATCACCTTGCCAGCGGTCTCGGCCTTGCCTTCGACCGACAGCGTCACCTCGAATTCGGTTTCGCTGAGGTTGTTGGCGCTGACATTGATCTGGATATTGATCTGGGGTGGCTGGCTCTGCTGCTGGAGCGAGCTCGGCGCGTTCGGATTCTCGAAGGACAGGTCCTTGGTATATTGCGCCAGCACATTGAGCTGGGGAGCCTGGGCCGCCTCGGGAGGGGTGCCGTTACCGTTGGTCATCAAAATCTCTCCTTACCCGATTGGGGCTGAATTTCGCGGCGGTTGGCTAACATAGGGCCGCCTCATTCCACAAGGACGAACGGCACCCGGAGAGTCGATCCGGGCTCCGCCCACAACAGTGACGCTGGACCCGCCCTGGACACCAAATCGCACGTTAAACGCTTGAAGATGCGCGATTTCCGCCCCACGATCGGGTTTCCCCTTCGGCATAAAACGCGCTACACTTGCCGCTGTGCCAAAAGGCGCCATTGGCCGGGCCAGATTTCGTGCCTACATCCCGCGGACGAGACGCGCGGGCCAAAAAGGGTGATGTCATCTTGCCGTTCCGGTATGGAACGGTCTACTGGCCGGATTGATTTTCCCGGCAGCGACCCCAAAGAAGCCTTGGCCCAAAAGACTTGGGTAAAGACCAGAAAGCGATACGACGTGGACATCTACACCATCATCTTCCTTGCGCTGGCGGTCTTTATTTTTCTGCGGCTGCGTAGCGTGCTGGGGCAGCGGACGGGCAACGAGCGCCCGCCGTTCGACCGCACCGCCCGCAATGCGCTGGGTGGTGCTCCGGACAAGAACGTCGTGACCATGCCGGGCAAGGTGATCGATCAGCCGCCGCTGGCGCCGACGGCCGAGCCGGCGCCGCCGTCGGACCGCTGGAAGGGCCTGACCGAGCCGGGCACCGCACTGGCCCAGGGTCTCGACGCCATCGTCGAGCGGGATTCCACCTTCGACCCGCGCCACTTCCTGTCCGGCGCCCGCGGCGCCTATGAGATGATCGTGCTCGCCTTTGCCAATGGCGATCGCCGCTCGCTGCGCGACCTGCTCTCGTCGGAGGTCTATGAAAGCTTCGACGCTGCGATCAAGGACCGCGAGAAGAACGAGCAGAAAACCGAGACGCGTTTCGTCTCGATCGACAAGGCCGAGTTGGTCGGCGCCGAGCTGCGCGACCGTACGGCGCAGCTGACCGTGCGTTTCGTCTCGCAGATGATCTCGGTCACCCGTGACAAGGCCGGCAACATCGTCGATGGCAATCCCGACAAGGTCGCCGACATCACTGACATCTGGACTTTCGCCCGCGACACCACCTCTCGCGATCCGAACTGGAAGTTGGTTGGCACCGGAAGCGCGAATTAAGCTCTTTCTGAAGAACAGCGCGACCGCGCTTTGCGCAGGTCTCGTCGTGCTGGCTTCGTTTTCGCTTGGCGCCGAGGCCGCGCGGCGCCACTACCGCAGTCATCACTATCGTGATCATCGCGCCCCTGAAATGGCCGCGATCCCGCCGCGCGCACTGCCCTATCCGCAGCTCCCGCTTCCGTTCGAAATTCCCGGCGCGCAATACCTGCCGCTGGCCTGGGCCGACGTGAAGGGCTGGAGCGATGACGATCATCTCGCCGCCTACAAGACCTTTCGCGCCAGCTGCCGCTCGATCAACGCACAAACCGGCGCTCCTGAACCGAAAGCACTTGAAGTGAAGGCTCTCGGCGGCTCGTTGAGCGAGCCCTGCCGCGCCGCCAAGTCGCGCGAGCCGAGCGACGATGCCAGCGCAAAGGCTTTCTTCGAAGAAAATTTTGCGCCGCTGCGCATCTCGCGCCTCGGCGAGCCCGATGGCTTCGTCACCGGCTATTACGAGCCGGTGCTGGAAGGATCGCGCACGCAGAGCGAAATCTACAACGTGCCGGTCTATCGCCGACCCTCCAACCTGTTCGTGCGCGGCTTCAATCAGGCCTCCGTCAACCTGCCCAACAAGGGGCCTGTGTATCGCAAGATCGGCCGCCGCAAGCTCGTGCCCTATTACGACCGCGGCGAGATCGAGGACGGCAAGATCGCCGGCCGCGGGCTGGAGATCGCCTGGCTGAAGGACCCGACGGATCTCTTGTTCGCCCAGATCCAGGGCTCGGCGCGGATCAAGTTCGAGGACGGCTCGACCATCCGGCTCAATTACGATTCCTATAACGGCTATCCCTACACGGCGGTCGGGCGCATCCTGATCGAGCGCGGCATCATTCCGAAGGAAGAGATGTCGATGCAGAAGATCAGGGAGTGGATGGCGCAAAACCCTGATGGCGCCAAGGAGCTGCGGCGGCAGAACCGCTCCTACATCTTCTTCCACGAGGTCAATCTGTCCGACAAGGACGAGGCGGTCGGGGCGCAAGGCATTCCGCTGACCGCCGGCCGCTCGATCGCGGTCGACAAGTCGCTGCATGTCTATGGCACGCCGTTCTTCATCGAAGGCGAGCTGCCGATCGAGTCCGACCGCGCCAGGACGCCGTTCCATCGTTTGATGATCGCGCAGGATACCGGCTCCGCCATTATCGGGCCTGCCCGCGCGGATCTCTATTTTGGTGCGGGGCTTGAAGCCGGCCGTGTCTCGGGACGGCTGCGCCACCCCATGCATTTCGTCATGCTGGTGCCGAAGAGCCTCGATCCCGCCACGCGCGCGGCCAGGCTGCCGGTGCCGGATCCGCGGCCGTCGGAGAAGATCGCAAAACTGTTTCCGCAAGCACCTGCGGCGAAGCCGGTTGCGTCCGTCGCAACCTCAGGCAAGGACGAGACTGTCGCTGTTGCGAGCCCGGTGCCGCTTCCGGCGCCGCGTCCTGTGATAGAACCTGTCCGCGAACCGCGCAGGCACATGAAGACCCGTCCCCACCAGCAATGAAGCGATCGTCCCGTCCGCCCGTGCTGGATCCGCGTCCCTCGCCGCGCCGTCGTGGCTTAAGCGAGGAAGATCGCGAGCTGTGGGATCTCGTCGCAAAGCAGGTCAAGCCGCTGCGGAAGCCTCGTGCGACCAAGCTGCACACCGCGCCGCGCGCTGAACCCTCGCCGGCGGCGCCGGTCGCCAAGCCGGTCGCCAAGCAAGCATTGTCGCCGCGACTCCTGGCTGCGGCCTCGGCCCCGCGGCCGTCAAAACCGTCGTTGCCGCCGCTCGCCCCGCTCGGCAAGCGCGAACGCACAAAACTGTCGCGTGGCCGCAGCGAGATCGAGGCGCGGCTTGATCTGCACGGCATGACCCAGACGCGTGCCCACCGCGCGCTGACCGGCTTCCTGCATCGTGCCCATCATGATGGCCTGACCTTCGTGCTTGTGATCACCGGCAAGGGCCGCAGCGGCGGCGAAAGCGGCGTGCTGCGTCGGCAAGTGCCGGAATGGCTGAGCCTGCCTGAATTCCGCGCTTTCGTGGTCGGGTTCGAGGAAGCCGGCATCGGCCATGGCGGCGAGGGTGCGCTGTATGTGCGAATCCGGCGGGCGAGGTATTAGTGGAATCAAGCCGGGCCCTGGCTCCTCTTGCCTCTCCCGCTTGCGGGAAAGGCCGACGCGCTCCGGGCGATGCAAAGCATCGTCCCGCGCGCGGCGGGTGAGGGTTCTCTCCTCTCGGGGGTTCTCGCTCGCGGAGAAAGCCCTCTCCCCAACCCTCTCCCGCAAGCGGGAGAGGGGGCGCACCTTCTCCGAGGTTGCGATTGAGTTCACCTTCAGAACGGCCTCACGATCCCGACGCGCGGGATCAGGGTGATGATCAGGCCGAAGATGTTTGTCTTCCTGTCCTCGGCCGGAATCAGCGGCGTCTCGTGCCTGGCTGGCAGCATCTTCACGGCGTGCAGGATCAGGACCATGCACACCGCCCAATTCGACATCCAGCGTGAATAGTCGAACACCATCGCGAACATCACGAGATAGGCGAGGCTGACGCCGATCAGGGCCGCGACGACGAGGCGGCGGTGGAGATCGCTCGCGAGGGCGCGGATCAGGCCGGCGAAATAGCGCCACAGCGGCGTGTGCAGCCAGAACAGCAGTGCGAACACGGGAATGCCGAGACTGTTGTGCGGCAGCCAGGCCCAGGTGTCGGAGACTTCCTTCGAGAGCGGCTGGTACCAGATGTAGGCGAATTGCAGCAGATCCTCGCGTGACGGATCGGCCATCCTGGTCTTCAGATAGGCGAGGAAATCAGCCTGCGGGACCGGCATGGTGCCGAGGAACTGCGCTGCGAAGAACAGCGCGCTGATGCAGAGCAATGCCGTGATGCCGAATGCGACATTGGCTCTGGTGATGCCGTACGAGAGATAATGCCTGATGACGACGATGGTGATGATCGTCGGCACATACATCAAGAGATGAATGTGGTGGATCAGCACGAGGATGATCGAAAACAATGCCGCCGTCGCCACGAACAGCAATGAGCCCGCCGGCATCAGCAGCAGGACCAGCGCGAAGAGACAGCCATAGATGTCGAAATGGCCGAGCGTGTGCATGAAATTCTTCAGGAAGTACGGCGAGCCGGCGATGAAGACGAACAGCGGCAGCGTCTTCGCGGTGAAGCCGAACGTCTTCTGAAACAGCCGCACGAACAGCGCCAGCGTCGCCAGCCACGCCGTTCCCGAGATCGCGAACACGAGCCACACCGGCACCTTCGCGGTGAACAGCGCAACGATCGCCCCGATCAGGGCGCGCTTGATGAAGCCGAAATGATAGTCGACGACAAGATGGATGTAGGGGACGTAAGGCGGCAGCTTCACCTTGTGAATGAAGACACCGATGATCACGGCCGCGTTGATCGCGAGCAGCAGCCGCCAGGGGTTTTTCTTGACGTCAGCGAGCATGTGGCACCAGCGGCGCGCCACGCTCCGCCGTCGTCCCGGGCAAGCGAAGCGCGACCCGGGACCCATAACCACAGGATGTTGCTTGAGCCAAGAGCGGAGCCGCTATCTTTTCCAATAAGAAATGCCGGTGGTTATGGGTCCCTGCTTTCGCAGGGACGACAACCGATTGATAGCGCGGGCCTGCCGAATTACAAAATGAACCGGCTCAGGTCGGCGTTCCTGGCGAGGTCACCGACGTGCTTCTGCACGAAATCGGCATCGACCCTGATGGTCTCGCCGTTGCGGTCGGGGGCGGTGAAGGAGATCTCGTCCAGCACCCGCTCCATGACGGTCTGCAGCCTGCGCGCGCCGATATTCTCGACGGTGGAATTGACGGCGACCGCCACGTCGGCGAGCGCGTCGATGGCGCTGTCGGTGATGTCGAGCGTCACGCCCTCGGTCTGCATCAAGGCGACATATTGCTTGATCAGCGAGGCCTCGGGCTCGGTCAGGATGCGGCGCATGTCGTCGCGGGTCAGCGCCTGCAATTCGACGCGGATCGGCAGGCGGCCCTGCAGCTCCGGCAAGAGGTCCGACGGCTTGGCGACGTGGAAGGCGCCGGAGGCGATGAACAGGATGTGGTCGGTCTTGACCGCGCCATGCTTGGTCGAGACCGTGGTGCCCTCGATCAGCGGCAACAGGTCGCGCTGCACGCCCTCGCGCGAGACGTCGCCGGCGGCGCGGCCTTCGCGGGCGCAGATCTTGTCGATCTCGTCGAGGAAGACGATGCCGTTGTTCTCGACCGCGCTGATCGCCTCCAGCGTGAGCTGATCAGTATCGAGCAGCTTGTCGGATTCCTCGTTGACGAGAATCTCGTGCGAGCCCTCGACGGTCAGTCGCCGCGTCTTGCTGCGGCCGCCCAGCTTGCCGAAGATGTCGCCGATCGAGATGGCGCCCATCTGCGCGCCCGGCATGCCCGGGATCTCGAACATCGGCATGCCGCCGCCTGAGGACTGCGTCTCGATCTCGATTTCCTTGTCGTTCAATTCGCCGGCGCGCAGCTTCTTGCGGAAGGATTCCCGCGTCGCCGAGCTTGCATTGGCGCCGACCAGCGCATCGAGCACGCGCTCCTCGGCGGCGAGCTGGGCGCGGGCCTGCACGTCCTTGCGCTTCTTCTCCCGGACCTGGGCGATCGCGACCTCGACGAGGTCGCGCACGATCTGCTCGACGTCGCGGCCGACATAGCCGACCTCGGTGAATTTTGTGGCTTCCACCTTCAGGAACGGCGCGTTCGCAAGCCTGGCAAGACGGCGCGCGATCTCGGTTTTGCCGACGCCGGTGGGCCCGATCATCAGGATGTTCTTGGGCAGCACCTCTTCGCGCAGCGAGCCGGTGAGCTGCTGCCGGCGCCAGCGGTTGCGCAGCGCGATCGAGACGGCGCGCTTGGCGTCGCCCTGGCCGACGATGAAACGGTCGAGTTCGGATACGATTTCGCGGGGGGAAAAATCTGTCATGGCACCTTAGCTAGGATCGGAAACCGGCGGGGACAAGCCGCTTTTTGGGTCATCAGATGATCGGCGGACCGGATTGCCATTGCTTCACGGCCTCGATCGGATGGATCAGCATCAGGATGTTGAGCGTCAGATTGTCCCTGATGTGCAGCGCCAGCATGAGCTCGAAGGCGAGCCCGAGCGCGACGGTTGCGGTAACAGGAAGCACGCGTGCGGTGAGGAACCCCAGCGCCATGAACAGCGTGTCCGAGACCGAATTGACGATGCTGTCGCCGTAATAATCCAGCGAGATCGTGCCGGCGCGGTAGCGCTCGATGATGAATGGCGAATTCTCGACGATCTCCCAGGCGCCCTCGATCAGCATCGCGATGATCAGCCGTGCCGGCCAGCTGAGATGCCGCGAAAACAGCAGCCACGTCAGCCCGTAGAACAGGAAGCCGTGCAGCACGTGCGAGAAACTGTACCAGTCGGCGATATGCTGGGAATTTTCCGAGCTGTTCACCACGCCGTGCCACAGCTTGACATAGCCGCAGGTGCAGATCGGCACGCGCCCCATCGCAAACAAGATCGAGGCCTGCAGCGCCAGCAGCAGCAGCGCGATGCCGAGGAAGGCGAGCGGCGGCAGTGCGGCCCTGCTCTCGCGTGTGCTCGTCAGGGTCACGGCTCACGCACCATCAACAGCGCGGTGCCATCCGGCGTCTCGACCATGCGGTCGCGGACGAAGCCTGATTTCTCGTAGGCGCGCAAGGCGCGCAGGTTGAGCGGATCGGGATCGGTGACCATGCGCGGCAGGCCGTTGCCGAACTGCTCATCGACAAATTGGCGGATGAACGCCGAACCATGGCCGCGTCCGATCATGTCGCTGACGCCGATGAACTGGTCGATTCCACGCGTGCCCTCCGGCTGTGGCCCGAAGCCCGTATTCCAGGCGGTCAGGCGATAGCATTGAAGATAGCCGAACGGCCGGTTGCCGGCCAAGACGATGAACTGCTCCATCGCCGGTTCATCGAGATCGCCGCTGACGAGTGCAAACTGCTCGCCCGGATCGCCCCACCATTCCCGCACATGCGCTTCGCCAAGCCATCGCCGGATCAGCGGCAAATCGGCCGCGCTCAGCGGGTGGAAGGCGTAGCTGGGCTCCACGACCTAACCGGTGGACAGCGCTTCGATGGTGACGTTGCGGTTGGTGTAGACGCAGATGTCGGCGGCGATGTCGAGGGAGCGGCGGACGATGGTCTCGGCGTCCTTGTCGGTGTCAACAAGGGCCCTCGCCGCGGCCAGCGCGTAATTGCCGCCGGAGCCGATGGCCATCACGCCGGCCTCGGGCTCGAGCACGTCGCCGGTGCCTGTGAGCACCAAAGAGACGTCCTTGTCGGCCACGATCATCATGGCCTCCAGCCGGCGGAGGTAGCGATCGGTGCGCCAGTCCTTGGCGAGCTCGACCGCGGCCCGGGTCAATTGCCCCGGATATTGCTCCAGCTTGCTCTCAAGCCGCTCGAACAGGGTGAAGGCATCGGCTGTGGCGCCGGCAAAGCCGCCGATCACGTCGCCCTTGCCGAGTTTCCGCACCTTTTTGGCGTTTGACTTGATCACGGTCTGGCCGATCGAGACCTGGCCGTCGCCGCCGACCACCACCTTGCCGCCCTTGCGGACCGTCAAAATCGTGGTGCCGTGCCAGACCGGCGAGCTGTTGTGGGAATCCTGCATGAATGACCCTCGTTGTCCGGCTGATTTAAGCGGTCGGGAGCGGGCGCACAACGGGCCGTTCCGGGCCAAATTTGCTCACCATAGGCAGAAGTAGAGGCCCGGCCAGCCGTTCCCGCAGTAGCGAAGGCGTCATTTGGCTGTTAAGAGACTGGCGTTTTCGGCTCAAAGCTAGAATGGAAACCGATTTTCCATGCGCACCGCGACGATCAAGCGCAAGACCAAGGAAACCGACATCGAGGTCTCCGTGAACCTCGATGGATCAGGCGTGGCCAATATCGCGACTGGCATCGGCTTTTTCGACCATATGCTCGATCTCCTCGCCCGCCACTCCCGCATCGACCTCACGGTCAAGGCGGTTGGCGACCTGCACATCGACTATCACCATACCACTGAAGACACCGGCATCGCGCTCGGCCAGGCGGTCAGGCAGGCGCTCGGCAACATGGCGGGCATCACCCGCTATGCCGGCGTGCACATGCCGATGGACGAGACGCTGACGCGCGTGGTCATCGACATCTCGGGCCGCCCCTTCCTGGTGTTCAAGGCGGAATTTCCCCGCCACAAGATCGGTGAGTTCGACACCGAGCTGGTGCGCGAGTGGTTCCAGGCCTTCGCCATCAACGCCGGCGTGACTCTGCACGTCGAGACCCTATATGGCGATAACAGCCACCATATCGCCGAGTCCTGCTTCAAGGGCCTGGCGCGGGCGCTGCGCACCGCGGTTGCGATCGATCCCAAGGCGGCGGGCGAAGTCCCCTCCACCAAGGGCTCGCTTGGCGGCTGACCTCTCCATCTTGGCGGCAACGCGCCGTCGGCGGCATCGACTTCATCTCGAGAGCGGGGCATCGAAAATGCCTGTCTACACAGTTCATGCTCCCTTCCCCGTCGGCGCCGATCTGCGCGCGACCGACAAGTTCGTGTTCGTGCGCGACGGCTTCCATGTCTGGGCGATGATCCTTGGTCCGTTCTGGCTGGCCTGGAACAGGCTGTGGCTGGCGTTGATCGGCTGGATCGTCTTCCTCGCCGCGTTCGATGCGGGGCTATCCAGCCTCGGGGTCGGTCGCCGCTCGATCTTCCTCGCCAACATCATCGTCGCGCTGCTGATGGGCTTTGAAGCCTCGAGCCTGCGCCGCTGGACCCTGTCACGCGGCAAGTGGCGGCAGCTCGACGTCGTCGTCGCCGCTGACCAAGACACCGCCGAGCGGCGGTTCTTCGAGCGCTGGAGCAAGTCGCAGCAGGGCATCGTCAACGACCAATGGGCGGTCGATCGCGGCGGCCCGCCGCCGACCCGCAATGTGGCGGGCCAGCCATTTTCGAACCCGCCGCCGCTTCCGGCCGGCGGCATCATTGGATTGTTTCCAGAACCGGGAGGGTCATCACGATGAGCGTCGCCATCATCGATTACGGTTCCGGGAATCTGCATTCCGCCGCCAAGGCCTTTGAGCGCGCCGCGCGCAGCCTGGACAATCCGCAGAAAGTCCTCGTCACCAGCGATCCCGATCAGGCCTATGAAGCCGATCGCCTGGTGCTGCCTGGTGTCGGCGCCTTCGCCGATTGCCGGCGCGGTCTCGATGCCGTCAACGGCATGGTCGAGGCGATCACCGAAGCGGTGCGCGTCAAGGCGCGGCCGTTCTTCGGCATTTGCGTCGGCATGCAGCTGATGGCGAGCCGCGGCAAGGAGCATGTCGTCACCGAAGGCCTGAACTGGATCGGCGGCGACGTCGAGAAGATCACGCCGCGTGACGAGAGCCTGAAGATCCCGCACATGGGCTGGAACACGCTCGATCTGCTGCAAGAGCACCCGGTGCTCGACAAGCTGCCGCTCGGCCCGAACGGGCAGCACGCTTATTTCGTGCATTCCTACCACCTCAACGCGGCCAATGAAGCGGATGTGCTCGCGCGCGCCGATTACGGCGGGCCCGTCACCGCGATCGTCGCCAAGGACACCGCCATCGGCACGCAGTTTCACCCCGAGAAGAGCCAGCGCTTTGGGCTAGCCCTGATCTCGAATTTTTTGCGATGGAAACCGTGATTCTCTTTCCTGCCATCGACCTCAAGAACGGTCAGTGCGTGCGCCTCGAGCAAGGCGACATGGCGCGCGCGACCGTTTTCAACCTCGATCCCGCAGCTCAAGCCCAGAGCTTCGTTGCGCAGGGTTTTGAGTATCTCCACGTCGTCGATCTCGACGGTGCCTTCGCCGGCAAGCCTGTCAATGCGCACGCCGTCGAGACGATGCTGAAGACGATTCCGATCCCGGTGCAGCTCGGCGGCGGCATTCGCGATCTCGCGACCGTCGAAGCCTGGCTCGAGAAAGGCATCACCCGCGTCATCATCGGCACCGCCGCGGTGCGCGATCCAGAGCTGGTGAAGGCAGCGGCCAAGAAATTCCCCGGCCGCGTCGCCGTTGGCCTCGACGCACGCGACGGCAAGGTCGCCGTCGAAGGTTGGGCCGAGACCTCACAGGTGACAGTGCTGGAGATCGCACAGCGGTTCGAGGATGCCGGCGTCGCCGCCATCATCTTCACCGATATCGCGCGCGACGGCCTGCTCAAGGGCCTGAACCTCGATGCGACCATCGCGCTCGCGGATGCGATCTCGATTCCCGTGATCGCCTCGGGCGGCCTCGCCTCGATCGAGGACGTCAAGGCCATGCTGACGCCGCGTGCGAAAAAGCTCGCCGGCGCGATCGCCGGCCGCGCGCTCTACGACGGCCGGCTCGATCCAGCCGCCGCCCTCGCCCTGATCCGCAACGCGCGCAGGAGCTGACACATGTTCAAGGTGCGCGTGATCCCCTGCCTCGACGTCAAGGACGGCCGCGTCGTCAAGGGCGTCAACTTCGTCGATTTGCGCGATGCCGGCGACCCCGTCGAAGCCGCGATCGCTTATGACGCCGCCGGCGCCGACGAGCTGACCTTTCTCGATATCACCGCGACCCATGAGAACCGCGGCATCATGCTGGATGTGGTCCGGCGCACGGCCGAGGCCTGCTTCATGCCCGTCACCGTCGGCGGTGGCGTGCGCGAGGTCAACGACATCAAGACGCTGCTGCGCGCCGGCGCGGACAAGGTCTCGATCAACAGCGCCGCGGTGTCGCGGCGCGAGTTCGTCAAGGAAGCCGCCGAAAAATTCGGCGAGCAGTGCGTCGTGGTCGCGATCGACGCCAAGCGGGTCAAGCGCCCCGGCGGCGACCGCTGGGAAATCTTTACCCATGGCGGCCGCAACTCGACCGGCATCGACGCCATCGAATATGCCCAGGAAGTGGTCTCGCTCGGCGCTGGTGAAATTTTGCTCACCTCGATGGACCGCGACGGTACCAGGCAGGGGTTTGACATCCCGCTGACCCGGGCGATAGCCGACAGCGTTCCTGTTCCCGTAATCGCCTCGGGCGGCGTCGGCAATCTCGATCACCTCGTCGACGGTATTCGCGACGGCCACGCCACGGCCGTGCTGGCCGCCTCCATCTTCCATTTCGGGGAATTCACCATTCGTGAAGCCAAGGAGCACATGGCGCGGCGAGGCTTGCCCATGCGCATGGATGCCTGACGACTCTCCTTGGTAAAAATGCTACACAGGCCGATGGGAAAAGGCCTGTCTGGCCGGAGCTGTTTCTGAGTATTCCGATGCCGCGTTTCACCATCCATGACCTCGCCCAAACCATCGACGCCCGCGCGGCCTCCGGTGGCGAGGCCTCCTATACCCGCAAGCTGCTCGACAAGGGCGCCGAACATTGCGCCAAGAAGTTCGGTGAGGAAGCAGTCGAAACCGTAATCGCAGCAGTCGAAAACGATCGCGCGCATCTGATCGCCGAAAGTGCCGACCTGCTCTATCACTTCCTTGTGCTGCTCAAGGCGCGCGGCGTAAAGTTGGAAGAGGTGGAAGCAGCCCTCGACAAGCGCACGAATATGTCGGGGTTGGAAGAGAAAGCGTCGCGTAAGGGCTGACAGCATGATCCGGATCCGAAGCACCGCGTTGGCGCAACGTGTGAAGCGGTTTTCCGAAGAGATCATGCGTAGCTGAAGGGCCCCAACGGAAAGGTCGCGTCATGGATATCCGCGCACCGGAGCAGCAATATAATCCATACCGCGTCTACACGCGCGAAGAGTGGGCGCGTCTGCGCGACGATACCCCGATGACGCTGGAGCCGGGCGAGTTCGACCGGTTGCGCTCGCTGCACGACCGCCTCGACCTGAAGGAGGTCGAGGACATCTATCTGCCGCTGTCGCGCCTGCTCTCGATCTATGTCGATGCGACGCAGCGCCTGTATTACGCGGAGCGGCAGTTCCTCAACATCCGCGACCGCAAGGTGCCGTACATCATCGGCGTCGCTGGTTCTGTCGCAGTCGGGAAGTCGACGACGGCCCGCGTGCTCCAGGCGCTCTTGGCGCGCTGGTCGCCTCGTCCCAAAGTCGATCTGATCACCACCGACGGATTCCTCTACCCGAAGGCCCTGCTCGAGCAGCAAGGCATTTTGCAGAAGAAGGGTTTTCCGGAGAGCTACGACCTGCCGCTGCTGCTGGGCTTCCTGTCCGACATCAAGTCGGGCCGCAGGCACGTGCGCTCGCCTGTCTATTCGCATCTGACCTACGACATCGTGCCGAATGAATGGGCCGAGATCGACCAGCCCGACATTTTGATCGTCGAGGGCGTCAATGTCCTGCAAACCGGCAAGCTGCCGCGCGACGGCAAGGCGGTGCCTGTCGTCTCCGACTTCTTCGACTTCTCGGTCTATATCGACGCCGACGAAGCGGCGCTACGGCGCTGGTACATCAAGCGCTTCCTGGCGCTGCGCGACACCGCGTTCACCGATCCAAAGTCGTACTTCCACCGCTATGCGCTGTTGTCGGACGAGGAGGCCATCGCCACCGCCACCGCGATCTGGGAGCGCACCAACCTCGCCAATCTCGAGGACAATATCTTGCCGACCCGTCCGCGTGCGACGCTGATCCTGAAGAAGGGCGCGGATCACGCGGTGGAGAGCGTGGCGCTCAGAAGACTGTAGGCAATGGTGCCGTAGGGTGGGCAAAGGCGCGAAGCGCCGTGCCCACGTTTTCCCTGTTGTCACGTGGAGAATGCGTGGGCACGCTGCGCTTTGCCCACCCTACGCCAGCTTCGCTTGTCGCTCCACCGCCACCCGCTTTGCCGCCGCCAGTCCCGCCAGCGCCTCGTCCAGCTTCTCGCGATCGAGCGGCTTGATCAGAAATCCGTTCATGCCCGCTTCGAAGCAGGCGTAGCGATCTTCCACCAGCGTGTTCGCGGTGAGTGCGAGGATCGGTGTGTGCTGGCTGCCCGTGGCGGCCTCATGGGCGCGGATGCGTTTGGTTGCTTCGATGCCGTCGAGCTGCGGCATCTGGATGTCCATCAACACCAGGTCGTAGGGCGTGCCGGCAGAGCTGGCCGCAAGCCAGGATTCCAGTGCGGCTTCGCCATGGACCGCGATGACGACGCGGTGGCCGAGTTTTGTGAGCAGCGAGCGCATCAGCAGCGCGTTGATCTCGTTATCCTCGGCGACAAGGATCGAGAGGCCGCCCGCAGGTGCCCTGACTTGCGCCGGCTCGACGGGATCGGGTGCGAGATCGGGTGATGCGACCTCCGGCGTCAGCGCGAGGCGCGCGGCGAGCGAGGCTGCACGCAGTGGCTTGACCAGGAAGCCGGTGAAATCAGCCGAGAATTTTTCATGACGCGAGCTCGCTGTCAGCAGCACGAGGCGCTGCGTCGCATGGGCGCGGGCGGCTTCGCCGACACGATCGGCAACAGCAGCGCCGAGCGCGCGGTCGACCAGCACCGCGTGCCAGGAGCGCTCCGGCAGCAGTGCTTCGGCCACCGCTGCATCTGCGACCAGGCAGGTCTGGCCGCCCCAGCGCTCCAGCCGCCGCGCGATCAGCGACGCTTCGATGCCGTGGGCCACCAGCAGGACGGATTTGCCTGATAGGTCAGGGCTCGGGAACGCTGTTGGTCCGGCATCGCCTTGCGACGGCGCGAGCGGAATGGCGACCTCGAAGGTCGAGCCCTTGCCGGGCGCGCTCTCCAGCGTGATGCGGCCGCCCATCCGCTTGACGATGCGTTCGCTGATGGCAAGCCCAAGCCCGGTGCCGCCATAGGTGCGGGCGACGCGGTCGTCGGCCTGCTCGAATTCGCGGAAGATGCGCGATTGCGCCTCGGGCGCGATGCCGATGCCGGTGTCGCGGACCAGGAAGCTGATCTCGTTCGGCCAGATGCCGGGCTCGACGATCAGCGCCACGCCGCCGCTGCTCGTGAACTTGATGGCGTTGCCGGCGAGGTTGAGCAGCACCTGGCGCAGCCGGGCGGCATCGCCGGTGACCTCGAGCGGCAGCCGCTCGTCGACGTAAGCCGCGATCTCGAGCTTCTTGGCCTGCGCGCGCGGCGCCAGCAATTCGGTGACCTCTTCGACCAGGGTCGAGAGGGCGAAGGGGCGCTGCTCCAGATCAAGCTTGCCGGCTTCGATCTTGGAATAGTCGAGCAGCTCCTCGATCAGCGTCATCAGCGCTTCGCCTGAGGTTTTCACGGCGCGTGCGTAGGTCGTCTGCTCCGGCGTCAGCGTGGTGTCGAGCAGCAGGCCACCCATGCCGATAATGCCGTTCAGGGGGGTGCGGATCTCGTGCGAGGCCATCGCGAGGAAGCGCGATTTGGCGCGGTTGGCGGCATCGGCCTGGTCGCGCGCATCGGACAGTGCGCGTTCGGTCTCGGTGCGGTCGGTGACGTCGCGTCCGACGCTTTGCAGCTCGGCGGGCCGGCCGGCATCGTGCCGCACCAAGCCCTCGCGCCAGGCGATCCAGCGCGCGCCGAGCGGCGTCGATATCTTCTGGTCATGGATGCGCGTGCCGCTCGCTTCGCGAGCGCTGTCGCCCTGTTCCAGCACGTCGAAATCGAAGCGCGTGCCGACCAGGGCGCTGCGCGCCTGACCGGCCAGCGCGCAATAGGCGTCGTTGGCGAAGGTGATACGGCCCTGATGGTCGCGCAGCACGATCAGGTCGCCCTGCGATTCGAACAGGCTGCGGGCGCGCTCTTCGGCTTCCTTCAGCTCCCAATTGCGATCGATCAGCGCCTCGTTGTGGGCGGCGAGCTTGCGCATCCGTTTGGCGACGAAACGCAGCCGCATGCTCAGCGTGGCAAGGCCAAGGCAGGCCAGCGCGAACAGGAAGCTCGCACCGATCGCAAAGGCGTTGGGATCGTAGCCCGAATTTTCCGATCGGCTGCCGGTGACGAAGCCATAGGCGCCGCCGAACGTCGCCGAAAAGATCATGAAGGAGCGGATGGCGAAGGCGATCTTCGGGTGGCGGCGCCTGAAGCGGCGCATGCGCACCTTGATCCGGAACGTCCGATCCATCGTCACCGACCCCGACTCTTACCTGCCGCCGCCGCGTGCGACGATGTCCTGCCGACCTTGCGAACAGCTTGAGGCCTTGGGGAGGCCTCGAAACATGGTTGACGAGGTCTTAATGCCTCAAAGCGAGGCGGCCTGGAGGGGCCGTGTGTGGTCGCCATGAGCACCGACGATCAGGGCTGCGGCCTCGCGCGGCGAGAACGTCTTCGAGCGGACAAAGATGCGGTAATCGGCCGGGCCGTCGCTGGAAAGATAGATCACCGGACCGCCATCGACAGGTTCCGCTGCGATGGTGATGAGGCGGTTCGCTGGATTGGCCTGGCAGGAATCGGTCTCGGAACCGACACCATCATCCACGACCGCGAAGTCCGCGGCATCGGCGTCGTCGGTGAGCTGGACCCGGACCGTGGCGCGCGACGGGTCGTCGGTGAAGGCGACATGGACGCGGGCGGTCCAGAACAGGGATGTGAGCTCGACGGAGGTATCGCCGACGGCGATGCAGGGCTGCGAGACCGGTCCGATCTCGCCGCGGGCGACCACCGCAGCCGCCAACAGGGGAACCACCGAGGCCAGGATCTTGAAACGCAACATGACGCTCTACTCGCCGGGCCCGTACCGGAACTAGTGGGCCTTATGGTTTGCAGAGCGTAAAGGAAACTCGTTACCACCGGGTTGACGCGCACCGATGATCAGGCGAGCTGGCGCACATCCTCCGCGAGTGCCCGGTAGGACAGCGCTTCGGCCAGATGCAGCCGGCCGATCTTGTCGGTGCCGTCGAGATCGGCGAGCGTGCGCGCCACCCGCAGCACCCGGTGATAGCCGCGTGCCGACAGCCGCATGGTTTCGGCGGCATCGCGCAGCAGCTTTTGCCCCTGCGCGTCGGGTCGCGCAATGTCTTCGAGCACCGACGCCGGCGCCTCGGCATTGGTGCGAACCTGCGGCAGGCCCGCCTGTGCGTAACGCGCGAGCTGGATGTCGCGCGCCGCCGCCACGCGCGCGGCGACTTCAGCGGAGCCTTCGGTCGGTGGCGGCAGGATCAGATCGGCTGCGGTGACCGCCGGGACCTCGATGCGCAGATCGATGCGGTCCATCAGCGGGCCGGAGATGCGCGCCTGGTAATCGCCGGTGCAGCGGTCGATGCGGCCGCGCTTGCAGGCATAGCCGGGCTCGAACGCATTGCCGCAGCGGCAGGGATTCATCGCGGCGACCAGCATGAAGCGGGCAGGGTAGGTGACGCGGTGATTGGCGCGCGACACCGAGACCTCGCCATTCTCCAGCGGCTGGCGCAGCGAATCCAGCACGCGCGGATCAAACTCGGGCAGCTCGTCGAGAAACAGCACGCCCTGATGCGCCAGCGAGATCTCGCCGGGCTTTGCCCGCGCGCCGCCGCCTGTCAGTGCGGCCATGCTGGCGGAATGATGCGGCGAGCGGAACGGCCGCCGCGACGTCAGCGCGCCGCCCTCGATTTCGCCCGCGACCGAGGCAATCATCGAGACCTCGAGCAGTTCGCTCGGCGACAGCGGCGGCAGGATCGAGGGCAGGCGCGCGGCCAGCATGGATTTGCCGGCGCCGGGCGCGCCGATCATCAGCAGGTGATGGCCGCCGGCGGCTGCGATCTCCAGCGCGCGCTTGGCGCTCTCCTGGCCCTTGATGTCGCGCAGATCGAGCAGCGAGCTTGCGGCCTCATGCACTTTCGGCACGGGCCGCGACAGCACCTGCGTGCCCTTGAAATGGTTGGCGATCTGAATCAGCGAATGTGCGGCGACGATCTGGATATCAGGGCTCGCCCACGCCGCCTCCGAGCCGCAGGCGGCGGGGCAGATCAAGCCTTCCTCGCGGGTGTTGGCGCCGATCGCGGCGGGCAACACGCCCGCGACAGGCGCGATCGAGCCGTCGAGGCCGAGCTCGCCGAGCACGGTGAAGCCGGCCAGCGCATCCGGCGGGATCGCGCCGATCGCCGCCATCAGCCCGAGCGCGATCGGCAGGTCGTAATGGCTGCCTTCCTTCGGAACGTCGGCGGGCGCGAGATTGACGGTGATGCGGCGTGCCGGAAGCGCCAGTCCCGAAGCGATCAGCGCCGAACGCACCCGCTCGCGCGCCTCCGACACCGCCTTATCAGGCAGGCCGACGATGGCGAAGGCCGGCAGGCCCGGCGCGACCTGCACCTGCACGTCGACCGCGCGGGCCTCTATACCCTCAAAGGCGACTGTCGAAACCCGCTGGACCATGCTGCCCCCCTTGCACAATCAAGGGTAGCAGACCGCAATCGCCCTGACAAGAACAATACAGGAACATGGGCGAGGGCCGCCGGACCCCTAACTTCAGGTAAACGGGATCAGGACATTAAGCTTCGACTACGCCTCGAATGCGAGTGGCTGCGCTCAGCACATCCCAACACATGTCCGCTACTCCTGAGGCTGCGGGATGGGCCGTGATCTAACGGGTGAAGAATTCAAATGCTTGCAAATCGCCGTAGAAGCGAACGTCGGGTGTGCAGCCGGCTGGCCAAGATTCATTTTGGCGCGGGCTCGCTGCCGCGGGACTGCACGATCACCGATATCTCGGACGGGGGCGTGAAAGTGGTGGCGGAATTTCTCGAAGTGCCGCCGCAGTTCACGATCATCTTCGCACCGGATTACTCCCGCCAATGCCGCCTGCGCTGGCGCATCGGCTGCGAGTTCGGTGCGGAATTTACCGACTAGGTCACATAAGGAGGCGTCCTTAACGGGACTTTAGCGTTAATCGGTGAAGCATCTCTGATCAGTCCGCCGGCGGTGATCAGAGTATGTTCAAGCGTTCGTCCCTTGCCCCCTCCCCGGCGAGATTCCTGCTTCCCGCACTCGCGGTGCTGGCCCTCGGCGGCTGCCAGACCACCGGCCTGGATGACGTGACCGGTGCGCTCGGCGGCCGGCCCGAACCTGTCGCCGCGGCCGACGGCAAGCCGGAGATGGCCGCCTTGCGCGAGCGCTATCGCGCCAAGCCTGATAATCCCAATATCGTTCTCGAATATGGCAAGGCGCTGCGCGACAGCGGCCAGCATGCCCAGGCCGTTGCCGTGTTCGAGCAGGCGGTGCTCGCCCATCCCAGCAACAAGGCGCTGCTCGCCGGCTATGGCCGTGCGCTCGCCGACAATGGAAATTTCCAGCAGGCTTTTGACGTGCTGGGCCGCGCGCATTCGCCCGAGGATCCTGACTGGCGCATCCTGTCGGCGCAGGGTGCGGCGCTCGACCAGCTCGGCCGCAACGAGGAAGCGCAGCAATATTACGCCGCAGCGCTGAAGATTGTGCCCGAGGAGCCGACCGTGCTGTCCAATCTCGGCCTGTCCTACATGCTGCAAAACAATCTGCCGAAGGCCGAACAGGTGCTCGGCCGCGCCTATCAGCGCAATCAGAACAATGCGCGGATCCGTACCAATCTCGCGCTGGTGCTGGGATTGCAGGGTCGCGAGACCGAGGCCGAAATCCTCGTGAAGGCCGATCTGCCGCCGGACCAGGCCGCGGCCAAGATCACGGCGCTGCGGCAGCTGCTGGCGAAGAAGCAGCAGCAGCGGGCGGAGAAATAATCCGCCGCCGCTGTTTGATGCCTACGACGCCTTGCGATGCGGCGCGGATCCGCGCCCGGTTTTGCCCTTCAGCTTCTTCAGCAGCGGTCCGAGCAGCGAGCGCTTCGGTTTCTTCACCTCGCCGCGCCCGGCGAGCCGGTTGGCCATGATCTGGAACAGCTCGGTGGTGCGGTGGCTCTTGGAGACCTCCGCGATCATCTGGCCGTTATTGGCCGCGGTCGAGAACAGTTTCGAATCGAACGGAATCACCGCGAGCGGCTGGCTTTCCATGGTCTTGGCGAACGCCTTGACCTCGATCTCGGCGCGCTTGTGCATGCCGACCTGGTTGATGCAGTAGAGCGGCGGCCGGTCGTTCGGCCGCGCCGCTTTCAGCACCGTCAGCATGTTCTTGGTGTTGCGCAAATTGGCGAGATCCGGCTCGGCCACGATGACGATGTCGTCGGCGTTGACGAGGGCGCGCTTGGTCCAGGCCGACCATTGATGCGGAATGTCGAGCACGATGCAGGGCGTGGTCATGCGCAGCGTGTCGAAGATCGCATCGAACGCTTCCGCGCCGAAATCATAGACGCGATCGAGTGCGGCGGGCGCCGCAAGCAGGCTGAGATGCTCGGTGCATTTGGCGAGCAGGCGCTCCATCAGTGCGGTGTCGGGCCTGTCAGGCGACAGCACCGCATTGGCGATGCCCTGCGCCGGATCCTGGTTGTAATCGAGCCCGGCGGTGCCGAAGGCGAGGTCGAGGTCGATCACGACGGAATCGAGCGCGAGGTCGCGCGCGATGGTCCAGGCCACGTTGTGCGCGACCGTGGACGCGCCGACGCCGCCCTTGGCGCCAACCACCGCGATGATGCGGCCGGTGATGATGGCTTCCGAGGCCGAGAACAGGCTGCAGATCGAGCGCACCACGTCGATGGTCTGGACCGGCCCGACCACGTAGTCGTTGACGCCGCGCCGCACCAGCTCGCGATAGGGCGCGGTGTCGCCGGGATTGCCGATCACGACCACGCGCGTGCCGGGATCGCAGACGCCGGCGAGGTCGTCGAGACCTTCGAGGATGTCGCGCGTGCCGTCGGATTCGATCACGATGACGTTCGGCGTCGGCATCGTGTCATAGACTTCGATGGCCGCGGCAAGTCCGCCGCTCTTGGCGGTGAGATGCGCTTTGGCGAGACGGCGATCCTGGCCGGCCGCGGTCACCGCGGCGAGCGTCTGCTCGGTCTCGCAAAAGGCCTGCACCGAGATGCGGGGAACCGGCGCGATGTGGTCCTCGGGGTGGCGCGGATCGTCCGCCTCTTCGTCGTCGTGGATCTCAGTCATTTGCCTGTGTCGCTGAGTTTGGCCTTGTCAGACTCGGGATAGGTGGTCGCGGTCGGGTTGCCCTTGCGGTAGCGGTCGAAAGCGATGTCACGCCGCGCCGTATAGACCGGCGTCTCCGCGCGCGGCTGCTCGAGATCGGCGGGGTTGTCGATCATGGCCGCAAGGTTGCGCTGGCTGGCGCAGCCGAAATTGAAATAGGGCCGGTTCTCGTTGTAGCCGGGATCGAGAATCGACGGACCCAAGTCCTCGGGCCACAGCCCGCAAGGACCGGCGACCGCAGTGATCTTGGAATAGCTCAGGCGGATGGTCGGCAGCAGGCCGGGATCTTCAGGGCGATAGGAATGCTGGACGATGGCGCGCGACGGTACGCCGCCGCTGCCCAGAACAGTGCGGATCTCGTGATAGGTCGCAGCAGCTGCGCGCGAATTTGCGGTGTCGATCGGCACGTCGACGACGACCGAGCCGCTGCCCTCGCGGACCCAGTCCTGGGCGATGCCCATCACGTCGGCGTGCTGCGCGGCCGACAGACCGCCGCGCGCCTTGCCGACGAAGATCACGATCGAGCGCTTGCCTTCCTGCACCGCGATCGGATGACGCATGCGGTAGTCGGTCGGCACCGTCTGCGTGGTGACGACCTCGCCCGTGGTGTTGCAGGCCCCGAGCAAGACGGACAGCCCCGTCAGCGCGAGCGCGATGCGCAAATTGCGACGTCGATCTGATGTCTTCGTCATCGCCTGGTCCCCTCTTGCCCCGTGTCTCGCCCCGGTCCCCAAACCGTCCGTATCAGTCGATGATGAAGCCGAAATCGCCCCTGTCGCCGTCGATCGGATCGACGCGGCGCGCGATGCCGTAAAGCCGGTTCATGCGCCCGAGCAGCGCCGATTGCGCATCCGAGGAGGGCGCGAAGCCGTCATCGGGCCGCGACAATTCCTTCTGGGCGACCGCGCGCACCACATAGGGCGTCACGATCACCATCAGCTCGGTCTCGTTGTTGACGTAGTCCTGGCTGCGGAACAGCGCGCCGAGGATCGGGATCTGGTCGACGCCGGGCAGGCCGTTGACGGCCTGCTTGGTCTGCTGCTGGATCAGGCCGGCCATCGCCATCGAGCCGCCCGACGGGATTTCCAGCGTGGTCTCGGCGCGGCGGGTCTGGACCGAGGGGATGGTGATAGAGTTGTTGGTGCTGCCGGACACCGCCTGGGTCAAGGTGATCGCATTCGTGTTCGACAACTCCGAGACCTCGGTCATCACGCGCAGGCTGATGCGGCCCTCGCTCAGCACGACCGGGGTGAAGTTCAGGGAGATGCCGAATTTCTTGTAGGTGACCTGGGTGGTACAGACATGGGTGACCGGATCGCAGGCATAGCCGCCGGGGATCGGGAATTCGCCGCCGGCAATGAAGGTCGCCGATTCACCCGAGATCGCGGTCAGGCTCGGCTCGGCCAGCGTGCGCATCACGCCTGCGGTTTCCATCGCGCGCATGGTGGCGTTCACGGTGGCAACGCCCTTGGCGAGGCCGGTGACGCCGAGCCCGTTGCTGCTGACCAGGGGACCGCCGGAGACCGAGAACGGGTTCGAATTGTTGAAGTTCACGACCGCGGTGCCGGCATTGAGGCTGGCGCTGAGGTCGACACCCAATTGCTTGACAATGTCGCGGCGGACTTCGCCGACCACGACTTTCAGCATCACCTGGTCGCGGCCACGCACGACGATGTTGTTGACGACCTTGTCGGCGCCGCCGACGAGCTTTGCGGCGACGTCGCCGGCCTGCTGGGCCTCGACCGGGCTCGCCACCGAGCCGGTCAGCATCACGCTGTCGCCGACGCCCTCGATCTGCACGCCGGGCAGGGAAGCGCGCAGCGCCGTGCGCATGCCATTGAGATCGCGCTTCACCGCGATGTCGTAGGAGGCGACCTGCTGGCCGTCGGCGGTGAAGAACACCACGTTGGTCTGACCGACCTGGGCGCCGATGATATAGGCGCGCTGCGACGAGCGGATCACCGCATTGGCGATCTTGGGGTCGGCTACCAGCACGTCCTTCACCTCGCGCGGCAGGTCGATGACGACCGACTTGCCGACGCCAAGCGAGAGCGAGCGCGTCCTTGCCGACGCAATGGTTGCAACCGGCGCCACGCCGAGGTCCGGCGCCTGCATCGGCACCTGGTCTCCGACCGGCGCATCCGCAGCGCGGACGAGATCCGGGGCTGCGACCAGCCCCAGCAGCATGACAGCCCCTGCCCAGAACGAGCTTGCGCGCTTCCCCCGAATGCGCACGCCCGTCCGATCATCCCCGTAGTTCATCATGTCTCCATCACTTCTGTGACGTCAGCTGCCGCGCCTGTACGCCGTAGCGGATCACGTTCACGCCGGTCTGGCGCTGCTTGAGTGCCTGTTCTTCCGGACCACCGTCGGAGGCGTTGGCATCGGCAATGCTGCGCAATGCGAGCGTCAGCGTGCCGCCCTGGCGCGAGGCCGAGAGCGTCGCGACCTGGTCGGGCCGGAGCTCGAGCGTCACGGTCTTGCCGAGCACGGCGTTCTGGCCGTCCTTTTCCTTCGGCGCCTGATCGATCGCGAGCACGCGGATGTTGGTCAGGATGACTTCCGACAGGACGAGGTCATTGCCGCCGGTCTGGCCGTTGGGGCCGTCGGGATTCTTCAGGCGGCGCGTCAGGACGATGTCGACGCGGTCGTTCGGCAGGATAAAGCCGCCAGCGCCGGTCTCTGCTGAAATCTCGGTCGATACGGCCCGCATGCCGGAGGGCAGGATCGCGGCCATGAAGCCGGAGCCGTCGGCCTTGACGAGCTTCTGCTCGCGGATCGGCTCGCCCTGCATCAAGGGCACGCGCGCGATCGAGCCGGCGATCTGCGTCTGGGCGTCGGGCCTGCTGTCGCGGCGGATGAAGGCGCTGCTGGCGGTCGCTTGCGGCCAGGTCTGCCATTGCAGATCCTCGGCCTTGACCGCCTGGCCGAGCTGGATGTCGGATTTGGCGACGAGCACATCGACCGTCGGCAGCTTCTCGACGACAGGGACAACAGGCGCGGGCTTGTTGTCGTAACCGCTGGCCAGATACGCAGCGACGCCGCCGGCGCCGAGCGCAATGACGAGAACGACAATGCGTGCGGTGTTCATACGCTTCTACTCTTACGCGGGGCACTCGGACCGCACGTGGCGGGTTCCCCAGGCATCGATGAGTAGGGAGTAAAAGTATAAGGGGTGTTGCGAGGCCGAGTGTGACGGCCAGTGACATCGCGGGTTTTGGGCAGATGGTGAATGCCAAGTTATCCCGGTGGCGCGATGGCCCGTAGAAACACGCGGGTTTGCTGCCGCGTTCGGATGAGAACGCGGGGCGTCATGGTGAATGGGTGGTTAGCGAGCGAGCGGGTGACGCCGCGCGGTCATGGAGACTACGGTGGGCAATCCGTCATCCTGAGGTGCGAGGCTTGCGATGCGACGCATCGCAAGGTGAGCCTCGAAGGATGAACGGCCACCGCTGATGCGAGGAGAGAGCTGGGCCGTCGCCCTTCGAGGGCCGCTGAAGAAGCGGCCACCTCAGGGTGACGGGGATGGTTTCGCGCTTCGGGTTACGAAGCTACTTCGCCCGCTTCTGCTCGATCACGTCCCAGATCTTCGCCGCCACGTCAGGCCCGCCGAGCCGCGCGATGGCGCGGATGCCGGTGGGCGAGGTCACGTTGATCTCGGTGAGGTTGCCGTTGATGACGTCGATGCCGACGAATAGCAGGCCTCGCTCGCGTAGCGCGGGTCCCACGGTGGCGCAGATCTCGCGCTCGCGCGGCGTCAGCTCGGTCTCCTTGGCCGCGCCGCCGCGCACCATGTTGGAGCGGAGGTCGTCGGTCGCCGGCACGCGGTTGACCGCGCCGGCGAACTCGCCATCGACCAGGATGATGCGCTTGTCGCCGTGCTTCACCTCGGGGATGAACTGCTGGATCACCCAGGCCTCCTTGAATGTCACCGAGAACATGTCGTACAGCGAGCCGAAATTCATGTCCTGCGGCATCACGCGGAACACCGCGGCGCCGCCATGGCCGTGCAGCGGCTTCATCACCACGGCACCATGCTTGTCGCGGAACGCGTTGATCTCCTCCAGGTCGCGCGAGATCAAAGTCGGCGGCATCAGCTGCGGAAAATTCATCACGAACAGTTTTTCGGGCGCGTTGCGCACCGAAGCGGGATCGTTGACGACCAGCGTCTTCGGATGGATGCGCTCGAGCAGATGCGTCGAGGTGATGTAGGCGAGGTCGAATGGCGGGTCCTGGCGCAGCAGCACCACGTCAAAGCCGTTCAGCGCCTCGCGCCTGGGCTCGCCGAGGGTGAAATGATCGCCAGGCTCGTCGCGCACCGTCAGCGGCTGCACCGGCGCGACGATCTCCTCGCCGACCATCGAGAGCTTGTCGGGGGTGTAATAGGACAGGCCGTGGCCGCGCTTCTGCGCTTCCAGAAGCAGCGCAAAGGTGGAATCGCCCTTGATGTTGATGCGGGCGATGGGGTCCATCTGGACGGCGATGTTGAGTTTCATGGTCTGCCTTTCAGGTCGAGGCGTCGAATGCCGCCAACACATGGCGCGGAAGCGATCGCGGCGCAATCAGCATGGCATCGAATCGCAATTCGAATTCCGCATGCTCGGGATGCGCGACAAGCCAGCCCTGCGCGGCATCGATGATGCGTCGCTGCTGGCGCGGCGTCACCGCATAGGCGGCCTCGTCGAGGCTGGCGCGCGCCTTGACCTCGACGAAGGCGATCAGGTTGCGGCGGCGCGCCACGAGGTCGATCTCGCCATGCGCCGTGCGGTAGCGTTTTGCGAGAATGCGGTAGCCCTTCGCCATCAGGTAGGCTGCCGCACGGCTCTCGGCGGAGATTCCGGTGCGGAACGCGGCGACGCGCTCGGGCGAGGCGATCTTCGGTTCCCGTTTGGGTTCCTGTTCAGGTTCTTCAGATTCCTGGACGCCCTTAATCCTCTTCATCGCCGCTCCGCAAGTCCTTGGCGAGCTCGAGCGCGCGGGCATAGACCTCGCGGCGCGGCCGCCCCGAGAGGGCGACGGCATGCGCAACCGCATCCTTGACGCTGTGGGTGGCGAGCTGTGTGCGCAACAGATCGTCCAGCGCGTCCGCGGTCAGCACGTCGGCATCCGCGGCAGGCGGGGCGATCACCAGCACGAATTCGCCGCGCGTCTCCAGCGTGTCGGCCTCGCGCGCGAGCTCGCTCAGCGTTGCGCGCGAGATCTCCTCATGCAGCTTGGTCAGCTCGCGGCAGATCGCGGCCTCGCGCGCACCCATGATGTCAGAGAGCTCGGCGAGCGTATCCTGCACACGGTTGCCGGATTCGAACATCACCAGCGTCGCATCGATGCGGGCGAGCTCGGCGAGGCGCGAGCGCCGCGCGGCGGATTTCGCCGGCAGGAAGCCTTCGAAGAAGAAGCGGTCGGTCGGCAGCGCCGCGACCGACAGCGCCGCCAGCACCGAGGAGGGACCGGGCAGCGCATAGACCGCATGACCGGCGGCGCAGACCTCCCGCACCAGCTTGTAGCCGGGATCGGAAATCAGCGGCGTGCCGGCGTCCGACACCAGCGCGACCGAGCCGCCGGCCGCGAGCGCCTCCAGGATCCTGGGCCGCGCGGCCTCGGCATTGTGCTCGTGATACGGCTTGAGCTGCGCCGCGATGTCGTAACGCTCGGTCAGCCGCCGCGTGATCCTTGTGTCCTCGCAGGCGATGATGTCGACGGCGGCCAGCGTTTGCAGCGCGCGCAGCGTGATGTCACCGAGATTGCCGATGGGGGTTGCCACCAGATAGAGGCCGGCCGGCAGCTTCGGTGCCACCAGCCGGTGGGCATCGATGGAGAACCCGCGCGAGGCGGCGTCAGTGGCTTCAGTCGTATTTATCGGGGCCGGCTTTGCGCGCATAATGAGATGAACTTAGGCATGATGTCAGGGGCTGGGAACCGGCCCCTCGAAAAAGATCATGCCTGGCTGGGATATTGAAGCGGGGCGAGGAAGGACTGGAATGTGATCCATCCGGCATCACATTCCAGAGGGAGTGGAGCGTCAGCGCCATATTCGCGGCGGAAACGGCGTCTTGATGCTTTCGTGACGGACGGCGGACAGCAAGCCAGGAAAGGAGGAGGATCGCGTTAAGCGGTCATTATCCTTTTGTTTTGGTTAACTATTTGCCGACAATATGCCTGAATCCGCACCCTGTGTCGCGGAAAGAGTATCGTGACTGGCGCGAGCGGCCGGTCAGAAGAGAAGCTGAGATGGTGGGCCCGCGTGATCTGAAGTCTCCCGTCCAGGGACGCCTGATGTCAGGGGCGACCCGGCGGAGTGCGCTTGGCCTGCTGCTCGGCACGCCGCTATTGTCCGCCTGCGCCGGTGTGCAGCAAAGCCTCAGCCAGTTCTCCAATCCCTTCTCGAGCTCCTCGCCGCCGCCGGCGCAGCCGGCCGGTCCGCCGCAGCAGGGGACGACCGCCGGCACCGGCGGCGTGAAGGTCGCCGTCATCCTGCCGCTCTCGGCCGCCGGCAATGCCGGGCTCGCGGCGCAATCCATGCGCAATGCCGCCGAGATGGCGCTGGCCGAGTTCCAGAACCCGAACATCCAGCTCCTGATCAAGGACGACAATGGCAGCCCGCAGGGCGCCCAAGCCGGCGCGCAGCAGGCGGTGGATGAAGGCGCCGAGATCATTCTGGGACCGCTGTTCGCGCAGTCGGTGCCGGCGGTGGCCCAGGTCGCGCGCACGCGCGGCATTTCGGTGATCGCCTTCTCGACCGATTCCAGCATCGCCGGCCGCGGCGTCTATCTGCTGAGCTTCCTGCCGGAATCCGACGTCAATCGCATCATCGAATATTCCGCCAGCATCGGAAAACGCTCGGTCGCCGTGCTGGTGCCTGATAACGCCTATGGCAACGTGGTCGAAGCCGCGGTGAAGGCAGCCGTGCCCAGGCGCGGCGGGCGCATCGTCGCATTCGAGAAATACGGCGCCGATCGTGCCACGCCGGCGCGATCAGTGGCGCAGCAGCTCGGCAGTGCGGATGCGCTGTTCATTGCCGATGACGGCGATGCCGTGGTTGCGGTCGCCGATGCGATGACCGCGGCCGGCGCGAATTTGCGCAACATCCAGTTGCTCGGCACCGGCCTGTGGGACAGTCCGCGTGTCTATGCCAGCCCAAACTTGCAAGGCGGACTCTACGCCGCGCCCGATCCGGCCGGCTTTCGCGCCTTCTCCGGCCGCTATCGCACCAAATACGGCGCCGAGCCGATCCGCACCGCGACGCTTGCCTATGACGCGGTGGCGCTGGTCGCCGCGCTCGCGCGCACGCAAGGCACCACGCGCTTCTCGTCCGACGTGCTCACCAATCCCTCGGGTTTCGCCGGCATCGACGGCCTGTTCCGCTTCCGTGCCGACGGCACCAACGAGCGCGGACTTGCGGTGATGAAGGTGACGACAGGGGGCGGTGTTGCGGTCGCGGGCTCGCCGAAGAGCTTTGGGGCGTAGCCAGCACGACGGTGCCGTAGGGTGGGTTAGCTTTGGTGTTTCAGGAGGTTGTCCATCTGGTCTGAACCGAGGAAGCTGAGGTTGCGAAGCTTCAACGTTCCAAGGAAAGACCAGATGAACGTCCACAAGAATGCGCCTTTGACGCCTAAAGGTCGAGAGACATGGTGGGCACGGCGCGCGAAGGGCGCGCCTTTGCCCACCCTACGAGATCTCGCTACGCCGCGAGATCCGCGACCACGGCATCGAGCACCGGAAATCCGCTGCTGGTCACGCGCAAGCGGCCCGTCGCATCGACCGTGATTGCGCCTTCCTCGCGCAGCAGCGAGATGCGCTTGGGGTCAAGCGGTCGGCCCGAGAGGGCCTTGTAGCGCTCGGGGTCGATACCTTCGGCCAAACGCAACCCCATCAGCAAAAATTCGTCGGCGCGTTCTTCGCTGTTGAGGAGATCGTCGGTGACGACGCCGTCGCCATTGGTCTCGACCCGCATCAGCCAGGCTTCCGGGCGCTTCTCGGTGGCGGTGGCGTGCCTGATACCGTCGATGTCGAGGCGGCCATGGGCGCCGGGGCCGATGCCGGCATATTCCTCGCCGCGCCAATACACCAGATTGTGCCGGCACTCGGCGCCGCGCCGTGCGTGGTTGGAGATCTCGTAGGCGGGCAGCCCCAGCCTGTCGCAGGTCTCCTGCGTCACGTCGTAGAGCGCGCGCGCAACCGCCTCGTCCGGCGTCTTCAACTTGCCGGCCTGGTGCAGGCCGAAGAACGGCGTGCCCTCTTCGATGGTGAGCTGATAGAGCGACAGATGCTCGGCCGCTTCACCGATGGCGAGACGCAGCTCCTCCGCCCACATCGCCGGCGTCTGGTCGGGGCGGGCGTAGATCAGGTCGAACGAGTAGCGATCGAACGAGCGGCGCGCGATGGCGACGGCATCGAGCGCTTCGCGCGCGCTATGCATGCGGCCGAGCGCTTTCAGCGAGGCGTCGTCAAGCGCCTGCACGCCGAGCGAGACGCGATTGACGCCGGCCGAGCGATAGCCGGCAAAGCGCGTGGCTTCCACACTGGTCGGGTTTGCTTCCAGCGTGACTTCGACATCGTTGGCGACGCTCCAGTGCTTGGCGATGGCCTCCAGCACGGCGCCGACGGTGGCCGGCTGCATCAGCGACGGCGTGCCGCCGCCGAGGAAGATCGAGGTGACCTCGCGGCCGGGTGCGCGCGCGGCGGTCGTCGCGATCTCGCGCGCAAAGGCCGAAGCAAAGCGCGCCTCGTCGATCGCTGCGTGGCGGACATGGCTGTTGAAGTCGCAATAGGGGCACTTCGACAGGCAGAACGGCCAGTGCACGTAGACGCCGAACGCATCCTTGTCAGCGCGGCTCAAGGCAGATCTCCGCCAGTTTCACGAAGGCGCGGGCGCGGTGCGACAGGCCGAGGCCGAGCGGCGGCAGGCCGTGCTTCTCGATGCTCTCCATCTCGCCAAAAGTGCGCGTATGACCGTCGGGCAGGAACATCGGATCGTAACCGAAGCCGGAAGTGCCGCGTGGCGGCCATACCAGCGTGCCGTCGACGCGCGCCTCGACCTCTTCGAGATGATGATCGGGCCAGGCGACGCAGAGCGCGGAGACGAAATGGGCCTTGCGCTTGTCGGGCTTGATGGCACCGCGCTCCTGCAACAGGCGCTCGATCTGCGCCATCGCGGCGCCGAAGTCTTTGTTTGGACCGGCCCAGCGCGCGCTGTAGATGCCCGGTGCGCCATCGAGCGCGTCGACCACGATGCCGGAATCGTCGGCGAAAGCAGGCAGCCCGGTCGCCTGCGCCGCCGCGATCGCCTTGATCGCGGCATTGCTGCGGAAGTCGTTGCCGGTCTCGTCAGGCTCGGAAAGGCCGAGCTCACCGGCCGACACCACCTCGATGCCGTGAGGCGCGAGCAGCTCCTTCATCTCGGCGAGCTTGCCGGGATTGTGGGTGGCGATGACGAGCTTTCCGGTGATTCGGCGGTGCATGGGCCTATTGACTACGCGACAGCCAGTTTCTGCAAGTCCACCAGCCGCGCGATGCCCTTTTGAGCGAGAGCGATCAGCTTCAGGAACTCGTCCTGCGTGAACGGCTCGCGTTCCGCGGTGCCCTGCACCTCGATGATGCGGCCATCGCCGGTCATGACGAAATTGGCGTCGGTCTCGGCCTCCGAATCCTCGGCATAGTCGAGATCGAGCACCGGCGTGCCGTTGTAGATGCCGCAGGAGATCGCGGCGACGTTGTCGCGCATCACGTTGGCCTTGACCATGTTGCGCGCCTTCATCCAGTTGATGCAATCGGCGAGTGCGACCCAGGCGCCGGTGATCGAGGCGGTGCGGGTGCCGCCGTCGGCCTGCAGCACGTCGCAATCGACCGTGATCTGGCGCTCACCGAGCGCTTCGAGATCGACGATGGTGCGAAGCGAGCGGCCGATCAGGCGCTGGATCTCGACGGTGCGGCCGCTCTGCTTGCCTGCGGAGGCTTCGCGGCGGGTGCGTTCGGAGGTGGCGCGCGGCAGCATGCCGTATTCGGCGGTGACCCAGCCGCGCCCCTGGCCCTTCAGCCATGGCGGCAGGCGGTCTTCCAGGGTGGCGGTGACGAGCACATGGGTGTCGCCGAATTTCACCAGGCAGGAGCCTTCCGCATATTTGACCACGCCGCGCTCCAGCGTCACGGGGCGCAATTCGTCGGGCGCACGGCGGCTTGGCCGCATGGGAAATCCTCCAGAACTCATGGTCTAGAACTTGTGGGGTAGGGCTGTTCGCGGTGCTTGTAGGTGGGGTCAGGGTGGGCAGCAAGGCTTTTTCACCCCCCGATATCCACCCCGCAAACGCGACGCTTGTCAGAACCGTCCTGGATGGACAAATTATGTGCATCTGAGAGGAGTTACCGTCTGTGGCCCATCACGATCCGATCCATCTGATCGCGCCGCGCGCAGGCCTCGCCCAGCTCAACGAGCGCTCCCGCGACATCTTTCGTCAAATTGTCGAAAGCTATCTCGCGACTGGCGAACCGGTCGGCTCGCGCAACATTTCCCGCTTGATCGCGATGCCGCTGTCGCCGGCCTCGGTCCGCAACGTCATGGCCGATCTGGAACAGCTCGGGCTGATCTATGCGCCGCACACCTCGGCCGGCCGCTTGCCGACGGAACTCGGCCTGCGCTTCTTTGTCGACGCCTTGATGCAGGTCGGCGACCTCAACGAGGCCGAGCGGCAGTCGATCCAGAGCCAGCTGACCTCGGTCGGCCAGGCCCAATCGGTCGAGGCGGCGCTGGACCAGGCGCTGACGCGGCTGTCCGGCCTCACCCGCACCGCAGCCGTCGTTCTGACGCCGAAGTCCAATACGCGGCTGAAGCACATCGAATTCGTCCGATTGGAACCCGAGCAGGCGCTGGTGATCCTGGTCGGCGAGGACGGCCAGGTCGAAAACCGCGTGCTGACGCTGCCGCCGGGGGTTCCCTCCTCGGCCATCACTGAAGCCGGCAATTTCCTCAACGCGCGGATCCGCGGCCGCACGCTCGCCGAGGCGCGGCTCGAGCTGGAAACCGCGCTCGCGGAAGCTCGCGCCGAGCTCGATCAGCTGACCCAGAAGGTGATCTCGGCCGGGATCGCGAGCTGGTCGGGCGGCGAGAACGAGGACCGTCAGCTCATCGTCCGCGGCCATGCCAATCTATTGGAAGATCTGCATGCGCTGGAGGATCTCGAGCGTGTCAGGCTGCTGTTCGACGATCTCGAGACCAAGCGCGGCGTGATCGACCTGCTCGGGCGCGCCGAAACCGCTGAAGGTGTCAGGATCTTCATCGGCAGCGAGAACAAGCTGTTTTCGCTATCGGGCTCTTCCACCATCATCTCGCCCTACCGGGATGCCGCCGGCCGCATCGTCGGCGTTTTGGGCGTGATCGGGCCGACGCGGCTGAATTATGCCCGCGTGATCCCGACCGTGGATTACGCCGCCCGTATCGTCAGTCGCCTGGTGGGAGGCTGACCGGCATTTGAGCCGATCACGGGCGCTTGATTTTCAGCGCCCGAAGCACGATATCCGGGCCAGAAAACCTCCCCTTGAGCGAGTTCGAGAAGCAGCCGATGACCGATCCAACCCGGCAACCCGAAGACACGACTGCCGCGACCGGCGAGCCCGTGGTGTCAAAGCCCTACATCATGCCCGACGATCCCGAGCCGGGTTCGGTGGAGACGTTGCAGAAGGAAGCCGCCGAGGCCCGTGACCGCATGCTGCGGACGCTGGCCGAGATGGAAAACCTGCGCAAGCGCACCACCAAGGAGGTCGCCGATGCCCGACTCTACGGCATCACCGGCTTTGCCCGCGATGTGCTCGAGATCGCCGACAATCTCCAGCGCGCGCTCGACGCCGTTCCGGCCGAGGCGCGTGCCGCCGCCGATCCCGGTCTGACCGCGCTGATCGAGGGCGTCGAGCTCACCGAGCGTTCGCTGCTCAACGCACTGGAAAAGCATGGTGTGAAGAAGCTCGATCCCCAGGGTCAGAAGTTCGACCCCAACTTCCATCAGGCGATGTACGAAGTGCCCGATGCGTCGGTGCCCACGGGCACCGTCGTGCAGGTCATGCAGGCCGGCTACACCATCGGCGAGCGCGTGCTGCGGCCGGCGCTGGTCGGCGTCGCCAAGGGCGGCGCAAAGGCCGCGCCTGCTGCGAACAGCAACGAGGCGAACTGAGCGATGAAGTCATTCCGGGGCGATGCGCGGCATCGAACTACGGTGCGCAATTGCGCACCTGAGAATCTCGAGATTCCGGGTTCGGCTCTGCGAGCCGCCCCGGAATGACGATCGTCCAGTCTTACGCGCTCAACGCAATATCGCTCGACTGAATCCGCTTCACGCCGGCCTTGGCCATGTCGGCCCAGGCCTTGGCCAGCGAGCCCTGCGTGTCGATGCCGCGGCAGGCGTCCTCCACGACATAGACCTCAAAACCCGCCTTGCGCGCATCGAGCGCGGTCCAGGCGACACAGAAATCCGTGGCGAGACCCGCGACGAAGACGCGCTTGATCTTGCGCGACTTCAGATAGGCGGCAAGGCCGGTCGTTGTCTTGCCGTCGGCTTCGAGGAACGCCGAATAGCTGTCGACGTCCTTGTGAAAGCCCTTGCGGATGATGAGCTCGGCCTGCGGGATCGAGAGATCCTTCGACAGCGAGGCGCCCTCGGTGCCCTGCACGCAATGGTCGGGCCACAGCACCTGCTTGCCATAGGGCAGGTCGATGGTCTCGAACGGCTTCTTGCCGGAATGCACCGACGCGAACGAGATGTGGCCGGGCGTGTGCCAGTCCTGCGTCATCACCACGTTCGAAAATGCCTTCGCCATTTTATTGATGACGGGCACGACCTGCTCGCCTTCCTTCACCGCAAGGCTGCCGCCCGGCAGGAAGCAGTTTTGCACGTCGATCACGAGCAGCGCGGAGCTGTCGTCCGGCTTGATCGCAGCTGCTGCAAACAGTGCCGATGGAGCAAGGGCCACAAGCGCCGTCGTTCCCATCGCGGCCAAGATCTGTCGTCGATTAAGCATCGTCCGCCTCCCCTCCAGGATGATCCAAAACCTGATCCAACGCAGGCAAGCCTAGTTCCGTTCGTGTACGAACGAAAGCCCGAAAATGCGGCCGGGTTTGGTGAGTGGTTGGGCTGTCAGCCCCCCGTTTTCTACCCCTTCGGCTGGATGCCGTCGCGCACGGCGCGGAAGCGGGTGAAGGCGTCGGACCACTGGTCGCGCGGGGCGCTGGCGATGATGCGCAGCGAGGTGCCGCCGCCGAAGCGGATCCACTGCACCACCGTCACCGGGATCTTGTCCCTGCCGCTGACGCCGTCGATCCGGGTCTCGAAGCCCGGCTGGCCGTTGATGCGGATCGGCTCCGACATAGTGACCTTGGTTTCGCGCAAGCCGGCGATTTGAAGCGCCGCCTCCTGGGCGAAGCGCGCGCGGTCGTCGGCCGCCTGCGGGGTGGCGCCGATCAGGCCGAGGATCATGAACGGCTTGGATTCATAGCCCGAGCTCTCATTGCCATCGGCCAGGATGATGCTCGAGCCCGGCACCAGCGTGCGGATATCCTTGAAGCCGGCGAGATCGGTGATCTTGAACGGCAACAGCCCGATCTGCTCGTCAGCCGACACCTCCTTGCGGATGACGGCAGTCGCAAACATCTGCCGCACCGCCTCGTCGGTGTAGATCTTCGAAGCGTTCTCGGGGATTTGCACCGCGACATAGCCGGAGAAGCCGGTGCCCGGCACGATCATCGAATAGCGCTTCACCAGCGTGTCGCCAGCCTTGGCACTTTCGGTGGTAAAATACGCAAGGCCCGCTGATGTCTCGATCTTGTCCGGCTTGACGCCATTGGCGCCGGCCGGATTGGCGTTGAAGGCGCTGACGACTTCGTTATAGGCCGCCGGCGGCAGCTCGGTGATCAGCACCTTGACGCTGCCATCCTCGCTCTCGAAGCCCGGAAAGGTCTTGGCCTTGCTGAGGCCGACCAGAGGCACCATGCCGAGACGCAAGCCGGGCGGATAGACGGCATCGGCGGCGAGCGCCGGAAATGCCGTGGCGACGAGGAGGGCCAGCGCAGCGAGGGAGCGGGTCAGCTTCATGGGCACTCTGTTTGGTTCACATTGAGGCCGTACGATGGTCGGCCTTTGGGCCGCTTTATCGCGCGAAGCAGCCCCATGGCGAAGCTGTCCGGCCGGCCGCCTTTTAGCGGGTTTGGCGCCCCGGTAACAGGGCCGGGCCGCTGATGGCGACGGGCGGCCGGTCGATCTCCGAACCCGTTAATATTTCCTCACCCGCAAGGGCTGGAGGGGCGGATACGATCTTCCAAAACCCAATGTTTTCACGGCCCAAAGTTGCGTTCGGTCCTTGCGGGCCCCTCCCCCCCTCCTATATGAGCCTCAACCATCGCAATATCGCGAATGTTTGATCTTAGGGGGTTTCGGTTCGGGTGCCTTCTGGGCCCAGCCAACCTGCCGCAAAAAGAAGGATATCAGGACCATGGGAAAGGTCATTGGGATCGACCTCGGCACCACGAATTCGTGCGTCGCCGTAATGGACGGCAAGAACGCCAAAGTCATCGAGAATTCCGAGGGCATGCGCACGACGCCTTCGATCGTCGCCGTGACCGACGACGGTGAGCGCCTCGTCGGCCAGCCTGCCAAGCGCCAGGCCGTGACCAATCCGGAGCGTACGTTCTTCGCAGTGAAGCGCCTGATCGGCCGCCGCTACGACGACCCGATGGTCGAGAAGGACAAGAAGCTCGTTCCGTACAAGATCGTGAAGGCTTCCAACGGCGACGCCTGGGTCGAGGCCGACGGCCAGACCTACTCGCCCTCGCAGGTCTCGGCGTTCATCTTGCAGAAGATGAAGGAGACCGCGGAAGCCCATCTCGGCCAGAAGGTCGACCAGGCTGTTATCACCGTTCCCGCTTACTTCAACGACGCCCAGCGCCAGGCCACCAAGGATGCCGGCAAGATCGCGGGCCTTGAAGTGCTGCGCATCATCAACGAGCCGACCGCGGCTGCGCTGGCCTATGGCCTCGACAAGACCAAGGCCGGCACCATCGCCGTGTACGACCTCGGCGGCGGCACGTTCGATATTTCCATTCTCGAAATCGGCGACGGCGTGTTCGAGGTGAAGTCGACCAACGGCGACACCTTCCTCGGTGGCGAAGACTTCGACATGCGCCTCGTGGGCTACCTCGCGGACGAGTTCCAGAAGGAGCAGGGCATCAACCTGCGCAACGACAAGCTTGCGTTGCAGCGCCTGAAGGAAGCCGCTGAAAAGGCCAAGATCGAGCTGTCGTCGACAACGCAGACCGAGATCAACCTGCCCTTCATCACCGCGGACCAGACCGGCCCGAAGCATCTGACGATGAAGCTCACCCGCGCCAAGTTCGAGGCGCTGGTCGACGACCTCGTGCAGAAGACCATCGAGCCCTGCCGCAAGGCGCTGAAGGATGCCGGCGTCACCGCCGGCGAGATCGGCGAAGTGGTTCTGGTCGGCGGCATGACCCGCATGCCGAAGGTCCAGGAAGTCGTGAAGCAGCTGTTCGGCAAGGAGCCGCACAAGGGCGTCAACCCGGACGAAGTCGTGGCGATCGGCGCTGCGATCCAGGCCGGCGTGCTCCAGGGCGACGTCAAGGACGTGCTGCTGCTCGACGTGACCCCGCTGTCGCTGGGCATCGAGACCTTGGGCGGCGTGTTCACCCGCATCATCGACCGCAACACCACGATCCCGACCAAGAAGAGCCAGGTGTTCTCGACGGCTGAAGACAATCAGAATGCCGTCACCATCCGCGTCTTCCAGGGCGAGCGTGAAATGGCGGCCGACAACAAGATGCTCGGCCAGTTCGACCTGATGGGCATTCCGCCGGCTCCGCGCGGCATGCCGCAGATCGAGGTGACCTTCGACATCGACGCCAACGGCATCGTCAACGTCTCGGCCAAGGACAAGGCCACCGGCAAGGAGCAGCAGATCCGCATCCAGGCCTCTGGTGGTCTGTCGGAAGCCGACATCGACAAGATGGTCAAGGACGCCGAGGCCAATGCCGCGGCCGACAAGCAGCGCCGCGAGGCGGTCGATGCCAAGAACCATGCCGACGCGCTGGTGCACTCTACCGAGAAGGCGCTGGCCGAGCACGGTTCGAAGGTCTCGGAGACCGAGCGCCGCGCCATCGAGGACGCCGTCAGCGACCTCAAGGAAGCGCTGAAGGGCAGCGATGCCGAGGCGATCAAGGCCAAGACCAACACGCTGGCCCAGGCTTCGATGAAGCTCGGCGAGGCCATGTACAAGCAGCAGGCCGAGGCCGACGCGGCCAAGGACGCTGCGAAGGACGACGTCGTCGACGCGGAATTCACCGAAGTCGACGACGACAAGAACAACAAGAAGTCCGCATAAGCCCCGCGAGGGTCATGATGCGGACGGCTTGGACCCCACACGCTGAAGCGGCCTCCCCCCTCAGGGGGGAGGCTTTCGTGTCGGGGCGGGCGGGTAGGCCCGTTACGATCAATCAATTCCCAGCCTTTATGCTCAACGCTGCCATGCAGCCCTCTGCAGTGATGCCGAAGGCTGCCTATATCGTCGCGTGGCGACGTTGTTTCGCACCGACTTGAATCGCGATCGGATAGACCTGAGTCAGACATGTCCACGTCCACCAAGCGCTGCTACTACGAAACCCTCGAAGTCGATCGCACGGCCGACGAGAGCAAGCTGAAATCGTCGTTCCGCAAGCTGGCGATGAAATTCCATCCCGACCGCAATCCCGGGGATGAGACCAGCGAAGTCAAGTTCAAGGAAATCAACGAGGCCTACGAGGTCCTGAAGGACAAGGACAAGCGCGCCGCCTATGACCGCTTCGGCCATGCCGCGTTCGAGCAGGGTGGCCCTGGTGGCGGCGGTGCCGGATTCGGCGCGGGCTTTGCCTCCTCCTTCTCCGACATTTTCGAAGATCTGTTCGGCATGGCCGGGCAGCGCGGCCGCGGCGGCCGCGAGCGTGGCGCCGACCTGCGCTACAACATGGAAATCACCCTCGAGGAAGCCTTCGGCGGCAAGACCGCGCAGATCGAGATTCCGGTCTCGGTCACCTGCGAGGCCTGCTCGGGTATCGGCGCCAAGGCCGGCACCAAGCCGAAGACCTGCTCGACCTGTGGCGGGCAAGGGCGCGTGCGGCAGTCGCAGGGCTTCTTTACCCTCGAGCGCACCTGCCCCGGCTGTCAGGGCCGCGGCCAGATGATCGAGGACGCCTGTCCGTCCTGCTCGGGCCAGGGGCGCGTCACTCGCGAGCGAACGCTGTCGGTCAACATTCCGCAAGGAGTAGAGGACGGCACCAGGATCAGGCTCGCCGGCGAAGGCGAGGCCGGGGTGCGCGGCGGTCCGCCCGGCGACCTCTACATCTTCCTGTCGCTGGCCCAGCACCAGTTCTTCCAGCGCGACGGCGCCGACCTGCATTGCCGCGTGCCGATCTCGATGGTCACGGCCGCGCTCGGCGGCGAATTCGAGGTGCCCACCATCGAGAAGGGCAAGGCCAAGGTGAAGGTGCCCGCCGGAACCCAGTCCGGCCGTCGATTCCGCATCGCATCAAAAGGCATGCCGGTGCTGCGCTCGCGCCAGATGGGCGACATGTACGTCCAGGTCGTGGTCGAGACCCCGCAGAACCTCACCAAGAAGCAGCAGGAATTGCTGGCCGAGTTCGAAAAGCTCTCCTCCGGCAACACCCAGCCGGAATCCGAGGGCTTCTTCGCCAAGGTCAAGGATTTCTTCGGTAATCGGGCGAACTGAGCCGGCTTGACCGTATCGACTTCGGCCTATACGTCTTTATGACCATTTTCTGACAGCCGCGGTCACGCGGTCTCGTCCCGTCCGGTCCAGACATGCCATTGCCGTCGTCCGCGCGTGCGTTGAAGAAGCCCCGTCTCGATGACGAGGTGCGCTTCCTCAGATCGTGGATTGAAAAGCCCCTCCACATGGGCGCGGTGATGCCCTCGGGCAAGCTGCTCGCGCGGACCATGGCGCATTATGTCGACGTCGATTCGGATGCTCCGGTGGTCGAGCTCGGGCCCGGCACGGGCGCTATCACCTCGGCCCTGGTCGAGCGCGGCGTCGATCAGAAGCGTCTCGTTCTCGTCGAATACAATCCCGGCTTCTGCGCGCTGCTGCGTGACCGTTATCCGCAGGCCAAGGTGGTGCAGGGCGATGCCTATCGCCTGCGCGACACGCTCTGGAACGTGCTGAGCGCGCCGGCGAGTGCGGTGGTCTCCGGCCTGCCGCTCGTCACAAAACCGATGCTGACGCGGCTTCGGCTGATTCGCGATGCCTTCGCGGCGCTCGCGCCCGGCGCGCCCTTCGTCCAGTTCACCTATGCGGTGGTGCCGCCGATCCCGAAATCGCTGCCCGGCGTGTCCACAGAGGCCTCGGAACGGATCTGGATGAACCTTCCGCCGGCCCGCGTCTGGGTGTATCGCAAGGACTAATTCCGCCGGCGTCTTCCTTTGCGCGGCGGGCTTGTTTCGCCGAACGTATGGAAGAGGATGTCCGCTCCGAAGATCCTGGTCATTCCCGGCTCGCTGCGCACCGGCTCGCACAATGTGAAGCTGGCGGCGGTCCTCGCTTATGAAATCGCCCAGGCCGGCGTCGACGTCACCCGCATCTCGCTCGCCGATTTTCCGCTGCCGATCTACGACGGCGATCTCCAGGCCAAATCGGGCATCCCGAAGCATGCCATCAATCTCAAGCGCATGATCGGCGCGCATCACGGCGTGCTGTTGGTCTCGCCCGAATACAATGCTTCGGTGCCGCCGCTGCTCAAGAACGCTATCGACTGGGTCAGCCGCGTGCACGATCTGCACGAGGCGCGCGGCGACGTCTTCCGCAACCGCGCCTTCGCGCTCGCCGGTGCGTCGCAGAGCCGGCTTGGAGCTGCTCGCGCGCTGCAGGCGTTGCGCCTGATCCTGACCTCCTGCCACGCCAATGTGATCGCAAGCCAGTTCACGCTCGCCTTTGCCGACCAGGCCTATGACGATATGGACAGGCTCAAGGGTCAGGGCGATATCGACTCCATGCGGGAGATGGTGCGGCAGTTGATCGATATTTCCCAACGCTTGATGTGAGGTGACATGACGCCAGCCGAAATCGCCCCGAAAGACCGCCTGATCGTCGCGCTCGATCTGCCCAGCGTCGATGCCGCGGAGGCGATGATTGCGAAGCTCGGCGACAGCGTCACATTTTACAAGATCGGCTATCGCCTCGCTTATGCCGGCGGCTTGCCGCTGGTTACCAAGCTTGCCGACGGCGGCAAGAAGGTCTTTCTCGATCTCAAGCTGCACGATATCGGCAATACGGTGTCGCAAGGCGTCGAGAGCATCACCAGGCTGGGGGCGACCTTCCTCACCGTGCACGCCTATCCGCAGACCATGAAGGGCGCCGTCGAGGGCCGCGGCTCGTCGAAGCTGAAGCTCCTCGCCGTGACGGTGCTGACCTCCTACAATGACGACGATCTGCATGCGGCAGGCTTCCGGCTCGGCGTCTCCGAACTGGTCGAGGCGCGTGCGCAGCAGGCGCAGGCCCTCGGCATCGACGGTCTCGTGTCCTCGCCCGAGGAGGCCGAAGGCTTGCGCAAGATCGTCGGCCAGCAGATGAACCTCGTCACACCAGGCATCCGTCCCGCGGGTGCGGCGTCAGGTGACCAGAAGCGCATCATGACGCCCGGCCGCGCGATTGCCGCGGGCGCGGATTATCTCGTCGTCGGGCGGCCGGTGGTGGAAGCCGCCGACCCCAGGGCGGCGGCTGACGCCATCCAGGCCGAGATCGCGCAAGCACTCGGCTAGCGCATGATCCGGAAAAGTGTGAAGCGGTTTTCCGAAAAGATCATGCGCAAACAAAGAGCTAAAGCGCGATGACGATTCAACCCAATCTCATCGCGCTTTAGCGAACAACAAAGGAGAAGAACAATGGCAAAAGGCTACTGGATCGGACGCGTCGACGTGAACAATGACGAGGGCTACAAACCCTATGCCGTCGCCAATGGTCCGATCTTCAAGAAGTGGGGCGGCCGCTTCGTGGTCCGCGGCGGCAAGTTCACCACCGTCGAGGGCGGCAGCCGCAACCGCAACGTCGTGATCGAATTCCCTGATTACCAGACCGCGATCGCCTGTTACAATTCGCCGGAATATCAGGCCAATATCAAGGTGCGCCAGCCGCACTCGATCGCCGACCTCATCATCATCGAGGGCTACGACGGCCCGCAGCCGTCGGACGGCTAACACACACCGTCATTCCGGGGCGATGCGCAGCATCGAACCCGGAATCCAGAGATTCCGGGTTTGCCTTCGGCGCCCCGGAATGACGGCCTTTCATCCCCTCGGTTGCCGGAACTGCATCCCGCCGCTACAACGGCCCCTGAGAGGATCACACCATGCCAGAGATGCGCCTGATTGTTGCTGGAGCCGGCGGCCGGATGGGCCGCGCCCTGACGCGGGCGATTGCCGACAGCAAAGGCGCGGTGCTGGCAGGCGCCCTCGAGGCGCCCGGCTCGGAGCTCCTGGGCAAGGATGCCGGCGTGCTCGCCGGCCTGCCGGAAAACGGCATCAAGCTGTCCGCCGATCTCTGGGCGATGTCGAAGGACGCCGACGGCATTCTGGATTTCACCGTGCCGGCCGCAACCATTGCCAATGTCGCGATCGCGGCCGAGCGCGGGCTGGTTCATGTCATCGGCACAACCGGGCTGTCAGGCTCCGACAATGCCGTGATCAAAAGCGTCACCAACCGCGCAGTCGTGGTGCAGTCGGGCAATATGAGCCTGGGCGTCAATCTGCTCGCGGCCGTGGTCAAGCGCGTCGCCAAGGCGCTCGACGAAAGCTTTGACATCGAGATCGTCGAATCCCATCACCGCATGAAGGTCGATGCGCCCTCAGGGACCGCGCTGATGCTCGGCCAGGCGGCAGCCAGCGGTCGCGGCATCCCGCTCGACGATGCGCATTCGGAGCGCGGCCGCGACGGCATCACCGGCGCGCGCAAGCCGGGCGCGATCGGCTTTGCTTCCTTGCGCGGCGGCACCGTCGCCGGCGATCACAGCGTGACCTTCCTCGGCCCGTTCGAACGCCTGACGTTGTCGCATCAGGCGGAGGACCGTATCCTGTTCGCCCATGGCGCGCTCAAGGCGGCGCTGTGGGCGCATGGCAAGAAGCCCGGACACTACTCGATGGCCGACGTGCTCGGCCTCACCGACATCTGAACCAAGCAAGCAACGGAATTGGGCAATGAGCGAACGTCTTCTCGTGCTGGTGCGCCACGGCCAGAGCGAATGGAATTTGAAGAATCTGTTCACCGGCTGGAAGGATCCTGACCTCACCGAGCAGGGCGTCGCGGAAGCCAAGGAAGCCGGCCGCAAGCTGAAGGCCCACGGCCTCGTGTTCGACGTCGCCTTCACCTCCGTGCTGACGCGCGCGCAGCACACGCTCGATCTCATTCTCACCGAGCTCGGCCAGACCGGCCTGCCCACCTCGAAGAATCTCGCCCTGAACGAGCGCGACTATGGCGACCTCTCCGGCCTCAACAAGGACGACGCCCGCAAGAAATGGGGCGAGGAGCAGGTGCATGTCTGGCGCCGCTCCTACGACGTGCCGCCGCCCGGCGGCGAAAGCCTGAAGGACACGCTGGCGCGCGCGCTGCCGTACTACGTGCAGGAGATCCTGCCCGGCGTGCTCAATGGCAAGCGCACGCTGGTCGCGGCCCACGGCAACTCGCTGCGGGCTTTGATCATGGTGCTGGAAAAACTGTCGCCCGAAGGCATTTTGAAGCGCGAGCTCGCCACCGGCGTGCCGATCATCTACCGGCTCAATGCGGATTCGACGGTGGCCTCGAAGCTGGATCTGGCGTCGTAGGCGTTCGGGAGAGGCCGCAGAGCGGCGCAGAAAGGGCGGGTTCCATGGCAGAGGATTCGGCTCGCAGTGGAATCTCCCGACGTGACGCCGCCAAGCTGGGCCTTGGCCTTGGTTTGTTGTCGGTCGCCGGTGCCGGACAGGCGGCCGAGCCCTATGAGACGGTTCTCGAAGCCAAAATCATGGTGCCGATGCGCGACGGCATCAGGCTTGCGACCGATGTCTATCGTCCGGCGCGGAACGGGAAGGCGCTGCCTGGCCCGTTTCCGGTGATTCTCGAGCGGACTCCCTACGGCCGCAATATCGTCAGCCGATCCGAATTGTCCGTCGCGGAGCCGAAGCCGAAATCGCGCGCCGAGGTCGCGGCGTACTTCGCGAAGGCCGGCTACGTCGTGATCTATCAGGATTGCCGCGGGCGCTATGACAGCGAAGGCGAGTTCGTCAAATATCTGAGCGACGGAAACGACGGCTACGATTGCTGCAAATGGATCGTGGCTCAGCCATGGTGCAACGGCAAGATCGGCACCATGGGGCTATCCTATGCGGCTCATACGCAGGGCGCGCTCGGCTGCACCAACCCGCCGGGCATTGCTGCGATGTTTCTCGACAGCGGCGGCTTCTCCAATTCCTACCAGGGTGGGATTCGCCAGGGCGGAGCTTTCGAGCTGAAGCAGGTGACTTGGGGCTTCAACAACGGATTGGTCAGCTCGGCGGTTCAGAACGATCCAATCAGGCTCGCCGAAATGAAGGCGATGGACCTGAAGGCCTGGTTCGCGCGCATGCCCTGGAAGCGCGGCCATTCGCCGCTGACGCCCGCTCCCGAATACGAGAACTATGTCTACGACCAGTGGGAACACGGCAATTTCGACGCGTACTGGAAGCAGATCGGCATTCATGCCGCCGGCTATTATGACCAGTTCAGCGACGCACCGATGGTGCACATGTCGTCGTGGTTCGATCCCTACCCGCGCACGGCGACCGAGAATTACATCGGTCTCAAGGCCCGCAAGAAAGGGCCGGTCAGGCTGATCCTTGGCCCCTGGACACACGGCGACCGCTCGCTGACCTATGCAGGCGACGTCGATTTCGGACCTGCCGCCACGCTCGACCGCAATCTGGCGCCGGACTATCTGAGCCTGAGATTGCGCTGGTTCGACGCCTGGCTGAAAGGCGAGCCCAACGGCGTGGCCGAAGAGCCGCCGGTGCGGGTCTTCGTCATGGGAGGCGGCTCCGGCCGCCGCAACGATGCAGGCCGGCTCGATCACGGCGGGCGCTGGCGCAGTGAGAAGGACTGGCCGATCCCGGACGCGCGCAACACGCTCTATTATCTGCATGAGGATGGCCGGCTGGCGCCGGAGCTGCCTGCAGCGGCGGCCGAGCCGCTGACCTTCGATTTCGATCCCGCGCATCCGGTGCCGACGATCGGTGGCACCGTGACGTCGGGCGCGCCGGTGATGGTTGGCGGCGCGTTCGACCAGACCGAGGGGCCGCGCTTCTTCGGCTCGCGCGAGCCTTATCTGCCGCTCGCCGCACGCGCCGACGTGCTGGTGTTCGAGACGCCGATGCTCGATCGGGACATCGAGATCACCGGGCCGATCGCGGCGCATCTGTGGGTTTCGTCCGACCAGCCCGATACCGACATCACCATCAAGCTGGTCGACGTCTATCCGCCCTCAGAGGATTATCCGCAGGGCTTTGCCATGAACCTGACCGACGGCATCCTGCGGCTGCGCTATCGCAAGTCCTGGGAAAAACCCGAGATGCTGAAGCCCGGTGAGCCCGTTGCGGTGACGGTGGAGGCTTTCCCCACTGCCAATCTCTTCAAGCGCGGGCATCGCATCCGGCTCGATATCTCCTCGAGCAATTTTCCTCACTTCGACGTCAATCCGAACACCGGCGCCCCTGAAGGCAGGGGCCTGTCGCGACGCGTCGCTCGCAACACGATCTACCTGGATCGCGATCGCCCGTCGCACGTGGTGCTGCCTGTCATCCCCGAGCGCTCGTGATCCACTAGTCTAGCCAGCTGTAGGGTGGGTTAGACGGTGACTGCGCGAAGCGCAGTCGGCGGCGTAACCCACCACTTCTGCCATCACGGAAATCGAAGAGGTGGGTTACGCCAAGGGGACTGCGCTTCGCGCAGCCCGGGGCTAACCCACCCTACTGCATCTTGCCTACTGCATCCCGAGCTGCCCGGCTTCCCAGCCCAGCATCGCCTGCTTGCGAGTGATGCCCCAGTGATAGCCTGTCAGCGTGCCGCTCTTGCCGAGGGCGCGGTGGCAGGGCACGACGAAGGACACCGGGTTCTTGCCGACGGCTGCACCGACGGCGCGTGAGGCCTTCGGGCTGTTGATGTTGCAGGCGATGTCGGAATAGGACACCGCGCGGCCCATCGGAATTTTCAGCAGCGTCTCCCACACCCGCACTTCGAAATCGGTGCCGATCAGGACCACGCGCAGCGGCTGATCCGGCCGCCACAGTTTGGTGTCGAAGATGCGTGCCGCCAGCGGTGCGGTGCCCTCGTGGTCTTCGACATAGGTTGCGTTCCGCCAGCGCCGCGTCATGTCGGCAAGGGCGGCTTTCTCGTCGCCGGGGTCGGCGAAGGCGAGGCCGGCAAGGCCGCGATCGGTCGCGATCACGATCGCTGTTCCAAAGGGAGACGGATGGAAGCCGAAGCGCAAGGTCAGCCCCGCGCCGCCGTTCTTCCATTCACCCGGCGACATCGCTTCGTGGGTGACGAAGAGATCGTGCAGACGGCCCGGGCCCGACAGGCCCGAGTCGAGCGCCGCATCGAGGATGCTGGCGGAATCCCGCAACAGACCCTTGGCGTGGTCGAGGGTGAGCGCCTGCATGAAGGCCTTCGGCGTGATCGAGGCCCAACGGCGGAACAGATGATGCAGCTCATCCGCCGTGACGCCGGCCGCATCCGCCATCGCCTCGATGGTCGGCTGCGCGCGCCAGTTTTCCGAGATGAACGCGATGGCCCGGCGCACCGAATCATAGTCGCGCAGCGCGGCGTTCTGGGGGCCCGGCTTGGCCAGGCGCTGGTCATGTATGGCGAGTGTCATCATGAGCGGAAATGTAGGCGCGGGGAGGCGCCGAAACCACCCGATTTCCGACTGGGTTCAGGTCACCGGGTTGTAGGTCGGGCCGCGCTTGGCGGCGTTCAGGGCCTCAATCAAGCCTTTGTAGAAACTTGCCTTTTCGTCCGGTCCCAAGAAACGGGCGAGCTGGATCTGGTGGCCGCGCGAGATCAGATAGAGATGCTCGATGCCAAAGTCCTCGTCGACCTCCATGTCGAGCCGGACCCAGAGCGGATTGAAGGTCCATTCGGCGACCTGGCCGTGATGGCTGATACGCCGCACGCGTAGTTCTGTGGTCGTGACGGTGATCTCCTCGCGCGCCCGCCCGGTGCGGAAATTGACCTTGAAGGCCCACCAGACCACGAGCACGTCGAGGCCGAAAAAGCCGAGCACGGGCCAGGCGCCCTGCATCAGGAAGACAATTCCGGTGACGAAGCTGACGACGCTCAGGAACAGCATCACGGCCAGGAAGCCGGTGCGGTTCAACGAGCGGTGCGGCGTCAGCAGCGCGGAGAAGATCTGCGGTTCGGCATGACCTTCAGATTCCGCGCGCTCAATTTCGTTGCCTGTGCTCATCGTCCCTCAGTATATCCCGATCATGGCGAAAATCATCCGCAAGCCGGCCCCGCGCAAAGCGGCAGCGCCGAAGAAAAAGGCAAAGGCGGCCGTCGCAAAACCGAAGGCCCCCGCCAAAAAATCACTCAAGGCCATGAAACCTTGGACACCCGCGGAGATCCGCGAGGTCTTCACCCGATTCCGCGCAGCCAATCCCGAGCCGAGAGGCGAGCTCGAGCACGTCAACCCGTTCACGCTGCTGGTCGCCGTTGTGCTTTCGGCGCAGGCGACTGACGCCGGCGTCAACAAGGCGACACGCGCCTTGTTCGAGATCGCGGACACACCACAGAAAATGCTCGACCTCGGCGAGGAGCGTCTGCGCGACTACATCAAGACCATCGGCCTTTATCGCACCAAGGCCAAGAACGTGATCGCGCTGTCGGCGAAACTGCTCCGCGATTTCGGCGGCGAGGTGCCGCGCACGCGCGCCGAGATCGAGTCGCTGCCCGGCGCGGGACGCAAGACCGCCAATGTCGTGCTCAACATGGCCTTCGGCGAGCACACCATGGCGGTCGACACCCATGTCTTCCGCGTCGGCAACCGCACCGGTCTTGCGCCGGGCAAGACGCCGCTCGACGTCGAGCTTGGTCTCGAAAAGGTGATCCCGGCCGAGTTCATGCTGCATGCCCATCATTGGCTGATCCTGCACGGCCGCTATACCTGCCTCGCGCGCAAGCCGCGCTGCGAGGTATGCCTGATCAACGATCTCTGCCGCTGGCCGGAGAAAACGGTGTGAGCAAAAAGCTCCACCTGGCCCATTCATGCTGGCGCCGCTCGGCTTCGCCAGGGCAGGTGCTGCGCGCGTGTGGCGTGCAGGTAAGCTAGGCTGTATCGACAGTTGGGGCTCTCGATCGAGCGGCGGTCTCACTACACCTCTCCCGTAGGGAGAGGTGTGGTTATCGCATCTGCCGCGCCGAATCGATCAGCTCGGCACTCGGGCCCGATAGCCGCTTGTGCATGTGGACCATGAAGGCCATGCCGAAGATCGGCGTCGCCAGGTTCACGACCGGAATCGAGACGAAGGCCGCGATGAAGAGGCCGGCGGTGAAGATCGTCGCGGCATTGTCGCGCCGCATCGCTTTCGCATCCTCCGGCGAGCGGAAGCGCATCGCGGCGAGCTCGAAATATTCGCGCCCCAACAGCCAGGCCGCGGCGAGGAAGAAGATCAGGAAACCGGCACCGGCCAGAAACACCAGCGGCAGTGCGGCAAGATACACCACGATGGTGAGCAGCGCGGTCTTGATACCTTCAAGGATGGCCTTATTGAACGGTAGCGCCTCGCCGGGCTGCTCGGCCGGATAATATTCGCGCTCGACGATGTCGGCGACGTCGTCGACGAAGAAGCTCGCCACCAGCGAGGTGATCGCGGGCATCAGGAACACGCTGCCGAACACGACGCCGAATCCGGCCGCGATCGAGATGACCCAGGCCAGCACCTCCAGCGAGGCGTGCCAGCTCGGCCCGAGCAGCCCCTCCAGCCAGACCTCGCCATGGATGGCGAACCAGCTCAGGAGCCGCTGCAACCCGATCGCCAGGACGACGATGAGCACCAGCGCCAGTCCGATCGACCGCCACAGGATCGAACGCATCGGCGGCGACATCATTTGCGACAGCGCCTTCACGGCGGCATCAAGCATGGGAACCTCTCAGGAAACACTCAGCGAGAGGTAGACACCTCTGGGCGCTTCGGCAAGGGAGGCCTACAGGTCGCCGCAGGGGTTCAAGCCTCGGCGGCGATGCTGGCCCCGCAGGTGATGGCGCTGCAAGCCGAGCGGCCAAACCGATGTAGATTGTGTTTCTAAGAAGGCTTGTGAAGGCCTAGTCTCTTAGACCGAACGGACAGGGAGTGACGCATGGCTGAGACCGGATTGCCGCTCGAGGGCGTGCGGGTCGTCGAGATGACCCACATGGTGATGGGCCCGGCCTGCGGCATGATCCTCGCACAGTTAGGGGCCGACGTGATCAAGGTCGAGCCACCCGCCGGCGACAAGACCCGTTCCCTCGGTGGCATGGGCACGGCGTTCTTCCCGCTGTTCAACCGCGGCAAGCGCAGTGTGGTGCTGGACTTCGATCAAGCTGCGGACCGGGACACCATGCATCGGCTGCTCGAGACTGCCGATGTGTTCCTGGAGAATTTTCGCGACGGCCAGCTTGAGAAGCAGGGGTTGGGCGCCGAGGAATTGCGGCGTCGGCATCCGCATCTGATCATTGCCGGCCACAAGGGCTTTCTGTCAGGTCCCTACGAGCATCGTCCTGCGCTCGACGAGGTCGTGCAGATGATGTCGGGACTTGCCGCCATGACCGGCACAAAGGAGAAGCCGCAGCGCGTCGGCTCCTCCGCCAACGACATCATGGGCGGCATGTTCGGTGTGATCGCGATCCTGGCCGCGCTTTACCAGAAGCGTGGGGGAAAGCGCGACGGTGCCGACATCCGCATCGGCCTGTTCGAGAACTGCCTGTTCCTGGTCGCCCAGCACATGGTCGAATACGAGATGACCGGCAACAAGCCGCGCTCGATGCCGGAGCGCGAGCACGCCTGGCCGATCTACGACATTTTCGATGCCGCCGGCGACGGGCGGATTTTCATCGGCGTCGTCACCGAGGGCCACTGGCAGGCTTTCTGCCGCGAGTTCGGCCTCACCGAGTTTCTCGATGACCCGAGCTTGCGCACCACGACCGATCGCATCCTGGCCAGGCCGCGGATCCTTCCGCGCGTGGCCGAGATCATCCGGCAGCACGACGTGGCGGAACTGTCGCAGAAGCTCGATGCGCTCAACATCTGCTTCTCGCCGATCAACCGGCCCGAGGATCTCTTGACCGATCCGCATGTGCTGCGGCCGGGCGGACTCGTCACCAATGTCGCCGCCGACGGCCAGCCGTTCCATGTGCCGACGCTGCCGATCGAATGGAACGGCAGCCATTTTGGCGAAGGCCTGAAGGTCGCGTCGCTCGGCGCCGACACTTCCGCCGTTCGCGCCGCGGTCGACAACAAAGACGCAACGTCCAAAGCCGCTGGGAGGCCCGCATGAGCCGGATCGAAACGATCTATCCCGCGGACCGTGTGGCCTTACGCGAAGTCGGTCTGCGCGATGGACTCCAGCTCGTCAAAAAGTTTCCGTCCACCGAAGCCAAGCAGCGCTGGGTGCGCGAGGAATATGCCGCGGGTGTCGGGCATTTCGAGGTCGGCTCGTTCCTCCCGGCGAAGACCTTTCCGCAATTCGTTGATGTCCGCGACGTCGTCGCGACGGTGGCGAGCCTGCCGGGCGCCCATGGCATTGCGCTTGCGCTCAACGAGCGCGGGGTCAACGAGGCGCTGGCATCAGGTGTCGGGGAGATCGCCTCGGTGGTGTCGGCGACGGAAGAGCACAGCCAGGCCAATGCGCATCGTTCGCGCTTGTCCGCGATTGCCAACATCAAGCGGCTCTGCGAGCTGCGCGACGCCAGCGCGCACAAGCCGCTGGTGAACGCGGCGATCTCGATGGCGCTGGGCTGCTCGATCACAGGCGCGGTCGATCCGAAGGAGGTGCTGCGCCTCGTCGACAAATGCCTGGAGGCCGGCGTCGATTTCGTCGCGATCGCCGACACCGTGGGCTATGCCGGACCGAAGCAGGTCGGAGAGCTGTCGCGCGCGGCGGTCAAGCTCGCGGGTACCAAGCCGATCTGCATCCATCTCCACGACACCCGCGGCATGGGCATCGCCAACGCCGCCGCGGCACTCGACGAAGGCGTCCGCATCCTCGATGGCTCGCTCGGTGGCCTCGGCGGCTGCCCCTTCGCGCCGGGCGCGACCGGCAATGTCGTGTTCGAGGACCTGGTGTTCCTGTGCGAGAGCAAGGGTTTTGCCACGGGCATCGATCTGGAGAAGCTGATCCCGGTGCGGAGGATTTTGCGCGAAGAGATGCCGAACGAGCAGCTTTACGGTGGTGTGGCGAGGGCGGGGTTGCCGGGTAGGACGGCGAAGGCGGCGTAAGCTTCTCTGTCGACGGTGGCAGTATCGTAGGGTGGGCAAAGCGAAGCGTGCCCACGTCTTCTATCCATCATTGAGAGATCGTGGGCACGGCGCAAGTGCGCCTTTGCCCATCCTACAATTCTGCCGGGTGGGAGCGCAGCGAAGGAGGCGTGATCTTCGCCTCCCCCCCGCAAGCGGGGCGAGGGAGAGCACCTTCATCTCACAGCCGCGTCACACGCAGCCGCAGCGCGTTGCCGACCACGCTGACCGAGGACAGGGCCATCGCGGCGGCCGCGATGATCGGCGACAGCAGCACGCCGAAGGCGGGATAGAGGATGCCGGCGGCGATCGGGATGCCGGCGGCGTTGTAGATGAAGGCGAAGAACAGGTTTTGCCTGATATTGCTCATCGTCGCCTGCGACAGCTTTCGTGCGCGGACGATGCCGGTGAGGTCGCCCTTCAGCAGCGTGACGCCAGCGCTTTCCATCGCCACGTCAGTGCCGGTGCCCATGGCGATGCCGACTTCGGCCGCGGCCAGCGCCGGGGCGTCGTTGACGCCGTCACCGGCCATCGCGACGCTGCGCCCGGCCTCTTGCAGTTTTGTTACGACCGCGCTCTTCTGGTCGGGCAGCACCTCGGCTTCCACATCGGCGATGCCGAGCCGGCGTGCCACCGCTTCGGCCGTGGTGCGGTTGTCGCCGGTCAGCATGATCACCTTGATGCCCTCGGCCGCGAGCGCCTTGAGCGCTTCCGGGGTCGAAGCCTTGACCGGATCGGCAATCGCAAACAGGCCGGCGAGCTTGCCGTCGATGGCCATGTTGATCACCGTGGCGCCGTCGCCGCGCAGCCGCTCGGCCTCGCTGTCGAGTGCCTTGGTGTCGATACCGATCGATGTCAGATATTTTGCGTTGCCGAGCACGATGCTCTTGCCATCGACCTTTCCCGCCGCGCCCTTTCCGGTCGGCGAGTCGAACTCCTCGACCTGGCTCAGCGCCATCTGCTTCTCCTTCGCCGCACGCATGATCGCATCGGCCAGCGGATGCTCGCTGGCGCGCTCGACGCTGGCTGCAAGCCGCAGGATGTCATCCTCCGCAAAGCCTGATGCCGGCACGACCGACACCACCTTGGGCTTGCCCTCGGTCAGCGTGCCTGTCTTGTCGACCACCAGCGTGTCGATCTTCTCCATCCGCTCCAGCGCCTCGGCGTTCTTGATCAGCACGCCCGCCTGCGCGCCGCGGCCGACACCGACCATGATCGACATCGGGGTCGCAAGGCCCAGCGCACAGGGGCAGGCGATGATCAGCACACTGACAGCGGCGACGAGGCCGAAAGCGAGCCGCGGCTCCGGCCCGAACCACGCCCAGGCGGCGAAGGCGGCGATGGCAACGAGGATCACAGCCGGCACGAACCAGCCCGCGACCTGATCGGCAAGCCGCTGGATCGGCGCGCGCGAGCGCTGCGCGTCCGCGACCATCTGCACGATCTGCGACAGCAGCGTCTCGCGCCCGACCTTGTCGGCGCGCATGATGAAGCTGCCGGATTGATTGAGCGTGCCGGCAATGACCTTGGCGCCAGTCTCCTTGGTGACCGGCATGGATTCGCCCGTCACGAGCGACTCATCGAGCGAGGAGCGTCCTTCCAGGATGATGCCGTCGACAGGCACTTTCTCGCCGGGACGAACGCGCAGGCGATCACCGGCATGGAGCGTATCGATCTCGACCTCGTGCTCGCTGCCATCGGCATCGACGCGCCGCGCGGTCTTGGGTGCAAGCTGGAGCAGCGCCTTGATCGCACCCGATGTCGCATCGCGGGCGCGCAGCTCCAGCACCTGGCCGAGCAAAACCAGGACGGTGATGACGGCGGCCGCTTCAAAATAGACGGCAACCGCGCCTTCATGGCCGCGGAATGTTTCAGGGAAGATCTGCGGCGTGAGGGTTCCGAGCAGGCTGTAAACATAGGCGACGCCCGTGCCCATCGCGATCAGCGTGAACATGTTGAGATTGCGCGTCAGCAGCGACTGCCAGCCGCGGACGAAGAATGGCCAGCCGGCCCAGAGCACCACGGGCGTTGCGAACACCAGCTGGATCCAGTTCGACAATGTTGGATCGATCCAGTTGTGCGGACCGGCGAGATGGCCGCCCATCTCCAGCACCACGGGCGGCAACGACAGCACGCCGCCGATCCAGAACCGCCGCGTCATGTCGGCGAGCTCGGGGTTGGGCCCGGTCTCGAGGCTCGCGACCTCAGGCTCCAGCGCCATGCCGCAGATCGGGCAATTGCCCGGCCCGACCTGGCGGATCTGGGGATGCATCGGACAGGTGTAGATGGTGCCCGCGGGCATCTCGGGCTCGGGCGCTTTGTCCTTGGCAAGATATTTTGCGGGATCGGCAGCGAATTTGGCACGGCAGCCGGCCGAGCAGAAATGGAAGGTCTCGCCCCGATGCTCAAACCGGTGTTTTGACGTCGCGGGATCGACCCTCATGCCGCAGACGGGATCGAGCACTTTCGCAGCCGTTCCGCTGTGGTCGTGATGATGCTGGGCGTGACCGGCATGATCGCCTTGGCCGCCGCAGCAGGACGAGGCCGCAGGCTTGGTGGCCGGCGCAGCAGCCTTGCTGGAACAGCCGCAGCCGGACTGAGTTTCCCCGTCGTGATGATGCCCATGATCCGCGCCGCTCATTCCTGCACTCCCGCCTTGCAACCTATACCCGGTAGGGGTATATAAGCCCCATGCGCAAGGACATCAAGGCATCTGTCGGAAAACGCCTCGGCCGGATCGAAGGTCAGGTTCGCGGCCTGTCGAAAATGGTAGAGGAAGACCGCTACTGCATCGACATCGTCACGCAGATTTCGGCGGTGCGCGCCGCGCTGCGCCGGGTCGAGGAAGAGGTCTTGAAGGATCACGTCGCCCACTGCGTCGAGCACGCGATTGCCAGCGGCGACAAGGCGGACCAGCGCGAGAAGATCGCGGAGTTGATGGCGGTGATCGGACGGGCAGAGCGGTAGGGCGTGCTCCCTCCGCCGTCATTGCGAGCGAAGCGAAGCAATCCAGACTGTCTCCGCGGAAGCGGTCTGGATTGCTTGGTCGCAAGAGCTCCTCGCAATGACGGTGGTTGAGGCGATATCGCGCCACACTCTCAGGTGACGTCCCGGCCTTCGCCTGGACGACAGTTGTTTACGCCGCCCTTTCGCGAGCTGGCCTGCGCTGCCGTGGACGATACATCGCCAGCTTCTTCAGCAGCGGAACATGCTGCGCGTCTACTTGCTCATTCGAAACTTCAGCCTGCGCTTCTTCGTCAATCGCTTCAGGAACGAGCGGCGGCGCACGGAGCGTTTCTGGAAACACACCGAACGAGCCCGCTACCTCCTCGAGCGGCTTTTGCTTGTCGGCCCAGTGCAGGGCTGTGTAGTCGAAGCCGTGCACGATGGTGGGTTTGACCACTTCGAAATAGGGCGAGATGTCGAAGTCGCGGGGCATGTAGAGCGAGGAATCGCGGATGTGCAGGATCTCGCGGCGGGCGGCGCGGCTGCCGGCCTTGGTGATCTTCGGCAGGATCGGATAGCGCACGGCGTCGAAGGCCTGGGCGATCAGCGCCGAGCAGATGATCTTGGTCGGATCGCCCGAGCCGAGCGCGATCATGCGCCGCCGCCAGCGCTGCGGCACCGGCAGCGGGAACAGGAAACGCATCAGGTCCAGGATGTTCTTGGTGTCGTAGCCGAAGCCGATGCGGTTGATCGCATAGCGGCAGACCGTGTTGCGGTCCTCGTAGGACAGCCCGACCGGCCGGCAGAGGCGGGTATGGTAGGGGAAATATTTCGACAGCGGCGCGGAGGTGACGCCCTCGCCGATATTGGCCTCGATCAGCACATGCGGCTCGCCGTCGGGCTCGACCGCGCCTTCGACCGGGCCGACATAGAGCGCGGCATGCGACCAGGTCGACTGCGTCAGATATTTGATGATGCCGGAGATGCGGTTGTTGCCCTCGACCAGCATGACGTCGCCGGGCTGGATCACGCCGCGCAGATGCTCGGGGTCGCTGGGTGTGAACGGCTCATAGCCCGGCACCTCTTTCGAGAGGTATGCGGCTATCACCTTTCCGACTGAATCTAGGACCGTCCCCATGAACTCCCCCGGGGGCCTTTCTGGCCGTCTTTTTTCATCTGTATCATGGTCGAAACCCGTTGCAATTCAGTTCATGACCTCTGTGAGTTCAAGCACGATTGATTCACCATGATGGTTGCTGCGCAACATCAGATGCGGCAAGGTTCGCCGGCTGTTCCCGTTCGCCGCAAGTCTCCGGAAACCATGACATGACAATCACGCGCCGCAGCTTCCTATCGGCGTCGGCGGCCTTTATGTCCGCGCCGGTCCTGAGCGCCGCGGCCGCGCCATTGCCGCGCGAGGCTGACATTGTCGTGATCGGCGCGGGTGCGGCCGGTATCGCTGCGGCGCGGCGCGTCATGGCGGCCAACCGCAAGGTGATCGTCGTCGAGGCGGCATCGCAGATCGGCGGGCGCTGCATCACGGATAGCTCCACGTTCGACGTGCCGTTCGATCGCGGCGCACGCTGGATGCACAATCCGGACACCAACCCGATGATCCGGCTCGCGCGCAGCGCGGGGCTCGATGTCTCTCCGGCACCGTCGGGCCAGAAAATGCGCATCGGCCGCCGCAATGCGCGTGCGGGCGAGACCGAGGAGTTTCTGGCGGCGCTGGTGCGCGCCAACAGGGCGATCGACGAGGCCGCGCGCGGCAAGCTCGATACCTCATGCGCGTCGGTGCTGCCGAAGGATCTCGGCGACTGGGCGGGCGCGGCGGAGTTCCTGCTCGGCGCGGGCTTTGCCGGCAAGGATCTGAAGGAGCTGTCGGCGATCGACAAGGCGCGCGCGCAGGACCGCAATGCCCCGATCGCCTGTCGCCAGGGTCTCGGCACCCTGATCGCCAGGCTCGGCGAGCAGGTGCCGGCAGTGCTTTCGACGCCGGCGAGCCGGATCGTCTGGAGCAATCGCGATGTCGGCGTGGAGACGCAATCCGGCAGGATCGCCGCGCGCGCGGCCATCGTCACGGTGTCGACCAATGTGCTCATGTCAGGTGCGATCAAGTTCGCGCCTGACATCCCCAAGCGCACGCTGGATGCGGCGTCAAAGCTCACGCTCGGCAGCTACGATCACATCGTGGTGCAATTGCCGGGCAATCCGCTCGGGCTGTCGCGCGACGACATCCTGATCGAGCAGAGCAACTCGACGCGCACCGCGCTGATGTATGCCAATATCGGCGGATCGTCGCTGTGCTCGATCGACGTCGGCGGCTCGTTCGGCCGCGATCTCTCGGCGCAGGGCGAAAGCGCGATGACGGCCTTCGCGAAGGAATGGATCACAAAATTGTTCGGCAGCGAAGCGGCGGCCGCCGTGAAGAAGACCGCCGCGACGCGCTGGAACGCCTCGCCCTATGTGATGGGCGCGATGTCGGCGTCCTCGCCGGGCGGCCAGCTCTCGCGAAAGATTTTGACCGAGCCGATCGGCAATCTGTTCCTCGCCGGCGAAGCCACGCATGAGACGCTGTGGGGCACCGTCGACGGCGCCTGGGACAGCGGCGAGCGCGCCGCGGACGCAGCGCTCCGCAAGATCGGCGCGATCAGGGACGAGCCGGCCGACGTGCCGACGCAGTCGACGAAGCGCCGGCGGGCGCCGCGGTAATAGGGGCAGAGGCAATCAGGCCGCAACAAACTTCGCCGGGACGATAGCGGGTGGTTACCGCAATACCCTGTCCAGCACCGGCAGCCCTGTTATCACCGCGATCGCGATCAGGGCGTAGCAGATCCTGCGAAACACCGTCTCGCTGGCGCGGCCGAACAGCGAGGCGCCGAAGGCGACGCCGAGCGCATAGACCGGGCCGACGATCAGCGACAGCACCAGCGACTCGCGCGAGATCAGGCCTGTCGTGGCATAGCTGACCATCGAGAAGCAATCCGAGGCGCCGAAGAACAGCAGGATATTGGCGCGCGCCACCAGCGGAGCGATGGGCCGGCCGAGCCAGTAGCCGACGATCGGCGGACCGCCGGTCTGCGCAAGCCCGCTGCAGAAGCCGGAGAGGCCGCCGATGCCGACAGAGAGCCAGACGTGGTCCTTGCCGCGGTAGCGCCAGCCCGACAGCAGCAGCAGAAGAAGCGCTGCGACGAAGCCGGAGATGATCCAGCGCGTGGTGACGGGCTCGAGCACGCTGAGGAAATAGGTGCCGAGGGGGACACCGACCAGCGCGCCCAGCACGATCACCGCGGTCGCCTTGCGATCCGCCTTCCGCCAGGCATCAGGCAGCAGCGGCGCGGCGGCAACGAAGTCGATGACGAGGAGGAGTGCCGCGACCAGCCGCGGCGCCGCGACGCTGCTCGCGAGCGGCATGAAGATCAGCGCCGAGCCGAAACCGGAGAAGCCGCGCGCGGTGCCCGAAACGAAAGCGATGGCGCAGAGCGCCATCGCGATGGTGAGGCTGACGTCCTTGGGGAGGAAGTCGGTGATGCTCATGCCCTGTCGTTCCGGGGCATCACGCCCTCAACGTGCCGCCGGTCTTCTCCGTGACATCAGCCACGATCTTGGCGGCGACCGCCTCGATCTCCTGATCGGTCAGCGTCTTCTCGCGCGGCTGGATCGTCACCGCGATGCCGACCGACTTCTTGCCGTCGTCGATGCCCTTGCCCTCGTAGACGTCGAAGACGTTCACGCCGGTGATCAGCTTCTTGTCGACGCCTTGCGCGGCGCGGACGATGTCGCCGGCCTTGACCGTGCGGTCGACGATGAAGGCGAAGTCGCGCGTAACAGGCTGGAATGCCGAGAGCTCGATCAGTGGCTTGGCGCGGGTCGGCTTCTTCTTGGCTTCCGGAATGCGGTCGAGAATCACCTCGAACACCACAAGCGGACCGTCGGCGCCGAGCGCTTCCAGCGCGCGCGGATGCATCTCGCCGAAGTAGCCGAGCACGTTCTGCGGCCCGATCTGGATCGTGCCGGAGCGACCCGGATGCAGCCAGGCCGGACCACCGGCGACGATCTGCAGCGCCTGCATCGGTGCGCCGCTTGCTGCCAGCACCGCGAGCGCATCGGCCTTGGCGTCAAACACATCGGCCTGTGCCGAGCCGGTCCAGTGCCGTCCGAGACCTTCGGACGAAGCCAGGCCGCGCCGCACGCCGCTCGCCGCCATGAACTGGTCTTGCGGGCGATCGCCCCTGAAGACCTGGCCGACCTCGAACAGCGCGACATCGCCATAGCCGCGATCGGCATTGGCCTGCGCGGCAGCGACCAGTCCCGGCAACAGGCTCGGCCGCATGTCGGAGAGATCAGCGGCGATCGGATTGGCCACCTCCAGCTCGCGCTGGCCGCCGCCGAACAATTGTGCCGCGGCCTTCGTGATGAACGACCATGTCACCGCCTCGGTCATGCCGCGGCTTGCCAGCGCGCGCCGGGCACGGCGGGTGCGCAGCTGCAGCGGAGTCAGCACCGATTTGCGCGCGTCCTCGCCGCGCTCGAACGGCGTCATCGGCACCTTGTCGACGCCGTAGATGCGGACGACTTCTTCAACGATATCGGCCTTGCCGTGCACGTCGGAGCGCCATGAGGGCACCGCGACCTTCACGACCGGACCCGGGCCCGCCATCATGAAGCCGAGATGGGTGAGGATGCGCTTCATCTCCGGCACCGGCACCTCGATGCCGGAGAGCCGCTTCACCTCGGTGACGGGGAAATCGATGATGCGATCATCGCCGAAGGCCTTGCCGACCACGACGTTCTCCGACGGCGTGCCGCCGCACAGCTCCATCACCAGCTTGGTGGCGAGCTCGAGCCCGGGCACCATGAAGGCCGGATCGACGCCGCGCTCGAAGCGGTAGCGTGCGTCCGAATTGATGCCGAGCTTGCGGCCGGTCTGGGCGATGTTGATCTCGTTCCACAGCGCCGATTCGATCAGCACGTCGGTGGTGGTCTCGTCGCAGCCGGACGCTTCGCCGCCCATGATGCCGGCGAGCGATTCGACGCCGTGCTCATCGGCGATCACGCAGATCGAGGGATCGAGATCGTAGGTGCGGCCGTCGAGCGCGAGCAGAGTCTCGCCCTCGCGGGCATGGCGCACGACCAGATTGCCCTTCACCTTCTTGGCGTCGAACACGTGGAGCGGGCGCGCGCGGTCATAGGTCATGAAGTTGGTGATGTCGACCAGCGCGTTGATCGGGCGCAGCCCGATCGCCGTCAGCCGCTTCTGCAGCCATTCCGGCGACGGCCCGTTCTTGACGCCGCGGACGAGCCGGAGCGCAAAACCCGGGCACAGCTTGGCGTCCTCGACCGTGACTTTCACGGGACAAGGGAATTCGCCTTTGATCGGCTTGATGGTCGGGTCCTTGAACTTGCCCATGTCGGCAGCGGCAAGGTCGCGCGCGATGCCGTGCACGCCGGTGCAATCCTGCCGGTTCGGCGTCAGATTGATCTCGATCACGGGATCGCCGAGCGCGGCCCATTCGGCGTAAGCAGCGCCAACAGGCGCATCCGCCGGCAATTCCATGATGCCGTCATGGTCGTTGGAGAGCTGCAGCTCCGCCGCCGAGCATAGCATGCCGCGGCTTTCGACGCCTCTGATGGTGCCGACGCCGAGCGTGATGTCCTTGCCGGGGATATAGGTGCCGGGCGGTGAGAACACGCTGACGAGCCCAGCGCGCGCATTCGGCGCCCCGCACACCACCTGCACCGGCGCGCCACCGTCGCCGGTGTCGACCATGCAGACGCGCAGCCGGTCGGCATTGGGATGCTGCTCGGCCGAGATCACCTTCGCGATGGTAAAGGCCTTCAGCGCCTTCGCCTTGTCCTCGATATTCTCGACCTCGAGCCCGATCATGGTGAGCTTGTCGGCGAGCTTGTCCAAGGGCTCGTCGGTGTCGAGATGATCCTTCAGCCAGGAGAGGGTGAATTTCATGGCTGCTTTTTCTCCACGAGGGCTGCCTTCTCCCTCCCCCGCTTGCGGGGGAGGGTCGGGGAGAGGGCTCTCTCCGCGATGGCGGTAACGATTGTTTCGAGAACGCCTGAACGGTTGGTCATGACATCGTGATTGCTGAAACGAAGCACCTTAAAGCCCTTTACTTCGATCGCAGCAGAGCGACGCGCATCGGCGCGTTCGCCTTCGTCAGAGAAGTGTTGACCGCCATCGAGTTCGATCGCGAGCTTGGCCGCGTGGCAGATGAAATCGGCGACGTAACGCTCGATCGGGACCTGGCGACGGAAAATCAGGCCGTTCAAGCGACCGGCGCGCAGCTCCGACCAAAGAATACGTTCTGCATCGGTCGAGTTGCGTCTGAGCGCGCGCGCATTGGCGCGCAGCCTGTCGGATATTTTCCAATCCGGATGTTCAGGATCGACCATCGGCAACCCCATTGAGGAGACACCCTCACCCCAACCCTCCCCCGCAAGCGGGGGAGGGGGCTCAACCTGTCGAGTCGACAGAGCATACGTACCCATGAGACGAACGCCACGCGCTCGCTCTATCCATCCCCTCCCCCGCTTGGGGGGGAGGGGCAGGGAGTGGGTTGTCTCCGCGAAGGGGACGGAGAGGGCCTTCGTGAGCGCCGCCATCACGAGCTCAGCCCTCCCGCGAGTGTCGGCACTTCGAGCGGCTTGAAGCCGTAATGGTTCAGCCAACGGACGTCGCTGTCGAACAGCTGGCGCAAATCGGCGATGCCGTATTTCAGCATGGCGATGCGGTCGATGCCCATGCCCCAGGCAAAGCCCTGGTACTCGTCGGGATCGATGCCGCAGGCGCGCAGCACGTTCGGATGCACCATGCCGCAGCCGAGAATCTCGAGCCAGTCCTCGCCTTCGCCGAAGCGGATCTCGCCCTTGTCGCGGCGGCACTGGATGTCGACTTCCAGCGACGGTTCGGTGAACGGGAAGAACGAGGGGCGGAAGCGCATGTTGATGTGGTCGACCTCGAAGAATGCCTTGCAGAACTCGTGCAGGATCCATTTGAGGTGGCCGAGATGCGAATGCTTGTCGATGACGAGGCCCTCGACCTGGTGGAATTGCGGCGTGTGGGTCGCGTCCGAATCGATGCGGTAGGTGCGGCCCGGGCAGATCACGCGGATCGGCGGCTTCTGGCTCAGCATGGTGCGCACCTGCACCGGCGAGGTGTGGGTTCTAAGCAGCATGCGCGAGCCGTCCTCCTTCGGATGGAAGAAGAACGTGTCGTGCATCTCGCGCGCCGGATGGCCTTCCGGGAAATTCAGCTTGGTGAAATTGTAGTCGTCGGTCTCGATATCGGGCCCTTCGGCGACCGAAAATCCCATGTCGGCGAAGATCGTGGTCAGCTCGTCCCAGACCTGGCTCAGCGGATGGATGCGGCCCGTTTCAGCCTGCGCATCGCGTAGCGGCAGCGTGACGTCGACGGTCTCGGACGCCAGCCGCGCATCGAGTGCCGCGGACTTCAGCACGTCGCGCCGTGCGGCGAGCGCCTCGGTGACCTTGTCCTTGGCCTGGTTGATCGCGGCGCCCTGCGTCTTGCGCTCGTCGGGCGACATCTTGCCGAGCGTGGCCAGCAGCGCCGAGATCGAGCCCTTCTTGCCGAGGGCGGCGACGCGCACCGCTTCGAGCGCGGCTTCATCGCCGGCGGCCGCGATCTGGTCGAGGATGGATGCTTCAAGCGTTGCGAGGTCGGACACAGTCAAATCCTTGGCTCCAAATTCGGCTGGGTTGTCGCCGCCCGAAGGGCGTAACGTCAAGCAAAAAGCCGGTCATTTCGGCTTCTCGAGCGGCTGGGTTGAACCTCGCGCGGGGGCCGGGCACCAAGACAGGATGCGAGGAGACTTTGTGATGCTTTCGAAATGCTGTCTGGCCGCTGCCGCCATCGTCCTGTCGGTCGCCGCAACGCCTGCGCGCGCCATCGTCTGCATGGACACATCCATGACGTTGGATGAGGTCGTGGACGCCATCGGCGCCCAGAAGGGCTGCCAAAGTGCGATGAAGCTGGCTCAGGATTGCGCGCTGACCGCGAGCGGCGATGTCCAGCTCGGCGCCGCCGTCGAAAAGAAGTGCGAGGCGGACTTCAAGCCGGGCCTCAGTGCCGCACAAGCGCAGGCGTACAAGAGCGAGATGCACGCATGCGACATCAAGTACCGGAACAAGTCCGGTACCATGTACATCTCGTTCACGGCTTTCTGCCGAGCGGAGGTCGCCCAGCGTTACTCTGAGCGCGCGCTGAAGGCTGCGGGCACGAAGGCCCGCTAGCCTGATCAGGCCGCGAGTGCCGCCTTGGCCTTCTCGGCGATCGCCTGGAACGCCGCGGGCTCGCTGATCGCGAGATCCGACAGCACCTTGCGGTCCACGGTGATTCCGGACTTGGCCATGCCGTCGATAAATCGGCTGTAGGTCAGGCCGAACGGACGGACGGCAGCGTTGATGCGCTGGATCCAAAGCGCGCGGAACGTCCGCTTCTTGCGCTTGCGGTCGCGGAAGGCGTATTGCTGGGCCTTCTCGACAGCCGGCTTGGCGGCGCGGATGGTGTTCTTGCGGCGGCCGTAGAAGCCCTTGGCGGCCTTGTAGACTTTCTTGTGCTTGGCGTGGGCGGTCACACCGCGTTTGACGCGAGACATGACAATTATCCTTCAGAGATGACTTTGTTTTCGGATTGCCGCGAAGGACGCGGCAGAGATGGCATCGATCTTCGACGTCCTTGGACGCGATCAGGCGTTCGGCAAGAAGTACTTCTTGACGTTGTCGCCGTCGGTCTTGAACAGCACAGCGGTGCCGCGGAGCTGACGGATCTGCTTCTTCGTCCGCTTGATCATGCCGTGACGCTTGCCGCGATGGGCGAACATCACTTTGCCGGTGGCAGTCACCTTGAAGCGCTTTTTAGCGCCCGATTTGGTCTTCAGCTTGGGCATTTGGCTCTCCTAATGGCCAAAGAAATCCGCCCGCGAAGGCGGTCTGGCCGTCAAAAATGCTCGTTAGAGCGTTGATTGTGCTCAGGTTTTACGACAAAGCGCGAAACCCGCACGAAACACCGCCACGGCAGCCCTAAATCAGCCGGGCGATGAAGGCCGGGCTTATGACAGAGAACGGGCCAGAAGGCAACGATGAACCGGCCAAAGCCGCTCGCCGACTATTGGGGGTCACCACCCCATCGTTCATGCCGTCCCGTTCGGAGCAGGACCAAAATGGCCTATTTCTCTCAATCGATTTTGTCTGTTGTCGCCCGTCCGCGCCACCTTGCACTGTTTGCCGTGTTCGCAGCGGCTGCCGTTCCATCGAGCGCCGATGCCCGCATCGGTGGTTATGACGGCGTCTGGAACGTCACCTTCGCCACCACCCGGGGCGTCTGCAGCTCGGGCTACAGCGTCCCCTTCACCGTCACGGGCAACCGGGTGTCGTCCGCTGGCGGCGGCCGGGTGTCCGGCACCGTCAACCGCGGCGGCGCCGTCGCGGTCCAGGTCTCCGTCGGCGCCTCCCACGCCAGCGGTGGTGGCCGGCTCGGCGGTACGGCTGGGGCCGGCTCCTGGAGGGGCGTCATCTCCGGCGACCAGTGCAGCGGCACCTGGCAGGCGACGAGGACCTGAAAACAAAACGGCCCGCCGGAGATCCGGACGGGCCGTTGAAACTTCGGCTCTAGCGTGCCGATCTCAGCGCGGAGCCAGCACCATGACGACCTGACGGCCCTCGAACCGGGCGTCCTGCTCGACCTTGGCGAGCTCGGCGACGTCGGTCTTGATCTTGTCCAAAAGCTTGGTGCCGATCTCCTGGTGCGCCATTTCGCGGCCACGATAGCGCAGGGTGATCTTGACCTTGTCGCCCTCTTCGAAGAACCGCAGCATCGCGCGCATCTTCACGTCGTAATCGTGGTCGTCGATCATCGGGCGGAGCTTGATCTCCTTGATCTCGACGGTCTTCTGCCGCTTGCGGGCTTCGGCGGCTTTCTTCTGGGCGGAATACTTGTACTTCCCGTAGTCCATGATCTTGCAGACGGGAGGGCTGGTATTCGGCGAAATCTCGACGAGATCCATGCCAGCTTCCTGGGCCATCTTGACGGCCATCATCGTCTCGACGGTGCCCTTGTTGTCACCGTTCTGGTCGATCAGCTGGATCTGCGCGTTGCGAATATCATCATTGATGCGCGGCCCGTCTTTGCTGGCTGGGGCCGGGGCTCTATTGGGACGGCGAATGGGTGGTTCTCCAAAGTTGTGAAAGGAAGCGGCTATTTTGAAGGAAGATACTGATGCCGGCAAGCAAGTCGCCCGTGCCGGAAGCGAGAAACCCTCAAATGCGAGGCATTTTGGCCACGCCCATCGGCACGGTGCTCGACATAGACACCTTGCCTCTGTTCCGCAAGCGTCCCAAAGGGACAATGCCGAGATAGGCTTGCCTTGCGGAATACGCCTTGGGACCTCAAACCCCACAACAAGAGTAAACGTTCCATGACCTCAGCAATTCCCGATGCCGTGCTCGACTTCATCGATGTTGGCGAGGGTTCGTCGGCGCGCCGGATCGCGGTTCGCCACCGCGCCGGGCGAGGATCTGGGCCCGGCCAAGGACCTGGTCTCGTCTGGCTCGGCGGTTTCAAATCGGACATGCAGGGCGGCAAGGCGGTAGCGCTGGATGGCTGGGCCGGCGAGCATGGCCGCGCCGCCGTCAGGTTCGACTATTCCGGCCACGGCGAATCCAGCGGCGCTTTCGCCGATGGAACCATCGGCAGCTGGCTCGAGGACAGCATCGCCGTGTTCGAGCGCTTCTGCACCGGCCCGCAAATCCTGATCGGCTCCTCCATGGGCGGCTGGATGGCGCTGCTGCTCGCGCGCGAGATCAAGAGGCGGCAGGAGACACAGCAAGCCAAAGCCTCGCTCGCGGGTCTCGTGCTGATCGCACCGGCGCCCGACTTCACGGAAGAGCTGATGTGGAAGAATTTTTCGCCCGGGGTGAAGCAGGAGATCGAGACCAAGGGCTTTTGGCTCAGGCCATCCGAATATGGCGACGGCACGCCCTATCCGATCACACGCAAGCTGATCGAGGAGGGGCGCAACCATCTCGTGCTCGGCGGCGCCATCGATCTCGGCTGTCCGGTGCGCATCCTGCAAGGCGCCCAGGACCCTGACGTGCCGTGGCAGCACGCGTTTGCGCTGACCCACCGCCTGCCGGCCGACGACGTCGTGCTCACCCTGATCCAGGACGGCGACCACCGCCTGTCCCGCCCGCAAGACATCGCGCGCATTCTTGCCGCGGTGGCGGAGATCGGGTGAGGCGTTGCCAAGCGCTCGGTGTCATCGCCCGACTTGATCGGGCGATCCAGTACGCCGAGATGGTTTTGGTTGAACGATAAGCCGCGGCGTACTGGATGCCCCGCCTTCGCGGGGCATGACGACGAAACTATCGCTTCTCCACCTTCGCCATCGGCTTGCGCTGCGCCAGCGCTGCCACCGTCGCGGTGCCGATCGGGCCCTGCTCGTCGTAGAGCCAGCATTCGCCGATCGCGACGCCATCGGTGGCGTGATGGTTTACCACCTCGAAGCCGATCCAGTTCGTCACCGGCAGGCGATGCAGATAGATCGTCACGTCGCTGTTGATGTAGCCGAGCCCCTTGTCGCCGGCATTGGCAAACGGACTGGCGAAATCGGCGCCAACAGCGACATGCACGAACGGCGTCATCGGCATGCCGGCCACGAGCTCACGCACCTCGCTCATCCAGAGCCGGCGCGGTCCGAGCGAACCCATGTGTCCGACGATCGGCCGCGTCGTCCATTTGCCGTTCATGCCGAGCCTGGGATCGGTGGGTTTTGGAATGTCTGATGGCTTCGGCACGTCCCAGTTCGGCGGCGACCAGACATTGCCGTCAGGGTTCTGCGTCCGCCGCAACATCTGGCACGAGGCGCGCGCCATGCTGACGCCGCCGGAGAAGAATTCCGCCTCCACCACACGGATGCGCATTCCGTCACGCACCAGCTTTGTTGTCACGTTGATCGGCTTGTCGATGGTCGGCAGGCGAAACATGTCGACGGTCAATCGCGCCGGCACGAAGTCAGGACCGGGATGGCGCTCTTCGATGGCGAAGCCGAGCAGGCCGACGATGACGCGTCCGTGCAGCGATTTCGGATCCCAGGGGCCGCTCGCCACTTCCGTCGGATGGAATGTCTCGCCGTCGCGGGTGAAGAAAGGGATGTTTGTCATGGCGCGCGAGATTGCGGGAATGAACGGGGAAATCAAGGGTGATGCACGTCCCCACACTCCCGCTGTCATCGCCCGGCTCGACCGGGCGATCCAGTACGCCGAGGCAGCAGTGATTGAGCCGAAAAGCCGCGGCGTACTGGATTCCCCGCCTTCGCGGGGAATGACAGCGGTGGGTTAGGAGGCGGCTTGCCACTCCTCACGCACGCTCTCGTCCGACTCCTTGTTCAGCGCATCGGCTTGCATCGCCTCGAACTCATCCCTCTCCAGCAACTGTCCCAACGCCCACACCGCCGCACCACGCACCAGCGGGCTTGCATCATCCAGCAAGCGCCGCGCCTGGTCCGCCAACGTAACGTCGCCGGAATTGCCAATCGCAATCAGCACATTCCGCAGGAACCGGTCGCGGCCAATCCGCTTCACCGGCGACCTCGTGAACAGCGCGCGAAACGCGGCGTCGTCGAGTCGCGCCAGTTCGGCCAGCTCCGGTGCACGCAACTCATGCCGCGCGGCGAGTTTTGCTTCGCGGCCCTGTTGCGCAAACTTGTTCCAGGGGCACGCCGCCAGGCAATCGTCGCAGCCATAGATGCGGTTGCCGATGGCCTTGCGAAACTCCTGCGGGATAGATCCCTTGTTCTCGATGGTCAGATACGAGATGCAGCGCCGCGCATCGAGCTTGTAGGGGGCCGGAAACGCCGCGGTCGGGCAGATGTCGAGACAGGCCCGGCACGAGCCGCAATGGTCGATCTCGGCGGAGTCGCGCGGCAGTTCGAGCGTGGTGTAGATCGCGCCGAGAAACAGCCATGAGCCGAACTCGCGCGAAACCAGATTGGTGTGCTTGCCCTGCCAGCCGAGATGCGCGGCCTGCGCCAAGGGCTTCTCCATCACCGCCGCGGTGTCGACGAATACTTTCACTTCGCTCGGGGCAGTCGCGACCAGCCAGCGCGCCAGCGCTTTCAGCCGTTTCTTGATGAGGTCGTGATAATCGTCGCCCTGCGCATAGACCGAGATCGCCGCGCGCGTGCGCTGCTTCAGGATCGCGAGCGGATCCTGGTCGGGGCCGTAATTGACGCCGAGCATGATCACACTGCGCACGTCGCTCCACAGCCCGCGCGGATCGACGCGCCGCTCCGGCTGACTCGCAAGCCAGTCCATGTCGCCGTGTCCGCCCGTGGCGATGAATTCGAGAAAATGCGCGCCGGCCTGCTCGATCGTGCCAGGCTCGGTGATGCCGATGCAGTCGAAGCCGAGCGCGCGCGCTTCGCGTGCCAGCTGAGCCTTCAGTTCAGTCGGATCAAGGCTCAGAAATCCAGGTCCACATAGGTTCGCGACGCCGGCACGCCCGCCAGCCACTCGCTCAGCAGCGGGCGGAACGACGGGCGGGATTTCACCCGCGCGTACCACGCCTTTGCTGCGTCGTCCTCGCTCCATGGCACGTCGCCCAGATAGTCGATCGCCGAGAGATGCGCCGCGGCGGCGAGATCCGCGTAAGTGAGCCGGTCGCCGGCAAGGAAGTTACGCGTCTGCGCCAGCCAGCCGATATAGGCGAGATGATAGCGCACGTTTGCTTTGGCAGCGCGCATGATATCGGCTGAGGGCGGCCCGCCGCCGTGCTCTTCGCTCATGAAGCGCTTGTAGATGCGCTCGGTGACGAGCGGGTGCGACACTTCCTCGAAGAACTTTTCGTTGAACCAGGCCATCAGCCGGCGGACCTCGACGCGCTCGGCGATCGTCTCCGGCATCAGGCGCTTGGGTCCCATCTCGGCGCCATAGGCCTCGTCGAGATACTCCGCGATGATCGCGGCGCCCGGGATCGGCGGCTGGTCGTCGTCCACCATCACAGGCGTCGTGCCGGCCGCGTTGAGCAGCAGAAATGCCTCGCGCCGTTCCCAGCTGCGTTCCTCCGTGAGCTTCAATTCGAGCCCGTATTCGCCCGCGATCAGGCGGATGAAGCGCGAATGCGGGCAAAACGGATGATGGAACAGCGTAAACATGCAGCCTTTGACTATTTGATGGTGCTTAAGAATCCATCAATGTTTGTGCGGTGCCACACTAGTCCTTCAAATCAGTGAGGCAAGGCGCGATAGCGCATTTTGCGATTGCGAGCGAGGGGCGAATAGGCGAGAAGAGCCCCGCTTTTCCAGCGGAAATGGACCGTAAATATGTCAGATGCAATACGGGCAGTGATCCTCGGCATCATCGAGGGTGTAACCGAGTTCCTTCCCGTGTCCTCGACCGGCCATCTGCTGTTGGCCGAACGCTTCTTCGGCCTCGGCGAGGGCGCGTTCTGGGATTCGTTTACGGTTCTGATCCAGCTGGGCGCGATCCTCGCGATCGTCGGGCTCTATTTCAAGAAGCTGTGGGACGTCGCAATCGGCATGTTCACGGGCGATGCCTATGCGCGACGGTTCGTGATCGGCGTGCTGGTGGCGTTCCTGCCCGCTGTCGTCGTCGGCCTCGTCGCCGGCAAATACATCAAGAGCGTGCTGTTCAATCCCTGGGTCGTGTGCTTCACGCTGATCGTCGGCGGCGCCATCCTGCTCTGGGTCGACCGGCTCGATCTCAAGCCGGGCGAGCATGACGCCACCAAATTTCCGCTGCTGATGTATCTCTATATCGGCATCGCGCAGTGCGTCGCGATGATCCCGGGCGTGTCGCGCTCCGGCGCCAGCATCGTCGCGGCGATGCTACTTGGCGCCGACAAGCGGGCGGCGGCGGAGTTCTCGTTCTTCCTCGCCATCCCCACCATGATCGGCGCCTTTGCCTACGATTTCTACAAGAACCGCTCCGAGATGACGATGGACCATATGGGCATCGTCGCGATCGGTTTCGTGGTGTCGTTCATCACCGCGATCATCGTGGTGAAGAGTTTCCTGGAATACGTCACCCGCCACGGCTTCGTGGTGTTCGCATGGTGGCGCGTCATCGTCGGCACGCTCGGCCTGATCGCACTGGCGCTGGGGCGTTAAATCTTGTGGTCCTGTAGCCCGGATGGAGCGCAAGCGTAATCCGGGATCGTGCCACAAGCGCTGCTGCCCCGGATTGCGCGGAGCCTGTCATCGGGCGGCGCGTCGCGCCGACCCGTCGGCTCCGTCCGGGCTACGCGAACGGCGCTACGCCGTTAACCTTTGAAAACTCGCCGACAAGCCTCAACCCAATATCAGCTTTTGACCGCTAGGCAGTTCCTGGTGCGGGATGGCCCGCAGGCGGAGCTGTGCGATGACGACAGTCAGCGGCTGGGGGCGCTTCCCGGTCGTCGATAGCGAAATGCTGCGGCCGCGGTCGTTCGAGGCTGTGGGGGAGGCTGTCGTTGCCGGCTCGGTAGCGAGGGGCAATGGCCGCGCCTATGGCGATGCCGCGATCGGCGCCGCCAGAACCATCACCATGACGGCGTTCGACCGGGTGAGGTCGTTCGATCCCGCGACCGGCCGCATTCGCGTTGAAGCCGGCGTGCTGCTGTCCGACCTGATCGACACCTTCGGCCCACGCGGCTTCCTGCCATCAGTGGTGCCGGGCACGCGCTTCGTCTCGGTCGGCGGCGCGATCGCGGCCGACGTGCATGGCAAGAACCATCATTGCGAGGGCGGTTTCGGCCGCTACGTCGACAGCATCCTGCTGCGCACCGGTTCCGGCGAGACCATCGAAGCCTCGCGCGAGCAGAATTCCGATGCCTTCTTCGCAACCGTCGGCGGCATGGGCCTCACCGGCGTGATCCTCGAAGCGACGATGCGGCTTCGCCCGGTCGTAACAGGCTGGATTCGGGAGCGGGTGATCTCCGCGTCCGATCTCGATGCTGCCATGCGCGCGCTCGAGGCCGGCGATTCCGCGACCTATTCGGTGGCGTGGATCGATTGCGTGGCGCGCGGGCGCAACCTTGGCCGCTCCTTGATCTATCTCGGGGAGCATGCCGGCCGGGACGAGCTGGCCGAAGGCGCCGTGGTGTTTCCCGTCGGCAAACCGCCGGCGCTCGCGGTGCCGCTCGACCTGCCGTCGGTCACGCTCAATCGCTACAGCGTCAGTGCCTTCAACGAGCTCTATTACCGCATGGGCGCGCGCCGCGCCGGTGGCGATCATGTGGTCTCGCTCTATCCGTATTTCTTCCCGCTCGACAGTCTCAGCGACTGGAATCGCATCTATGGACGGCGCGGCTTCCTCCAGCATCAATGCGTGATCCCCGAAGCTGCCGCGCGCCAGGTGCTCGGCGACATCCTGGATCGCGTTGCAAGGCGCGGCGATGCGTCGTTCCTCGCGGTGCTGAAGAAGCTCGGTCATGGCGACGGGCTGCTGTCGTTTCCGCTGCCCGGCTACACGCTGGCGCTGGATTTCCCGGTGAACGGCGACATCCTGGATTTCCTCGACGAGATCGACCGCCTGGTCGTCGCCGCCGGCGGCCGGCTCTACCTCGCAAAGGACGCGCGCCAGTCGCGCGCGACGTTCGAGGCCGGCTATCCGGCGTTTCAGCGCTTCAAGGCGATCCGCAAATCGCTCGATCCGGCCGGCAACATCCGCTCGAAATTGTCACAACGCCTGCTCGATGAGGTTTAAGCCGTGACGTCACGCAAGTCAGTTCTGGTGCTTGGTGGCTCCTCCGATATCGGCCGCGCCGCCGCGCGCGCCTTCGCCAAGGCCGGCTACGATGTCGCGCTCGCAGGTCGCGATGCCACAGCGCTCGAGCCTGACGCCGCCGATCTGCGCGCGCGCTACGATATCGAAGCGAGCACGCAGGTCTTCGATGTGCTCGACACCGCATCTTTTGACGGCTTTGTCGCCGGCCTTCCCGTCTTGCCCGACGTCGTGATCTCGATCGTCGGATTGCTGGGTGTGCAGCAAAAGGCCGAGAGCGACCTCGCCCACGCCACCACCATCATGCGCTCCAATTATGAGGGACCGTCGCTGATCCTCGGCCTGTTCGCGGAGAAGTTTTTAGGCCGCGCCAACGGCACCATTGTCGGCGTGTCGTCCGTGGCCGGTGATCGCGGCCGCGCCTCGAACTATGTCTACGGCTCGGCGAAAGCAGGCTTCTCCGCCTTCCTCTCAGGCCTGCGCGCCCGCGCCAGCCGCGGCGGCGTGCATGTCGTCACCGTGAAGCCGGGCTTCGTCCGGACCAAAATGACTGAAGGCATGAAGTTGATCGGCCCGCTCACGGTCGAAGCGTCCGTCGTCGGCGATGCAATCCTCCGCGCCGTCGAGAAGAAGACCGACGTCGTCTATGTCAGCGGCATCTGGCGCCTCGTGATGCTGATCATCAAGATGCTGCCGGAGGCGGTGTTCAAGAAGCTGAAGTTTTAAGCTTGTGTAGCGCACCAGTCTTCGCTGCGTGATCGGTGCGCTCCCTCCCCGCTTGCGGGGGAGGGTTGGGGAGAGGGTGTCTCCTCAAAAAGATTTACCCAAGAGGACAGAGCCCTCACCCGCCGCTACGCGGCGACCTCTCCCGCAAGCGGGAGAGGTGTACCAACTCACACGCCCATGCGCTGGAACTGCCCTTGCGGGCGGAAGCGCCAGAGATATTGCGGGGCGATCGCTTCCAGCGAATCGGGGGTGATGCCGAGCCCTTCCAGCGTCAGGCCGGCGGCCTTCGCCGCGTCCGACACGACATTGTCGTGCTCGAGCAGCGTGACCTGGTCCGGCGTCAGCTTGAACGCGCCCGGGGCGAATTGCAGGAGGGCGGCCTCGAGGCGGGCGAGGCCGAACGACAGCGGCACCAGCGTGCGCTCGCGGTCGGTGATCGCGAGAATGGTCTCGATGATCTCGCGCATCGTCAGCACCTCGGGCCCGCCGAGCTCGTACGTTGCGCCCGCCTTGGCCTTGCCGTCGACGGCATCCGCGATCGCGGTAGCGACATCGCCGACATAAACCGGCTGCATCCGCGTGCTCCCGCCGATCAGCGGTAGCAGCGGCGACAGCCGCGCCAGGGCCGCGAAGCGGTTGGTGAACTGGTCCTCGGGGCCGAACATCACGGAGGGGCGGAAGATCGTGGCCGACGGCACCGCCGCGCTCACCGCGGCTTCGCCGGCGGCCTTGGCCTTGGCATAGCGCGAGGGCGAATCAATATCCGCGCCGATCGCCGAGACATGGATCAGGTCGGCGCCCGCCGCGGCCGCCGCCTTGGCGACGGTCTCGGCGCCCTTGGCCTGGACGGCGTCGAAGGTCTGGGCGCCGCCCTCGGTGAGGATGCCGACCAGGTTGATCACGACATGCGAATCACGCACCGCCGCCTCGACCGAGGCGGGGTAGCGCAGGTTCGCCTGGATGGTGTGGACCTGGCCGACCTTGCCCGAGGGCTGCAGGTATCCGGCGAGTTCCGGCCGCCGCACCGCAACCCGGATCCGGTAATCCCGCCGGCATAGCGCCCGAACCACATTCCGGCCCAAAAACCCCGATCCGCCGAAAACCGTGACGAGAGTTTCCAGATTCGATGCCATGGAGGTCCATTCCTGCAGGAAGATTGCGCGATATCAGGCTTCTACCGGGGCGGTGTGCGATGCGCAATCGGCATCCAGAACCATGAATTGACAACGGCGTCACCGAACCGTAGTAACCGCCTCCGTGCCCCAAACGGCATGCCCAGGTGGTGGAATTGGTAGACGCGCTGGCTTCAGGTGCCAGTGGCTTAACGGCCGTGAAGGTTCGAGTCCTTTCCTGGGCACCATTAGTCCCTTGGGGCGCAGTCCCAAGGCCGGCAGTGGGGCTCCGTCGGTCGGGCCAAAGCGCCTGATGCGCAACAATGTTGCGGATCAATCCAAGAGTCCATTTGCGCTTGTTAGCCGCCCCTCTTTCCATTTGCCGCGGCGATAGCAATATTGGTCTCGACGGATCCGTGAGGATCGTGATTTCGTTGGCCAAAGGGGTTGGAGACGATGGCAACGCTCGACATCAGTCGCTTGACTCCCAAGGAGCGGCTCGACCTCATCGGCGAGCTCTGGGACAGCCTCTCTGCGACCGATGTGCGGTTGACCCCCGCGCAGGAGGCCGAACTTGACCGTCGGCTGGCGACTTTTGATGCGGACCGCCGCGAAGCGATTCCGTGGGAAGATATTGAGGCCGAGCTCGATCGCCGGTCACGATAAGTGGCCAAGGTCCTTTTTACGCGGGCGGCACGAGCCGACCTCCTCGAAGCTGTCCGCTGGTACGACACTCACGCTCCGCACGTGGTGCCGCAATTTCGGGACGCCTTGCGTGCAGCGCTGATTAAAGTCGGGGAGAATCCCAAGCAATTTCCGCTGGCCTCCAAGAACGCTCGCCGCGCTTTGCTTCGACGTTTCCCCTACATTGTGGTGTATCGTGAAACGCAAGATACCATCTATATCATCGCGGTGTTCCACACGAGCCGCGATCCCCTGACCTGGAAGCGCCGCTCGTAGCGTCTCCACCGCTGCCAGGCGCCCTCACATCATCCGCTTCCCTACGCGCCGCGGCGTGAGGCCATAGGATCCCGTATGCTTCAATAATTATCAAAACCCTTGTCGTGATCCTTTCAGACCGACGATTCTGCCGGAACGAAAACCGTCATGAGGCCCCCACTCGCGAAGTTGGGCCAAACGGCTGTTGAGCCAACGTGCCGGACGCGCGTTCAACATGCTGGCGGTGATCAGAAGTCCGCCTGCTCCAGCAACAAGCTCCTGCTCCATGTGCTGCGTGATCCTACTCACGGTCGGAACGACCGGCTCTGAGGCAAGGTGCGGCATCAACCCGATGGGCGGGATGACCTTCGGATGGAGAGAAGACCATGTGCGCAATGTCGAACATCGATGAACTGTCCCTCGACCGGCTCGACGACGTTGCGGGAGGATCCGGTAGTTTCGGCACGTCAGGACATACCGGATCTATCGCCTGGGGAACGAAAAGCAACGGCGGTATGGCTGTTACGTGGCCGGGCAGCCTTGGCGGTGTGAACGGTGTTTGGTCGGTTTCTTCGGACGGCGGTGTGCAGTGGCACGGCAAGCCCCAGTGAAGTCGAGGGAGAAGGAAAATGACCCAACCATCCTGTCAGGAGCTGACCGACGCCGATCTGACCGTCGTGTCCGGAGGAATGCTAAAGGAAATTTTTCAGCAAGCCGGGCGTCAGATCATGGACAAGGTCATGCAACCTTCGCTCCTGTGCAATCCGGACACGGCCCTGATGCGGCCGGACGGAACGCTGACGTCAGATAGCCCCGGCTGCCACCGGACCTGAAATGCGAGCGCCAGCGATCTACGCGCATGGCCGTTCTAGAGCGCGATGACGATTCAACCCAATCTCATCGCGCTTTAAGGATCGGCTATCCGATGTCACGTAATGTACGCGAGGTCAGACCGTAGAATTTCAGATGGACCCGATTCATCTGCTCGACCGACCCGAAGCCGCACCTGTCCGCAACCGTCTTGAGCGGCAAAGTCGAGGTCCGAAGATGGTGACGCGCCGTATCGGCACGAAGCCGTTTGACCGTCTCGGCGGGCGGCACACCGATCAACCTACGATATTTGCGCGCGAATGTTCGCTCGCTCATGCCCGCCTGAGCCGCAAGCCTGGGAACGCTGAGGTCGCGGCGGATATTGCGCAGGATCCACTGGTGAAGCTCCGCAAAAGCGCCCGCCTTCTCATGGTCGATGGTTTCGATGAATTCGCTGAATTGCGACTGGCTGCCTGGTCGCTTGACGTAAAGCACCATCCACTTGGCCGTGACTGCGGCCGCTGCTTCGCCGTGGTCATCGGCGACGAGCGCGAGGGCGAGGTCAATGCCGGCGCTGACGCCTGCGGAACTCCAGATTTTGCCGTCGCGCACATAGATGGCATCGCGGTCGACCGTGACATCGCGGAAGTTCCGTTGGAGCTTGTCACAATCGACCCAATGCGTTGTCGCTCGCTTGCCCGCAAGCAACCCGGCCCGGGCGAGCACGATTGCACCGTTGCAAACGGAGCAGATCCGCTCCGCCTCGTCTGCGTGGCTCCGCAACCAGTCGATCAGAACAAGATCCTGCGACGCCGCTTCAACGCCCTTTCCTCCAACCACCATAACCGTCGTTCCGGGCATCAACGCGGACGGCAAAGGCTCGGCATTGATCGCCAGTGACAAGGAGCCCTGTACCCTGGTGGGACCGGACGACACGACGGAGACGCGGTAATCGATTGGCAGCCCTGTTGCGGCGTCTCGCGCATGTTCGCTCGCCGAAAGGAACACCTGCATCGGGCCGGCGAGATCGAGCACTTGGAAGCGCTCAAAGATCAGAAAGACAATATGCCGAGGGCGTGCCGGGGCCGGTGTGAGCATTGGCAGGAAATACGACAAGTTTGGCAAATATGCCAGTCGCAACGGGCGTAACGCAGATAGGCTTAAACCAGGCGAGGATGAGAGATGATCTACGAATTGCGCACCTACCACGCCCTGCCGGGCCGGATGCCGGCGCTGCTGACGCGTTTTGAAACGCGCACACTGAAGATTTGGGAGCGGCTCGGCATTCGCCAGCTTGGCTTTTGGCGGACCACGGTCGGACCGTCACACCTTGAGCTGGTCTACATCCTGGTCTGGGACTCGCTCGCGGAGCGGGAGCGTCTCTGGGGTGCCTTCGTAGCGGACCGCGAATGGCAGGAGGTCGCCGCTGCCTCGGAGGTCGACGGGCCAATTCTCGCGAATATCACGAACTCTTTCATGAGCCCGACAAGCTTCTCAGCCCTGCAATAAGAGAGGCCTCAAGAGGTGGAGGCGCCGCTCGTAGCGTCTCCACCGCTGCCAGGCGCCCTCACACCACCCGCTTCCCTGCCTTCTCCGCCACCCCCTTCTGCACGAAATACATCGCCACCAGCGTGATAACAGTCGTCGTGACGACGACGTAGCCGATCCGCTCGAAATGCAGCAGCGAGCCGTCGGCTTGCTGCGAGATGATCGCGGCCGCGAGCACCGAGCCGAGGCCGCCGGAAAGCTGCTGCAGCGAGGCGCTGATTGCGCTGAACGCGCCGCGCTGGCTTTGATCGGGGATCGCCGAGATCAGCGCCTGCGACGGGATCATGCGCGAGAAGATGCCGACGAACAGCAGCACGTTGACGGCGATCGCGGTTACCAGCGAGACGTGGCCGAGATGGGTGTAGATCAGCACCATAGCGATGGTCATCGCGCAGCCGAACACGAAGGTCGGATATTTGCCGAAGCTGTCGGCCGCGCGGCCGACCAGCGGTCCGGTGACGATGCTGAACAGGCCGGAAACCAGATAGATCGTCGGCAGATGCACGATGTCGATGCCGATATTGTTCACGGTGAAGGCGCTGGAATACGGCATCAGCATGTAGCCGCCCGTCGCCAGCAAGGTCGTGACCGCGAAGGCCAGCGTGTAGCGCGGCTCACTGACCGTCGCGACCAGATGGTGGAACGGGTTCCGGTCCTGCTTCAGCTTCAGATGCGCATCGACCGGCTCCATGGCAAAGGCGATGACGGCGATCGACAGGATCGACAGGCCGACGATCGCAAAGAAGCAGACATGCCAGCTCCAGTGATTGGCCAGGAACAGGCCGGCGGGAACGCCGAGCACCTGGCTCGCGGCGAACGCCGTCTGCACGAACCCCATCACGCGGCCGCGCAAATGCAGTGCGAACAAATCGGTGACGATGGCGAGCACGATCGAGCCGATCACGCCGCCGAACAGGCCGGTGACGATGCGGCCGAGCAGCAGCACATGATAATTCTGCGCCAGCGCGCACAGTAGGGTTCCGAGCGTGAACCCGGTGTAGAAGAACAGCAGCAGCCGCTTGCGGTCGAAGCGATCGGCAAAGCCGGCGGCCAAAATGCCTGAAAGGCCGGCGCTGAACGCGTAGGCCGACACCGCGACGCCGAATTGCCCGGCCGTGATGTTGAGCGAGGGCATCATGATGGCGCCGAGCGGCGACATGATGATGAAGTCGAGAATGATCGTGAACTGCGCGAAGGCGAGCAGCGCCACGAGAAGCGATTGGTAGCGCGTAAAGCCGCGCTGGCGTTCCTGCTGATCGTCGATCGGCGCGGCGAGCGTCTGGTCTGTCATGGCACCTGATGCGTGTGAGAAACCGGGCTCAGATAGGGTGGGCGCCGCCGATTACCACCGGCTCGGACCTGGGCTTCGGCTGGTATATCCAGCCCGCGCCGGATTGTGGGATCCCTGCAACAGCTGGCCTCGGGGTCCCCTTTGCCGGAAGGGTTAAGCCGCCCTTAGCCAATGCCGCCTAGGCTCGCGGCCGTCCTTTTCCCGCTTCCCGCCAGCCCTTGGGGCCGGCCGTGTCGCGGCAAGTCAGAGCGTTTTCGGATGGAGCAACCCGCCTCGCAGTACGATCCGAGTGAGGCCGCGCCGCAGGCGAGGCCGGCGCCGGCCCGTACTCTCGTCATCGATCTCGAAGGCGCCCTGCTGCGTTCGGAATTGCTGATGGAGGCGCTGTTCTCAGCCCCCGCCCGCATGCTGGCCCGTTTCGGCGCGGGCGGACGTCCGGGCATGGCTGTCCTCACGGAGGTTCTGGCGCGCGCCAGGATCGACTACGCCCACCTGCCCTATGATGCCGAGGTGCTGAACCGGGCACTGGCGGCGCGGGCGCGGGGCGCGAAGATCTATCTGGTCGCGGAGCGCTTTGCCGACCAGGCGGCCGGCATCTCGGCGCATCTCGGCTTCGACGGCGTCGTGACCCCAGCCGACCTTGCGGCCGGCGGCAATCTGCCGTTCGATCCCGCCGCGATCGAACGCATCGACCATGTCAATCGTGATCGCGCCAGTCTTCGCACCTGGGCGAAGGCGCTGCGGCTCTATCAATACGCCAAGAACACGCTGGTGTTCGTGCCCGTTCTCACCGCGCATCAGGTCAATGTCGCAACGCTCGGCACCACGCTGCTGGCGTTCCTGGCGTTCTCGGCCTGCGCCTCGGGCGCCTATCTGATGAACGATCTGCTCGACCTCGCCGCCGATCGCCAGCATCCGACCAAGCGCCACCGCGCGCTGGCCGCGGGGGACTTGCCGATCTCGTCGGCGCTGCCGGCGATCCCCGTGCTGTGGCTGTTCGCCTTCGGTGCCAGCCTCTGCATTTCCTGGACCTTCCTCGGCGTGCTGGTCGCCTATCTCGTCACCACCATCGCCTATTCGCTGGTGCTCAAGCGCAAGATGCTGGTCGACGTCGTCACGCTTGCCGGCCTCTATTGCCTGCGCATCGTCGCCGGCGCGGTCGCCGCCGGCGTGGTGCTGTCGGAATGGCTGATGGTGTTTTCGCTGTTCGTGTTCACCTCGCTGGCGCTGATCAAGCGTTTCAGCGAGCTCAGCATGCGCCAGGGCGAGGGCCTCGCCGATCCGTCCAACCGCGACTACCGCATCAGCGACCTCCACATCATCGCCGCGATGGCGGCGGCGAGCGCGATGAATGCGGTGACGGTGTTTGCGCTCTACGTCTCGTCCTCGGCGGTGACACCGCTCTACAGCCGGCCCTGGATGCTGTGGCTGCTCGCGCCGCTGCTGCTCTACTGGTTCGGGCGGGCCCTGATGATCGCGCATCGCCGCGAGATGCCTGATGACCCCATCATCTACGCCTTCCGCGACGGCGCCAGCCGCACCACCGTGGCGGCGATGGTCTGCATCATGCTGGCGGCGATCTGAGCCAACCGCGGCTTGCGCCGCCTGTCCCTAATGGCTAAATCGCGGACCATCCGATTAGCCTATGCTGCCGAGCGACCGATTCGATTTGAGGGTTTGAAACGCCATGACCGTACGCCTGCATCGCGGTGACCTGCCTGACCTCTCCCGCTACACCGGCGCGGTGGCGATCGACACCGAGACCATGGGGCTCAACCCGCACCGCGACAGGCTCTGCGTGGTCCAGCTCTCGCCGGGCGACGGCAGCGCCGACGTGGTGCAGATCCCCAAGGGCCACACCGATGCGCCGAATTTGAAGGCGCTGCTGGCCAATCCCGCCATCACCAAGATCTTTCATTTCGCCCGGTTCGACGTCGCGGTGCTGTACCAGACCTTCGGTGTGATGACCGGGCCGATCTACTGCACCAAGATCGCCTCCCGCCTGACCCGCACCTATACCGACCGCCACGGCCTCAAGGACCTCGTCCGCGAGGTGCTCAATGTCGACCTCTCCAAGCAGCAGCAGTCCAGCGATTGGGGTTCCGACAGCCTGAGCGAGCCGCAGCTGGCCTATGCCGCCTCCGACGTGCTGCATCTGCATGCCTTACGCGAGCGGCTGGACGCCATGTTGGTCCGGGAGGGCCGCACGGCGCTGGCAAAAGCCTGTTTCGACTTCCTGCCGACCCGCGCTTTGCTCGACCTCCAGGGCTGGGAGGAAGAGGACATTTTTGCGCATTCCTGAGATCGTTTCGACGTCATTCCGGGTTCGATGCTTCGCATCGCCCCGGAATGACAGCAAGCGGACCAGGGCTGCCGCCTCGTTTCGGACACTTTCGTACCGGTTTGTCGCGGGCTGCATATTCCAGCGGTCGCGGGTACAATGGCGCGGCCTTGAACCGGACAAGGCGAGCGACACCCGGAGCAGCGGTGAATTCGGCCCAGTTTCCCACCTACGACGCTGCGCTTGCGGCGAAGTTTGCCAGTGCGGCGCGCCACAGCCGTCTGGTGCGGATTCTGCGCATCGCAGTCCCGGTGACGGTGGCTGCGTCCCTGGCTGCAATTGTCCTGGTCTCGACCTTGCTCAATCCCTTCCAGATCCCCATCAAGCTCGATTCTGGAAACCTCGTGGTCACGGGCACCAAGATCACGATGGAATCGCCGCACCTCTCAGGCTTCACGCCGGACCAGCGGCCCTACGAGCTGTGGGCCAAGACGGCGACGCAGGACATCACCGACCCCGATCATGTCGACCTCAACGATCTGCGCGCGAAAGTGTTGATGGAGGACCAGTCGACCGTGTTCCTCGATGCCCGCACCGGCCGCTTCGACAACAAGCAGCAGCAGCTCGATTTGCACAAGGACGTCTTCGTGCGCACCTCGACCGGCTACGAGGCGCGGCTGAATTCGGCCTTCGTCGACATGAACAAGGGCACGGTCTCCTCGGACGAACATGTCGACGTCAAATTGACCAACGGCACGCTGACCGCCGACAAACTGCGCATCACCGAGGGCGGCGATGTCATCCGTTTCGAAGGCAATGTGGTGATGCATCTGGACAAGATCAGCACGGATGATGCAGCTCCCGCGCCGGTTGCGCAGCCCGCGCCGCCGCCGGCGAAGAAGAACAAGTCTGCGAATTCGAATTCAAAGTGATTTTCATGGCTCATGTTTTCCCGCGCAATGACGTCAAGCGCCGCGCCATCATCGCAGCGGCTGCGCTGATCATCGCGACTGGCGCAGCGGTCGCGCAGAGCACGATGCAAGGCGTGCCGAACGCGATGCAGGGCTTTTCGCAGAACCGCGATCAGCCGATCCAGATCGAGGCCGCCTCGCTCGAGATGCGCGACAAGAAGAAGGAGGCAACCTTCTCCGGCGACGCGAAGAGCAATGTGAAGGTCGTGCAGGGCGACACCACCATGACCTCGAAGACGCTGGTGGTGTTCTACGAATCGAACAGTGACAAGCAGCCCGCCCCGCAGGCAGCGCCTGCCAAGGGCGCGAAGGCGGCGCCGCCGATGCAGGCGTCGACACCGGGGCCGGGTGGCGCCTCCTCGATCAAGCGGCTGGAAGCGCGCGGCAATGTCGTCGTCACCCAGAAGGATCAGGTGGTGACAGGCGAGACCGCCGTGTTCGACACCAAGACCAACCTCATCACCATGCTGGGCGGGTCTGCGGGCCAGGTGGTGCTGACCCAGTGCCAGAACGTGCTGCGCGGCGACCGTCTCATGGTCGACATGACCACCGGCGTCTCCCGGGTGGAATCCGACAGCGGCAAGGTGCAGGGCCTGTTCATCCAGTCCCAGGGCGGCGGCAATGGCAAATGCGGGACGCCCGCAACGCCTGGCTCCGGCCCGGCGATACCGTCGCTCATTCCGAGTAAGCCAAAGTAAATCAATAGGTTATATAATAATTCGGGGTCGCCAGGTTGAAGCCGGCCCGACAAGATTGTATCTAGCGCGCAGGGCTTTCGAAGCGGGGTTCGCCGCTTTTCGGGCGTGTTTCACTGGGCATGAGACATCCCTTCACTCATGCTGCGCTGGCGAATCGCTGGGGCCGGCGCAGCAGATCGCGAGATCACGCACGATCGTCGTGCAAGATTGTCGTGAAAGGCTAGAAGGCGGGGATGGTCGATCTTTTCAGCATGTTCCGACGGCGCCCCGCCAAGCGCGGCCGGCCAGGATTTGCCCGTCAGGACATCACCGCGCTCGGTGACAGTGTCGGCGGGCTCATACCGAGCCCTGTCAGGGATGCGCCGCCGATCGCCCGTGACCAGCCGATGCAGGCCGCGGATCCCTATGGGGTCGAGGCTCCGCCGCGGCCACGACCGGCGGCGGCGCCGCCTCCCCAGGCCAGATCCAGTTCCAGGGCGAATGGCGCAGGCGCGCCGCAGCTGTTGCGGCGGCCGGGCTTCCTGGCTGTGCATAGCGTGGAAAAGAGTTTCGGCAGCCGCCAGGTCGTGCGCGGCGTCAGCATCTATGTGCGCCGCGGCGAAGCGGTCGGTTTGCTCGGTCCGAACGGCGCCGGCAAGACCACCGTGTTCTACATGATAACAGGCCTGATCAAGGCCGATCGCGGCGCGATCGAGCTCGACGGCCACGATGTCACCCAGCTGCCGATGTATCAGCGCGCGCGGCTCGGCATCGGCTATCTGCCGCAGGAAGCCTCGATCTTCCGCGGCCTCACCGTCGAGCAGAACATCCGCGCCGTGCTCGAAGTGGTCGAGCCTTCGCGCAAGAAGCGCGAGCAGCAGCTCGACTCGCTGCTCGACGAATTCAACATCACGCGCCTGCGGAAATCGCCTTCGATTGCGCTGTCGGGCGGTGAGCGCCGCCGCGTCGAGATCGCGCGCGCGCTGGCGACGCGTCCCAACTACATGCTGCTTGACGAGCCCTTCGCGGGCATCGATCCGATTGCGGTCGGCGACATTCAGGACCTCGTCCGCCACCTCACCAATCGCGGCATCGGCGTCCTGATCACCGACCACAATGTGCGCGAGACGCTCGGCCTGACCGATCGCGCTTATATCGTCTATGCCGGTGAGATCTTGACAGAGGGGAGCCCGGACGAGATCGTCGCGGATCCGGATGTCCGCCGCCTTTACCTTGGCGAGGAATTCCGCCTCTAGCCCGTTTTTGCGTTTCGTCAAGACGTGTACATCGGGCTCGGACTAGGATAAGCAAAAATCGGACCAATTTTTTGGGAACGGTTCTTGCTTCATGGCGCTTACGCAGAGATTAGAGTTCCGGCAATCGCAGTCGCTGGTCATGACGCCGCAGCTGATGCAGGCGATCAAGCTGCTGCAATTGTCCAATCTCGATCTCACCACCTTCGTGGAGGAGGAACTCGAGCGTAACCCTCTGCTGGAACGGGCCAATGACGAGGGCGGCGGCGAAGCACCGGCCGAGACCGCCCAGTTCAGCGACAGCCATGGTGACGACGATTCGGGCAGCCACGGGGACGGTCCTGGTGAGGGTCTTGGCGCCGACGATGGCTTTGGCGGCAGCGGCGAGGCCTTCGAGCCGGGCCAGGAAGAATGGATGAGCAAGGATCTCGGCTCCCGCGCCGAGATCGAGCAGACCCTCGACACGGGCCTGGACAACGTCTTCTCCGAGGAGCCGGCCGAGGCGGCCGCGCGCAACGCCCAGGACGCCGCGCCGACCACCTACACCGAATGGGGCGGCGGCGCCTCGGGTGACGAAGACTACAATCTCGAAGCTTTTGTCGCGGCCGAGACAACGCTGTCGGACCATCTCGCCGAGCAGCTCTCGGTCGCCTTCACCGGCGCGGCGCAGCGCATGATCGGCCAATACCTGATCGACCTCGTCGACGAAGCCGGTTATCTGCCGCCCGATCTTGGCGGTGCGGCCGAGCGGCTCGGCGCAACGCAAGAGGACGTCGAGGACGTTCTTGCCGTGCTGCAAAAATTCGATCCACCCGGCGTCTGTGCACGGTCCTTGAGCGAGTGCCTCGCGATCCAGCTCCGCGAGCTCGACCGCTACGATCCGGCGATGCAGGCCCTCGTCGAGCATCTCGATCTCCTCGCCAAGCGCGACATCGCATCCTTGCGCAAGCTCTGCGGCGTCGACGACGAGGACATCGCCGACATGATCGGCGAGATCAGGCGGCTCAATCCCAAGCCCGGCATGAAGTTCGGGTCGGCGCGGCTCCAGACCATGGTGCCAGATGTCTATGTCCGGCCGGGTCCTGATGGCGGCTGGCATGTCGAGCTCAACAGCGACACTCTGCCGCGCGTGCTGGTCAACCAGACCTATTACTCCGAGCTGTCGAAGAAGATCGGCAAGGACGGCGACAAGTCGTATTTCACGGACGCGCTGCAGAATGCGACCTGGCTGGTGCGCGCGCTCGACCAGCGCGCCCGCACCATCCTGAAAGTCGCCACCGAGATCGTGCGCCAGCAGGACGGCTTCTTCACCCATGGTGTCGCGCATCTGCGGCCGCTGAATCTGAAGGCCGTTGCCGACGCCATCCAGATGCACGAATCCACGGTGTCGCGCGTCACCGCCAACAAATACATGGCGACAAATCGCGGCACATTCGAGTTGAAATATTTCTTCACGGCCTCGATCGCCTCGGCCGACGGCGGTGAGGCGCATTCGGCCGAAGCGGTGCGTCACCACATCAAGCAGCTGATCGATTCGGAAGCGCCGACGGCGATCCTGTCGGATGATACCATCGTGGAACGCTTGCGCGCCTCGGGCATTGATATTGCCCGCCGCACGGTCGCGAAGTACCGCGAAGCCATGCGCATTCCGTCCTCGGTGCAACGCCGCCGCGACAAGCAGAGCGCTCTTGGTAACGTCCTTTCCACCGCAATGTCCGATCGCTCCCGCAACACCGAACCGGCCTGATTGCGCTGGCGCGAAATCGCGCTACTCTCTTCCCCCATTCGCGACCGATCCAAGCAGGCGCATGATCCGGAAAGGTGTCCGGCGGTTTTCCGACAAGATCATGCGCAGGGAAATGACCTAAGATGCGATGACGCGTCATCGCATCTTAGCCAATTGAACCAAGCGAGGCATCACATGACTCTTCGGATTTCGGGCAAGAGCGTTAGTGTCGGTGAGGCCCTTCGCGGCCGCGTCACTGACCGGACTGAAGAGGTCCTGCGTAAATATTTCGACGGCAATTATTCCGGCCACATCACGCTCAGCAAGGATGGCTTCGGCTTCCGCACCGACTGCGCGCTGCATCTCGATTCGGGAATTACGCTGGAAGCGGATTCGAACGCGCCGGACGCCTATGCCAGTGCCGACCAGGCCCTGATCATGATCGAGAAGCGCCTCAAGCGCTACAAGAGCCGGCTCAAGGACCGTTCAGCCCGCAAGGCCCATGTCGCCTCCGCGGCGCTGGCCGCGCTCGACGCCACCGCCTATGTGCTCGAGGCCCCCGGCGAGGGGGACGATGATGAGGAAGTCACCGGCTACAGCCCGGTGATCATCGCCGAGGCCACGACCTCGCTGAAGCAGATGTCGGTCAGCGAAGCCGTCATGGAACTCGACCTCAGCGGGGCGCCCTGCCTGGTATTCCAGCATGGCTCCTCGGGCCGGGTGAACATCATCTACCGCCGGGCCGACGGCAATGTCGGCTGGATCGACCCGCCGGGTGCCAAATCCGGCGGCTAAAGCGTTTTCGAGCGAAGTGGAAGCCGGTTGGCGGTAAGAAAACGCGTCAAAACAAGAATCCGCTCCCGAAAGGGCACCCCCCGTATCAACCACAGGTCTTAACAATGACCGGGACAAAGCCGCACGCAGCAGTTGGCACCGGGATTGCGTTGGAGTAGAAGCGCCCCACATCAAGACTGGGGCTAAGTCCCCCTTCTGCTTGACCTTCTTGACGCCGGTCGGGCTCGCTTCTAGCGAGACGGCCAATTCGGAACCTGACGGTTTAATTCACCTCGGAACACTTCCATGCCGATTACCGATCTGGTCGCACCCGAGGCGATTCTCCCGGCATTGAAGGTCAACAGCAAGAAGCAGGCGCTCCAGGAGCTCGCGGCCAAGGCAGCCGAGCTGACCGGACAAAACGAGCGCTCGGTGTTCGAGGTGCTGCTCCAGCGCGAGAAGCTCGGCACCACCGCGGTGGGCTATGGCGTCGCCATTCCGCACGGCAAGCTGCCCAAGCTCGAGAAGATCTTTGGCCTGTTCGCCCGGCTCGATCGCCCGATCGATTTCGAGGCGATGGACGGCCAGCCGGTCGATCTCGTCTTCCTGCTGCTCGCGCCCGAAGGCGCCGGCGCCGATCACCTCAAGGCGCTCGCCCGCATTGCCCGCCTGCTCCGCGACCAGGACATCGCCAAGAAGCTCCGCGCCTCGCGCGACGCCCAGGCGATCTATTCGGTGCTGGCCCTGCCGCCGGCGAGCGCGGCGTAATCTTTCACCATTGCCGACTGAGAGAGTGTGTCTGCTCTCTCGCCACGAGGCGCAAACGCCTCAGCACACCGTCGGCAGCAGGCGCCGGACTTCGTCGAGCAGTTCAGCAATCGCCGCCTTGTCACCCGCGAGGTGCTTGAGCAGCGCGCCCTGGAAGAGACCGTCGAACAGCGCATAGAGCGCGGCTGGTGACGATGCCGGCCGCTTGTTGCCGAGCTCGGCATAGCGCGAGGCGATTCGCCAGATCATCGCCTCCAGACTCTTGTCGATCTCGAGCACGTCCTTGCGAAACGCCGCCTCGAACATCGCCTGCGAGCGCAAATCGTACCAGAGCCGGTGCATCCGGGCTTCGTTCTGCAGCGTTGCTGCGAGCTTGGCGAGGAACCCCTCCGTCAATTCATCGCGGCTTGTCGCCGTCGCGACGACCTCGTCATAGCGCGTCACGCACTTCGCCTTGTAGTGGCGCACGCAACAGCAGATCAGGTCGAGCTTGTCGCTGAAATAATAGTGGAACACGCCGTGCGTGAAGGCCGAGTTCTGCGCGATCTCGCGCAGGCTGGTGCGGGCGAAGCCGAGCTCGCCCAGGGTTTCGAGTGCGGCCTCCGCCAGCTCGATCCGCCGCGCGTTGAACTTGTCGTCCCGCACGACCTCCGCCACGGCCTCACGCTTCGCCGCTCCTGTCGCTTGCCGCGCCATTGTCGCGCTGTCTCCGGTCTCTTCCTCACCACGATCCGTCATCCCTACAGACCATCCTCTTTGACAACTGTCAAATTTTTACCTTGACAAGTGTCAAGTTCCGGGAGGAGGGTGCGCGCCAAGAATTTGGACAGTCGTCAAGACGCCAGCACATGGAGGAAACGCATCCACCGGCGCCGCGCCGCCGGAACGGACTCGCATGCCGTTGCGCACCGCGCCGGCACCGTGCTGCCGATTGCAGCACGCACCGATCAGCAGCGAACAGATCAGTCCAGCAGATCAGTCCAAAGATCAGTCCAAGCAAAGGGAGGACGTGCGATGAGTGAGAAGAGCCTTGATGGCCGCAAAGCCCTGGTCACCGGCGGAGCGCGCGGGATAGGAGCCGCTATTGCAGAGGCACTGGCGCGATCCGGTGCGGCGGTCATGATCGGCGACATCCTCGATGACGTCGGCAAGGACAGCGCCGGCCAGATCGCCAGGCTCGGCGTGAAGACCGGCTTCGTGCATCTCGATGTCAGCGACGATGCGCAGTGGGAGAAAGCGACTGCTGCGACGATCGCCACCCTCGGCGGCTACGACATTCTCATCAACAATGCCGGCATCGAGATCACGTCCCTGATCTCGGAGGTCAGGGCCGAGGACGCGCGGCGGATGTGTGACGTCAACATCGTCGGCACCGTGCTCGGCATGAAGCACGCCTTCCGCGCGATGCGGCCGGGCGGACCGGCTGGCAAGGGCGGCGCGGTCGTCAACATCGCCTCCGTCGCGGCGACGATCGCCTTCCCGAGCATCGCGGTCTATTCCGGCACCAAGTCCGCGGTCGATCGCATCACACGGGTTGGCGCGATGGAAGCCGGCAAGCTCGGTTTCGGCGTGCGCGTCAACTGCATCTATCCCGGCTTGATCCCCACCGACATGGGCATGCAGCTGGCCAGCGACATCGTGAAGATCGGCCTTGCGCCCGACGTCAACGCCGCGGTCGGCTCGGTGGTGGAGCAGACGCCTCTCGGCAAGCTCGCGGAGGTCGGCGACATCGCCAATGCCGCGGTGTTCCTGTGCTCGAACGAGGCCCGTTTCATCACCGGCATCGGACTGCCGGTCGATGGCGGCATGGGCATGTAGCAAAGAACCTGACATCAAGCATTTCGGAGGAACGCTATGAGCGCGAAGAGGCCCGTGATCGTCTATGGCGCGTCCGGCTACACCGGCCGGCTGGTCTGCGAATACTTACGCGAATACAACATCCCCTTCGTCGCTGCGGGGCGCAGCGCCGAGAAGCTCAACGCCGCGATGAAGGCGAACGTGGCCGGCATCGAGACCGCCGACTATGAGGTGGTCGAAGTGCCGCACACCGTGAGCGCACTGACGGAGTTGTTCAACGGCGCCTCTGTGGTGCTCAACACCGTGGGTCCCTTCGCCAGGTTCGGCAACGACGTGGTGCAGGCGTGTTGGGCTTCCCGATGCCACTACACCGACACCACCGGCGAGCAGGACTGGCTGATCACGCTCGAGCAGGAGTGGGGCACCAAGTTCGCCAATGCCGGCCTGCTGCTCGCGCCTGGCATTGCACAGATGTACACCACCGGCGAGATCGCAGCCCAGCTGTGCCTGGAGACGCCCGGCCTCGACACCCTTGATATCGCCGTGTTCTGGGGCGGCAGCCCGACCATCGCCTCGACCCAGACCATCCTGGTCAATGCCGCGATGGCCAAGGCCTACTACCTGGAGCAGAACAAATATGTCGAGCACCAGCCCGACGCCGGCCTCACCAACCTCGCCATCCCCGGCCAGCATGAGTTGGCGCTGGCGCTGCCCTGGGGCGGCACCTCGCACCCCGTGTGGTTCAAGCGCGATCCGCGCGTGGCCAATGTGAAGGTGCTGGGCGGCGTGTTCAACCGCGCACTGATGCTGGGCGTGCCGCAGATCGTCGCCGCCGCGCTGGAGGCGACCAAGGACATGAACCCCGACGACCGCTACGCCGCGTTGGCGCAGACCGCCGCCGGCGTGATGAACAAAATGCCGCCGCGCGAGAACCCGCGCGTCAACAAGTCGCTCGATTCGGTGCATGCCTCCGGCCCGCTGGGGCGCGCGCACTGCGTCATCAATGGCAACAGCAACTACAAGCAGACCGGCATGCTGCAGGCCTACGCCGCGGCGCACCTGCTGCAGCAGCCGCCCAAGCGCGTGGGCTTCGCCTCCGGCTGCCAGGCCTTCGGCCATCACGAGCTGCTCGGGCAATTGCGCAGTTTTGGTCTGGTCAGCAAGCCTGTTCTGACGGTGCACGATTAGCTCAATCGCGGGTGGCGCGGCTTGCCGCGTCACCCGCTGCCACTTCGGGGGCGACCATGCGCTTCATCGATTATCTCGACAAAGGCGCCTCGCTCGGCGCCGATGCGCCGTGCCTGACCATGGACGGGCGAGATCTCAGCTATCGCGAGGTGCAGCAGCTCAGCTATCGCGTCGCGCGCGGGCTCGACCGGTCGGGCATCGCGCCCGGCGAGAAGGTTGCGATCCTCTCCGGCAACGATCCGGTCGCGTTTGCCTGCGTGTTTGGCATTTCCCGCGCGGGCGCGGTCTGGTGTCCGATCAATCCGCGCAACGAGGCGGCCGAAAACCGTGTTATCCTCGACCAATTCGACTGCAGCCTGCTGCTGTTTCATTCAAGCTTTGCGCCGATGGTGGCGGCAGTGCGTGCAGAGCTGCCGAAGCTGCGCAAGCTCGTCTGTCTCGATGCCGAATTGCCCTTCGCGCCCTCGTTCGACAGCTGGCTCGCCGGCCTCCCCAACGATCCCTACCAGCGCGAGACGGTCGACGATCTCGCGATGATTCCCGGCACCGGCGGCACCACCGGCAAGCCGAAGGGCGTCATGCTGTCGGGCCGCAACATCGAGACCATGACGGCGCTGACGCTGATGGGTTATCCGTTCAAGGGCCGTCCGGTCTATCTCGCGCTCGCCCCGCTGACCCACGCGGCCGGTGTGCTGTGCTTTCCGATCATGGCGCTCGGTGGCCGCATCGTGATCATGCATCACCCCGACATCGCCGAATTCCTCGATTTGATCGAGCGCTACCATGTCACGCACACCTTCCTGCCGCCGACCGTGATCTACATGCTGCTCGATCATCCCGGGCTCGACTCCGCCAGGCTCGAATCGTTGCAATGTTTCTGGTACGGCGCGGCGCCAATCTCGGCCACGCGGCTTGCGGAGGCGCTCCGGCGCATCGGGCCGATGGCGCAGCTGTTCGGTCAGACCGAAGCGCCGATGATGATCTCGATGATGGCACCGGATGAGCATTACAATGCCGACGGCACCATCGCGATGGAGCGGCTCGCTTCGGCCGGGCGGATCAGTCCGCTGGTGCAGGCCGGCATCATGGATGGTGACGGCAATCTGCTGCCATCAGGCGCGCGTGGCGAGATCGTGGTTCGCGGTTCGCTGGTGATGCAAGGCTATTACAAAAACCCTGACGCCACGGCGGAGGCGTCCGCGCATGGCTGGCACCACACCGGCGACATCGGCTACCTCGACGACGACGGCTACCTCTATATCGTCGACCGCGCCAAGGACATGATCATAACAGGCGGGTTCAATGTCTATTCGATCGAGGTCGAGAACGCGCTGCGGGCGCATGAGGCGGTGCAGGATTGTGCCGTGATCGGCCTTCCGGACCAGAAATGGGGTGAGCGCATCGTCGCCGTGGTGCAGCCCCGCGCCGGCCAGAGCATCGATGCGACCGCGCTGGCAGCCTTCGTCAAGCAGCGCATCGGCAGCGTCAAGACACCGAAGCAGATCGAGGTCTGGGACGATCTGCCGCGCTCCAAGGTCGGCAAGGTGCTGAAGCCGGATATTCGCGCACGGCTGGCAGGTCGCTCAGGCCGCTAAAGCGCGATGGGTGCAAGTTGAAGCGAGTTCGGCCGCACGATGTGGCGGCATCGGCACTGCGCTCCCTCTCCCGCTTGCGGGAGAGGGCTGGGGAGAGGGTATCTCCGCAACGGGACAGTCCCGAAGAGGAAAGAACCCTCACCCGCCACACTCTGCGAGCGTGCAATAGCCGAGGCTAAGCCTCGGCGTCCTTGAAGAACGGCCGCCGAAGGCGGCCTATGCTCTCCCGCAAGGCAAGCGGGAGAGGCAAGCGTGCCCAGCCGGCTAATCCGAAAGCCGCTCCAGCACGTCGCGCATCAGCCCTTGCAGCAGATCGAGCTTGTAGGCCGTCATCGGTAGTGGCTTGGCTTCCGAGGTCGCCGCTTTCGCCGCCGCTGCGATCGATGCCGCATCGGCAACCTGGCCATGAAGCGCGACTTCCGCGGCGGTGAGGCGAAGCGGCACGGGCGCGACGCCGCCGGCAGCGAGACGCACGAGCTGGAACTTGCCGCCGGCGATCACGACGCGGGCGCAGAGCTCCACCAGCGGCCATTCCGCATAGGTCCGGCTGATCGCGCGCTTGTAGGACGCGTGCTCACCCGCAAGCGGAGCCGGAAGCGCAATGCTCCTGATCATCTCGCCTGCTGCGAGCATGTGATCGGCGTGCGCGAGCGAGCCATCGCCGAGCAGATCCGCGATCGAGAGTCCGCTGCGCCGGTCCGTGGCGATGGTCGCATCATAGGCGAGCAGGGCCGCGGCCATGGTGGAGGGATGCGGCGCGACGCACGGGCCGAGATCGAAGGCAACGCCATAGAGATGATTGCCAGACCGGGCAGGGCAGGTGGTGCCGCCTTTCTTCAGGCAATCGATGTCGGCCCGGCGGAAGTACCAGCAGCGCGATCGCTGCGCGAGATTGCCGCCAAGCGTTGCGACCTGGCGCACCTGTGGCGTGGCGAGGCCTTGCGCGCTCGCCGCGATGCCGGGATAGGCAGCGGCGATGAGCGCGTCCGTCGCGATCGTGGCGACGGTGGTCAGCGCGCCGATCTGGGCTGCTCCGTTGGCGTCCCAGGTGATCGCCTTGTCGCCGCTGGCCGAGATATCGACCACCAATCCCTGCGACACGCCGCTGCGGCGGCGTTCGCTGAAATCGGTGCCTCCGGCGCGGAATTCAGGCGTGGGCTTGGCAGTCGGCTTGGCGGTCATGACGGCGACACTCATGCTGCATCCCTCCCCTTCAGCGCGGCCACCAGGCGATCGGGCCGGAACGGAATTTCGGTCAGTCTCACGCCGATCGCATCGCGGATGGCGTTGGCGATCGCGGGCGAGGTCGGCACGGTGGCGACTTCGCCGATGCCGACGCTGCCACCGGGCACATGCTCGAAACCGGCCTCGTCGAAATGCACCTCCAGTTTCGGCATGTCGGCAATCCCCGGAATGCGGTAATCCTCCATGCTGCCGCTCAGGATGTGGCCGCTCCTGGGATCGGTCTCCCGCGCCTCATAGAGTGCGTAGCCGATGCCCTGGATCACCGCGCCGGCGGCCTGGCTTCGCGCCAGCATCGGCGCGGCGAGCTTGCCGATCGAAAGGCCGGTATAGGCGTTGAGCACGCGCACATGGCCGAGCCAGGTATCGACCTCGACTTCCATCAGCTGCACCGAGCTCGGCACGCCGGCGCCGACCACCATGTGGTTCATCAGGCGCAGCACCCAACCGAACACCCGGCCCATGATGCCCGCCTCGTGCAGCGCGGGCCGCACGCCGGGCGGCGGCTTGCCGTCCTCCTGGCGTCTTGCCGACACGGCGATATCAGGGGAAGCCGCGATCATCTCGCGCCACGGCGCGTTCGAGCCCGGAGCGGGCGTGCGGGACGCGGTGCGCTTGATTTCCGCCTTCAGCTTGTCGATGGCGAGCAGGGTCGGTGGCACCACCGAGGCGGTGACGCGGCTGCCGCCGGAGCCCGGCCCTCGCGGCAGGTTGGAGCGGCCGATGCGAACCTCCACGTCCTGTGGCTCGAGATCGAACGCTTTCGCGACAGTGTTCGCGATCACGCTGCGCGTGCCCGTGCCGATATCCTGGACCGCGCAGCTTGCGACGATGCGGCCGCCCTTGACCGCGAGCTCGACCGAGGAGCCGGTCTGCCAGAGATAGAGCCAGTAGCCGGTGGCGACGCCGACGCCGCGCCGGTAGCGCCCGGTCTGCGCGGCGGCCGGCTTGCGGTTCTTCCAGACGTCGAGGCCTGCGGCCCAGTCGTACAATCGCTGGCGATTGGGATCGGGGTCCCAGCGCTTGCGCAGCTGGATCGGGTCGATCTTCATCCGCAGCGCGGCTTCATCGACCGCCTGCTCCAGCGCAAACGACATCGGCGGACCGCCGGGGCCGCGGAACGGCGCGCCGGGCGGCAAGTTGCTCAGCACGTCGAAGTCGACGAGCTCTTTCGCTTCGGCCGGATAGATCAGCCGCGCCAGGCCGGAGATCAGCGAGTTCACGGCGGCGCCGGTATCGGCATGCGCGGTGAGCGACAGCGCCTTGAGGCGGCCTTCCGCCGAAGGCAGCAAGGACAGCTTCAATTCGGCGGCCGGACGATAGCCGGCGACGGAAAGCTCCTCTTCGCGATCGAAGGCGACCCGTACCGGCGCCTTCGCGGCGCGCGCGAGCTCGATCGCGGCGATGGTCTCGAGGCCAAGGCTGCCCTTGGAGCCGAAGCCGCCGCCGACATGATCGGCGATCACACGCACCTTGTCGTGCGGAAGGCCATAGCGCTTGGCGATCTTCTCCATGCTCTCGTGAATGGCCTGGGTCGAGATGTGCACGGTGAGCTCATCGCCGTCGAACCTGGCCACGGCGGCATGTGGTTCGAGGCTGGCGTGCTGTTGCGTCGAGACGCGGAAGGTTTCCTCGACCACCAGCGGATTGCGTTGCGCCCGCGCCTCGTCGAGCCAGCTCCTGGCCTGCTTGGCATTCTGCGAGAATGGCGCCGAAGGTCCGCGCACATTGCCCTTCCACGACACCGGAGCGCCGCCGGCGCCCTCGGACACGTTGCCGGCACGCTTGCGGTCCTTCTTGTCGAACACGATTGGCGCATCGTCGCGTCGCGCTGCATCGAGCCCGATCACCGCGGGGAAAGGCTCGGGCTTGAAGCTGATCGCGGCGATGGCCTGCAATGCGGTGCGGCGATCCCTGGCCGCGACGGCTGCAATCGGCGCGCCGACGAAGCGGACCATGTTGTCATCGTCGAGCAGCGGAACGACCGCGGCAACACCGGGAATAGTGCGTGCCGGCGCCAGGTCAAGGGAGGTGATCCTCGCATGCGCGACGTGCGCGCGCAGGATGACGCCCTCGAGCTGGCCGTCATGGTGGATGTCGACGGTATAGCGGGCCAGTCCCGTCACCTTGTCGCGGGCTTCCAACCGCGGTGCGACGGGATCGTTGCCGTCGAAGCGGCCTGAACAAGCCTCCGCCACCGCGCGAAAAATGCCTTCATAGGCGCCGCAGCGGCAGAGATGTCCCGCGAGCGCGGCGGCGATCTCCTCGCGCGATGGCGTCGCCGTGCCCTTGGTCGCGCGCCAGCCGTCATGGAAGGCGGTGGCTTCGACGACAAAGCCCGGTGTGCAGAAGCCGCATTGCAGGGCGTCGTGCGCCATGAACGCCTTCTGCACCGGATGCAATCGGGTAGCTCCTATGCCCTCGATGGTCGTCACTGATTTGCCGCCGGCCGCCTGCGCCGGCAACAGGCAGCTCACGACGGGCACGCCGTCGAGCAGCACGGTGCAGGCCCCGCAGACGCCGGAGCCGCAGACGAGCTTGGTGCCGGTGAGGCCGCCATCGCGGATCACGTCGATCAAGAGCGCGTCCGGATCGTCTGATAGCACCAGAGGCCTTCCATTGAGGGTCGTGGCGGTCATTTTCGAACTCCCGTTTTGCGTGGGGACTTCTTCGCGGCAGGCGCCGTCGCGCCGGCGATCAGCATGCGCAGCATGGTCTCGAGCTGTTTCAGGAACGCTTCGAACGGCTGCATGGAAGGGAAGGCGGATTTGGTACCGTGGATCGCCATCTCGACGCAGCGCGCGAGCTCGCGGGCACTGACGCCGCTTTCGAGCGTCATTTTTCGCTTGCGGCACACCCGCGCGATCGTGGTTGCGATCTCGTCGGCGAAACGGCTGGAATAGCTCTGGTAGAGGTCGCGCGCCTGCGCGAGGTGCTCGGAAAACAGCTCCTCGGTATGGGGCGAGTCCTTGAGCGAGGCGAGCAACGACTGCATCCGCGCGCCGATCTGCGCGACCAGGATGTCGGCAAGCGCGAGGCCCGATTCTTCCGCCGCCTTCGCTGCCGCGATTTCGGCGGCGAGCCCCTGCTCGTAGAGCCGCTCGATCACGGCGTGAAACAGCGCCTCCTTGGAGGCGAAGTGATGATAGAGCGCCTGCCGCGTCAGCCCGGCCTCCTCCGCCGCCTGCTCGATCGAGGAACGGCGGAAGCCGTGGCGCCGGAACACGCGCATGGCGGCGTCGAGGATACGATCCTGGGGAGGGGCCTTGGCCTGCATTTTGTCAGATTTGACAAATGTGAAGGAACTGTCAAATCACGGATTGATGACGGCCTCGTGCGCGCATGGCCGAGGCCGCCCCCGCACGCGGACAGGGACAGCGCATATGGTCGCACGATGTGGCGGCATCGGCACTAGGCCCCCCTCTCCCGCTTGCGGGAGAGGGTCGGGGAGAGGGTGTCTCCGCAATGAGACAATCCCCAAGAGGAAAGAACCCTCACCCGCCACGCGCGGGACGATGCTTCGCATCGCCCGGGCGTGTCGGCCTCTCCCGCAAGCGGGAGAGGCGGAGCAAACCCGCAGGCAATCCTCGTGCAATCGATATGCCATTGCCCTGCCGCACGCGGCAGGTACATCGCCGAATTGCCGCTGGCTCGCGATAGCGGCGCGAAAAACATCACCTCTCAAATGAAAACGGGCACGCCTTCCTGCGAAGGCATGCCCGCTCAAAACTCTCTTCGTGCGACGCGCGCTTAGTGCACGCTCATCGCTTGCAGCTCATTGCTCCAGGCGTTGGCGATTGCGGCTTCGCGGCTGTCGGTCAGCATGATCGGCGTGCCGTCGGCGGCGTGGAGCGCGAACAGCTTGAGGCCGGGCGCAATCTTCGGGGCTTCGGGGAACAGGCCGGGCACATCCTCGGAGCGGATCTGCTTCACATAGGCGATGTGGCCTTCGCCGAGGTTTGCCAGCGTCTCGGGTGAGACGTTCCTGGCTTCGTATTCGAACGCAACGTGACCTTCACTCATGGTCTCGACTCCTTCACAGAACTAAGCGGTCGAGTCCGCTACTCGTTCCATTATTCGTGCTCATTGATAGCGATTGTCTTAACGATCCTCTCCGGTTCTGGCCGGGCCAGGTCGATCGACAACAACCCGTTCTTCAGATCCGCACCCAGCACCAGCATCCCCTCCGCCAGCACGAAGGTGCGCTGGAAGTGGCGCGCGGCGATGCCGCGATGGATGTATTGCCGGGTCTTGTCGTCCTGCTGCCGCCCGCGAATGACGAGCTGGTTTTCCTCAATGGTTACATCGAGTTGGTCGCGGGTGAAGCCGGCGACCGCCAGCGTGATGCGCAAGCGCTCGGGCTGGCCGTCCGATCGGTCGCACCTCTCGATATTGTAGGGAGGATAGCCGTCGGCGCCTTTGACGACGCGATCGAGCACGCGCTCGATTTCGTCGAAGCCCAGCAGGAACGGACTGGAAAGCGTGGGAACACGAGACATAGTTTACAAAGTCCTCGCGGAAAGCGACTTTGGTGTTTCGGGGCCCCATCAAGGCACCCCTTGGTCAGCAATATGGGCATATCCCCGTGCGGGTTCAAGCACGTAGCAGGGGCTGTGGATTCACTGCTTGCGCTGCCCGCGCGGCGGTGCCGGATTTCCGGACGATTCTCCCAATGAAAACAGACCCCCTTCTACTGTGCATGGGGTTGTTTTCGACAGGTTTGGCCGGGAACCGATCAGACCTCGATCCGCGTCCGTCCATCGCCACTGAAGAGATGCAGCTTGTTGCGGACTGCGGCGACATGGATCTTCGCGCCGATCGCAGGAGCCTCGGTTCCGGGGATGCGGACGATGACCTCGCCCGGCGGCAGCTCGCCCGGCGTGGCGGCGACGGGCTGCTCGTCCTGGGCGCGCGAGCCGTAGACGAAAGTCTCGGCGCCGACGCGCTCGATCGCGTCGACGGTCAGCGACAGCGCAACGCCGCCTGATGGCGTCTGGTCGGTGATGACGAGATCCTCGGGTCGGATGCCGAGGATGCCGGCTTCGCCTGCGGCGCCGCCGAGCTGCGACTTGATCTCGTCCTGGCGTGTCGACATCAGGTTCATCGGCGGTGCGCCGATGAAGGAGGCGACGAAGGTGGTCGCCGGCTTCTCGTAGATCGCGAGCGGATTGCCGACCTGCTCGACCCGGCCGCCGTTCATCACCACCAGAATGTCGGCGAGCGTCATCGCCTCGAGCTGGTCGTGGGTGACGTAGATCGAAGTGACGTTGAGCCGGCGCTGCAATTTGCGGATCTCGACGCGCATCGAGATGCGCAGCTTGGCATCCAGGTTCGACAGCGGCTCGTCGAACAGGAACACCTTGGGCTGGCGCACGATGGCGCGGCCCATGGCGACGCGCTGGCGCTGGCCGCCGGAGAGCTGGCGCGGCTTGCGCTCCAGCATGGCGGAGAGCTCGAGCACCCGCGCGGCTTCCTCGACGCGGGTCTTGATCTCGGCTTCCGGCATGCCGCGATTGCGCAGGCCGTAGGCCATGTTGTTGAACACGCTCATATGCGGATAGAGCGCGTAGTTCTGGAACACCATCGCGATGTCGCGATCGGCGGGCTCGATTCCATTGACGACCTTGCCGCCGATGTCGATCTCGCCGCCGGTGACGGTCTCGAGGCCGGCGACCATGCGGAGCAGCGTGGACTTGCCGCAGCCGGAGGGGCCGACCAGCACGCAGAACTGGCCGTCGCCGACATCGACGTTGACGCCCTTGATGGCCTCGAAGCCGCCGCTGTAGGTCTTGCGGACGTTGCGCAGGGTGACGTTGGCCATCTCTCTTTACTTCTCCGTCTCGACCAGGCCGCGCACGAACAATTTCTGCATGGCGACGACGACGAACACCGGCGGCAGCATGGCCAGCACGGCCGTCGCCATCACGATCGGCCATTCGGTCAGCGCATCGTTGGTGGTCATCATCTTGCGGATGCCGATCTGGATGGTCTGCATGTCGTCGCGCGTGGTGATGAGCAGCGGCCAGAGATATTGATTCCAGCCGAGAATGAAGAGGATCACGAACAGCGCCGCCATGTTGGTGCGCGACAGCGGCAGCAGCGTATCCCAGAAGAAGCGCAAGGGACCGGCGCCGTCGATGCGCGAGGCCTCCAGCAATTCATCCGGCACGGTCATGAAGAACTGGCGAAACAACAGCGTCGCCGTCGCCGATGCGATCAGCGGCAGCGCCAGGCCCGCATAGCTGTCGAGCATGTGCAGGTCGGCGACGATCTTGTAGGTCGGATAGATGCGCACCTCGACCGGCAGCATCAGGGTGATGAAGATGATCCAGAAGATCGGCATCCGGAACGGAAAGCGGAAATACACGATCGCATAGGCGGAGATGATCGAGATCGCGATCTTGCCGATCGCGATCGCCAGCGCCATCACCAGCGAATTGAACATCATGTTGCCGACGGGCTCGCGGGTCGTGCCGCTCGTGCCGACGAAAATCGTCTGGTAATAGACCTCCAAGAAATGGCCGCCCGGGAGCAGCGACATCTGGCCGTTGGCAATCAACGCGTTGTCCTGGGTCGACGCGACAAAGGCCACGTAGACCGGAAAGGCGACGATCGCGATCCCGATCCAGAGGATGATGTGGGCGACGTAACGCCTGAAGCCCTCTTGCTCGACCATCAGTAGGTCACCTTGCGTTCGACGAAGCGGAACTGGATTCCGGTGAGCACGATCACCATGATCATCAGGATCACCGATTGCGCCGCCGAGCTGCCGAGATTTCCGCCGATCAGGCCGTCATTATAGACCTTGTAGACCAGCGTGACCGTCGAGGTGCCGGGGCCACCGCGCGTCATGGTGTCGATGATGCCGAAGGTGTCGAAGAAGGCGTAGACGATGTTGACGACCAGGAGGAAGAAGATGGTCGGCGACAGCAGCGGGAAGGTCACGGTCCAGAACCGCCGCATCGGGCGCGCGCCGTCGATCGCGGCGGCCTCGAGCACGCTTTTCGGAATCGCCGCGAGCCCTGCGAGGAAGAACAGGAAATTATAGGAGATCTGCTTCCAGGCGGCGGCGAGGATGACGAGTGTCGCGGCCTGGTTGCCGTCGAGCAGCGGATTCCATTCAATGCCGGCGGCGCGCAAATAGCGCGAGAGCACGCCGAGCGAGGGATGCAGCATGAACACCCAGAGCACGCCGACCACCGGCGGCGCCACCGCATAGGGCCAGATCAGCAGCGTGCGATACACCGCGCCGCCGCGTAAGGGCTTGTCCGCCATCACCGCAAGCAGCAACGCCACGGAGAGCGAGGACGCCGCGATCGCGAACGAGAAGAAGAAGGTGCGGACGACAGTCTCGAAATAGGCGGGCTCACTGAACAGCTCGAAATAATTCTCGAACCAGACGAAGCTCGTCGAGAGGCCGAAAGCGTCCTGGAGCAGGAACGACTGGATCACGGCCTGCAAGGCCGGCCAGTAGAAGAAAACCAGGACGATCGCGAGTTGCGGGGCAACCAGCGCGTAAGGCAGCAGCTTTGATTGGAAAATCGCTTGCTTTTGCATGATGGGGTAGCGCGGGCGGGCCGCTGATCGATGCGGCCCGCCGGCGCCTTCGCCTTATTTTACGGCGGTCTTTTCGAACTGGCGCAGCATGGTGTTGCCGCGCTCGACCGAGGCGTCGAGCGCCTGCTTGGCGGTCTTCTTGCCGGCGAGCGCCTGCTCGATCTCTTCCGCCCAGACGTCACGCAGCTGGACCATGTTGCCGAGGCGCAGGCCGCGCGAATTCTCGGTCGGCTCCTTGTTGGTCAGCTCGAGCAGCGGGGTCTCGAGATAGGGCTGATCCTTGTAGAAGCCCTCGGCCTTGGCCTTCTCGTAGGCGGCCTTGGTGATCGGCAGATAGCCCGAGGCCTTGTGGATGTAGACCTGGCGATCGGTGTCCGACAGGAAGGTCAGGAATTTCGCGACGCCCTTGTACTCGTCGGCCGACTTGCCGCCCATCACCCAGAGCGAGGCACCGCCGATGATCGAGTTCTGCGGCGCGCCCTTGACGTCGGGATAGTAAGGCATCGGCACGGCGGTGAAGTTGAACTTGGCCTGCGCCTTGACGTTGCCGAAGAAGGCCGACGAGGTCAGGTAGATCGCGCACTCGCCCGAGGTGAAGCGGCCTTCGCCCTGGTTGGTGCGGCCGGCGTAGTCGTAGGTCTTGTCCTTCTGCAGCTCGACCAGTTTCTCGAGATGCTTCTCCTGCAGCGGTGCGTTGAACTCGAGCTTGGTGTCGAAGCCGTCGAGGCCGTTCGCCTTGCTGGCGAGCGGCACGTTGTGCCAGGCGGAGAGCTGCTCGAGATTGACCCAGGTGACCCAGGAGTTGGAGAAGCCGCAGGTCGGATGGCCGTTGTCGTGCAGCTTCTTGGCGACCTCGAACACTTCGGGCCAGGTCTTCGGGATCTCGGCATTGACCTTCTTCAGCTCGTCGAGATTGACCCACATGACTGTCGACGACGAGTTGAATGGGAAGGACAGCATCTCGCCCTTCGAGGTCGAGTAGTAGCCGGTGATCGCGGACAGATAGGCCTTCGGATCGAACTTCTCGCCGGCGTCGGCCATCAGCTTGTAGACCGGCTTCACGGCGCCGGTCGCGGCCATCATGGTCGCGGTGCCGACCTCGAACACTTGCATGATATGCGGCGCATTGCCGGCGCGGAACGCGGCGATGCCGGCGTTCATGGTGTCGGGATAGCTGCCCTTGTAGGTCGGGATGACCTTGTAGTCGCTCTGCGCCGCGTTGAAGTCGTTGGCGAGCTTGACGATGACGTCGTTGTTCGCGCCGGTCATCGCGTGCCACCACTGGATTTCAGTCACGGCCAGCGCCGGCGAAGCCGTCATGCCGACTGCCATTGCGACAGCGGCAGCCGCCCCAAAAAATCGAAGAGCCATCAAGAAACCTCCCTCAGCCGTCAATAAAGAAGCGCTTGCGCTAGCAGCGCCATATGACGTTCACATGACTGTGTAAGCGGCCGAAACGAAAGCGGCAAGCGCCGGAAAAGGGAAGTCGTCAAATAGGCGAACGCGCCGCGCAACGGCCGGCGTTCGCGGTGCACACCAATGCCCGCGCCGCACTGCGGCATCACGCATCGGATGCGGCAGTTGGGCCTAGCGCTTGCGCTCGGGCCCGCAGACCACGCCGCTCTCGACCATCGCGTCGATTTCCGACCTTGAGTAGCCGAACTCGCCCAGCACCTCCTGGGAGTGCTGGCTGAACTTCGGCGGCAGCCGGCGCAGGCTCGGCTTACTGCGATCGAGCCGGATCGGCGAAGCCACGCCCTTGTACCAGTCCTTCTCGATGACATCGCCGCGGGCGACAGTGTGCGGATTGGTCAGCGCCTGGTCGATCTTCTGCACGGGGCCTGCGGGCAGGCCCGCGGCGAGCAGGCGATTGCATAGCGGCTCGGCCTCGTGCTGGCTGAACACCGCGGCGAGCTCGGCGCGCAGCGCCTCGCGATTGGCGATGCGGTCCTTGTTGCGGGCAAAGCGCGGGTCGGTGCCGAGCTCGGGCTTGCCGATCTCCTTGGCGAGCTTGCGGAAGGTGCCGTCATTGCCGACGCCGATGAAGATGTTGTCGGTCTTGGTCGGGAAGATCGCGTACGGCACGAGGTTCGGGTGCTCGTTGCCGGTGAGGCCAGGCGGGCTGCCATGCATGAAATAATTCGCGGTGTGCGGATGCATGATGGCAAGGCCGGTCTCGTACAGCGTCGTCTCGAGGAACTGGCCCTTGCCGGAGCGTTGCCGCTCGGACAGCGCCATCAGGATGCCGATCGCGGCGTAAAGGCCTGTGGTGATGTCGACCAAGGGCACGCCGATCCGCATCGGGCCGCTCTCGGGCGATCCGGTCGCCGCGATCATTCCGGTCATGGCCTGGATGATGGCGTCATAGCCGGGATTGCCGCCGCGCGGGCCGTCGGCGCCGAAGCCGCAGATCCGGCAATGCACGAGGCGCGGAAATTTCTGGGCGAGCACATCGTTGCCGATGCCCCATTTCTCCAGCGTGCCCGGCTTGAAATTCTCGATCAGGACGTCGGCCGTCTCCAGCATCTTCATCAGCACGAGGCGGCCGCCTTCGGAGGCGAGGTCGAGACCGATCGAGCGCTTGTTTCTGTTGATGCCGATGAAATAGGCCGCGTCGTCGTCGTGGAAGGGAGGACCCCAGTCGCGCACCTCGTCGCCCGCGGGCGGCTCGACCTTGATCACGTCGGCGCCGTGGTCGGCGAGGATCTGGGTGCAATAGGGGCCACCAAGCACGCGCGTGAGATCGATGACGCGAAGTCCGCTCATTGCGCCTGTGTCAGTCATGCCTTGCTTCCCTGTGTCGATATTGATCACAGGCCTAGCGAGGTTCGAACGCGCCAGCAATGGCCTGTCGCGTGGGGGCGTATGCGTCGCCGCGCAATCCCGCAGCGTGGGAAATCTCGCGGAAGCGGCCGGCCCGAGAGGGATCCCGGGCCAGCCATTTCACCGTCCGGATCAGACGACCGTCAAGCGAACGTCGACATTGCCGCGCGTCGCGTTGGAGTACGGGCACACTTGGTGCGCCTTCTCGACCAGCGCTTCGGCGTCCGCGCGGGACAGGCCCGGCAGCGAGACGGCGAGATCAATGTCGAGGCCGAAGCCGCCGGCCGAGCGCGGGCCGATGCCGACGGTCGAGGTCACGGAGGCGTCGGCGGGAACCTTCGGGCCGCCCTGCGAGGCCACGAACTTCATGGCGCCGATGAAGCAGGCGGCATAGCCGGCCGCAAACAGCTGCTCGGGATTGTTGCCGGCGCCGCCGCCGCCGCCGAGCTCCTTCGGCGTGGTCAGCTTGACGTCGAGCGCGCCGTCGAGGGTCGCAGCATGGCCGTCACGGCCGCCGGTGGCTTTCGCGCTGGTCTTGTAAAGGACGTTCACGGACATTTTCGTCTCCCTGAGGGGCTTCGGTTGGGGTACGGTCTGTATTGCAAACAATTAGATTGCGTGCAATTGAAATCCGCAAGCCTCACATTTAATTGTTCGCAATTGAATGTAGGCCCGCCCGGTCCCACAATGCGGGCCAGTCTCAAGAGATTCTCCATGGCCCGCAAATCAGCGACCCTCGATCCGCAACGCCTCGACAACCAGATCTGCTTCGCGGTCTATTCGGCCGCGCACGCCTTCAACCGCGTCTACAAGCCGCTGCTGGACCGGCTCGGCCTGACCTATCCGCAATATCTTGTCATGCTGGTGCTGTGGGAGCGCGACGACGTGCCGGTGAAGGACATCGGCGAAAAGCTGTTTCTGGATTCAGGCACGCTGACGCCGCTCCTGAAGCGGCTCGAGGCCGCGCACCTCGTCAAGCGCACGCGCTCGAGCGAGGACGAGCGTCAGGTGCTGATCGCCCTGACCCCGCAGGGGCATGCGCTGAAGGAGAAAGCGCGCAGCGTGCCGCAATCGATCCTCGCGGCGTCGGATTGCACGGTGTCGGAGCTGATCGCGATGAAAGACGAGATTGTCGCGCTGAGGGATCGGTTGAATGCGGTGATTGGGGAGTAGGCCCCGAACGCGCACGGTCAGAAATGCTTCTTGGCGAACGCGCGACCAGAACCAGATTTCAGATATCGCTCGAATGCGGCAGCCCGTGCGGCGTCGTCGAAAGCGAAATACGTGCGAATTCGCCAAGGGCCATATTTTGACGTGTGCGGCACCTCGCCGGCATTGTGTTTTGCCAGGCGCGCCCGCAGATCGTCGGTGATGCCGACATAGAAGTGCTCGGAATCGAGACTTTCGAGGATATAGACGTATTTCAATCTGCTTCCTCTCCAGAGGTAGGATAGCAGATCTGAGACACGTTTAGGATGTTGTTAGCGATAGGGCAGACAGCATGGATATCAGCCCCAGTCCGCCGTCGCCCTCCGGGCTATGGCGGGACAGCCTTCGCTCACTTCGCTACGAGGGACTTCCTCAGGCTTGCCCAGCCGAAGCTCGCGAAGCGAGCGAAGGCTGGTGGAGCCAGGCGGGATCGAACCGCCGACCTCTTGCATGCCATGCAAGCGCTCTCCCAGCTGAGCTATGGCCCCTTAACCCTTGGGATGATCCTGGGGGATCACTCCCGACCGGCGAGCCTTCCGACTCGCGCGGTGCACCCTTTTTCACAGATCAGGACTGATCTCAAGTCTCTTCGTCGCCTCCGACATCACCAATGATGTCGGTCACGTCCTCATCACCCTCTTCTTCGTCGGCAATGAAGGTCGAATCATCGTCATCGTCGTCGTCGAGGGTCTCGTCGACCTCGATATCGTCCTCGGATTCGGGCACGACGGCCTTGACCTTGCCGGTGTTCTCCTCGGCATCGGCCTCCTCGAGCGAGACCAACTCTTCGTTCTCGGCCGGCTCCGGCGCGGTGTCCGCAGCTGCAGCGTGGCGTGCCTCGGCCCCGCGGGTGCCGCGGGTGGGCGCCACAGGCGCGATCGGCACAACCTCGCCGGTATAGGGCGAGATCACCGGATTCTTGTTGAGGTCATAGAACTTCTTGCCCGTGGTCGGGCAAATACGTTTGGTTCCGAGTTCGGACTTGGCCACGGCAGAGGAATCCTGGGATGTCTGAAAAGCGGTGTTTCACTTGGCTAGTTGGCGGCCCGCTGTCAATAGCGCATTACGGGAGAAAGACATGCTCGTGACGGCGGGGAGGCCATGTGGTAGGTGCCCGCCAGCCTCCGAGGCGCATCCAAGGACACAATCTTGACCCATTCCGACAAGCCGACACCCCTGAAGTCGAGCCCAGGCGGTCCCCTGACCGGAAAAGTACGGGTACCCGGGGACAAGTCGATCTCCCACCGTGCCCTCATCCTGGGCGCGCTGGCCGTCGGAGAGACCCGCATTACGGGCCTGCTCGAGGGCGAGGACGTCCTCAACACCGCCAAGTCCATGCAGGCCCTCGGCGCGAAGGTCGAGCGCACCGGCGATTTCGCCTGGAAAGTGAATGGCGTGGGTGTCGGCGGCTTTGCCCAGCCCAGGGCGATGCTGGATTTCGGCAACTCCGGCACCGGTTGCCGGCTGGTCATGGGCGCCGTTGCCGGCTGCCCGATCTCGGCTGACTTCGACGGCGATGCCTCGCTGCGCAGCCGCCCGATGCGCCGGATCCTCGATCCGCTCGAAAAGATGGGCGCCAAAATCGTCTCTGGCGGCGAGGGCGGCCGCCTGCCCCTGACCATTCAGGGTGCGCGCGATCCGCTGCCGATCACCTACAAGACCCCGGTCGCCTCCGCTCAGATCAAGTCGGCGGTGCTGCTGGCCGGCCTCGCCGCGCCGGGCGCCACCACCGTGATCGAGAGCGAGGCCAGCCGCGACCACACCGAGCTGATGCTGAAGCATTTCGGCGCCGACATCACCTCGGTCGCCGAGGGAGCTCATGGCCGCCGCATCACGCTGGTCGGCCAGCCCGAGCTGCATGGCGCGACCGTCATCGTGCCCGCCGATCCATCGTCTGCAGCTTTTCCTGTCGTCGCGGCACTGATCGTCGAAGGCTCCGACATCGTTCTGTCCGACGTGATGACCAATCCGCTGCGCACCGGCCTGTTCACGACGCTGCGTGAAATGGGCGCGTCGATCGAGGAAAGCGAAATGCGCGGTGATGCCGGCGAGCCGATGGCACGCCTGCGCGTACGCGCCTCAAAGCTGCGCGGCGTCGAGGTGCCGCCGGAGCGCGCGCCCTCGATGATCGACGAATATCTGGTGCTGGCCGTGGCGGCGTCGTTTGCCGAAGGCACCACCATCATGCGGGGCCTGCAGGAGCTGCGCGTCAAGGAATCCGACCGGCTCGAGGCCACCGCCGCGATGCTCCGCGTCAACGGCGTCAAGGTCGAGGTCTCCGGCGACGACCTGATCGTCGAGGGTCGCGGCCATGTGCCCGGCGGCGGGACTGTCGCCACCCATATGGATCACCGCATCGCGATGTCTGCGCTGGTGATGGGCTGCGCCTCCGACCAGCCGGTGATCGTCGACGACACCGCCTTCATCGCCACCAGTTTCCCTGACTTCATACCGATGATGCGTTCCCTTGGGGCCGAGTTTTCATGATTATCGCCATCGATGGTCCCGCGGCCTCGGGCAAAGGCACGCTCGGCAAGCGCCTCGCCCATCACTATGGTTATCGTCACCTCGATACCGGCGTGATCTACCGCGCGGTGGCCTATGCCCTGATGCAGTCCGGCACCGATCTCCACGACGAGGCCGCGGCGGTGCAGGCCGCCTTGGAACTCGATCCCGAAAAGTTCGGCAATCCCGCCCTGAAGACCCAGGAGGCCGGTGAGGGCGCCTCGATCGTCTCGGCGATCCCCAAAGTCCGTGAGGTCCTGGTCAATTTCCAGCGGCAATTCGCCGCCGACCCGCCCGGGGCCGTGCTGGACGGAAGGGATATTGGAACCGTGATCTGCCCCCATGCCGACGTGAAAATCTTCGTCGTGGCCGACCCCAGGGTCCGCGCTCGCCGGCGCACCATGGAGGCCAGGGCGCGGGGCGAGGAAGCGGACGAGGCGGCCGTGCTCGCCGACATCATCCGCCGCGACGAACGGGACAAGAACCGGCCGATTGCGCCTTTGAAACCGGCCCCGGATGCTTACTTGCTAGATAACTCCCAACTGGATATAGAAGGCGGCGTCCGGGCCGCCATCGACATTATCGAGGCCGTCCGAGCGGGCCGGTCGCGGGGTTAAGCCGCAGCCGTCATTGGAGGAAGTGCCCGCTCCCGCTCTTTGAGGTCGATACTCTCGGTCCCTGTTTGGGGATCGACGCGATCCAGGCTCCGGACACAACGATTTCCACGTATCGAACGCGCGGGCCTCTGCCGGCCCGCTTCCGCTGTTTCGGTTTCAGGCCGGAGCAGCGAGCGGTCGCTCGAAGGTCTTGCGGGCCTTCCGACACTGCGCGCGCGATACGCCCATGAACCCAACGGCCGGCAAGACATCCGCAACTGGAGAACAAATGGCTTCGACTTCCGCTGATACCTATAGCCCGTCGCGTGACGATTTCGCCGCGATGCTCGACGAGTCCTTCGCGGGTGGCAACCTGCAGGAGAGCTCCGTCGTCAAGGGCAAGGTGGTTGCAATTGAAAAGGACATGGCCGTCATCGACGTCGGCCTGAAGACCGAAGGCCGCGTTGCGCTGCGCGAATTTTCCGGCCCCGGCCGTGACAGCGAAATCAAGGTTGGCGACGAGGTGGAAGTGTTCCTCGATCGCATCGAGAACGCCCTCGGCGAGGCCGTGCTGTCGCGCGACAAGGCGCGCCGCGAAGAGAGCTGGGGCAAGCTGGAGAAGGCGTTCCAGAACAACGAGAAGGTCACGGGCGTCATCTTCAACCAGGTCAAGGGCGGCTTCACCGTCGACCTCGACGGTGCCGTTGCCTTCCTGCCGCGTTCGCAGGTCGACATCCGCCCGATCCGCGACGTTGCGCCGCTGATGAACAATGCGCAGCCGTTCCAGATCCTCAAGATGGACCGCCGTCGCGGCAACATCGTCGTCTCCCGCCGCACGGTGCTCGAAGAGACCCGCGCCGAGCAGCGTCAGGAGCTGGTGCAGAACCTCGAAGAGGGCCAGGTCATCGACGGCGTGGTCAAGAACATCACCGATTACGGTGCGTTCGTTGATCTCGGCGGCATCGACGGCCTGCTGCACGTCACCGACATCGCGTGGCGCCGCGTCAACCACCCGACCGAGGTGCTCTCGATCGGCCAGACCGTGAAGGTCAAGATCATCAAGATCAACCACGAGACGCACCGCATCTCGCTGGGCATGAAGCAGCTGCTGGACGATCCGTGGCAGGGCATCGAAGCCAAGTACCCGCTGGGTGCCCGCTTCACCGGCCGCGTCACCAACATCACCGACTACGGTGCGTTCGTCGAGCTCGAGCCGGGCATCGAAGGCCTGATCCACGTCTCCGAGATGTCGTGGACCAAGAAGAACATGCACCCCGGCAAGATCGTGTCGACCTCGCAGGAAGTCGACGTGCAGGTGCTGGAAGTTGATTCCGTCAAGCGCCGCATCTCGCTCGGCCTCAAGCAGACCATGCGCAACCCGTGGGAGGTCTTCGTCGAAGGTCACCCGACCGGTTCGGTGGTCGAGGGCGAGGTCAAGAACAAGACCGAGTTCGGTCTGTTCCTGGGCCTCGAGGGCGACGTCGACGGCATGGTCCACCTCTCCGACCTCGACTGGAAGCTTCCGGGCGAGCAGGTGATCGACAACTACAAGAAGGGCGACATGGTGAAGGCCGTGGTGCTCGATGTGGACGTCGAGAAGGAGCGCATCTCGCTCGGCATCAAGCAGCTCGAAGGCGACCCCTTCGCCGAGCCGGGCGATGTCAAGAAGGGCGCGGTCGTGACCTGCGAAGTGCTCGAAGTGAAGGAGAGCGGTATCGAGGTGAAGATCGCCGGGACCGACTTCTCGACCTTCATCAAGCGCTCGGAGCTCGCGCGTGACCGCAACGACCAGCGCGCCGAACGCTTCGCGGTCGGCGAGAAGGTCGATGCCCGCGTGATCCAGTTCGACAAGAAGGCCCGCAAGGTCCAGGTGTCGATCAAGGCGCTCGAGGTCGCCGAAGAGAAGGAAGCCATCGCGCAGTACGGCTCCTCGGATTCGGGTGCGACGCTCGGCGACATCCTGGGCACCGCGCTCAAGAACCGCGACAGCAAGTAAGCGAAACGCAAGTTTTCGCTGACATCGAAGCCCCGGCTCTGGCCGGGGCTTTTTTGTCGCTATCGTCGTCCCGGCGAAGGCCGGGACCCATACCGCGGAATCTATCGATCGCGATCTGTCGGAGTACCGAACCAAGAATCTTCGTCAAACCACGCCCTGTGGTTATGGGTCCCGGCCTTCGCCGGGACGACAGCGAATGTTCGATGAAGTTCTCGGCTCGCACCAAGAGGCCTTGTTTTCTTCAAATTGCGCCGCAATTGATGTATCCAGGCGAGCTGAGGGTCACAATGTGACCGCACAACGCCAGCGGCCTTTCATTTGGAGATATCCCGATGTCGCTCGATTCGGACATCATCGTCGATCGCCGCAGGATCCGCCGCAAGCTGACGTTCTGGCGCGTGATGGCCGCGCTGATCGCGATCGCCGCGATCGCGGGCTTTGCGCTGATCGCAACGCCCGGCGCGCGCGGCAGCTTCGTCTCCGCCGGCTCCATCGCGCGTGTGCAGATCGAGGGCCTGATCCGCAGCGATGCCGAGCGCACGCGGGCGCTGGAGCGGCTGGAGAATTCGCAGGCCGCCGCCGTGATCGTTCATGTCAACTCGCCCGGCGGCACCACTGCCGGCTCCGAGCAGCTCTATGATTCCTTGATGCGCCTGAAGGCGAAGAAGCCGCTGGTCGTGGTGGTCGAGGGCCTTGCGGCATCCGGCGGCTACATCACCGCCATCGCCAGCGACCACATCATCGCCCAGCAGAGCTCGCTGGTCGGCTCGATCGGCGTGCTGTTCCAGTTCCCCAACGTCGCCGAGCTCCTGAAGACCATCGGCGTCAAGGTCGAGGAGGTAAAATCCACGCCGCTCAAGGCCGCGCCCAACGGCTTTGAGCCGACCAGCCCGGAAGCGCGCGCCGCACTGGATGCGCTGGTGAAGGATTCCTACGCCTGGTTCAAGGATCTGGTGAAGCAGCGCCGTGGCATGGATGACACGCAGCTCGAAAAAGTCGTCGATGGCCGTGTCTTCACCGGCCGCCAGGCGATCGATCTCAAGCTGATTGATCAGCTCGGCGACGAGAAGACCGCGGTCACCTGGCTGGAGGAACAGAAAGGCGTCAAGAAGGGTCTTTCCGTGCGCGATTACAAGCTCGAGCCGCGCTTTGGTGACCTGACCCTCTTCAAGACGGCGGCCTCGGTGACCCTGGAAGCGCTTGGATTCAGCGCGATTGCGCATCAAATCGAGCAAACTGGCCTCGTGCAGGCGGTTGATCGTGCCGGGCTGGATGGAATGCTGGCGCTGTGGCAGCCGGCCGCGTCGAATTGAGCTGAAACTGACGGAACCGCGCGAGCTCCAGACCCTTTTCCCGTCTGGCGGGTGGCTTAGCAGCCCGCTTTTTCGGCAAATGTCACGCACTTTCACGACGCCTACCCTTCATTTAGCGTCTTGACAGATCAAGGCATTTTCACGGAAATGGTCATCCGCACGCTTCCGGGTCCTATCTCTCGATGATCAAATCCGAACTTGTTCAGCGTATCGCCGAGCACAACCCGCATCTGTACCAGCGGGATGTCGAGAACATTGTGAATGCGATTCTCGAAGAGATCGTAGCGGCACTCGCGCGCGGTGACCGCGTCGAGCTGCGCGGCTTCGGCGCTTTCTCGGTCAAGCATCGCCCCGCCCGCGCCGGCCGCAATCCGCGCACCGGCGCCCATGTCCCCGTCGATCAGAAGAGCGTTCCGTTCTTCAAGACCGGCAAGGAAATGCGCGAGCGGCTTAACCGCGACCATCCGGATCCGGGCGCGCCCGATTAGGTCTGTCGTCCGGGTTTGGCCGAACCGCCGTTTGCTGCGGCGGCAGGTGATTCAAGGCGAGCGACACGCGATGCGAAAGTTTCTGACCTGGCTGTTCGTGACTCCGCTGGTCCTGGTCCTGGTGACCTTTGCGGCCGCCAACCGGCATGAGGTCACCGTCTCCTTCGATCCCTTCATGGCGAAGGATCCGGCGCTGTCGCGCGACATTCCGTTGTTCCTGCTGCTGGTCCTGACGGCTGCCTTGGGCGTCGTGGTCGGCGGCTGCGCCGTCTGGCTCGGCCAGCGGCACTGGCGCCGCGCCGCACGCCGGCATGAGGCGGATGCCCGGGCCGCGCGGGGCGAATTGGCCGGGCTGCGGGCTCAGGCGGCCGCAGCCAAGCCCGAGGCCCAGCGCCTCCCGGTGCCCTCAGGAGTGGGCCTTTACGGGCCTATCGGGCGAGACAAGCAGCGCGCGACGTTGTAGAAGCGGCCCGAACTGAAAAGCCCGTTTCCCGGCCGCCGCTTGCGGCCTCCATCTGCTTTGAGACCATGTCCCTGCTCGTCAAGATCTGCGGCCTGTCCACGCGCGAGACGCTTCAAACGGCGCTCGACGCGGGCGCCGACATGGTGGGGTTTGTGTTCTTTCCGCCCTCGCCGCGGCACGTCTCGCTGGAGACGGGACGCGATCTCGGCCGGCAGGTGAAAAAGCGCGCGCTGAAAGTGGCGCTCACGGTCGATGCCGACGATGCCACGCTCGACAACATCATGGACGCGCTGTCGCCTGACATCTTCCAGCTCCACGGCCAGGAGAGCGTGGCGCGCTTGCGTGACATCAAGCAGAGGTTCGGCCGCCCGGTCATGAAGGCGGTGCCGGTCGCGGCCGCGGCCGATCTCGCGGTGCTGCCAGGTTACGCCGCAGTCGCCGACCGCATCCTGTTCGACGCCCGTGCGCCGAAGGATGCGACCCGCCCCGGTGGCCTGGGGGAGCCCTTCGACTGGCACCTGCTCGAAAATCTCGATCTCAAGCTGCCCTATATGGTCTCGGGCGGGCTTCACGCCGGCAATGTTGTCGAAGCCCTGCGCGTCACCGGCGCCGGCGGCGTCGACGTGTCCTCCGGCGTCGAGAGCGCTCCAGGCGTGAAAGATCCTGAAATGATCAAGGCCTTCATTCGCGCCGCGCGCGCCACTCAAGAGTTGAGCGTTCGATGACCATCGCCAAACCAAATTCCTATCGCAGCGGGCCCGACGAGCGCGGCCATTTCGGCATTTTCGGCGGACGCTTCGTCGCCGAAACCCTGATGCCGCTGATCCTCGATCTGGAGAAGGCCTACACCGCAGCCAAGGCCGATCCGGCCTTCCAGGCCGAGATGAACGGCTATCTCAAGAACTATGTCGGCCGGCCCTCGCCGTTGTATTTCGCCGAGCGTCTCACCGAACATCTCGGCGGCGCCAAGATCTATCTGAAGCGCGAGGAGCTCAACCACACCGGCTCGCACAAGGTGAACAACGTGCTAGGCCAGATCATGCTGGCGCGGCGCATGGGCAAGAAGCGCATCATCGCCGAGACCGGTGCCGGCCAGCACGGTGTCGCCACCGCGACGCTGTGCGCGCGCTTTGGCCTCGAATGCGTGGTCTATATGGGCGCCGTCGACGTCGAACGGCAGCAGCCCAACGTGATCCGCATGGAGATGCTGGGCGCAAAGGTGTTCCCGGTGCAGTCGGGCACGCGCACGCTGAAGGACGCCATGAACGAGGCCCTGCGCGATTGGGTCACCAACGTGCACAACACGTTCTATTGCATCGGCACGGTGGCGGGCCCGCATCCCTATCCGACGCTGGTGCGCGACTTCCAGTCGATCATCGGTGTCGAGACCAAGGCGCAGATGCAGGAGGTCGAGGGACGCCTGCCGGATTCGCTGGTCGCCTGCATCGGCGGCGGCTCCAATGCGATGGGCCTGTTCCATCCGTTCCTCGACGATCCCAGCGTCGAGATCTTCGGCGTCGAAGCCGCAGGCCACGGCCTCACGCAGCTGCATGCGGCCTCGATCGCGGGCGGCCGCCCTGGCGTGCTCCATGGCAACCGCACTTATCTCTTGATGGATGCCGACGGCCAGATCCAGGACGCGCATTCGATCTCGGCCGGCCTCGACTATCCTGGCATCGGCCCCGAGCATTCCTGGCTGCACGAGGTCGGCCGCGTCAATTATCTCTCCGCGACCGATGACGAAGCGCTTGCCGCGTTCCAGCTGCTCTCCAAGCTCGAAGGCATCATTCCCGCGCTCGAGCCCGCCCACGCCATCGCCAAGGTGATGGAGCTCGCGCCGAAGCGGCCGAAAGACCACCTGATGGTCGTCAATCTCTCCGGCCGCGGCGACAAGGACGTCCCGCAGGTCGGCGACATCCTGAAGGGCAAGAGCAAGTGAAGCGAGTGTCGCACTCGCCTCACCTCTCCCCGTCGGGGAGAGGTCGGCTGCGTAGCAGCCGGGTGAGGGGTCTCTCCGCTCACTCGAACCTTAGTGATGTCCGGATCAGCTCGAGCACGCCTTCGAGATTTTCGTACACATCGGTGTTCGAGACGCGCAGGACGAAGAAGCCGCAGGCTTCGAGCACCTTGGTTCTGGCATCATCACGCTCGATCTCGGCCGGGCTGGAATGGGTGACGCCATCAACTTCAACGATGAGCTTTCCGTCCAGCGTGACGAAGTCGACGACGTATCGATCAACAGGATGCTGGCGGCGAAACTTCCAGCGGGCGAGCTGCCGGTTGCGCAGCGCCTGCCAAAGCCTTGCTTCGGCGCTCGTCTGCGACTCGCGGAGCCTTCGTGCTCTCGACTTGAACCTCTCCATCCCCCTCACCCGGCTGCTTCGCAGCCGACCTCTCCCCGGAGGGGAGAGGTATAGCACAGCGGCCGCCGAATCATGACCACGCGTATCGACACCCGTTTTGCCGAGCTGAAGAGCCAAGGCCGCTCGGCCTTTGTCACCTATGTGATGGCCGGCGATCCCGACCCCACGACGTCGCTCGAGATCGTCAAGGCGCTGCCCAAGGCCGGCGCCGAAATCATCGAGCTCGGCATTCCCTTCACCGATCCGATGGCGGATGGTCCCTCGATCCAGGCGGCAGGTCTGCGCGCGCTCAAGGTCGGCATGACCTTGAAGAAGACGCTGGAGCTGGTCCGCGACTTCCGCAAGGGCGACAATGTCACGCCGCTGGTGCTGATGGGCTATTACAATCCTATCTACATTTACGGCGTCGACAGGTTCTTGGCCGATGCCAAGGCGTCAGGCGTCGACGGCCTCATCATCGTCGATCTGCCGCCGGAGGAAGACGACGAGCTCTGCATTCCCGCGCTGAAGGCGGGCCTGAACTTCATTCGCCTGGCGACCCCGACCACCGACGACAAGCGCCTGCCCGCGGTGCTCGCGAACACGTCAGGCTTTGTCTATTACGTCTCGATCGCCGGCATCACCGGTGCAGCGGCGGCGGATGCGAATGTCGTCGGAGACGCCGTCGCGCGCATCAAGCGGCATACCGGCTTGCCGATCTGCGTCGGCTTTGGCATCCGGACGCCGGAGGCCGCGCGCGCCATCGCCGAGAAGGCCGATGGTTCGGTGGTCGGCACCGCCTTGGTCGATGCGCTCAGGAACAGCCTCGATGCGGAAGGCCGGGCGACCGCCAAAACCGTTAACGCCGTGGCCGAGCTGACGGCGGCCCTGGCCCAGGGCGTCAAGGGCGCCAACAAGCGGCCGAATAGGCCATAATTCCGCTTTTGCGGTGGATGACACGGCGGCTTGCCGGGCAACGGCCCGGCCGCCATATATCCTTTCAGGCGATTCCCAGCGGAATCGCACATCGGAGCAAACCATGAACTGGCTTACCAATGTGGTCCGGCCGAAGATCCGCAACATGCTGCGGCGGGAGACGCCGGAGAATTTGTGGATCAAGTGCCCGGATTCCGGACAGCTCGTGTTCTACAAGGACGTCGAGGCCAACCAGTTCGTCATCCCCGGCTCGAACTACCACATGCGCATGGGCGCGGCGGCGCGGCTGAAGTCGATCTTCGACAACGAGACCTGGTTCGACGTCGCCCTGCCCGAGGTGACGGCCGATCCGCTCAAGTTCCGCGACGAGAAGAAGTATGTCGACCGCATCAAGGATGCGCGTGCGCGCACCAATCTGAACGATGCGATCAAGGTCGGCTACGGCAAGCTCGAAGGCGCCGGCGTCGTCGTCGCCGTGCAGGATTTCGATTTCATGGGCGGCTCGCTCGGCATGGCCGCGGGCGAAGCCATCGTCCGCGGGCTCGAGCTTGCGGTCGAGAAGAAGTCGCCCTTCATCGTCTTCGCCGCATCCGGCGGCGCGCGCATGCAGGAAGGCATCTTGTCGCTGATGCAGATGCCGCGCACCACCGTCGCGGTGCAGATGCTGCGCGAAGCCAAGCTGCCTTACATCGTGGTCCTGACCAATCCGACCACCGGCGGCGTCACTGCGTCCTACGCGATGCTCGGCGACGTCCAGATCGCCGAGCCCGGTGCGCTGATCGGCTTTGCCGGCGCGCGCGTGATCGAGCAGACCATTCGCGAAAAGCTGCCGGAAGGTTTCCAGCGCGCCGAATATCTGAAAGAGCACGGCATGGTCGACATGGTCGTGCATCGCCATGAGCTGCGTCCAACCCTGGCGCGGCTGTGCCGCCTGCTGACCAAGGCGCCCGCGCAGGAGAACGTGTCCAAGCCGACGCAGCCCGTCGCTAGCCCGGCGCAGATCGTATCGGCTGCTGAGACGGCGCCGGCTGCGCCCCACGCGTGAACGCGTCCCCTGACAGCGCAAAGGCGTCGCTCGATGCATTAATCGGGCGGCTGTCGGCCCTGCATCAGAAGCGCATCGATCTCGGGCTCGAGCGGATGCACCGTCTGCTCGAGCGGCTCGATCATCCCGAACGCAAGCTGCCGCCGGTGATCCATGTCGCCGGCACCAACGGCAAAGGCTCGACGGTGGCCTACCTGCGCGCGACGCTGGAGGCAGCCAGCCTGCGCGTCCACGCCTACACCTCGCCCTATCTCGTCCGCATCAACGAATGTTTCCGCCTTGGCCGCCTCGGCGGTGGCGTGCTCGTCACCGACGACGAATTGCTTGCTGCGCTGGAACAGGTCGAGCGCGTCAATGCCGGCGAGCCCGCGACACTCTTCGAGCTGAAGACCGCGGCGGCATTCCTGCTGTTCGCGCAAAATCCTGCCGATGCGGTGCTGCTCGAAGTCGGCCTGGGCGGCCGGCTCGATTCGACCAACGTGGTCGATACGCCCGCTGCCTGCGTGATCACGCCTGTCAGCATGGACCACATGGATTTCCTAGGGTCGACCCTGGCGTCGATCGCCGCCGAGAAGGCCGCCATCATCAAGCGCGGCGTGCCGGTGATTTGCGCCGAGCAGACGGGCGAGGCGATGGCTGTGATCGAGGCGCAGGCCAGGCAGATGCGCGCGCCGCTGTTTGCCGCGAACGAAAGCTGGCACGTCAATGTCGAGCATGGGCGCCTGGTCTATTCCGACGAGCGCGGCCTGATGGATCTCGCCGCGCCGCGCTTGTTCGGCCGTCATCAGTTTGACAATGCCGGCCTTGCCATCGCGACGCTGCGCGCGATTCCGACCTTCAAGGTCAACCATGCGGCATTCGAGGCCGGCATCGTCGGTGCCGAGTGGCCGGCGCGGATGCAGCGGCTCACCTCGGGCGAGTTGCTCGCTCTCGGGCCGCAAGGCAGCGAGATCTGGCTCGACGGCGGCCACAATGCCGACGGCGGCCGCGTCGCCGCCGCCGCGCTCGGAGATCTCGAAGAACGCGTGTCGCGGCCGCTCGTCGTCATCGCGGGCATGATGGCGAACAAGGACGCGAAGGCGTTTCTGGCCAATTTCGCCGGGCTCACCCGTCACATCATCGCGGTGCCGATCCCTGATACGGAAAATGCGATGCCGGTCGACCATCTCGCGGACGCCGTCCGCAGCCTCGGCATGCGCGTCGAGATCGCCACCGGCGTTGAGGCCGCCCTGCGTTCCCTGGCGAAGCTCGCCTACGAGGTGCCGCCGCGTATCCTGATCACGGGCTCGCTCTATCTCGCCGGCCACGTGCTCGGCCTCAACGGCACGCCTCCTGCATGAGAGCCACGTAGCCCGGATGGAGCGAAGCGCAATCCGGGACATTTCGCCAAGCAGTTAGAGTCCCGGATTGCGCTGCGCTTCATCCGGGCTACGGTGACCCACAATGCGTTTTGCCGCGATTGCCGACATCCACGGAAACTATCTCGCGCTGGAGGCGGTGCTCTCCGACATTCGCGCGCTTGGAATCACCGACATCGTCAATCTCGGGGACATGCTGAGCGGCCCGCTCGATGCTGTCAGGACCATCGAGATCCTGGTGGCGATCGATGCCGTGCATGTGCTCGGCAATCATGACCGCTATCTGCTCGACCGGCCGCCGGAGAAGATGGGCTCGTGGGATCGCCCTGTGCATGCGCAGCTCAATGCCGCCCAGCTCGACTGGCTGCGCGCGCAACCGATGACGCGCGTGTTTCGGGATCAGGTTTTCCTCTGCCACGCAACGCCCGAGAATGATGAAATCTATTGGCTCGACACCGTGCACCCCAATGGCACCGTCGCGCTGTCGCCGCTCGATCGCATCGAGCAGTTCGCGCAAGGCATCACGCAATCGCTCATCCTCTGCGCCCACACCCATCTCGCCCGCGCCGTGCGGCTTCGCGATACCAGGCTGATCGTCAATCCCGGCAGCGTCGGCAGCCCCGGCTATCGCGACGTACATCCGTTCCCGCATGTCGTCGAAGCCGGCACCCCGCACGCGCGCTATGCAATTCTCGAACTCATTGATGGTGCCTGGCAGGTGACGTTCCGCCAGATCGCTTACGACCATGAAGCGATGGCCGCGCTCGCCCGCCGCAACAATCAGCCCGAGCTGGCGAATGCACTGGCGACGGGGTGGATCAAATAGACGCTACGATCAACCTCACTTCAGCAGCTTCATCGGATCGGCCGCCTTCTGCTTCAACTGCTCGAAGGTACACTGCCGGGGCGCCTTGTCGGGGCGCCAGCGCAGGATCGAGGTGCCGTGGCGAAAGCGCTCGCCGCTGAAATGGTCGTAGCAGATCTCGATCACCAGCTTCGGCTTGAGCGGGCACCATTTGGCCGAGCGCTCGCTCGACCACCGGCTTGGCCCGCCAGGTGCGTTGCCGGTGAAGCCGGGCTCGCCGATCAGCGCTTCCAGCCGGTCGGTCAGAGCAGGCTTCTCATCAGCCTTGATCGCTGACGTGAAGCCGACATGGTGCAGCAGGCCCTTGTCGTCGTAGAGCCCGAGCAGCAGCGAGCCCACGACCTTGCGGCCCGCGATCTTGTTGGTCGCATAGCGGAAGCCTCCGACCACGCAATCGACGCTACGAAACTTCTTGATCTTCTGCATGCCCTCGCGATTTCCGGCCTGGTAGGGCAGGTCGATGCGCTTGGCGATCACGCCATCCGAACCGCCGCCGGATTGCGCTAGCCATTTTTTTGCCGTCGCGTAGCTCATCGTGAAAGGAGAGAGGCGGAAGAAACCGCCTTTCAGGTTGGCCCTTGCAAACGCCTCCAGCGCCGGCCGGCGCTCGGTGAGCGGCGCATCGGCAAGCTCCCTCCTGTTCGCCGTCGCCAGCAGGTCGAACACGAGATACAGCGCCGGTGTTTCCTCCGACAGTTTCTTCACCCGGCTTGCGGCAGGATGAATCCGCTGCAGCAGCGCGTCGAAGGAAAAACCTTTGCCCTGCGGCACGACGATCTCGCCATCGAGCGCGAACCGATCCGCCTTCAGCTTCAGCGCGGCGGCGACGATCTCGGGAAAATAGCGCGCGAGGTCCTCGCCGGATTTCGAGCGCAGATCAACGTTGCTGCCGTCGCGCGACAGCAGGCAGCGGAAGCCATCCCATTTCGGCTCGTACTGCCACTCCCCGCCGCGCGGGATGGCATCGACCGAACGCGCCTCCATGGCGGCCAGCCGGGCGGGCTTTCGGCGGGTTGCGCGGCGAGGAGAGGGCACGGCGAAACGCTCTTTGATTCAGGACATGCGCTTCAACGCCGGGCCCGTAAATTTGCTCCTGCCAGGCGCCTTGACAAGATGATATGCGCGCTTATTATAAGCGCGCATATTAAAAGAGAGGCCGCATCGTGAGCAACGAAAACACCTGGCAGACGGAATACGCCATCGAGACCACGGCCTCTCCGGAGGCGATCTGGAGCATCTTTCGCGATGTCGCCGCCTGGAAGAACTGGAACGCGGGCATCGAGCAGATCGCCATCGACGGGCCGTTTGCATCGGGCACCTGGTTCACCATGAAGCCGCCCGGCGAGGAGGCGCTCCGCTCGCAACTGGTCGATGTGCGCGAGACTGTCTGCTTTGTCGATGAAACGCGGGTCGGCGACCTCGCCATCCTTGTCGCCCATCGCATCGAATCGCTTGGACCCGGACGGACGCGCATCGTTTACGCGGTCGACGCCCGCGGGCCGCAGGCTTCCGAAATCGGCCCGGCTGTTTCCGCCGATTTCCCGGAGGTGCTGGCGAGCCTTGCCAAGCTGGCCGAAGGGACACGATGACCAAGCCGCCGCTTCCGACCCGCCTGTCCGGCCCCGCCGAAAGCCCGGGCTTCCTGCTCTGGAAGATCTCGAACGCCTGGCAACGCCGGTTGCGGGCGGCGCTTCAGCCCTACGGGCTCACGCATTCCCAATTCGTGCTGCTGGCGACGGCAACCTGGTTCGGCGCCGAGGAAACGCTGACCCAGGCGCGGCTTTCTCAGCTCTGTGGCGTCGATCCGATGACCACGTCTCAAGTGTTGCGCGCGCTGGAAGCAGCCGGGTTGATCGAGCGGATCGATCATCCTCAGGACCCGCGCGCCAAGGCGATCACCGTCACCAGAGCGGGGCGTGATCTCGCGCGGAAAGCCGTCGTGGCCGTCGAGGACGCCGACGCCGCGTTCTTCAAGCCGCTCGCGTCCGACACCAAGCGGCTGGTTGCGATGTTTCAGGCGCTCGTCGAAGGCAATGAGCGCGTTGATGAGTAGCCCGGATGGAGCCATCGGACGGCGCGTTGCGCCGATCCGGTGGCTCCATCCGGGCTACAGGCTACGAGCAAAACAAAACGGCCGGCGTTTCGCCGGCCGTTGTAGAATTCGCTCGTGCTCGCGACGTGGATCAGACCGCGGAGGTGATCCACTGCTGCAGCTTCGCCTTCGGCGCGGCGCCAACCTGGCGCGACGCCATCTCGCCGCCCTTGAAGATCATCAGGGTCGGGATCGACATCACGCCATATTTCGACGCGGTCTTCGGGCTCTCGTCGACATTGAGCTTCACGATCTTGACCTTGTCGCCCATCGCGCCGGCGATCTCGTCGAGGGCGGGGGCGATCATGCGGCACGGGCCGCACCACTCGGCCCAGAAATCGACGACGACGGGGCCGTTCGCCTTGAGCACTTCGGCTTCGAAATCGGTGTCAGAAACCTTGCCAACGGCCATTGGAGTACCTCACTCGGTTGAAAGAGAATCGGCGCGACCTGGAATCGCGCCGGAGATCATGGTCCCAACCTATGAACGGCCCCTTGCCGGGTCAAGGACGCTCACGCCGAGATGAAGGGATGCCAGCGCCGCGTCCAGCGCGGGGGCTGAAATCTCCATATATTCAAGGGCCTCGGTCCAGAGCAGCACGGCGCGGACGGGCTTCTGGGGATAAAGCCTGGAAAGCACCGCCCGGTAGAGCGCGAGCTGCCTGACATAGGCGGCGGGCGCCTCGGCCGCGCTGCTGGGCGCCGTCTGGTTGGTCTTGAAATCGACGATCAAAACCTCTGATGGCGTCACCACCAGGCGGTCGATCTGCCCCGATACCAGCGCCGGCGGCCGGCCCGGCCGATCGAGCTTGCCGACGATGGCGACCTCCGCCCGGCTGCCGGCGGCAAAGACCGGCGCAAAGCGCGGCTCGGCGATCAAGGCGAGCACCTTGCCGGCCAGCGCGACGCGATCGGCCTCGGTCCAATCAGCGGCGTTGCGCGCCATGAAAGCGAGCGCGGCCTCGCGCCGGCGCTCGGTGGCGATATCGGGCAGGGATTGCAGCAGCCGGTGCACCAGCGTGCCGCGCTGCAATGCCAGAGCGCGCGATTGCACGGATTCGCCTGATCGCACGCGGCGGCCTTCCTCGGCCTGCTGGCCGGAGGGGCGCAATGGATCGTCCTCGATCATCTCGCGCGGCGCCGGCGTCCGCAGCCAGTCCGGCAGCGTGATCGTCTGATCGACTGAGTTCGCCGGCGTGCCCAGCGGCGCCACATCCTCTGGGCGGGCGAAGCGGGTCACCTTGCCGAGCGGCGTCTCGATCGTCTGCTTGTCCAGGCCCGAGCCTGACAGACCGGTGTCGATCAGATCGTACCAGCTCAGCTTGCGGACGGTCCTCATGTTGCCGGGCATGCAGCCGCCAACAATCAGGCGGTCGGCCGCGCGCGTCATCGCGACATAGAGCAGGCGGCGATATTCGTCCTCGGTCTCCTCCAGCATCGCCTTGCGCGCCTCGGCGACAGGTCTTGGATCGTCCGCCTTGCGCCCAGCCCAGACCAAGACCTCGCCGCCATTGCCGCGCGGCACGTTGATGAGCCGCACCCGCTGCGAGTCCGCAGGTGACGACGTGGTGTCGACCATGAACACGACCGAGGCCTCGAGGCCCTTGGCGCCGTGCACCGTCATCACCCGGACTTCGTCGCGGGTGATCTCCATGTCGCGCTTCACTTCGGTGTCGGCCGAGCGCAGCCAGGCCATAAAACCCTGCAGCGAGGCAGGGGCCTTGCGCTCGTAATTCAGCGCCAGCTCCAGAAACTCGTCGAGCGCGTCATTGGCTTCGTGACCGAGCCGGCGCAGGATCCGCGCGCGGCCGCCGTCGCCGCCGAGCAGCCAGGCATAGAAGGCAAACGGCGTTTCCTCGCGGGCCCGGATCTCGCAGGCTTCCAGGCGCCGCAACACGGTCGCAAATTTCCCGTTTCCAGCCGCATGCTCGCCGAGGGCGCGGCGCAGCGATCCCTTGCGGTCATGGGCGAGCTGAAACAGATCGTCGTCATCGAGACCGAACAGCGGGCTCTTGAGCGCCACCGCCAGCGCAAGGTCGTCCTGCGGCAGCAGCAGCGCGTCCGCAAGGTTCATCAGATCGATGATGGCGATGTGCTCGGTCAGCTTGAGCCGGTCGGCGCCGGCGACGGGGACGCCGGCGTGCTTCAGCGCCTGGATCACCGCGTCGAACGCATTGCCGCGCCGGCGCACCAGGATCAGCATGTCGCCATAGCGCAGCGGACGCCGCTCGCCTTCATGGCCCGTCAGCGTGCCGCTCTCGACCAGCCGCTTGATCTCGGCCTGGATGCGCCGGGCGAGCTTGACCTCGGGACTGGTCACCGCGACGCCATCGAACGGCGCGCGCCATCCCTCGATCTCCTGCCGGTCATCGGCTTCGGCGAGATCCCAGAGCTCGATCACGCTCGGGCCGGCATCGGCGAGCGCATTGTGCAGGGGATGGCCGATCTCGACCGAATGGATGCTCTTGTAGATCTGGGGATCGCGGAAGACGTGGTCGACCGAATGCAGGATAGCGGCGCCCGAGCGGAACGAATAGGTGAAAGCCACGGGATCGAATTTCAGCCCGGCCGCGGTGAATTTGCGGTGCAGCTCGCGCCGGCGCGCGTCGAACTCGTGCGGGGCTGCGCCCTGGAACGAGAAGATCGACTGCTTCTCGTCGCCGACGGCGAAGACCGTGCGGTTCAACCCCTCGCGCGCGCCTTCGCCGGCCGTGAATTCCGAGATGATGTGCGCGACGATGTCCCATTGCCGCGGGCTGGTATCCTGCGCCTCGTCGATCAGCACATGGTCGACGCCGCGGTCGAGCTTGTAATGCACCCAGCCCGAGGAGATGCGGTCGAGCATCGCCAGCGTCTTGTCGATGAGGTCGTCATAGTCGAGCAGGCCACGTTCCTGCTTCTCGCGGCGGTAGTTCGCGGCGGCTGCGGTTGCGATATGCAGCAGAGCCGCGGTGCGGTCGCGCATGGTGATCGCGCGGCGCTTCTCGATCAATCCGTTCAGGCGGACTGCTTCATTCTCGAACAGCCGCGCGACGGATGGATTGTGCTCGCCAAACTTCTTGGTCAGGACCGCCTTGCGCGGGAGTTTTTCGTCGGTGAGGAAGACACAGAGATAGGCGTCGACCTGCGCCGCGCCTGAAAACGCCTTGGCCTCGCGGAGCCGGCTTGCCTGGTCGTTGTCCGATTTGCTGCCGTCCTCCAGCGCAAACGCAATGTCGTCCCAACGGGAGCGCGGCAGGTATGGTCCGTCGAGAATCTCATTCTCGACATCCTCGATGCGATCGCTCGCATCCACGCCCAATACGGCCGTCATCTGCGCAGCGGCGGCTTCAGCGTTGCCGGCCCCATCGGTCCAGGCCATGAAATGGTCGCGGCTCAGGCACGCCTCGCGGACGACCTCTTTGAAGGTGACGTCGGCGGCGCTCGCCATCGCGGTCAGCAGCGCGCGGCCGGTGACGCTGTCAGGATCGCGCGCGGCCTCCAGGAGCACCTTCAGATTGGCGCGCTCCATCATGTCGTTCTGGTCGCGGTCATCCATCACGGCGAATCGCGCCGGCACGTTGGCCTCGAACGGAAATTGCTGGAGCAGGCGAGTGCAGAGCGCGTGGATGGTCTGCACCTTCAATCCGCCCGGCGTCTCCAGCGCGCAGGCAAACAGCTTTCGTGCCTCGCGCCGCAGCTTTGCGCCGGGATGCGGGATGCCGATGGCGCGGATCGCAGCGTCGAGCCCGGCATCGTCGAGCGTCACCCAATGTCCCAGCGTGGTGAACACGCGCTCGGCCATATTGGCGGCGGCGGCCTTGGTGAAGGTGATGCAGAGGATCTTTTCCGGCGGCACGCCCGACAGCAAAAGGCGGATCACGCGCTGCACCAGCACATGTGTCTTGCCCGAGCCGGCATTGGCCGACACGAAAGCCGACGCGGTCGGGTCGGACGCGCGTTGCTGCCGCGCGCGTACCTCGTCGGGAATGGGACGGGGGGCCTTCACCATTCCTCGATCCCCAGGCCGCCGGCCGCGGACCATTCCTTGATCCGGGCGAGATCGTCATAGGCGCCGTAGCGGTTGGTCCACATCGGCAGGTTCAGCGAGGTGTAAGGCTGGCTCTCGTCGTCGAAGGCGCGGATCAGCGCTTCCAGCTTGGCGCGCGCTTCCGCGGCCGCGGTGTCCGGCGGCTGTGGCTCGTCGCCCGGCTTGTATTTGAGCTCGAGGATGCGCTCCTCGCCCGGCGGGTTGTTGCCGCTGAGGCGGACATAGACGAGCTGGCTCACCGATGCGCCGGCGTCGATGTCGGGGAAACCGCCCTCGCGCAGGATGGCGGCTTCCAGGGTCAGCTGTGGCGACAGGCCCATGCGGACCTGCTTGCCGGTCGGTGGCTGACCGGTCTTGTAATCGAGGATGGCGTAGCCACCGCCCCGGCGCCGCTCGATGCGGTCGGCGCGGGCGGAGAGAATGAAGCTGCGCTGATGATCGAGCCGGATCGAGATCTCGCCGCGGGTTTCCGCGGTGAGCGTCTCGATCGCATCGCGCCGCGCCGTCTCCCATTCGCCGAACCATTGCGCGATGCGCTGGAAGCGCGGCCACCACAGCGCGCGCGCCTCGGGCCGCTCCATCAGCGGGGCGAAATGCTTCTCACCGATCGCGCGCAACACGCGGGCGGGATCGTCGGGCAGATGCCTGGCGTAAGTCTCGGTGAACTCGCCGATTGCATCGTGAATGGCCGAGCCGCGATCAGCTGCCGACAGCGGCATGTCGACGGGATCGAGCGTGTCGAGCTTCAGGATGTATTTGGCGTAGATCGTGTAGGGATCGCGCAGCCAGTCCTCGATCGCGGTGACCGACATCTTCAGCGGCCGCGTCGCGCGCGGCGGCCGCGGCTCGGGCTGCTTGACCGGCCTGACCTCGGCGGGCTGGTCCAGCGCGCCCGCGAACTGCACGTATTTTTCGCCGGCGCGAACCGCCGCCTTCCAGAGCTCGTCGCCCGCGACCGCCTCCAGCCGGTGCAGGAAGCGCGAGGCGACCGCCGGCGCGCCGCCGGCTTTGGCGGAATGGGTGAGGATTACCTCGTCGCCGCCGAGCAGCTGCGCGAAGTCATGCGCGGAGAGGCCGATACGCCGCTCCGGCAGATCGAGACCGAGCTCGTGCCGCATCGGCCGGCTCAGCCAGGGATCGATCCGCGGCGCCGGCGGCCAGACGCCTTCGATCAAGCCGCCGATGATGATGCGGTCGGCCTGCATCAGGCGCGATTCCAGCGGGCCGTAGATCTGCAGGCGCGCGCCGGGCTTGTCGCGCCGTCGCACCGCGCGATCGCTGAACGCGGTCTGGAACACATCGGCATAATCAGGCAGCGTCACCATCAATCCGCTGGTGGTGCCGCCGCGCAGGAGATCGTCGAATGCACTGGCGAGCGCAAGGCCCTCGCGCTCCTCGAACGCGAGCGGAACGCCTTGCTCGTCGCGCGACAGCTCGATCAGGATCTCGCGATGGCGATGCGCCAGCTCGGCGAAGTCGAACGGCTTTGATGATGCGAGGCTATCGATCGGCGCCAACGCTTGTCGGAGCGTGTCGATCAGCGCCTGGATGCGATCGAGATCTTCCGCCTTGAGACGCGCGCGCGGCTCGGAGGCGTGCAGCGCGGAGACGTCATGGCGCCAGAGCTTTGCCAGCTCGTCGCGAAAGCGGTTGAACTCGCGCAGCAGGCCACCCGTGCCCGCCGGCGGGCGCGTGCCGCGCAAAACTGCAAGCTCCAGCCCCTCGATCGCCGCCTTCCAAGCGCCGGTTGCGCGGCCGAGCCGGCACAGCGGGTGTTTCAGCATCGCCAGCAGCGTCGACGGCTCCAATCCCCTCGTCGCGGCCTCCGCCACAAGGCGCGCGAAGACGCCGGCTGCGGTCTCCATCAGCACGTCGCCGCCGGAATCATCGAAGGCGAGATCCCAACGCGTCAGCGCCGCCATCACCCGCCGCGCCAGCGCGCGATCCGGCGTCACCAGTGCCGCCGATTTGCCGAGATGCCGCGCCTCGCGCATCGCAATCGCAATGGCAAGCGCTTCCATCTCCGGATTGGGCGCCGCGACGACGGCGAGGTTCTTCATGCCGCCAGCGATCTTCGCGGCGACGTCAGGCTGCTTCAGCCGATCATGCCAGACCTCCGTCTTGGCAGATGGCCGCATCGATTCCGATGCGAGCAAGTCACGGCCGCTTTTCGCCGGCGGCTGCAGGATCTCGACATCGCTGCGCTTGATGCCGAAGCGCTGGAGCAGCGCATGCATCGCATATTGCGGATGGTTCGAGGTGGGAGTCTCGGTGATGCCCAGCAGGTCCCTGCTGCCGCCGATGCTGCGCCAGGCTTCCTCATCGAGATCGGTGTCGAGCCCCGGCAGCACGACGGCGCCATGGGGCAGCGAAGCGACCGCATGGAGGAATTTCGCGGTGGCCGGCATCGAGCCGGTCGAGCCTGCTGCGATCACGGGACCACGGGGATGCGCGGTCAGCCGCTTGGCTTCGGCCGCGATCAAGAGATCGCGCCGCGCGGCGGGCTCGATGCGGTTGATCTCGGCGAGATGTTGCGGCCAGGCGATGCGTGCGATGCGCAGGAAATCGAGCGAATGCTGCCAGTAGCGATCGAGCATGTCAGGCACGAGCCCGTCGAGCGTACTCCAGTCGACGCCGCGCGTCACCATGTCGTCGATCAGCCGCGCGAGGTCGCCGGCCAGCGCCAGCGTCGAGGCTGGGCCGCCGACCACCAGCGGTGCCAGCACCGGGCCCCTGGCCCAGGCGGCGACCAGCTGCGCCAGGGTCAGCCGCCGCTCGAGCTCGCCGAGCCGCGGCGGAATCTCGAGCGGCGTCGTGCCGGAAAACTGTTCGGCTTCGTCAGCGAAAGCGAGCTCGTCCTCGTCGATGTCGCCGAGCGCGACGATCCGCGGCAGCACCACGGCGTCGGCCTTCATCTCGTCGAGAAAGATCTCGCGGACCACGCGCATGGCGCGCCGCGTCGGCAGGTAGAGCGTGGCGTCCGCCAGCCGCGCCGGTTCCTGGCGCGCCTCGAATCCCTCGACCAGCCGGCCGTCGAGCAGGGCAGAGACGATGGTGCGCAGGAACGGAACTGAGAGGGGAACGCTGAAAACGCGCATGAGCTGCCTGATTCGAACGATCAGGCAATATAGAGAGGCGGACTCGAATGGTCATGGGTGGGGGCGAAATCGTCCCCGCTGTTCGTGCACCAGGAACAGGTCTCGTAGGGTGGGCAAAGCGGAGCGTGCCCACGTATTCTCGCAATCGAGAGAGATGGTGGGCATGGCGCAAGGGCGCCTTTGCCCACCCTACCGCACCGTGCCTGGAGTGGCCCCTACGCCACGCTCTCCAGAAACGCCTCTTCCGCGGCGTACACCGCATCGGGCGTGCCGACATGCATCCAGACGCCGTCGAGGCGCAGGCCGAACAGGCGCTCCTGCTCATTGGCGCGGTCGAACATCTTTGTCAGCGAGAACTCGCCCTGCGGCGCGCCTTCGAAGATCTTCGGCGACAGGATCGCCGCGCCCGCATAGACGAACGGGACGATCTCTTTTTCCTTGCGCTTGCGTAAGGCGCCGTCGGGCAGCATGCCGTAATCGCCGCGGCCGCTATAGCCGATGCTGGTTGCGGTCGGCGCCATCAGCAGCAGGATGTCCATGCTTGCCGGGTCGAAGTTTTCCGCGAGCCGCGTCAAATTGGAGCGCACGCCGTCGATCCACAGCGTGTCGGAATTGACGTGGAAGAACGGCGCATCGCCGAGCAACGGCAGCGCCTTGACCACGCCGCCGCCGGTGCCGAGCACCTGGTCGCGCTCGTCCGAGATGGTCACGCGCGGATGCTGGCGCGCTCTGGTATGCTCGATGATCTGGTCGGGCAGATAGTGCACGTTGACGACGGCGTCGGTGACGCCGGCCTGGGCAAGCTTGTCGAGCACGTGGTCGAGCAGCGGCTGGCCGGCCACCGGCACCATCGGCTTTGGCATCGTGTCCGTCAGTGGACGCATACGCAGGCCGAACCCCGCGGCGAGCACCATGGCTTTGGTCGGTTTGACGGACATGCCTGACTTTCTCGAACCTCAAATTCGCGTTTGCAGCAAACCTAGCACGGACCTGACACGGCCGCACCGCATCTCAACGGCCTTAGCCGGCCGCCGTGACGGTTGTGCGACGTGTGTTGCCGTCACGTCCCGACGGCTGTGGAACGCGCCTTTTTCCTCTTGTCGCCGACTTTCAGGAAATTGACGCCGATCTGGTCGCCATTCACCCAGGCCAGTTCGCAGCGCCGGTACGCAAGTCCCGTCGACGACAGCAGCAGAAAGAATTCCTTCAGATGCAGGCCTTCGACCGAGCCGTCGATGGTCAGCTTGGCACCGCTGTCGGAGACGTCCTCCATGGTGCATTCACGCCGCCAGGTGCCGTCAATGCCCATCATCTGGGCCGAAATCCCGCGTTCGAAAACAACTCTGTTGTTCCCGCGATGATCCGCCTTGACCGCCATCTGCCTCAAGCTCCAGCCCCGTATTTGTCCGGCTGCCCGCGGGGCGATGATACCGGTGTGATGGCTAACAGCCGGTAAACCGGTTCCGGCTCAGGCTTCAGGCGGCCGTTGCGGCGGCGGGACGTTGGCGAGATACCAGTCGCGCAGATGCTCCAGCGCGGGATGCGCCAGCGAGCGCTGCAGATAGGTCCAGATCCGCGGCTGGTGGCGCAGATAATGCGGCTTGCCGTCGCGGCGGTTGAGGCGGGCGAAGGTGCCGAGCAGGCGCGTGTTGCGTTGCGCCGACATGATCGCGTAGAGCTCGGCAAAGCTGGCCGCATCGAAGCTCGCATCATCCTTGCGGCGCGCCTTGATGTAGCGCGACAGCAGCGTCAGCTCGAGGCTCTCGGGCACATCGATGCGGGCGTCCTGCAGCAGCGACACCACGTCATAGGCGTGCGGCCCGAGCACGGTATCCTGGAAGTCGATCACGCCGACGCGCGCCATGCCGGCACGGTCCGCCAGCCAGATCAGATTGGGCGAGTGGTAGTCGCGGATGATCCAGGTCTTTGGCGCGGCCAGCGGCTTCTTCAGGAGCTCGCGCCACATCGCAAAGAATTCCGCGCGCTTCTCACGGCTCAGCGGCGCGTTGCGATCGGGCAGATACCATTCCGGCATCAAGCCGATCTCGATCAGCAGCGCCTCGCTGTCCCAGGCGGGAATGGTATAAGTCTGCCCATCCAGCGGCAGCGTCTCCGGCATCCTCTTGCTGTGGAGCACGGCCAGCACATCGGTCGCGGCTTCATAGCGTTCGGCAATCGGCCGCGGCGGATTGCCTTCGATCACGCCTTCGCTGCCGAAATCCTCCGAGATCAGAAAGCCGTGCTCGAGATTGCAATGGTGGATTTTCGGCGCCGAGATACCTGCCGCGCGCAGGCCTTCGTCGATGGCGACGAACGGCTTGATGTTCTCGGCCAGATGCACCGCGGCGCTGTAGGATTTTCCATTGTAGATCGCGGCACCATCGGGGCGCTGCGGGGAGTTCATCAGGATGACGGCGCGATCGTCGCGGATCAGGCGCGCATAGGAGCGGGTCGAGGCGTCGCCCGGCATGCGCTTGCGCGTCGCGGCAAGATAGCCTGAGGCGTCGAGGAATTCGCGCAGCGTCTTCAGTCGCGCAACAATGGCTGCGCTCTTGCCATAGCCGGTGATGTCGGCGGCGCGCGCATTCGAGCCCAGCGCCGGGCGATGCGTCAGCGCGATGTCGATGCGGTCTTCAGGCATCGCCGCTGGCGCACGCTCGGGCCATTCGATCAGCACCAGCGTCGCATCGGGGAGCGGCGACAGCCCGATCTCCTCGAGCTCGCTCTCGTCCTCGACGCGGTAGAGGTCGGCATGCATCACGGCAAAGGCCGGCAGCTCGTAGCCCTGCACCAGCGTGAAGGTCGGGCTCGGCACTTCCAGCTCGTCGTCGGCGGCGAGGTAACGGATCAGGCCGCGGGCCGCGGCCGTCTTGCCGGCGCCGAGATCGCCTGTCAGCGTGATGGTGTCGCCGGGTCCGACCAGCAGCGCGAGGTCGGCCATCAATTGCGCGGTCGCCGTCTCGTTGTGGAGCGCGACGGAGAGTTTGGCGGGTTCGCTCATTCGGCGGCGTCGCGATGCGCCGCCTGGTCGGTCGGGAAGTCGCAAGTGACGACCGTGCCCTTGCCGACGGCCGAATCCACCTGCACCTTGCCGCCATGCAGCTCGACGAAGGAGCGCACCAGCGACAGGCCGAGCCCGGCGCCGCGATGACGCGAGCCCTGCGAGCGGCTTTCGAACCAGTTGAACACCCTGTCCTTCATGTCAGCGGGTATTCCAGGTCCGGAATCTGTCACAATGAAGACGACGCTGCGCTCGGTGCGTCGCGCGCTGATCCCGACGGTGGAATCCTGCGGCGAGAAGCCGACGGCGTTGGCGAGGAGGTTATAGAGCACCTGCACCACGCGCTTCTCGTCGCCGATGAAGCTGCCGACATCGGGCGCGATCTCGACCTTGAGGCGGATGCGGTCGGTGGCGAGCCGGTCCTGGATACCCTCGGCGGCCAGCTCGATGGTCTTGCTGACGTCGACCGGGCCAAGCTCCAGCTTCATGGCGCCGGCGTCGATGGTGGCGAGATCGAGAATGTTGTTGGTCAGCGCCAGCAGCGCATTGGTCGATTTGGTGACGTAGTCGAGATATTCGGCCTGCTTCGGCGTCAGCGGCCCGGTCGAGGGATCGCTGAGGAAATGCGCGAAGCCGATGATGGTGGTGAGCGGTGAGCGCAGCTCGTAGGAGACGTGGTGGACGAAATCCACCTTCATCTGGTCGGCGGCCTCCAGCGCCTCGTTGCGCTCGCGCAGTGCGCGCTCGACATTCTCGGTGTCGGTGATGTCGAGGAAGGTCAGCATGGTGGCGCCGTCATGCAGCGGACGGATCATGCCGTCGAGCACGCTGCCGTCCTTGCGCTCCAGCTTGATCGGCACATCGCCACGGTTCTCGATCGAGGTGATGGCCTCGCGGATCTGCCGCCACACCACGGGGTCGTCGAACAGCTGATGGCACCAGCCCTCGACGGTCTGGATATGCGGCTCCTCGCGCATGGCATCGTTCGAGAGCTTCCACATCCGCAGGAAAGCCGGATTGAACAGCTGCGCCTTGCCGTTGCTGCCGAACACGGCGACGCCCTCGGCGAGGCTGTCCAGCGTCTCGCGCTGCACCCGGATCATGCCGTCGAAGCGGCGGGCGAGCTCGAGGCTTTCGGTGACGTCGTCGAAGAGGTAGGTGACGCCGCCTTCGGGGTTCGGCGTGGTGACGACCGAGAGCGCGCGGCCGTCGGGCAGGTACCAGGTGTCCTTCGCGGTCTCGACCGCGCGATAGGCCTCGTGCAGCTTGGCCTTCCAGGCGCGGAAGTCAGGCTGCTCCTGCAATTTGCGCGCGGCGCGGAGCTGGTCGAGGACGCTGGAATCGTCTGGGTGGGCGTCGAGGAAATTGCGGTCGAGGTCCCACAGCCGCCGGTAGGAATCGTTGTAGAAGGCAAGGCGCCGCTGGCCGTCGAACACGGCGACGCCTGACGAGAGCTGGTCGAGCGTGCGGCGATGCGCCTCCGCCATCCGCACCAGCGCGGCGCTCAAGGCATCGGCTTCGCTCGCATCGATCGCGACACCGACACTGCCTTGGCCGACATTGACGGAGCGCACGTCGTACATGCGCCGCTCGCCGCCGATCACGATCGGCAGCCGCGAGGTGAACTGGGCGCTGTCCTTCAGGCTGCGCTCCATGGCGGTGCGGTCGGCGCTGTCGAGCAGCTCGAGCTTGCGGTCCTGGGCGTCCGCGATGCTGGTCGCTTCCGTCGCGCGCACATAGGCCGGGTTGGCGAAGGTCAACGCGCCGTTCTCGCCCTTGGCCCAGATCGGCCATGGCGCGGCGGCGGCGAAGCCGCGCAGCATCTCGGTCTCGTCCGAGAGCGCCTGGTAGCGCAGATGGGTCTCGGCGAGATCGCGCCGCAGGCCGGAGAGCTCGCGAATCCGGACGATGGCCTGGCCGCCGATGGCGCGGCCGATCGCTTCCAGCGTACGGCCGTTGGCGGTGGTCAGCGTCAGCTGGAAGCCGTCGCCGCGTTCGCGCAAGCCGTCGACGGCGTGATCCATTTGCAGCGCCGGGTCCGGCGGCAGCCAGGTTCCAAAGGCGAGCACGCGCTGCGGCGACGAATCGCGCGGCAGCACCATGGAGATGTCGCCCGAGATCTGCGCGCGATCATCGCCGGCCGGCCACGAGATCAGGATCTGCGGCTCGGCGAACAGCAGCGCGCCGAAGCGGTCGGTCTGCAACTGAAGTTCCCGGATCCGTTCAAGCAGCGCCGCCTCGTTCTTGGCGGTGCGCACGCGGGTCCGCATCAAGAGGATCGCGGCCACGACCGAGAAGCCGAGCAGAGCCAGCGCGGTGGCCAGCACCGCAAGCTCCTGCCGGTTGAAATCCAGCAATATCGAGAGTGTGTCGACAAGGTCGGCGGCATCAGCCGGCTCAGCCGGCAGCAGCGCTGCGAGAGCGCCTCCGAATAGGCTGTTGCGCACCAAGGAGGAGCACGACAGCAGCGTCCGACGCATCGACACGATCACGCCTGACATAGTTGCCCCAAGACCGCACGAATTGACCTCGCGGCGACCCCCGTCGCGCGCGAATCAAACGACAATACCCCCACCGCGACTCCACCGGTAAGAGTCCAGACCGTGAACGCAAACGCGGCCCCAAAAAAATGCCGGCTGCGGAGTTCCAGCCTCACGTAATTCTGCGGGTGATTCGGCTGGAGTTGTCGTGTGTTAGCGACCAGATGAGATTGTTGCCCCGACTACCGCCCCGTCGAGCCAAACCCGCCGGCGCCGCGATCGGTCGGCGACAGCGTCGCAACCGGAACCAGCGCGGCCTGCACCACCGGCGCGATCACCATCTGTGCGATGCGCTCGCCGCGCTTGATCACGAATGGTGCCTGGCCGTGGTTGATCAGGATCACCTTGATCTCGCCGCGATAGTCGGCATCGACAGTGCCGGGCGAATTCAGCACGGTGACGCCGTGCTTGGCCGCAAGGCCGGAGCGCGGCCGCACCTGCGCCTCATGCCCAGGCGGCAGGGCAATCGCAAGGCCCGTCGGCACCAGCGCATATTGGCCCGGCGCGAGCGTCATCGGCTCGCCCTCCGGCACCGCCGCCATCAGATCGAGGCCGGCGGCCTCCGCGCTCTGGTAGGCCGGCAGCGGCAGGCCGTCCGCGTGGGGCAGGCGCTGCAGTTCGACCGTGACTTTGCTGCTCAAGATGCCGGCTCCAGTGATTTGTCGGCGGATTTGTCGGTCACGCTTTTGACGATATGCGCGACCAGTTCGATAGCGACCTGTTCCTTGGTCATGACAGGCCAGGAATCAACTGTGATCTCGCCGTTATCAGCAGCATTCTTGCTGATCAGGTGCACGGTGTTGCGGTCGCCGCCCATCACGCCTGATGAAGGCGAGACGTCGTTGGCGACGATCCAGTCGCAGCCCTTGCGCGCGAGTTTTGACTTCGCGTTGTCGATGAGATGCTCGGTCTCGGCGGCGAAGCCGATCACCAGCGGCGGGCGCTTGTCGGTCAGTTTCGAGATGGTGGCGAGGATGTCGGGGTTCTCGACCAGCTGCAGCGGCGGCATGCCGGTCGAAGTCTTCTTCAGCTTCTGCTCGCCTTCGACGGCAACGCGCCAGTCGGCGACGGCGGCGGCGAAGATCGCAATGTCGGCAGGAAGCGCCGCCTGCACCTGCTCCAGCATCTGCCGCGCCGATTCCACATGCTTGACGGTGACGCCGGCGGGATCGTCGAGATCGACCGGACCGCTCACCAGGACCACCTCGGCGCCCGCGGCCTGCGCCGCGGCGGCGATGGCAAATCCCTGCTTGCCGGAAGAGCGATTGGCAATATAGCGCACCGGATCGATCGGCTCATGCGTGGGGCCCGCCGTGATCAGCACGCGCTTGCCGGCGAGCGGCCGCGGCACCGGCGGCCGCAGCAGCTTCTCGGCGGCATTGGCGATCTCGATCGCCTCGGACATGCGCCCCATTCCGGCTTCACCAGCTTCCGCCATCTCGCCGGAATTGGGGCCGATCAGCAGCACGCCGTCACGCTGCAGCTGCGCGACGTTGCGGCGGGTCGCGGCGTTGCTCCACATCAGTGGATTCATCGCTGGCGCCAGCAGGATCTTTCTGGAGGTCGCGAGCAGGATGGCGCTGGCAAGATCGTCGGCATGGCCGTTCGCCATCTTTGCCATCAGGTCGGCGGTAGCAGGCGCCACCACGATCAGATCGCAGTCGCGGGCGAGGCGGATATGGCCGGCGTCGAACTCGCTCTGGGGATCGAACAGATCGGTATAGACGCGCTCATGGGAGAGGGCGCTCACCGAGAGCGGGGTGACGAATTGCTCGGCGGCCTTGGTCAGCACGCAGCGGACCTCGATGCGCCGCTCCTTCAGCCGGCGGATCAGGTCGAGCGACTTGTAGGCCGCGATGCCGCCGCCGATGATCAGGGTAACGCTGGCCTCAGGGACGGCACTGGAGCGCTGGGGCGCCGGGGATGCCTCGGGCGGCGCCGAGAACGGCGTCAGCGCCTCCTCGCGGCCCTCGATCAGCTCCCGCAGGATGACCCGGACCTCCTCCTCGACCGAGCGGTGGTTCCTGGCCGAGCGCAGCCGCAAATAGGCTTTGACGGTGTCGTCGAGCTTACGGATGGTCAGGCTTGCCATGACGCCCTCCAGCACGGAATGATAGCGATGCTATCACCTACGTGATTGCAGTGCAATCAAGCTTTCGGCGTCACAGATTCCGGACGGCGATCAGGATGCCGATGAAGGTCACGGCGATGATCCAGACCGCCACGGTGCGCCAGCGGTTCTTGCGGCCCTCGCTGCGGCCCATGGCCGCGATGCTCTCCGGTGACAGATGGAGCCCTTCCCGGGTCATGGTCTCGAGCTGCTCCAGCACCGCGACCGAGCGCTGGGCGATATCAGGCAGGCGCATCAGCACCTTGGCGAGGTCGCCGCCGCCGGCCAGCGCGCCCTGCACACGGCCGAGAGGTCCGAGATTGCGCTCGATCCATTCGCGCACCACGGGGTCGGCGACCTTCCAGATGTCGAGCCTGGGATCGAAGCCGCGCGCCACGCCCTCGACCACGACCATGGTCTTCTGCAGCAGAATCAGCTCGGGCCGCGTCGTCATGTCGAACAGGCCGGTAACCTCCAGCAGCAGCGTCAACAGCCGCGCCATCGAGATTTCCTCGGCAGTGCGGTTGTGGATCGGCTCGCCGATGGCGCGGATGGCCTGCGCAAAATTCTCGACCGAATGATGCGAGGGCACGTAGCCGGCCTCGAAATGCACTTCGGCGACGCGGCGATAATCGCGGGTGATGAAGCCGAGCAGGATCTCGGCCAGGAAGCGCCGCTCCTTCATGCCGAGCCGGCCCATGATGCCGAAATCGACCGCGACGAGACGGCCGGCGTCATCGAGGAACAGATTGCCCGGATGCATGTCGGCGTGGAAGAAGCCGTCGCGCAGCGCGTGGCGCAGAAAACTCTGGATCACCTTGCGGCCGAGATCGGGCAGGTCGACCTGCGCCTCTGCGAGGCGCTTGCGATCGTTCAACGCGATGCCGTCGATCCACTCCATCGTCAGCACGTTGTGCGTGGTGCGATCCCAGTCGACGGCGGGCACGCGGAAATCAGGATCTCCTTCCGTATTCTCCGCCATCTCCGACAGCGCAGCCGCTTCCAGCCGCAGGTCCATCTCCATCGCGACCGAGCGCGACATGGTGTTGATGACTTCGACCAGGCGCAGGCGCCGTGCCTCCGCCGAATAGGCTTCGGCCTTGTGCGCGACGTAGAAGAAATCGGAGAGGTCGCGGCGGAAGCGCGCCGCCACGTTCGGCCTGAGCACCTTGACTGCGACAGGCTTGCGAATGCCGTCGCGCATCACCTCGCCGCGATGCACCTGCGCGATCGAGGCGGCCGCCACCGGCGGGCCGAAGGTGACGAAAATATCCTTCAGCGGCCGTTCCAGCGAGGTCGCGATCGCGGCTTCCGCTTCGGCTTGCGAAAACGGCGGCAGGCGGTCCTGCAGGCTTTCGAGGTCGCGCGCCATGTTGAAGCCGACGACGTCGGGGCGCGTCGCCAGGAATTGGCCGAGCTTGAGATAGGCCGGGCCCATTCGTGTCAGTGCGCGCGAGATCCGCGGCCCCTGCTTGGCGCCGCCGCGTTCGACAAGGCGCGCCAGCTTCAGCGCAAGCTGTCCGGGCGGAGGCACCAGGCTCGGGTCGACGGCGCCGAACACGCCCTCGCGCGCAAACACGAACGCGGCGCGGATCAGGCGCGTGATGTGGGTGATGGCAGAGATCACAAACGCCAGCCCGAATGCAGTGCGACGATGCCGCCGGTCAGGGTCTGCCAGCTCACGCGGGAAAAGCCGGCCTCGCGGATCATGTCGGCGAAGGCGGCAGGCTTCGGAAACTTGCGGATCGATTCGACCAGATACTGGTAGGACTCGGCATCGCCAGTGACCATGCGTCCGAGCGGCGGGATCACCTTGAACGAGAACAGATCGTAGAGCTTGTCGAGACCGGGCACCTCGACGGTGGAGAATTCCAGGCACAGGAAGCGGCTGCCGGGCCTCAGCACGCGATAGGCCTCGCGCAGCGCCTTGTCGATTTGCGGCACGTTGCGGATCCCGAAAGCGATCGTATATGCGTCAAAGCTGCGGTCGGCGAAGGAGAGCGCTTCGGCATTGCCCTCGACGAAATCGACCTGGCCCTCGAGATGGCGCTTGGCCGCACGCTCGCGGCCCACGGCGAGCATGTCGGAATTGATGTCGCAGACCGTGGCGTGGAAGCCGGGGCCCGCCGCCTTGGCAGCCCGGAACGAGATGTCGCCGGTGCCGCCGGCCACGTCGAGCAACGCGAACGGCCGGTCGCCGCGGGGCGGGTCGAGCGTGTTGATCATGATGTCCTTCCAGACCCGGTGCAGGCCACCGGACATCAAATCGTTCATCAAGTCATAGCGCGACGCCACGCTGTGAAACACATCGTTCACCAGCGTCTGCTTGTCCCCCAGGGGAACGTCTTTGAAGCCAAAATGCGTGGTTTCGCCCGGCCGATCCATTACTCTACTCCGTGGAGCGGACCATAGCCCGCCCGCCGCAATGGCGCTATCACACCGCCTCCATAAGGTGAATGCCTGACCATGCCTGAATTGCCCGAAGTCGAGACCGTCCGCCGCGGCCTTCAGCCCGTCATGGAGGGTGCGAAAATCGTCGTCGCGGAGGCCCGCCGGCCGGATTTGCGCTTTCCGTTCCAGCCTGATTTCGTGGCCCGGCTGCAGGGACAGACCGTCACGGGGCTCGGGCGCCGTGCAAAATATCTCATGGCCGATCTCGGCTCCGGCGACGTGCTGTTGATGCATCTGGGCATGTCGGGCTCATTCCGCGTCATCAAGCCCGACAACGAGGCTGTATCAGGCGAGTTTCACTATCCCAAGGGCAAGGACTCCGCGCATGATCACGTGCTGTTTCGGATGTCCTCGGGCGCCGACATCATCTTCAACGATCCCAGGCGCTTCGGTTACATGAAAGTGATCGCGCGCCATGCGCTCGAGGACGAGCCGCTGCTGCGCGGCCTCGGCCCCGAGCCGCTCGGCAACGAGTTCGACGCCGCGATGCTGGCGCGCGCCTGCCAGGACAAGACCACCAGCCTGAAGGCCGCGTTGCTCGACCAGCGCGTGGTGGCAGGGCTCGGCAACATCTATGTCTGCGAAGCGCTGCACCGCGCGCATCTGTCGCCGCGCCGGATCGCCGCGACGCTGTCGACCAAAAAGGGTGAGCCGACGGATCACGCCAAGCGCCTGGTCGCTGCGATCCACACCGTGCTGAACGACGCCATCAAGGCCGGCGGCTCGTCACTGCGCGATCATCGCCAGACCTCGGGCGAGCTCGGCTATTTCCAGCACTCCTTCAAGGTTTATGACCGCGAAGGCGAGACATGCACCACGCCGCGCTGCGGCGGCACGATCAGGCGCTTCACCCAGAACGGCCGCTCGACCTTCTGGTGTCCGAAATGTCAGAAGTGAGGGGGCGCAGCGGGGGAAGACTGTTAGCCCTTTGCAGGACGGCAAACCAACCACGTCATTGCGAGCGCAGCGAAGCAATCCAGAATCCCTGCGCGGAAAGATCCTGGATTGCTTCGCTGCGCTCGCAATGACGGGGATAGAGCGCCGTATCTTGCGAACAGCCGTTTTGCCTGACAAGTCAAACGTCTGCACGCCGTCGCCGCGGCAACGCGGCTGAACGCGGTTCTACTGTGCATGGGGTTGTTTTCGAGATTTTGGTTCGAGGACACATTCGCCCTCGCCAAAAACGCGCGAAGAAATCCGGCCGGGCTGGTGGCCGGATTGCTTCGTCGCTTGGGCTCATTCACCGGATGGCGACCCGCTAGCGCCCTGAGCGATGGCCCCGCTCAGGACGCCAGAACTGTGGTCTCGCCCGCAGACAGCTCGCTGGCTGCATGCAGCACTTCGTGGACCGCCGACAGGACCTGATCAATCAGGAGATTGCCGGCGGAGAGCTCGAGGCGGGTCTCGATCCAGCGCCAGAGGCCGCGGACCTCTTCGGTCGACTTGCCGCTCGGCGCGAACTCGCTGACGGCGAGGCCCGAGGCGAGCGAGTCCTGGTGGTCGTTGCGCATCACGATCAGCGGACGGGCGAGCACGTCAGCGAGATCGAGCGCGGCTTCCTCGGCGAGCGTGTTGGCCGCGTTGTCGATGCGCTGGCCGCGGATCGGCGTCTGGTTCAAGACGAAGCTGTAGGGCCGCTTCCAGGCGCGGGCGACGCTAACGGTGGAGACGGTCGCCTCGATGTCGGCGACGCTCGGGCGGGCCGGGATCAGGCAGAGGTCGGAGTAGCGAATCGCGGCGGTGGTCGCGGCGGACAGGCCGGCTGCGGTGTCGACGATCGCGAGCTGGAGACCGCTGTCGGCCAGCATCTTCAGTCGCGGCGCGAAATCGGCGGCGTGATAGATCGGCTCGACCACGACATCGTCGTTGTTGCGGCGGCGCGACCAGTTGGAGACGGTGCCCTGCGGGTCGGTCTCGATCAGGCGGACGGTGAAGCCGGCCTGCTTGGCAGCCAGCGCGAGGCCGATGGCGAGGGTGCTCTTGCCACTGCCACCCTTTTGGGTGGCGAGTACGATCGTGTGCATGGAGAGTTGAATCCTTTGGAATGCCTGGGTCTTGGGATAGCGCCACGCGAACGTGCATCGTTTGCGATGCTGAGCTCTTCTCGCTCAGGACGTGCCCTGCCCGATCCAAAGGGGACCGCGGATGTCCGAATCAACGGTAGCGATGATGGCAGAATCAGGAATGCCAGCTAATCCGTACCATTACTGGACCCGTAATCCTGCGTGTGATGTGCTCGGTATCGCGAACAAGAAGGACATCAGGCATGGGCGGAAATTGGCGTGACCGGACGGCAACGAGCTTTGAATGCCAGAAGATGCCGGCGGTCTCGAGCCGCGGCATGGTTGTGAGCAACCACCCGCTGGCGTCCAGCGCCGGAGCCGAGATGCTGGCCGCCGGCGGCAACGCTGTCGATGCTGCCATCGCCACGCTGTTCACGCTGACCGTGGTCGAGCCGATGATGGTCGGCATCATCGGCGGCGGCATGGCGCATATCCGTCTCGCCGACGGCAGCCACCGCGTCATCGATGGACAGAGCACCGTGCCCGCTTCGGTGCACGACACCACCTACACGTCGAAGCCGGGCTCGGCCCACGACGTGTTCGACACCGTCGGCAATGAGAACCTCAACGGTCCAAAGGCGGTCGCGACGCCAGGCTCGCTGAAAGCCTGGTGCGAGACGCTGCAACGGTTCGGCACCATGTCGCTTGCCGACGTCCTTCAGCCCGCGATCAAGCATGCCGCGCGCGGCTATGCAGTCACGCCATATTTGCATGAATGCATCAGCGAGAGCGCGGCCACGATGCGCAAGGACAAGCCGATCGCGGCGATCTATTTGCCCGGTGGTGAGCCGCTCAAGGTCGGCGAGCGCGTGGTGCAATCAGAATATGCCGAGACGCTCCGCACCATCGCCGATCACGGCGAGAAGGCTCTTTACGAGGGACCGCTCGGCGACATCCTCGTCGACTACATGGAGAAATCAGGCGGCTTCATCCGCCGCAACGATCTCACCAATTACAAAACCGTCGAGCGGCAGCCGATCCGCGCCGACTATCGCGGCTGGACCATTTTGGGCCCGCCGCCGCCCGCGGCCTCCGGCGTGCACATCGCGCAGATGCTGAATATTCTTGAAGGTTACGACATCGGCCGCCTCGGCTTCGGCACGTCGGAGACGATTCACTACCTCGCCGAGGTTCTCAAGATCGCCTTCGCCGATCGCGCCGCGGCCAGCGGCGATCCTGATTATGTCGGCGTGCCCGTGGAGAAGCTGACCTCGAAGGCCTATGCCGAGGAGCGCCGTCGCACCATCGATCCGGCGCGCGCGCAGGCCTTTGGCGCCGGCGTGACCCAGCTCGAAAGCGCGCACACCACCCACATGACGGCGGCGGACAGCTTTGGCAATGTCGTCGCGACCACGCAGACCATCAACAATCTGTTCGGCGCCAAGATCATGATCCCGGGTCTGGGGGCCATCGCCAACAACTACATGAACCTGTTCGATCCGCGGCCGGGCCATGCCCTGTCGCTTGCGCCGGGCAAGCGCGTGACGACCTCGATGTCGCCGATGATGGCGCTGCGTGACGGCAAGCTGCGCTATGCGCTCGGCCTGCCCGGCGGCAAACGCATCTTTCCGAGCGCGATGCAGGCGCTGGTCAACCTGATCGACCACGGCATGAGCTTGCAGGAAGCGGTCGAAGCGCCGCGGGTCTGGACCGAAGGTAACGCGCTCGAGGTTGAGCACGCCGTGCCGGAGACCGTGCGCGCGAAACTCACCTCGCTTGGTCACAAGGTCCAGCCGGTCGCAACCGTCGCCGGCGGCATGAACGGCATCGCCTTCCACGACGACGGCACCATGACCGGCGCCGCTTGCTGGCGCGCCGACGGCACCCCGATCGGGATCTCCGGCGGGCTCGCGAAGGCGGGGATCAGGTTCAGGCTGAGTTGAGCGCTATTTCCGTACGCAGATCACGCGCACGACGGCGGCTTTCGCATCGGTCGACGTGCCGTTCGCCGTGACGGCGTTCGCCTTCAGGAAATCGCGCACCGTCTCCGCAGAGACCATCACCGCTTGAGACGTCGGCATTGAGGTCGCGGGACCCGCAACCATCGCTGGCTTCAACAAGGCAACACCGAGGAACTTGCCCTCGCCGTCGATGGCCGCGCCGCCGGAGAAGCCGACCGCGGGCGGAGGCGACAGCGCGGAGTCGCTGCTGGTCATCGGCGTCAGCGCGCCCTTGACGCTCGACACGCCGGTCGCGCCGCCCTGGCTCTGCGGATCGGCGATGCCGACGACGTCGACACTCGTCTTCGCCACGCCGCCGGTCAGGCTGAGCGGCTTCAATCCGCGCGCGCCATAGATGTGCAGCAGCGCGAGATCGTGCTCCTTGTCCTCGGCGAGGCGGTCGGCACTGCCATAGCCGCCGATCGTAATGGCAAGGCAGGCGTCGGTGACGAGACGGTCCGCCAGAATCGCGCCGCCGTCGCTGACGACGATACCCGTGCCGTACTCGACGGTCTTGCGCGGCGGCGGCCCGGCTTGCGGCCCCGACGGAAACGCATTGAACGCGCTCGACATCGCGATCACGACCGGCTCGACCGTGTTCTCCATCGCTTGGTCATACAGGATCGTCATGATGCGGACCTCGTCGCCCTTGAACGTGCCGCGCACGTAAAACTTCTTCAGGCCCTGCAACCCTGAAAGCACGAAGAAGTCCGGCTTCACCACGGTGTAGTCGACCTTACGCCCGGCCGGCTCCTTCTTCTCGGTTTCAGCAAGTTTTGCGGTGGTCGGATTCGCCTCCTTGCGGCGGTTCAGCAGCACCTGCACCGTGCCGGTCGGCGAGCTCCATTTCGAGCCATTGGCGTCGGTCGCCTGATTGGGCACCAGCTTGGAGGGAATGCCGAGCCGCGCGCCGCTGGTCATCTCCGTCACGATCTTCCAGCCGACGCTGTCTTGCTTGCGCCGGGCGGTCTCGGCCAGCGCGGCGCGCTCCTGCGGATTGAGCACGCCGGTCGGCTTGCCGCCCTTGGCCTTCTGGTACTCCTTGATGGCATCGACCATGCGCGAGCTGACGTCGCCGGTGATGGCGCCGTTATATTGCCCGACCCAGGCAAGGTCGGACTGGAGCGCCAGCCGCTCGGCCTGCGCCATCGCGTCGGCTGTTTCCGACGGTGTTTGCAGGGCGGGCGGCTTGATCGGAACGGTCTGGACCAACTTCGGCTTGGTGCCGGGGATCGGGGGCGTTGTCATCTGGGCGCCGGCGCCTGTGGCGGACGCCAACATCAGTGTTGCCGCAAGCATCGATCTCATGACAAATCCAGCCAGCCCATTGAACGCGCAGCCATTGAAGCACATCTCGTTGGTCGCGAACAATGTTGGGCTGGTTCAGGAGTAAGAGACGGTGCTGAGCCCGGACGAACTCGAACGCTATGCCCGCCATATCGTGCTGCGCGATGTCGGCGGTCCCGGCCAGGCCGCGCTGAAGCGGGCCTCCGTGCTGGTGATCGGCGCCGGCGGGCTCGGCGCGCCTGCGCTGATGTATCTGGCCGCCGCCGGCGTCGGCACGCTCGGCGTGGTCGATGACGACGTGGTGTCGCTGTCAAATCTCCAGCGCCAGGTCATCCACACCACGCCCGACATCGGCCGGCACAAGGTCGAGAGCGCGGCTGAGCGGATCGCCGAACTCAATCCGCATGTTCGCTTCGTCGGCCACGCCACCTGGCTCAATGCCGACAATGCGCTCTCGCTGATCGGCGATTACGATCTCGTGCTCGACGGGTCCGACAATTTCTCGACGCGCTATCTGGCCTCAGACGCCTGCTTCTTCGCCAAGCGGCCGCTGATCACGGCGGCGCTCGGTACCTTCGATGGCTCGCTCACCACCATCCGCGCGCATGAGACCAACGAGCAGGGCGAATTCAATCCGACCTATCGCTGCCTGTTTCCGGAACCGCCGCCGCCCGGCACCGTGCCGGCCTGCGCCGAGGCCGGCGTCATGGGCGCGCTTGCGGGCGTGATGGGCTCGATGATGGCGCTGGAGGCGATCCGCGAGATCGTCGGTTTCGGCGAGGGCCTCGTCGGCCGCCTTCTGATGATCGATGCGCGCGCGATGCGCTTCGAGACGCTGCGCTACGCCCGCGATCCCGCCAATCCGCTCAACGGCGATGGGCCCGTGTTCGAGGATCTCAGCGTGCACCGCGAGTGAGGGCGATCAGTTTCAAGCCTTACAGCATGCTCGGCAGCACGCGATCCGGCGGCTTGTGGGCGTCGAGGAAGGTGCGGATGTTGATGATCACCTTCTCGCCCATCTCGACCCGGCCTTCGATCGTGGCCGAGCCCATATGTGGCATCAGTATCACCTTGCCGGCCTTCGCAAGCCGCACCAGCTTCGGATTGACTGCGGGCTCGTGCTCATAGACGTCGAGAGCGGCGCCGCCGATCTCGCCGCCTTCGATCAGCTTGATCAGCGTGTCTTCGTCGGTGACTTCGCCGCGCGCGGTGTTGACGATGTAGGCGTCCTTGCGGATCAGCTTCAGCCGTCGCGCCGACAACAGATGATAGGTCGCCGGCGTATGCGGACAATTCACCGAGATGATGTCCATCCGCGCCAGCATCTGGTCGAGGCTCTCCCAATAGGTCGCGCCAAGCTCTTCGGCGATCTTCGGCGCGACGGGACGGCGGTTGTGATAGTGGATCTGGAGGCCGAAGGCGCGGGCCCGGCGCGCGACCGCTTGGCCGATGCGGCCCATGCCGATGATGCCGAGGCGCTTGCCGCCGATGCGGTGGCCCAGCATCCAGGTCGGCGACCAGCCGGCCCAGGGCTTTCCTTCCGTCAGCACCGAGGCGCCTTCGATCATCCGGCGCGGCACGGCCAGGATCAGCGCCATGGTCATGTCGGCGGTGTCTTCGGTCAGCACCTTCGGCGTGTTCGTCACAGTGATGCCGCGGGCATGGGCGGCCTCGACATCGATATTGTCGACGCCGTTGCCGAAATTGGCGATCAGCTTCAGCTTGCAGTCGGGCTGGTTGACGATGTCGGCGCTGATGTGATCGGTGACCGTTGGAACCAAGATGTCGGCGGTGCGCGCGGCTTCGGCGAGCCGCTCGGCCGACATCGGCGTGTCGTCGAGATTGATGCGTGCGTCGAACAGTTCGCGCATCCGGGTCTCGATCGAGTCCGGCAGCTTGCGCGTCACGACGACGAGGGGCTTTTTCTTCACCGACATGTCCTGCCCTCATGAGGCGTTGCAGGCCGCCTTTGTCCGCCAAAGGCCGGCTGTTGAGGCCTCATTAACCCGGTTGTTCGACACTGGCTTTGCCGTGTCGTCCCCGGCGTTTCCTTCAAGCTTTCCCGAGATTTCCGGCCGGAAAATCGGGGCAAACTGGTTGTTCAAGCGTCCGTCCTCTCTAGCAGAAGGCCGGGCCAAGACAAGTTGGCTTCGGGAACACCCGCGTGGGGCGGGAGAGGGGCGTTGCGCGGCGGGTTTTGGAATTTGGGGTGAGGACCCGGTTCAGCCGGGTCTTCGACAGGAGACGGTTGATGGCGTTGGGGCGTTTTTGTTCGGTGATGGCGCTCGTTTGCACCTGGTGGAGCGCCTCGGTCGGCCCCTCGCACTCGGCCAAGGACACCACGCCCCAGACCGCCAGCGGCCTGCCGGTGCCGCGCTACGTCAGTCTCAAATCGGATCACGTCAACGTCCGCGCCGGCCCGACCAAGGACAATGATGTGGCCTGGGTCTACACCCGTGCCGGTCTGCCGGTCGAAATCACCGCCGAGTTCGAGAACTGGCGCCGGGTGCGCGATTCCGAAGGCGCCGAGGGCTGGGTCTATCACTCCCTGCTGTCGGGACGCCGCACTGCGGTGGTCACCATGAAGAACAAGGACGAGCTCGCGCCGATCTATGACCGCGCCGATCCCGACAGCGCGGTGGCCGCAAAGCTCCAGGCCGGCGTCGTGGCGACAGTGAAAAAATGCACCACCAGCTGGTGCCACGTCACCGGCAACGGCTTTGACGGCTGGATCCAGCAGGAGCGCCTCTGGGGCGTCTATGCCGACGAGCAGGTGAATTGACCCGAAGGCGTCATCCCGGGATGGCGCGAAGCGCCAGACCCGGGATCTCGAGATTCTCAGGTGCGCAAGTGCGCACCATAGTTCGGTGCTGTGCACCGCCCCGGAATGACGAGCTGAAAGGAAATGGCCGGGACAAGCCCGGCCATGACGATCTAACTGGCAGTTGAAGACCGCTTCAGCGCTTCTTGCGCAGGCGCACGACCATGTCGATGCGCGCGATCTCGTAGCCCTCCGGCACCTCCGGCATCTTGGACAGCGCCAGATGCGGATCCTCGATATCGACCAGCTCGTGGCTGTTCTCGAGGTAGTAATGGTGGTGGGTGGTGACGTTGGTGTCGAAATAGGTCTTGGTGCCGTCGACACTGACCTGGCGCAGCAGGCCGGCATCGGTCAGCTGGTTCAGCGTGTTGTAGACGGTCGCGAGCGAGACCGGAACCTTGGCTAGCGTCGCTTCCTCATAGAGCATTTCAGCCGTGAGATGGCGCGCGCCCTTGCCGAACAGCAGCCAGCCGAGCGCCATACGCTGACGCGTCGGGCGCAGACCGGCAGATTGGAGCATTTCGTTGACGTCGTGCCAGGGGCAGCCGGTCAGGGCCGGCTGGCGGCCGGACAGAAGGGCCGCATGGGCATCTTCGTCGTGACGGATCGCGTTATTTTCGCTCATTTCCAGAATTCGGGCACGCGTGAACACTATCTGTCTGCAATATATGGACAGATAGATGCAGATGCAAGTTTCTCGCAACTAGACTGGTTCTAATCAGCGAGGAACCGGCCCGAAGCTCCGTCATTTTACCTTCATGGGACGGCTTTGCTACCCGAAAAGGCCTGTGTTAGAGAGCGCGCGGTTCCGCCCAACCGATTTTGGCGCGGCCAGGCATTGGGGCCCGGCCCGCGGCCGATCCGGCTCTCGGTATTGGCGCCTGAGGACGGCAATCGGTGTTGCCGTCCGAGCAGGACGGGGCCCATTTTTGCCAGAAACGCCGCTCAATCGGGGTTCAAACAGAGGCTTCCGCATGCTGAACAGGCGCAACGGTTACGAATACGAAGATTTGCTGGCATGTGCCCGCGGTGAGATGTTCGGCCCGGGCAATGCGCAATTGCCGCTGCCGCCGATGCTGATGTTCGACCGCATCACGGAAATTAACGACAATGGCGGCGAATTCGGCAAGGGCCTGGTGCGCGCCGAGCTCGACGTGAAGGCCGACCTCTGGTTCTTCGGTTGCCACTTCAAGAACGATCCGGTGATGCCGGGATGCCTCGGACTTGATGCGCTGTGGCAAATGGTCGGCTTTTATCTGGGCTGGATCGGTGGCGAAGGTCGCGGCCGTGCGCTTGGCCTCAGCGAATTGAAGTTCGGCGGCCAGGTGCTGCCCGAGGCCCGCAAGGTTGTGTACAATGTCGATATCAAGCGCGTGATGCGTTCAAAGCTGGTGCTCGGCATTGCCGACGGATGGCTTTCGGTCGACGACCAGATTATTTATCGCGCCAAGGACCTGAAGGTCGGCCTGTTCAAGCAGGGCACGAGCCTGGGCTAAGCACATCACCAAGAAGACAACGATTTAGGCGAGGCTGTCATGAGGCGGGTTGTGGTCACCGGGATGGGTATCGTCTCGTCGATCGGAAACAACACCCAGGAAGTGCTTGCAAGCCTTCACGAGGCGAAGTCGGGCATTTCGCGGGCCGAGAAATATGCCGAGCTCGGTTTCCGCTCGCAGGTGCAAGGTGCGCCCACGCTCGATCCTTCGACGGTCGTCGATCGCCGTGCGATGCGTTTCCTCGGCCAGGGTGCCGCGTGGAATCACATCGCCATGGAGCAGGCGATCCAGGACTCCGGTCTGTCGCCGGACGAAGTCTCCAACATTCGCACCGGTATCATCATGGGCTCCGGCGGTCCGTCCGCCCGCACCATCGTCGAAGCCGCCGACATCACCCGCAGCAAGGGACCGAAGCGCGTCGGTCCGTTTGCGGTGCCGAAGGCGATGTCGTCCACGGCGTCGGCAACGCTTGCGACCTGGTTCAAGATCAAGGGCGTGAACTATTCGATCTCCTCGGCCTGCGCGACGTCGAACCATTGCGTCGGCAATGCCTATGAGACGATCCAGATCGGCAAGCAGGACGTCATCTTCGCCGGCGGCTGCGAGGAGCTCGACTGGTCGTTGTCGGTGCTGTTCGACGCCATGGGTGCGATGTCCTCGAAGTACAACGACACGCCCGCCACCGCCTCGCGTCCCTATGACGTCAACCGCGACGGCTTCGTCATCGCCGGCGGCGCCGGTGTGCTGGTGCTGGAAGAGCTCGAGCACGCCAAGGCGCGCGGCGCGCGGATCTACGGCGAGATCGTCGGCTATGGCGCGACCTCGGACGGCTACGACATGGTCGCGCCGTCGGGTGAAGGTGCCGAGCGCTGCATGCGCATGGCGATGTCGACGGTGAAGACCAAGGTCGACTACATCAACCCGCACGCGACCTCCACGCCGGCCGGCGACCCGCCGGAAATCGACGCGCTCCGTCGCGTGTTCGGCGCCGGCGAGAAGTGCCCGCCGATCTCGGCGACCAAGGCGCTGACCGGCCACTCGCTGGGCGCGACCGGCGTGCAGGAGGCGATCTATTCGCTGCTGATGATGAACAACGGCTTCATCTGCGAGAGCGCGCACATCCAGGAGCTCGATCCCGTGTTTGCCGACATGCCGATCGTGCGCAAGCGCATCGACAACGTCAAAATCGGCACCGTGCTGTCGAACTCGTTCGGCTTCGGCGGCACCAACGCCACGCTGGTGTTCAGCCGGATGGACGTGTGACGGTGCACGCTGTCATGCCCCGCCTAGTGCGCAATTGCGCACGGGAGCGGGGCATCCAGTACGCCGCGGCTTCTCGATTTCTCACGACGGTCTCTGGAATACTGGATCGCCCGCCCCAGTGCGCAAGCGCGCACGAGGCGGGCGATGACACCGAATGGTGGAGTTAAGAAGCAATGGAAGGCTTAATGAAAGGCAAGCGCGGTCTGATCATGGGCATCGCCAATGATCATTCGATCGCCTGGGGCATGGCGAAGACGCTGCATGCCCACGGCGCCGAGCTTGCCTTCACCTTCCAGGGCGAAGCCTTGGGCAAGCGCGTCAAGCCGCTCGCGGAGTCCCTCGGCGTGGAGCTGGTGCTGCCTTGCGACGTCGAGGACATCGCCAGCGTCGATGCGACCTTCGCCGCGCTTCGCGAAAAATGGGGCAAGCTCGATTTCGTCATCCACGCCATCGGCTTTGCCGACAAGAACGAGCTGAAGGGCCGTTATGCCGACACCAGCCGCGAGAATTTTTCGCGCACCATGGTGATTTCCTGCTTCTCCTTCACGGAGGTTGCAAAGCGCGCGGCCGAGCTGATGACGGACGGCGGCAGCATGCTCACGCTGACCTTCGGCGCTTCCGAGCGATCGATGCCGAACTACAACGTGATGGGCGTCGCCAAGGCGGCGCTGGAAGCCTCGGTGCGCTATCTCGCCTCCGACTTCGGACCGCGCGGTATCCGCGTCAACGCGATCTCCGCCGGCCCCATCCGCACGCTCGCCGGCTCCGGCATCGGCGAGGCGCGCGCGATGTTTGCATTCATGCAAAAGCATTCGCCACTTCGTCGCGGCGTCACGCTCGACGAGCTCGGCGGCTCGGCGCTATATCTGCTGTCTGATCTCTCCGGCGGCGTGACCGGCGAGATCCACTATGTCGATAGTGGCTATAACATCGTGCTGATGCCAAGGCCGGATGATCTGAAGGCGCCGGAGTAGGTGCCGTAGGGTGGGCAAAGGAGCGTCAGCGACGTGCCCACGATCTTTCAATCATCGCAACCAAGTGGTGGGCACGCTGCGCTTTGCCCACCCTACGAGAGCTCGCTTAGCCCGCCGCAATTTTCTCCGCGCGCTGAAACGCCGGCCGCGCCATGCAGCGTGCGATATAGGCATCGAAGGCCGGGCGCGACGGCACCATCTTGAACAGGCGCACCGCGAAATTCAGGCCCGCGCCGATGGTGATGTCGGCTGCGGAAAATTCCTCGCCGAGAATCCACGGCCCCTTGTCGAGCGCAGCTTCCAGCACGTCGAACACCTGCGTCGCGCTGCCCCAGGCCGCGGTCGAGGTCGGCACCTCGATCTTGGTGAAGATCTGGATGATCGCGGGCTCGATACAGCTCGGCGAGAAGAACAGCCATTGCAGATAGCGCGGGCGGCGCGGGTCGGTCGCGGCTGGCGCCAGCTTCGTCTCGGGATAGCGGTCGGCAATGTAAGCGCAGATCGCCGCGGCTTCGCCGAGCGCGGCATCGCCGTCGCTGAGCGCCGGCACCTTGCCCATCGGATTGATCTTCAAATAGTCCGGTGCCTTCTGCGCGCCGGTCGAAATGTCGGTCAGCACCCGTTCATAGGGCAGCCCGCTCTCTTCCATCAGCCAGAGCGTCGAGAACGATCGCGAGCGGGGTGACCAGTAGAGCTTGATCATGGCGAGCTCCCTTTGCGCTCCCAACGGTAGTATTTCATCACGAACCCGTTCGACGGTTCGACCTCTTCCTTCTCGAACACAAAGCCTTCGCGCTCATACCAGCGCCACGCCTTCTCGTTCTCGCGAACGCAGCGCAGGTCGATCTCGTCGGGCATTTGCGTGCGCGTGAAGGCGAGCAGCTTCCGGCCGAGCGATTGTCCCTGATGGGCGGGCCCGACGAACAGCATGTCGAGATAGTGCTTTGGCAGATGCAGCGCCAGCATCGCGGCGATGGTGCCCTGATCATCGGCGACGAACAGGCTCCAGCCGTCCTCGATCTCGCGCCGGACGCGGGCGCGCAGGTTCGCCAGCAGGAAATCGCTGGCTTCGGCGAGTCCGGTCGAGACCCAGCTCTCCATCCAGACGCGGCCGATCTCGTCATATTCGTCAGTGCGGGCGGGGCGGATGATCAGATCGGGCATGACCAACTCAGGGCTTCTGCCCACGCATGGTCTGCCGCGCGCGCACCTTGCCGGCCGACAGACACACCACCTCGGAAATCTGCAGCAGCTGGCGCGCCAGCGGGCTGGTCTTGCGCCAGACCATGCCGATGGTGCGCGACGGTTCGGGGTCGCGGAAGCGCGACAGCGACACCGACGCCGATCGCGTCTCCACCGACACCGCCATCTCCGGAATCAAGGTGACGCCGATGCCGGCGCTGACCATCTGCACCAGCGTCGACAGCGAATTCGCATCCAGCATCTCGCGCGGCGGCGCCGACTGCATGTTGCAGAACGACAGCGCCTGGTCGCGGAAACAATGGCCTTCCTCGAGCAGCAGCAGCCGCATCTCGCGCATCATCTCGCGCGACGGCACCGGGGTGCCCGCATCCGTGCCCGGCCGCACCAGCAGGAATTTCTCCTCGAACAGGGCGACCTCGGTGAGCGAGGGCTCGGAGACCGGCAGGGCGACGATCGCGGTGTCGAGTCGCCCTTCGACCAGCTCCTGGATCAGCCGCGGTGTCATCGTCTCGCGCACGCGGATATCGAGCTCCGGATGCATGCGCGTCAGATTCTTGGTGATCTTGGGCAAAAGATAGGGCGCGATCGTCGGGATCATGCCGATGCGCAGGCGCCCGGCAAAACGGTTCTGCGAGGCACGGGCGAAATCGCCGAGCTCATCGACCGAGCGCAGGATGTCGCGGACGCGCTGGGCGAGCTCCTCGCCGAACCGGGTCAGCGCAACCTGGCGCGCGCTGCGCTCCAGCAGCAGCCCGCCGAGCGCCTCCTCCAGTTCCTTGATTTGCATCGACAGGGCCGGCTGCGAGATGGAACAGGCTTCCGCGGCGCGGCCGAAATGACCATGGCGGGCGAGCGCGTCGAAATAGCGCAGCTGGCGCAGCGTCAGATTGATCATCAGAAAAACCTATCGCAGCGATCATTAAAGTCAACTTCCCCTGATCGAAGGCGACGCTTAGAGTGCTCCGACCTGGTCAATGGCGCAGTCGGACGCCACCAGAGGAGGTATTCATGGACGACACTTCGAAGTGCCCGTTTTCGGGCGGCAAACGCGTGCCAGCGAACCGCGACTGGTGGCCCACCAATCTCAGCATTGACATGCTGCACAGGAATTCCAGCCTGTCCGATCCGATGGGCGAGGCGTTCGACTATGCCAAGGAATTCAAGACGCTCGACCTGAATGCGGTCATCAAGGACCTGACCGCCCTGATGACGGATTCGCAGGAATGGTGGCCCGCCGATTTCGGTCACTATGGCGGCCTCATGATCCGCATGGCCTGGCACAGCGCCGGCACCTACCGCATCACCGACGGCCGCGGCGGCGCGGGTGCCGGTCAGCAGCGTTTTGCTCCGCTCAATTCCTGGCCTGACAACGCCAACCTCGACAAGGCGCGCCGGCTGCTCTGGCCGATCAAGCAGAAATACGGCCGCAAGATTTCCTGGGCCGATCTGATGGTGCTCGCCGGCAACGTCGCGCTGGAGTCGATGGGCTTCAAGACGTTCGGCTTCGCCGGTGGTCGCGCCGATGTCTGGGAGCCGGAAGAGCTCTATTGGGGTCCGGAAGGCACCTGGCTGGGCGATGAGCGCTACAGCGGCGAACGCCAGCTCGCCGAGCCGCTCGGCGCGGTGCAGATGGGCCTGATCTACGTCAATCCGGAAGGCCCGAACGGCAAGCCGGATCCGGTCGCCGCGGCCAAGGACATCCGCGAGACCTTCTTCCGCATGGCGATGAACGACGAAGAAACCGTCGCGCTGATCGCCGGCGGCCACACCTTCGGCAAGACCCATGGCGCCGGCGATCCGTCGCTGGTCGGTGCCGAGCCGGAAGCGGGCGCGCTGGAAGATCAGGGCCTTGGCTGGAAGAGCAAGCATGCCACCGGCCTCGCCGGTGATACCATCACCAGCGGCCTCGAAGTGACCTGGACCACGACGCCGACGAAGTGGAGCAACAACTTCTTCGAGAACCTGTTCAAGTACGAATGGGAGCTGACGAAGAGCCCGGGCGGTGCGAACCAGTGGACGGCCAAGGGTGCCGACGCCATCATTCCCGATCCGTTCGACAAGTCGAAGAAGCATCGCCCGACGATGCTGACGACCGATCTCTCGCTGCGCTTCGATCCGGCCTATGAGAAGATCTCGCGTCGCTTCCTGGAAAACCCCGATCAGTTCGCGGACGCCTTTGCCCGCGCCTGGTTCAAGCTGACCCATCGCGACATGGGTCCGATCCAGCGCTATCTCGGCCCGTTGGTGCCGAAGGAGACGCTGATCTGGCAGGATCCGATTCCGGCCGTGAATCACGAGCTGGTCTCTGATCAGGACATCGCCGCGCTGAAGGCCAAGATCCTGGCTTCGGGCCTCTCGGTGTCCGAGCTGGTCTCGACCGCCTGGGCGTCGGCCTCGACGTTCCGCGGTTCGGACAAGCGCGGCGGCGCCAACGGTGCGCGCATCCGCCTTGCCCCGCAGAAGGACTGGGAGGTCAACCAGCCGGCCCAGCTCTCCAAGGTGCTCGGCAAGCTCGAAGCGATCCAGAAGGACTTCAACGCGTCCTCAGGCGCCAAGAAGGTCTCGCTCGCCGATCTCATCGTCCTCGGCGGCACCGCCGCGGTCGAGAAGGCGGCGAAGGATGCCGGCGTCGACGTCAAGGTTTGCTTCACGCCGGGTCGCATGGATGCTTCGCAAGAGCAGACCGACGCGGCCTCCTTCGCGCCGCTGGAGCCGCGCGCTGATGGCTTCCGCAACTATGTCGGCAAGAAGCATCAGTTCCTGCGGGAGGAAGAAGCGCTCGTCGATCGCGCGCAGCTTCTCAAGCTCACGGGGCCTGAGCTGACCGTGCTGGTCGGCGGCCTGCGCGTGCTCGGCGCCAACGCGAACGGGTCGAAGCACGGCGTCTTCACCGCCAAGGTGGGCACGCTGTCCAACGACTATTTCGTCAACCTGCTCGACATGAGCACGGCGTGGACGCCGGCGGCCGACGGCTCCTATGAGGGTCGCGACCGCAAGACCAATGCGGTGAAGTGGACCGGCACGCGCGCCGATCTGATCTTCGGCTCGCACTCGCAGCTCCGCGCCTTCGCCGAGGTCTATGCGACCTCGGATTCGAAGCAGAAGTTCGTGGCCGACTTCGCCAAGGCCTGGACCAAGGTGATGAACCTCGGCCGGTTCGACATCGCGGCGTGAGGCGGTTGCGCCTCTCCCGCTTGCTTGCGGGAGAGGTGGCTCCCGTAGCCCGGATGGAGTGCAGCGCAATCCGGGACACCGGTCCCGCATTCCGCTTCGGTTCATGCGGGCTACGGCCTGATCAAAACGGACGAAACAAAAAGGGCGGCCTCTCGGCCGCCCTTCGTGTTTCTGACGTGGCTTGAGCGATTACTCGCCGGCTGCTTCGCGCGGAGCCTTCTCGCCCTCGCCGCCCTTGCCTTCGAGGTCTTCGCCGGTGGTCTGGTCGACCACCTTCATCGACAGGCGGGTCTTGCCGCGATCGTCGAAGCCGAGCAGCTTGACCTTGACCTTGTCGCCTTCCTTGACGACGTCGGAGGTCTTCTGCACGCGGTTGGCGGCGAGCTGGCTGATGTGAACGAGGCCGTCCTTCGAACCGAAGAAGTTCACGAAGGCGCCGAACTCCATCACCTTGACGACGGTGCCGTCATAGATCTGGCCGACTTCCGGATCGGACGCGATCGACTTGATCCACTTGATCGCGGCCTTCATCGCCTCGCCGTCGCTGGAGGCGACCTTCACGGTGCCGTCGTCCTCGATGTTGACCTTGGCGCCGGTCTTCTCGACGATTTCGCGGATCACCTTGCCGCCGGTGCCGATCACTTCGCGGATCTTGTCGGTGGCGATCTTGAAGGTCTCGATGCGCGGCGCGTATTCGCCGAGCTCGGCGCGGGCGTTGGTGAGCGCCTTGGCCATCTCGCCGAGGATGTGGATGCGACCTTCCTTGGCCTGGCCGAGAGCGACCTTCATGATCTCCTCGGTGATGCCCTCGATCTTGATATCCATCTGGAGCGAGGTGATGCCGGCTTCGGTACCGGCGACCTTGAAGTCCATGTCGCCGAGATGGTCCTCGTCGCCGAGGATGTCGGAGAGAACCGCGAAGCGCTTGTCTTCGAGGATCAGGCCCATCGCGATGCCCGCGGTCGGCCGCTTCAACGGCACGCCGGCGTCCATCAGCGCGAGCGAGGCGCCGCAGACCGAAGCCATCGACGAGGAGCCGTTGGATTCGGTGATCTCCGAGACGACGCGCACGGTGTAGGGGAACTCGTGATGCGGCGGCAGCACCGGGTGGATCGCGCGCCAGGCCAGCTTGCCGTGGCCGATCTCGCGGCGCTTGGTGCCGCCGAGGCGGCCGGTCTCACCGACCGAGAAGGGCGGGAAGTTATAGTGCAGCAGGAACGTCTCCTTGTACGTTCCCGACAGCGCGTCGATATACTGCTCGTCCTCGCCGGTGCCGAGCGTGGTCACGACCATCGCCTGGGTCTCGCCGCGGGTGAACAGCGCCGAGCCGTGGGCGCGGGGCAGCACGCCGACTTCGGCGACGATGTTGCGCACGGTCTTGACGTCACGGCCGTCGATGCGCTTGCCGGTATCGAGGATGTTCCAGCGAACGATCTTCGCCTCGAGCTCCTTGAACACGGCGGCGACGCGCAGCTTGTCGTATTTCGGCTCCTGCCCTTCGGGGAAGTAGTGGGCGATCACCTTTTCCTTGACCTTGCCGACCGCGGCGTAGCGATCCTGCTTGACCGGAATGGCGTAGGCGGCGCGCAGCTCCGCCTCGACGAGGCCGAGCATTTCCTTCTCGAGCGCGGCGTTGTCGATCACGGTGACTTCGCGCGGCTCCTTGGCGGCCTTCTCGGCGAGCTCGATGATCGCGTTGATCACAGGCTGGAAGTGGCGATGACCGAACATCACGGCGCCGAGCATGATGTCTTCGTTCAGCTCCTTGGCCTCCGATTCCACCATCAGCACGGCATCCGCGGTGCCGGCGACGACCAGGTCGAGCTGGGTGTCGACCATCTCGTCGAGCGTCGGGTTGAGGATGAACTCGTCATTGGCGAAGCCGACGCGGGCGGCGCCGATCGGGCCCTTGAAGGGCGCGCCTGACAGCGTCAGCGCGGCCGAGGAGGCCACGAGAGCGACGATGTCGGGATCGTTCTCCATGTCGTGCGACAGCACGGTGGCGATCACCTGGGTCTCGTTGCGCCAGCCGTCGACGAACAGCGGACGGATCGGACGGTCGATCAGGCGGGAGACCAGCGTCTCCTTCTCGGTCGGACGGCCCTCGCGCTTGAAATAGCCGCCGGGAATGCGGCCAGCTGCGTAGGTCTTTTCCTGGTAGTCGACGGTCAACGGCAGGAAATCGACGCCTTCACGCGGCGCTTTCGCCGCGACGACGGTGGCGAGCACCACGGTCTCGCCATAGGTGGCGACGACGGCGCCGTCGGCCTGGCGTGCGATCTTGCCGGTTTCGAGCTTGAGAGGGCGTCCGCCCCAGTCGATCTCGACTGAATGCTTATTGAACATAGAGGTCTTCTTTCATGGGTTCTCGAAAGAAGGGACGGCTCGAAAAACAAAAACCATGTCAAGATTGCAGGACGCTGATCGGAGCGGGCGATCAGCGTCCTGCGATCCTGCCATGGTTTTTGGATGTCGGATGGCGTCCATCCTTTCGGGTCATACGGGCACCTTGCCCGTTGCGCCCAGCCGCCGGATTGCTGCTGGACTGTCAGTCGGCACGTTCGCGAACACCGAACCTTTGGTCTTCGCTGCTCATGCCCCCGGATGCGAAACATCGCTCACACCGGACTTACGCGTGAGCCTCGATCAAAAACCCTGCAATAAGCGCTTTCGCTCGAAATCACGCGCAAAAACGCGCGCCAGTGGCGCGCGCAAGAACTCTTAGCGACGAATGTTGTGCTTCTCGAGCAGCGCCTTGTACCGCGCCTCGTCCTTCTTCTTCAGATAGTCGAGGAGAGAGCGGCGGGTCGAGACCAGCTTCAAGAGACCACGACGCGAATGGTTGTCCTTCACGTGGGTCTTGAAATGGTTGGTCAGGTTGTTGATGCGTTCCGACAGGATCGCGACCTGAACCTCGGGCGAACCGGTATCACCGGCCTTGGTGGCATTCGTCTTGATGACTTCCGCTTTGCGTTCTGCGGCAATCGACATCGTCAATTTCTCTCGTTGCGACCGGTTGAGGCAGTCAAGCCGGTCAGGTTGAACACACGCTTGGGGATGATTTCGCCATTGCCAACTTCAGCAAGCGCCAAAAGACGGCCTGCCACCGTGACATAGACTGTGCCGCTACTTGTGGGCGCATCCCGTCCGCGCAACAAAACGGCCTGGCCCCGATGGAGCCTTGCCGCATCAGCCCGAGTGACGGCCAGTGCCGGGATGTCGTCCAGCGCGGTCTCAACGGGCATCAGCGCGTCGGCGAGGCTTCCCTCGCCGGACGCGGCTCTATCGCACAAAGCCTCCAGCTGATCCAGCGGAATCATGTCATTTTCGCTGAATGGGCCGACCAGGGTCCGCCGCAGCGCGCAAATATGACCGAAAGTACCGAGAATCCGGCCCATATCGCGGGCGAGTGCCCGGACATAGGTTCCCTTGCCGCACTCGGCCTCGAACACGGCCCGGTCATTATCTGGTTGATCTACAAGGATTAAATGGTGAATCTCGACCGGGCGGGGAGCCAGCTCCACGACCTCGCCGTCGCGGGCGAGGTCATAGGCCCGCTCGCCCTGGACCTTGATCGCGGAATAGCGAGGTGGAACCTGCTCGATGACTCCCGTGAAACGGGGCAGCAGGGCTTCGATCGCCTCCCGGGTCGGGCGGTGGTCAGATGTGGCGGTGACTTGGCCTTCGATATCGTCGGTGTCGCGCTCCTCGCCCCAGCACACGGTGAAGCGGTAGCGCTTGCGGCCATCCATGACGAAGGGAACCGTCTTGGTGGCTTCACCCAGCGCGATCGGCAGTCCGCCGGAGGCGAGCGGATCGAGCGTGCCGGCATGGCCGGCGCGCTTGGCGTTGAACAGGCGCTTGAGCACGGCAACGGCCTGCGTCGAGGTCATGCCGATCGGCTTGTCGAGCACGACCCAGCCGTGCACATCGCGACGATCGCGGCGCACCTGATTGCCCTTCTGCTTGTTCGCACGCGGATCGTTGTTGACGCGACGCGCCTCCCGATGCGGCTCTCCATTGCCGCCGATATCCGCAAAACTATTTTGCTGCGCCTCGCGCGCATCGACCTCATCGCTGCCGATCGCGCCGTGTGCGGGGTTCATCATCATTGTTCTTCTTCCCGATCCGAATCCGGGTTCTGATCCGGATTCTTGTCCAAGTCCTTCTGCACCGCAGGTGTTCGCAAAAGCTTCTCGATCCGTTCCGCTTCGTCGAATCGTTCGTCGACGCGGAAGCGAATGTCAGGTGCAAATTTCAGGTTAACGCGCCGCGCGACTTCGCCGCGCAGGAATTTCTTGTTGCGATCGAGCGCAGTGATGACGAGCTCGGTGTCGCGGCCACCGAGCGGCATCACGTAGATTGTCGCGAGCTTCAAATCGGGCGACATCCGCACCTCCGGCACGGTGATGATGTGGCCTTCGAGGTCCGCATCATGCACGCTGCCTTGCGCCAGAATATCGGCTATCGCGTGGCGAACCTGCTCGCCGACGCGCAGCTGACGCTGCGAGCCGCCGGGCGCGGAACTCTTCTTCTGATGATGCCGTGGCATGGTCGAAAATCACCTCAACGTGCCCGCGTTTGGGACACGAGCATTGTCATTTGTCCTGTTGAAACGAATGGAGCGTGGATGGCCGGAAAAAATCCGGCCATCGCACTCCCGCAATTTCAGCTCAAAAAGATCCGGGCGCTTCGGTAAGATTTGGACTTACAGGGAGCGCTGGATCGTCTCCACGCGATAACACTCGATCACGTCACCGGCACGCATGTCGTGATAGTTCTCGAAGGCCATGCCGCATTCCTGGCCGGCCTGGACTTCCTTTACCTCGTCCTTGAAGCGCTTCAGCGTCGACAGCTTGCCTTCGTGCACGACGACGTTGTCGCGGATCAGGCGCACATTGGCGCCGCGTTCCACGGTGCCGTCGGTGACGCGGCAGCCGGCAACCTTGCCGACCTTGGAGATGTTAAAGATCTCCAGGATCTCGGCATTGCCCAGCATGGTTTCGCGCAAGGTCGGCGCGAGCAGGCCGCTCATCGCCTTCTTCACGTCGTCCACGAGGTCGTAGATGATGTTGTAGTAGCGGATCTCGATGCCGTTGCGCTTGGCGGCGGCAGCGGCTTCCTTGTTCGCACGAACCGAGAAGCCGATGATCGCGGCGTTGAAGCCCTCCGCGAGCGTCACGTCGGATTCCGAGATGCCGCCGACGCCGGCATGCAGGATGCGGGCTGCGACTTCGTCGGTACCCAGCTTCTCCAGCGAGCCGAGGATCGCTTCCAGCGAGCCCTGCACGTCGGCCTTGACGATCAGCGGGAATTCCTTGCGGCCCGCCGTCTTCAACTGCGACATCATCTGCTCGAGCGAGCCGCGCATGCCCGAGATCGAGGCCGCCGCGTTCTCGCGCTTCTGGTGCGCGCGGTAGCTGGTGATCTGGCGGGCGCGGGCTTCGTTCTCGACGACCGCGAGACGGTCGCCGGCTTCCGGCGGACCGTTGAAGCCGAGCACCTCGACCGGCACCGACGGGCCGGCCTCGTCCACGGTCTCGCCCTGATCCGAGATCAGCGCACGGACGCGGCCCATCTCGGCGCCGGCGACGATGATGTCACCGACACGCAGCGTGCCGCGCTGGACCAGCACGGTTGCAACCGGACCACGGCCGCGATCGAGCTTGGCCTCGATCACGGTGCCTTCGGCCGGACGCTCCGAATTGGTCTTCAGATCGAGGATTTCGGCCTGGAGTGCGATCATCTCGAGCAGCTTGTCGAGATTGGTCTTGTTCTTGGCGGAGACTTCGACGTCGACGACTTCGCCGCCGAAGGATTCCACCTGCACCTCGTGCTGGAGCAGCTCGGTGCGGACGCGCTCGGGCTTGGCATCGGGCTTGTCGATCTTGTTGATGGCAACAATGATCGGCACGCGGGCCGCCTTGGCGTGATTGATGGCTTCGATCGTCTGCGGCATGACGCCGTCATCGGCCGCGACCACCAGCACCACGATGTCGGTGACCTTGGCGCCGCGGGCGCGCATAGCGGTGAACGCGGCGTGGCCGGGCGTGTCGATGAAGGTGATCTTCTTGCCGCTTTCGGGCGACAGCACCTGATAGGCGCCGATATGCTGGGTGATGCCGCCGGCTTCGCCCGACACCACGTTGGCATGGCGGAGCGCGTCGAGCAGCGAGGTCTTGCCGTGGTCGACGTGGCCCATCACGGTCACGACGGGCGAACGCGTCTCGGTATCGGTGGAATCATCGACCTGGTCGAACAGACCCTCTTCAACGTCCGACGCGGCGACGCGCTTGACGGTGTGGCCCAGCTCTTCGGCGATCAGCTGCGCGGTGTCGGCGTCGATCACGTCGGTGATCTTGTGCATCGCGCCCTGCTTCATCAGCATGCGGATGACGTCGACCGCGCGTTCGGACATGCGGTTGGCGAGTTCCTGGATGGTGATCGCTTCCGGAATCGTCACTTCGCGAATGAGCTTTTCCTTCGGCTCGTTCGAGGCATGGCCCTTCAGGCGCTGGGTGCGGCGGCGGAACGAGGCGATCGAGCGCTCGCGCACGTCGTCCGCGTTGAGAGCGGTCACGACGGTCAGACGGCCGCGCTCCTTCTGCGGGCCGGGCTTGTGCGTGGTCTTCGGGGCCGCGGCAGGACGCGCGGCGCCGCCGGGACCGCGGCGGATCTGGCGCGGACCATCGTCCTCGTCCGGACCGGCCGCAACGGCGGGCGTGCGACCGACAGGGCCGCCCGGCCGTGACGTGGTGGTTGCCGGGCGAGCGGTGGTCGTCGCTCCCGGACGCGTCGTGGTCGGCGCGGGGCG